>NZ_CP007213.1:0-623941 GCF_001411805.1 Burkholderia plantarii | reverse complement strand
CTCGCCGAGCTGCTCGCGGTGATCGACAAGACCAGCAGCGGCAGTTGAGCCGCTGCCGCGCGTGCATAAAAAAAGACCCGGCCGGGTGGGGCCGGGTCGAAACCGAGTGAACAGGGAACGGCAGTCTGGGTATCCCGCTCCCCGACACTCCGCATGGTTGGGTTCGCGTGCGACGCGTCGGACGCAAGGATGCGCCGGGCGGCCTTAACGGAACGTTAACGATGACGATTCGCTGACACCGCGCCGCCTCGTGGAGCCCCGCCCGTTGGCCCGATCGACCATGACCCTGTTTTTCGGCCAAGTCTGGCGCGCCACGCTTGCGCGCTTCGCACGCGGCACGCCGGCCGCCAGCGCCGAACGCCGAACGCCGTCACCCCGCCCGCTCATGAAGCCATCCCCGTTGCGCCGTCTGCTCGCCCCCGCCGTCTGTCTCGTCGCGCTGCTGGCCCCGGCCGCCGTCCCGGCCAGCACGCCGCGCCCGGCCGACGCGAGGCCGGGCGGCCCGGTGGACTTCGTGATCGCCGTCGCCACGCACGATCTGGCCAATGCACGCGAGGGCCAGCCGCACGGCCTCGAGTACGCCGACGACGAGACCGGGCTGCGGCTCGCGGCGGCGATCCGCGAATGGTTCACGGGCGGCGGCGACCACGGCCTGCATCTGGCGCCGGCCGACCGGGCCACGCTGTTCGCGCTCTACTGGTCCGCGCGGCAGATGCCGGCCGGCTCGCCGTGTTTCCGCGACGCCGACGGCGACGCCTGCGAACCGGAACTCGCGCGCTGGATGGGCGAGGTGCGCGGCGACGCGCCCGCCTTCCTCGCCGCCTACCGCCGCGCCCAGCGTTCGTTGAACCTGCCGCCGCTGCCGGACCCGCATCAGACGCTGCAGCCCGCGAACCCCTGAGTCACGGCGCGGGGCACCGCGCCGGCCGCAGCCCCGCGTCCATCTCCCATGCCGTCATGGCGGCACGCACGCGGCATCGCCTGCCGCCGAGCCCATGAGCGGATCGATGCCATCCCCGCCATCGCACCGCCGCCCTCGCAAAAGTCTTCATGAGGGCCGACTGCAACCAGCATTCGATGTAGCGCCGCGCAGGCAGGCATTGTCATGCCCGCATGCCGCATTGCGCCCGCGTTGTTTGCCGACAGCCGATCCGCAACGGAATAATCAAGAGCGACAAGCCATGAATCCCCTTGATGGGCCTTGGCAGTTGGTGAAGCACATCCTCGTCGACGACCGTGAAATCGCCGCCGCGCGCGCCTATTGCATGTCGTTGATCGATATGGCGGCCCGCCCCGCCGCGCTGATTGCCTATCACGAAAGCGACGAAACGGGACAACGCCTGGTACGCGTCGAACGTTTCGTCGAGGATTTTTCCGAACGCACCGGCATCGATCTACAGGCCCGCTGCCGGGCATCCGCTCAGGATTTACTCGGGCGCTCGTGCAAGCTTTTCAAGGACAAGATCAATTTCCGCCATCCGGGATCGCCCGGCTTCCGGGCCCATCAGGATGCCGCCGCCGGTTGGGACCGCTATGCCTCGGAGTACGCGACCGTTGCCGCGCTGATCGAGGCGTCGCGGCCCGAAACCGGCGGCTTTGAAATGGCCGGCGGGCCATCGCCCGACCACCTGTACCCGAATCAGAACGGACAGCTCGACGATGGGCTGTTCGCGTCATTGCAACCCCGGCCGCTTCACGTCGATGCCGGCGACGGGCTGCTGTTCGACGGTCGCGCGCCGCACCGGACCTGCGCCAATCTTTCGCCATATGTCATCGCCCATCTGTTCCTCACGTTCAATGGCGCGCACGAGGGCGACTTTCGCGAGCGCTATTACTCGGACAAGATCGCTGGCATGACATCGCAGGGCGACGGCTTCGCCTTTCGCCTGTTCGATTTCGGCCGGCAGGGGGCCATGCAATGACACGCTCGATCGGCCAGATCCGGGTCGAGTTCCTCGATCCGGGGCAACGCCCGGACATCGTCTACCGGGCCCTGGAGCCGGCGCGATCGGCCAGGGAAACCCGTCGCTTCCAGCGCGTCATGCTGCTGTCTCCCGGCGCCATTCTCTATCGCGGTGACCTGCCGCGCTGCACCTATCCGCTCGGGCTCGGCTACCTCGGCGCGAACCTCGAGCGCAACGGCTACGACGTCAGCATCCTCGACTGCCTGGCCGAAGGCTATGAGCTCTTCGCAGTCTCCTCGACCTACGACATTGTCGGCGAGGACGACCTGGAAGCCGCGGGCGTCAACGGGGTGATCTATGCGAACCACCTGCTGCGCGCCGCGTATCCGGCCATGGCGCGCGCGGCCGAATCGATCCTGCGGCACGGCCGCGCCCACGAATGCGCAAGCGCGGCGGCGAGCCTGCACGACATCCTGTCGATGGTGGCGGGCGGCGCCGACGCGTACGCCGGCACCGTCCCCGGGGACGGGATGTCCGGCCGCGCGGCGTGATCGAGGTCCCGGTCATGTCCGCGTCCTCGCCGCTCGTGTTCCCCGGCGCCGCGGCGCTGGTCCCGCGTCTGCTCGGCGGGGTTGCCGCCCGGCGCGTCGTGGTGTTTCGCGGGCCGCGCTCGTTCGAACTCAGCAATGCGGCCGCGCTGCTGAACCTCGATGCGCTGCCTTGCGACCGGCTCGACTACCTCGTCGACGATGATCTTCCGACGCTCGAATCGATCACGGCCGCCGGGGCCTTCGTGTCGGCCAGCGGCACCGACGCGATTCTCGCGATCGGCGGCGGAACGGTCATCGACACGACCAAGGGTGCAAGGCACATCGCCGCCCATCCGGGCCTTGGCGCCGCCGATGCGTTGCGGACACGAGGCGCGGCCGCGCGACGCCCTCCGGTCTGCCTCGCCGTGCCGACCACGGCCGGCACGGGCAGCGGATACCGACGCCTCGCCGCGCTTCCGCGCTCCCGGCGACGGCCGCGGACAGCTCGCCCGCACCCGCCCACGTCCCATGTCATAAGGCCGCACGCACGCGGCACTGGCACCGCCACCGCGCCCTTCCCGCCGCTCCGCCAGTGTTTTAAACGTGTCAACAACGTGCGCGATTTTTGAAAGCATTCGTTTACAAACCGTTACGACATCACTAGAATTCGGAACGCAATCACGAATCATTCTCATTAATAGAAACATTTCAGCCGAACGTTGACCCGATTCGGCGATACCGCTTTCGATACCACCGCTCTCTCGCCCATGTCCAGACGCTTCAACACCCGGCCCAGCAAGCTCGCGTCCGCGCTCGCCTGCTCCGTGTTCCTCGCCCCGCTCGTCGCGGTCGCCCAGACAGCGCCCTCCGCCCCCTCCCCTGACCAGGCATCCGCCGCCTCGCCCGCCGCTTCTCGTTCACACGACGCTTCGCAGTCCTCTGCGATGCGCGGCAGCAAGCTGCCGACGATCTCGGTGGAGGCCCAGTCGGACATGCAGGTGCGCTCGCTGCCGTCCTACAAGTTCACGGCGCCGCTGCTCGACACGCCGCGCTCGGTCACGGTAATCCCCGAAGCCGTGATCCGCGAGAAAAACGTGACGACCTTCACCGACGCGCTGCGCACCGTGCCCGGCATCACGTTCCTCGGCGGCGACGCGGCCGCGAACCCGTCGGCGGACCGCCCCGTGATCCGCGGCTTCGAATCGCGCAACTCGATCTTCGTGGACGGCATGCGCGACTCGGGCGTGCAGAACCGCGAGACCTTCGATATCGAGCAGATCAGCGTCATCAAGGGCCCCGATTCGGTCTACGCCGGGCGCGGCTCGGTGGGCGGCAGCATCGACATCGTCACGAAGGCGCCGAAGAACGACAACTTCACGAACGGCAGCATCGGCTTCGGCACCGACAGCTACAAGCGCGCCACGCTCGACGTGAACCGCAAGCTCAACGACACCACCGCCGTGCGCCTGAACGTGATGGGCAACGACGCCGACCAGGCGGGCCGCACCGACGTCTACAGCAAGCGCTGGGGGATCGCGCCGTCCGTCACGTTCGGCCTGAACACGCCCACCCAGGTCACGGTCAGCTACTACCACCTGAACACCTGGGACATGCCCGACTTCAGCGTGCCGTTCGGCACGAGCGGCACGCCGATCCCGTCCGAGCGCGGCCTGTTCTACGGGCTCAACACGCGCGACTACCGCCGCAGCCAGACCGACACGGCCGAAGTGCGCGTCGAGCACCGCCTCGACGGCGGCTGGAAGCTGCGCAACACCACGATGTTCGGCCGCTCGACGCTCGACTACGTTGGCACCAATCCGCAGCTGAGTTCGAAGGACCCCGGCATGATCAGCCTGCAGGCCAAGAGCGGCAAGTACGCGACCAACAGCATCGCCAACCAGACCGAGCTGACCGGCAAGGCCACGCTGTTCGGCATGGAGCACACGCTGACGGGCGGCATCGAGTTCAGCCACGAGCAGAGCCGCTACGAGGGCTACCTGGTGACCGACGCCCAGGGCAACAGCATCCGCACCGGCGGCCCCTGCACGGTCGCCTTCGACTGCACGCCGATCGGCAGCTGGAACCCGAACAACCCATGGACCGGCAACCTGATCCTGAACGGCGACAGCTTCCCCGGCCCGACCATCAACACGCGCACCGACATCGCATCGGCCTACCTGTTCGACACGGTGCGGCTCTCGGAGCGCTGGCGCTTCAACGCGGGCCTGCGCTTCGACCGCTACGACGTGCGCGCGCAGCAGGCCGGCAACGCCGACCTGACGAACACCTCGAACCTGTTCAGCTACCAGTTCGGCATCGTCTTCAAGCCGATCGAGACGCTGAGCCTCTACACCTCCTACGGCACCTCGGCCAACCCGCCCGGCGCGAACGCCGGCCTCGGAGGTGGCAACGACCAGATCAGCACGAAGAACCAGAACCTCTCGCCCGAGCGGGCGCGCAACATCGAGGTGGGCGCGAAGTGGGACGTGCTCGACCAGCGCCTGTCGCTGACCACCGCGCTGTTCCAGACCGACAAGACCAACACGCAGGTTCCCGACGGCCTCGGCAACACCGTCAACGCCGGCTCGCAGCGCGTGCGCGGCTTCGAGTTCGGCTTCGCCGGCGACGTCACCAGCAAGTGGCACCTGTTCGGCGGCTACTCGTACCTGAACGGCGTGACCACCAATGCCGGCGCCGGCAACCCGACCGCCTCGGGCCTGCCGATGGTGATGGTGCCGAAGCACAACTTCACGCTGTGGACCAGCTACGACGTGATCCCGAAGCTGACGCTCGGCGCGGGCGCGACGGTGTCGAGCCTGACCTACGCGTCGGTGTCGGCCACCGCGCGCAAGTGGACGCCCGGCTATGCCCGCTTCGACGCGGCGGCCACCTATCACGTCACGAAGTCGATCGACCTGCAGTTGAACGTGCAGAACCTGTTCGACAAGAAGTACTACGCGAGCGCCTACCCGATCTACGCGACCTGGGCACCGGGCCGCTCGGCGATGTTGACGCTGAACGTCTATCAGTAAGCGCCGCCCGGCGGGCCGGCGCCTCACCTGCTTCCGCCCGCGGGCCGCTCGGGGTACATCCGGGCGGCCCGTTTTCGCATGCGCGAGCGTGGCTGCCCGCGCCGCCTTAAGCCCGCGTTAACCCACCCGACGTTATTGTCGGTCTTCCCGCGCCACCAACGAGGAAGCCGACATGCATGCCACCACCGAACGCCTCGCCGGGCAGACCGTCAGCAAGGTGCCGGCGCTCACGCTCGGCTTCTGGATCATCAAGATCGCGGCCACCACGCTCGGCGAGACCGGCGGCGACTGGGTGACGATGTCGCTGAACCTTGGCTACCTGGTCGGCTCGCTGATCTTCCTGGCCGCGTTCGTGGTGCTGGTGGCCGCGCAGATCCGCGCGGCGCGCTTCGACGCGTGGCTCTACTGGGCCACCATCGTCGCGACCACCACCTTCGGCACCACGCTCGCGGACTTCTGCGACCGCTCGCTCGGCATCGGCTATGCAGGCGGCGTGACGATCATCGTCGCGCTGCTCGCGGCGAGCCTCGCGATCTGGTATCGCGTCGAGGGCACCGTGTCGGTGGACAGCGTCACCGGCTCGCGCGCCGAATGGTTCTACTGGGCCACCATCATGCTCTCGCAGACGCTCGGCACCGCGCTCGGCGACTACGTCGCCGGCAAGGATCTCGGCGGCCTGGGGCTCGGCTACGAGCTGGGCGCCGCGATCTTCGGCGCCGGCCTCGTGGTGGTCGCGCTGCTGCGGCTGCGGCCGCGCGTGTCGCGCACCGCGCTGTTCTGGGCCGCGTTCGTGCTGACGCGCCCGCTCGGCGCGACGCTCGGCGACTGGCTCGACAAGCCCGTCGCGCAAGGCGGGCTCGAACTGAGCCGGTTCTACGCCACGGCGGCCCTCGCCGTGTTCATCGTCGCCTGCATCGTGCTGATTCCGCAGCGCGCCGCGACGCCGGCGGCTGACCGGCGCTAATCCGCATCAGCCGACCACCCGCCGAACCACCCGCACGCCCTTCCCTCACTGCCGCACGCCCGCCGCCCCGACTCCCCCTGCCCGCCGCGATGCGCGACCGCATACCGCTCACGGTTGCGCGCGACGGCGACGGCCGAGGGCGGATAGTCCGAATTTCCGGTCGGCTCGAAGCCGTCGCGCTGCGCGTCGACGAGTTCGGCCCGTACCGCCGCGCGCGTGAGCGGGCCGTTGTCGTCAACCTTGGCGATCGCCGGCTCGGCCAGCGCGAGCGACGCGATGCATGCGGCCCACGCGGCGCAGACGGCCGCGGACCAGCGTGTGACTTTCAACATGAGACACCTCCGGATCGATAAGGGAATCCGGCCCGCTACGCTTGGCAATCCGAAGCATGTCGAGCCGGCACCACGATTCTGGCCGCCCTCCCATGCCGCTAACTTGACGCCCTCATGACGAATCCGACATCCACGCGAGAACGGCCGCGCGCGCGAAGATTTCAGTTTCGTCATGTCGGCGTCACGGCCGGGACGGCGCCGCGCCGCGACACTGGCGCCTCGTCGCGGTGCTTGCCGCGCACGCCTTCCCAGTCCGCCCAGCGCGAAAGGAAACCGCCATGTGGATCGTCCGGCTGGCCCTGCGCCGGCCCCATACGTTTGTCGTGCTCGCGCTGCTGATCGCCATCGGCGGTCTGCTCGCGATCCTGCGCACGCCGACCGACATCTTCCCGAACATCGACATCCCCGTCGTCAGCATCGTCTGGCAATACAACGGTTTCTCGGCCGAGGACATGGCGCACCGGATCACCTCGATCTACGAACGCGCGCTGACCTCCGACGTGGACGACATCGAGCACATCGAATCGCAGTCGCTGAACGGCGTGTCGGTGATCAAGGTGTTCTTCCATCCGGGCGCCGACATCAACCGCGCGATCGCGCAGGCCACCAGCAACGCGTCGTCGATCCTGCGCGTGCTGCCGCCCGGCACGCTGCCGCCGAACATCATCACCTACAGCGCCTCGACGGTGCCGATCCTGCAGCTCGGGCTGTCGAGCCCGACGCTGCCCGAGCAGCAGCTCTACGACCTCGGCAACAGCTTCATCCGCACCCAGCTCGCCACCGTGCAGGGCGCGGCCGTGCCGCTGCCGTTCGGCGGCAAGGTGCGCTCGATCGTGGTCGATCTCGATTCGAGCGCGCTGCAGGCCAAGGGGCTCGCGCCGCTCGACGTGGTGAACGCCGTCAACGCGCAGAACCTGGTGCTGCCGGGCGGCACCGCCAAGCTCGGCGCGCGCGAGTACAACGTGCAGATGAACGGCAGCACGCAGACCATCGCCGCGCTGAACGACCTGCCGGTCAAGGCCGCCAACGGCAGCGTGGTGTACGTGCGCGACGTGGCCCACGTGCGCGACGGCTACGTGCCGCAGACCAGCATCGTGCGCGCCGACGGCAAGCGCGCCGCGCTGCTGACGGTCGAGAAGACCGGCAGCGCCTCGACGCTCGCGATCATCGGCCAGGTCAAGGCGATGCTGCCCGACATCGCCGCCGGGCTGCCGAAGGCGCTGCACATCACGGCGCTCGGCGACCAGTCGGTGTTCGTGAAATCGGCGATCCAGGGCGTGATCCGCGAGGCGCTGATCGCGGCCTGCCTGACCGCGCTGATGATCCTGCTGTTCCTCGGCAGCTGGCGCGCCACGCTGATCATCGCGGTGTCGATCCCGCTCGCGGTGCTGTCCTCGCTGCTGGCGCTGTCGGCGCTCGGCCAGACCATCAACATCATGACGCTCGGCGGCCTCGCGCTGGCGGTCGGGATCCTGGTGGACGACGCCACCGTGGCGATCGAGAACATCACGCACCACCTCGAACGCGGCGCGCCGCCGGAGGACGCGATCCTGACCGGCGCGGGCGAGATCGCGGTGCCCACCTTCGTCTCCACGCTGTCGATCTGCATCGTGTTCGCGCCGATGTTCCTGCTCACCGGCGTGGCGCGCTACCTGTTCGTGCCGATGGCCGAGGCGGTGGTCTTCGCGATGGCGGCGTCCTACCTGCTGTCGCGCACGCTGGTGCCGACCCTCGCGATGTGGCTGCTGCGCGCGCCGAACCATGCCGCCGGCGGGCGCTTCGCGCGCTGGCAGCGCGGCTTCGAGCGGCGCTTCGAGGCGGTGCGCGCGCGCTACCGCGCGCTGCTTGACGCCGCGATCCGGCGCCGGCGCGCGGTGCTGATCGGCTTCGCGCTGGCCTGCACGGCCTCGATGTCATTGTTCGCGTTCGCGGGCCGCGACTTCTTCCCGGCCGTCGATACCGGCGAGATCCGCCTGCACCTGCGCGCGCCCACCGGCACGCGCATCGAGCAGACCGCACGCATCACCGACGAGGTCGAGGCGAAGATCCGTACCGTGATCCCGCCCGCGCAGCTCGCCTCGATGCTCGACAATATCGGCGTGCCGGTCAGCGGCATCAACCTGACCTATGACTCGACCGGCGTGATCGGCTCCGAGGACGCCACCGTGACGATCTCGCTGAAGCCGGGCCACCCGCCCACCGCCGCGCTCGTCGCGACGCTGCGCAACACGCTCGCGGCGGCGTTCCCCGGCGTCACGTTCGCGTTCCTGCCGGCCGACATCGTCAGCCAGATCCTCAACTTCGGGCTGCCCTCGCCGATCGACATCCAGATCGTCGGCAACCGGCTCGACGCCAACCGCGTGGTGGCCAACCGGTTGCTCGCGCAACTGCGCGGCGTGCCGGGGCTGGTGGACGCGCGCATCCAGCAGCCCGGCGACGAACCGGCGATCAACGTCAGCGTCGATCGCACGCGGGCGATCCTGGCCGGGCTGCAGCAGCGCGACGTCGCGCAGAACCTGCTGATCGCGCTGTCGGGCAGCTCGCAAACCGCGCCGAACTTCTGGCTCGACCCGACCAACGGCGTCAGCTATCCGGTGACGATCGAGGCGCCGCAATACGACGTGAATTCGCTGCAGGCGCTCGCCAACCTGCCGATGCCGTCGCCGGGCAACGGCGCGGCCGCGACCGGCGCCGCGCCGCGCAACCTGCTCGGCTCGCTCGGCAGCTTCTCGCGCGCGAGCCAGCAGGCGGTGGTCTCGCACTACAACGTCCAGCCGGTGCTCGACCTGTTCGCCTCGACGCAGGGACGCGACCTGGGCGGCGTGGCGGCCGACGTCACGAAGCTCGTCGACGCCGCGCGCGCGCAGCTGCCGCCCGGCTCGAAGATCGTGCTGCGCGGCCAGGTGCAGGCCATGAACACCTCGTTCTCGGGGCTGCTGGCCGGCCTCGCGTTCGCGATCGGCCTGGTCTACCTGCTGATGGTGGTGAACTTCCAGTCGTGGCTCGATCCGCTCGTGATCGTGAGCGGGTTGCCCGCGTCGCTCGCCGGCATCGCGTGGATGCTGTTCGCCACCCACACCACGCTGTCGGTGCCGGCGCTGACGGGCACCATCCTCTGCATCGGCATCGCCACGGCCAACAGCATCCTGGTGGTGAACGCCGCGCGCGAGATGCTGCGCGACGGCGCCGAGCCGTGGCACGCCGCGCTCGAGGCCGGCTTCACGCGCTTCCGGCCGGTGGTGATGACCGCGCTCGCGATGCTGATCGGCATGCTGCCGATGGCGCTCGGCCTCGGCGACGGCGGCGAGCAGAACGCGCCGCTCGGCCGCGCCGTGATCGGCGGGCTCGCGTTCGGCACGCTGTCCACGCTGCTGTTCGTGCCGGTGGTGTTCGGCCTTGCGCATGCATGGCTCGCCGGGCGCCGGCCGGCCACATCGGTGACCAGCGCCTCGCGCGATGCCGGATCCGAAGGCGGATCCGACAACGAGCCCAACCACCAGCCCGATGGCAAGCCCGATGCGCACTGACGCCCGCTCCTCACCGCCCGCGATGCCCTCGCCCGCCCGGCCGCGAGCCGGCACCCTTCGCCATCCACACGCCTCTCGATCATGAACGATTCGCACGATCCCGCCCAAGCCAGGCGCCCGCCCGCTCCCCGGCAACGCCGCCTGCGCGCCCTGCCGCTCGCGCTCGCCGCGGCCTTCGCGGCGCTCATCGCGGTCGGCCTGGCGCCGCGCCTCACCGCGCATGCCGCGCTCGCCTCGCAGCTGGCCGCGCAACGCGCGCTGCCGGTGTCGGTGGTGCTGCCGGGCCACGCACCGGCCGACCAGGAGCTGATCCTGCCCGGCGCGGTGGCGCCGTTCGCCGACGCGGCGATCTTCGCGCGCACCAGCGGCTTCATCGCGAGCTGGCGCACCGACATCGGCACGCGTGTGCGGGCCGGCGACACGCTGGCCCGGATCGCCGCGCCCGATCTCGACGCGCAGTTGAAGCAGGCGCGCGCCGACGAAGCCGTGGCGCAGGCGAACTACGACTACGCGAAATCGACCGCCGAGCGCTGGCGCCGGATGCTGGCCACGCAATCGGTCTCGCAGCAGGACGCCGACACCAAGACGGCCGACCTGAACGCGAAGCGCGCGCAGCTGGCGGCCGCGCAGGCCAACGTCGGGCACCTCGCGCAGTTGGTCTCGTTCGAGGGCGTGACCGCGCCGTTCGCGGGCGTGATCACCGCGCGCAACGTCGACGTCGGCACGCTGGTCACCGCGGGCGGCACGCCGGGCTCGCCGGGGCAGACCGGCGAGCTGTTCCATCTGCAGCAGACCGATACGCTGCGCGTGTTCGTGGACGTCCCGCAGGACAGCGCCACCCACGTCACGACCGGCACCGGCGTCTACCTCAGCTCGCCGCAATATCCGGGCCGCCGGTTCACCGCGCACGTCGCGCGCAGCAGCGGCGCGATCGATCCGGCCACGCGCACGCTGCGCGTGGAGATCGACGTCGACAATCACGACGGCGCGCTGCTGCCGGGCGCCTACGCGCAGGCGCACCTGCAGGTGGCGAGCGCGAACCCGGCGCTGGAGCTGCCGGTCAGCGCGCTGCTGTTCCGCCCCGACGGCGTGACCGTCGCGATCGTCGGCGACGACGGCAAGAGCGTGCTACGGCAGGTCCGGATCGGCCGCGATTTCGGCACGCGCGTGGAGATCACGGGCGGGATCGCGGCTTCGGATCGCGTGATCGACAACCCCGGCGATTCGCTCGCGGCCGGCACCACGGTGCGGGTGATCAAGGTCACGCACACGACGGTGCCGGGGGATGCCTCGGGGGCCTCGGGCACTTCCGCGGCTTCGGGGGCCTCGGCACCGGCCGCCGCCTCCGCCGTCCATGCCTGAGACTTTCGCCGACAGGATCACGACGATGCGAACCCACCTCCCTCGCCCCGCGCGCCGCCCGCTCGCCGCCGCGCTCGCGACGGCGCTTGCCGCGCTCTCGCTCGCGGCATGCTCGACCCTGCCCGACACCGTGCCGCCGACGGTCGCGATTCCGGCCCGCTATGCCGGCGCGCCGGCCGGCGGCGCCACGGCCGCCACGCCGGGCTGGCAACGCGCGGCGCCTGCCGACGCGGCACCGCGCGGCCCGTGGTGGCAGCTATTCGGCGACGCCGACCTGAACCGGCTGGAGGCGCGCGTCGAGGTGTCGAACCCGACGCTGCGGCGCGCGCTGGCCGATCTCGACGCCGCGCGCGCGGCCGTCGATTTCCAGCGGGCCGGCCTGCTGCCGACGCTGACCGCGAGCGGCTCGCCGAGCCGCGCGCGGATCTCGCGGCACAAGGCCGGCTCGTCGCTGGCCGGCAAGACCACGCCCGACTACACGGCCGGCGTCACCGCGAGCTGGGAGCCCGACCTGTTCGGCAAGCTGCGCGACGCCGTCGCCAACGCCCGGGCCAACGCCGCCGCGAGCGAGGCCGACCTCGGCGCCGTGCGCCTCGCGATCGGCGCGCAACTGGCCTCCGACTATTTCGCGCTGCGCTCGCTCGACACGCAGCGACTGCTGCTCGACGACACCGTGAACGCCTATGGCCACGCGCTGCGCCTGCTCGAACAGCAGCTTGCCGACGGCGCGATCGACGCGTCGGCGGTCGCGCAGGCGCGCGCGCAATACGAAGCCGCCCGTACCCAGGCCACCGACGTCGGCGCACAGCGCGCGCGGCTCCAGCACGCGATCGCGACGCTGGTGGGCGAGAACGCCTCGACGTTCTCGATCGCGCCGCGCGTGCAGGCGCTGGCGGTGCCGCCGATCCCGGTCGGCCTGCCGTCGCAGCTGCTCGAACGGCGCCCCGACATCGCGGCGGCCGAGCGGCGCGTGGCGGCCGCGAACGCGCAGATCGGCGCCGCGCGCGCGGCGTTCTTCCCGGACCTGCTGCTGAGCGCGAGCGCCGGGCTCGAGAGTTCCGCGTTCGGGCCGTGGCTGACCGCGTCGAGCCTGTTCTGGTCGCTCGGGCCGCAACTGGTCGGCACGCTGTTCGACGGCGGCCAGCGGCGCGCGACGCTGCACGGCGAGACAGCGCAATACGACGGCGCGGCGGCCGACTACCGGCAGACCGTGCTGAGCGCGTTCCAGCAGGTGGAGGACGATCTGACCTCGCTAGACGCGCTCGCCTCGGAGGCGGCCAGCGCGCGGCGCGCGGCCGAGGCCTCGGACCTGTCGCTGACGCTGACGACGAACCGCTTCCAGGCCGGCGCGGTCAGCTACCTGGACGTGGTAACCGCGCAGACCATCGCGTTGTCGAACCGGCTGCGCGTCGATCAGATCGACGCGCAGCGGATCGCGGCGGCGGTGGGGCTGGCGGTGGCGGTGGGGGGTGGCTGGCGGGCGGAGCCGGACGTGGCGACGGCCGCGGCCGGAAACACCGGCGGGTACGCCGACGCTTCATCGCGGTGAAGCTTGCGCGTGCGCTGTGGGTAGCGTGCGCGGGTGGCTCGGCAAGCCGTCTCCGGAGGACAGGAATCGTTTCCATTTTTGGCGATGACGGCGGCGCCTGATCCATCAGGCGGCTGTCAGCGCCGATCAGTGCGAAACGCCCCTCACCCCTGCCGTGGAAACCTCAGCACGAAGCGCATGCCGTCGTCCCGCCGTTCCGCCCACGCGCTACCGCCATGCAGCTCCATCACCGAGCGCACGATCGCGAGGCCCAATCCCGCCACGCCGCTCGCGCCGCCCGACGGCGAGTGGCGGCTGCGCGCGGCGTCGCCGCGATAGAAGCGGTCGAAGATACGCGGCAGATGCTCGGCGTCGATCGGCTCGCCCTGGTTCTCCACCCGCACGCATAGCGCCGTGTCCGTCTCCTCCACCGCCAGCCGGATCTCGCCGCCGCGCGGCGTGTAGCGCAGCGCGTTCGCGAGCAGGTTGCCCACCGCGCGGCGGAACAGCTCGAGATCGGCGCTGAGCCGCCCGCTGCCCGTCACGCGCAGCACCGAGCCGGCCTCGTCGGCGAGCCCCTCGAAATAGCCGGCGATGCGCGTCAGTTCCTCATGCACGTCGAACTCGCGCCGATGCGTGACGAAGCCGGGATGCTCGGCGCGCGCAAGGAACAGCACGTTCTCGATCATCCGCGCGAGCCGGTCGTATTCCTCCAGGTTCGATTCGAGCAGCGCCTCGTAGTCGTCGGCGCTGCGGCGCCGGCTCAGCGCCACCTCGGTCGCGCCGCGCATGTTGTTGAGCGGCGTGCGCAAATCGTGCGCAAGATCGGCGCTGAACTGCGAGAGCAGCCGGAAGCCGTGCTGCAGCCGCGCCAGCATCGCGTTCACGGCCTCGACGAGCGGCACCAGCTCGCGCGGCACGCGGTGCGCGTCGAGCCGCGTGTCGAGCCGGTCCACGGTGATGCGCCCGGTGGCCTCGACCACGCCGCGCAGCGGCCGCATCGACAGCCGGATCAGCGCATAGCCGAACAGCACCGACAGCAGCGCGCCGATCCCGCCGGCCAGTTTCAGCGTGTCGCGATAGCGGTCGAGCATGACGGTGCCGTCGTGCAGGTTGCGCGCGATCATCAGCTGCATCACGGCGCCGTCGCGCAGCCGCACGTCCACCACGATGCCATGCACGGGCACGCCGCGCGGCGTGACCCACGACATGATCTGGTCGCGCACGATCCGCGTGTCGGCCGGCACGCGGTACGGCGGGCCCGGCAGCAGCGAGGCCAGTGACACCGACGCGGGCAGTTCGATCGAATCGGCGGCGGCGCCGTGATCGGGTGGATCGTCCGCGCCGTCGTCGGCCGCCTCCTTGGTGCTCGCCGCCACGCCGGTCGGCGGCACGAGGTGCGGATCGAGGTGGGGATCAACGCGAGGATCACCAGGCGCCGTGGCGGCGACGTTGTGCGAGGCGATCAGCCGGCCGTCGTCGGCGGCCACCGCGAACGACAGCGCGGCATTGCCGAACACCACGCTGGTCAGCCGCTCGGCATGCGCGCGCACGTCGGCGGCCGATTCGAGCTCGGCCGCGAGGCGGCGCGCGTGGCGCGCGGCCAGCACCACGTCGAGATCGTCCTGGGCGCGCACCTGGCGATCGAGCGCCAGATAGACGTAGGTGCCGACCAGCGCGAACACGGCGAGCGTCATCGCCGCGAACGCCACGGCCAGCGCGGTGGTCAGCGAACGCACCGGCCTCACGCGTCGCCCTTCAGTTCCAGCACGTAGCCGACGCCGCGCACGGTATGGATCAGCTTGTCCGGGAAATCGTCGTCGATCTTCGCGCGCAGCCGCCGGATCGCCACTTCCACGACGTTGGTGTCGCTGTCGAAATTCATGTCCCAGACGTAGGACGCGATCTGCGTGCGGCTCAGCACCTCGCCCTGGCGGCGCGCGAGCAATTGCAGCAGCGAGAATTCGCGCGGCGTCAGGTCGATGCGCGCGGCGCCGCGCCGGACCCGCCGGCGCACCACGTCGATCTCGAGGTCGCCCACGCGGATCCATTCGGTCTCGCGCGGCGGCCCGCGCCGCGCCAGCGTGCGCACGCGCGCGAGCAGCTCGACGAACGCGAACGGCTTGACCAGATAATCGTCGGCGCCGAGTTCGAGGCCGCGCACGCGGTCCTCCACGTCGTCGCGCGCCGTGAGGAACAGCACCGGCGTCGCGCGCGTGGCGCGCAGGCGCTTGAGCACGTCCCAGCCGTCGAGCACGGGCAGCATCACGTCGAGCACGATCACGTCGTAGCTCTCTTCCTGCGCGAGCAGCAGCCCCTCGGCGCCGTCGGCGGCCAGATCGACGCTGAAGCCCGATTCCTCGAGCCCCTTCTTCAGATAGGCGCCCGTCTTCGGTTCATCTTCCACTACCAGGATTCGCATGGCGGCCCTCCTTGCGCGACTGCGGGGCGAGGCGGCGGCGACACGGCCCCGCGGCCGGCGCGGCGCCGCCTCCGCGCCATGTTACCGGCATTCAGGCCGCGCCAAGACGCGCGTCGCCAGGATGACGAATTTGTCATCCTGGCGACGTCCGGCGGTAATCGGGGGGACCCGCCCCGCCCCTGCATCGCGGCCTCGCTAGCCGGACGCGGGCCGGCCGTGCCCGGCCGCCGCCTTGATGAACGCCGCGTCGAGCCGCGCGTCGCCGAACGTGAACGCAACGTCCGTCGGCGAGCGCCACGGCCGCGCCGCATGGATTCGCACCGCCTCGCCGGGCGCGTCGGGCGCGCGGTGGAGCCGCGCCGGCTTGCGCGCGTTGATCGCGCCCGTCGCGTCGAGCCCGCCGATCCCGCCGATCCCGTCACGCAGACGGCGCGTGACGAGCCTCAGCACGTGGATCGCGAACACGGGGGGGGGTGTTGCAGTTCGAGCGACGCGGCCGGTACCCGCCGCGCGAGGAAGGCGGCGGCGCCTCGGGCGGCACGGCGGCACGGGCGGCGGGAACCCGGGCAGACGTCATGCGCGGGCGATGGCGCGGGTCGGGTAGGTCGGGCGGATCGAACCCAGGCGCGGGAGGCGCGGGGATGCCGCGTCACGCGTCGCGCGTGTCGGGAGCGGAATCGCCGGCCGCCTCGGCCCGCACCGAATCGATGGAACGGCAGGCCGCCGCCGCGTGCGCCAGATCGTCCAGCCGCGGCGCATAGGGATCGTCGCGGAAATGGCCGACCGGCACGTCGAACCAGCCTTCCGGCGCGCCCGGCCGCGAGGCGGCGGCACTGCCGGCGGCCGGGACGGCGCCGGACGCGGCGGCTTCGGGTGAAGCGGGCGTGCCGCGAACGGGCGGCGGCGTCGCGCGACGCGGGGGAGAAGACGAAGTCGACATCGGGTCCTCGGACCGGCGGAATCGGCCTGGGCACACGGGCTCGCGCCGTGCCCGAGGGAGCGGTTCGATCGGGAAACGGCGACCCGGCCGGCGAAGGCCGGGTCGTACAGAGCGAAGCCGAAACCCGGAAAATGCGAAACGCATCCGCCGGCGTCGGCAGGAATCACGCTGCGTGGATGCGAACGGCACGCTCCGCTCGGCCGCCAGCATCTCGCGCCGAGGCTTAACGCAACGTTAACGTGCGGCGCGATCGCGCCGATTTCACCGCAACACCGTTTTCGCGGCGAGGCGGCGGCGAGCGCGGCAACCGGGGAGAGGGGAGAAAGGCGCTCGACCTCGGCGGGGCAACGGGACGGAAGAGCGGCGCGGCGAGCATCCGCCGGTGCGTGGCCGGCGAGGTCGGGGCCGGGGGCATGGCCGGCTCGTGGCCAGCCGGCCGCCGCCCCGCTCGCGCGCCTCACGGCGCGCCCGGAATCGTCACCGTCACGCGCAGCCCGCCGGGTCCGGCCTCGCCGAGTTCGATGCGCGCGCCGAGCCGCTCCACGATGGTCTTGACGATCGCGAGCCCGAGGCCCGAACCGAGTGCGCGGTTGCCGACGATCCGGTAGAACGCGTCGAACACGCGCTCGCGCTCCTCGGGGGCGATCCCCGGCCCGCTGTCGTCGATCGTCAGCTCGACGCCCTCGCCCGTGACCCGCACGGCCAGGTCGATGCGGCCGTGGTCGGGCGTGTAGCGGATCGCGTTGTCGACCAGATTGCGCACCAGCATCCGCAGATCGAGCGGCCGCGCGCGCACGGCGGCCTCGTCCAGCGCGAGCACGCCGATGTCGATGCGCTTGCGGTCCGCGAGCGGCATCAGGTCTTCCAGCACCTGCCGGCAGGTCTGCGCGACCGACAGCGTCTCGTCCGGCGCATCGGGCACGTCATGGATGCGCGCGAAGCTCAGCAGCTGCTCGACCATCGCGCTGCCGCGCGCGAGCCCGCGCCGCAGCGTGCGCACCTGCTCGTGCGCGGGCGTGGCTGCCGTCATCGGTTCGAGCCGCTCGGCCTGCAGCGACAGCGCCGTGAGCGGCGAGCGCAGCTCGTGCGCCGCGTCGGCGATGAAGCGCCGCTGCGCGGCCACCGACTGGCCGACGCGGGCGAGCAGCCGGTTCAGCGCGACCACGAACGGCCGGATCTCGTCGGGCAGCCCGGCGTCGGGCAGGCTCGACAGGTCGCGGCTGTCGCGCCGGTCGATCGCGGCCGACAGCGCGCGCAGCGGCGCGAACATGCGGCGCACCACGATCCCGAGCACGAACACCAGCACCGGCACGAACACCACCAGCGGCGCGGTGGTGGCGAGCGCGCTGCTCTCGGCCACGTCGTTGCGGCCGGCGGTCTGCTGGCCGACGGCCACGCGCGTGGCGGCGTCGAGCGTGCGCACCACGACGCGCCATGCCACGCCGCCCACCTCCACGTCCTGCACGCCGTCGGGCAGCGAGGCCGGCAGCGCGAGCGGACCGCCGCCGGCGTCGAGCCGCTGCACCACCAGCTCCGGCTTGTCGTGGACAGCCTTCACGCGCGCGCTGATGGTGCCGTCGCGCTCCATCGCCGCGAGGCTTTGGGGGCTCAGCATCGCGGCCACCTGTTCGAGCTGCCAGTCCTGCAACTCGTTGGCCTCGTGGAACGACGCCGTAAACGACGCCGCGCCGGCCACCGCCGTGGCGAGCAGCACCATCGCCGACAGCCAGGCGGCGAGCCGGAATTGCAGTGAATCCTTCATTGGGTCTTCGATACCATCCAGCCGACGCCGCGCACGTTGCGGATCGTGTCGCTCCCGAGCTTCTTGCGCAGCGAATAGATCAGGAACTCGATCGCGTTGCTCTCCACTTCCTCGTTCCAGCCATAGATGCGGTCTTCCAGCTCGGCGCGAGAGAGGATCGCGCCGGGCCGCTGCAGCAGCGCGTGCAGCAGCGCGAATTCGCGGCTCGACAGCCGCACCGTGTGGTCGGCGGCGCGCGCCTCGTGGGTGGAAGGGTCGAGCGACACCACGCCATTGCCGAGCACCGGCGCGGCCGTGCCGCCGCCGCGCCGGACCGCGGCGCGAATCCGCGCCAGCAGCTCGGCGATCTCGAACGGCTTGATCACGTAGTCGTCGGCGCCGTTGTCGAGGCCGCGCACGCGATCCTCGAGCGCGTCGCGCGCGGTCACCACCACCACCGGCACCGGGTTGTTGGCCGCGCGGATCGCGGCCAGCACATGAAAGCCGTCCTGCCTCGGCAGCCCGAGATCGAGCAGCACGAGGTCGTAATGCTGCGCGCGCGCCGACGCCACCGCGCTGGTGCCGTCGCGCACCCAGTCCACCGCGTAGCTCGCGTCGCGCAGCGCGCCCGACACCTCGTCGCCGATCATCTCGTCGTCCTCGACCAGCAATACCCTCATCTGCCCAATCCCCGTTCGTTTCCCGCCATCCGGCGCAGGCGCGGCCGCAGCCCGCGGCGGCCAACGGCTGCCGCCCGCGGCCCGTCGCTCGCGTGCCTCCCTTCACCGACCGCCGGCCGCGCCGTCGACGGCATCGGCGCGTGCCATGCGGCCCCCGCACGGGCGAATTTACCGCAATTCCCGAGTCGATCCGTCGCACGTTCGATCCATCCCTGTTTTTCGTCTAAGTTTCACCGGCCATGCTTCGTCGATCCGGCCCGCCCGATTTCGCCTGGCGCGCCGCGTGATCCGTCGCAAGCCCTGCCCATGAACGTGATTTTTTCGGCACTGAAGAAGGCCCACATGCGGCCGACCGCGACGCGCGTCGCGGTGTACCGGCTCTTCCACGAAGCGCCCACCACGCACTTCACGGCCGACCAGGTGTTTCGCCGGCTCGTCGACCAGGACGAGAGCTTCAACCTGTCGAGCATCTATCGCGCGCTCGGCTCGCTGCAGGAAGCGTCGCTGATCATCGGCTCGTCGCTCGGCATGTCGAAGGTGATCTACGAACTGAATCGCGGCGAGCAGCACATCCATCTCGTCTGCACGCACTGCGACGCGATCCAGGACATCCACGATCCGGTGTTCGAGCGGCAGCAGGCCCGCATCGCCAAGGCCTACGACTTCCGCTACCTCAGCTACAACCACGTCGTGTTCGGGATCTGCAGCGCCTGCATGCACGCGGCCGACAAGAAAAAGCACTGACGGAAGCACCGACGCGGCGGGCGGCATCGGGCCGCCCGGCTGCCGGTCCGGCCCTCCGCCCTCGTTGCGCCCCGGCATCGGCCGGCACGATCGGATACGGCAACGGCCCGGCGGCGGAACGGACGCGCGCTCGAGCGTCCCTCAGGCGGCGCTCAGGCAGCGGCAGGCAGCGCTAAGGCAGCGGCAGGCAGCGGTCGCGACCGGCACGATGGCGGCACGCAAACCCGGCACGGCACCGCCGCGACCGCCGCCGCGCGGCGCGCCATCGTGCTGTCACACAAGGCGTGTCTGATTCCTCCATCCCTTGCTGTCTCCAGCGTCGCGCGCGGCCGGCTGTTCCCCGCGCGGCGTCCGACCCGTCGTCGAGAATCATCGAGATGAAAGAACGCCCGATGCTCGAATTCGCGCAGCACCCCGTCGAGGACCGGCTGGTCCACGTCGACGAGTTCTGCCTCGACCTGCCGCTGCTGCGCGGCCTGGCGCGCTGTCCGCTCTGCTCGGGCGTGCTGCGCGTGGTGCAGTTGCGCGATCGCAGCCAGGCGCGCCGCTTCGTCCATGCGGCCGGGCCGTTCGCGCGCTGCCCGCTGGTCAGCGACGCGGTGTCCAACCCGCTCGCCGTCGGCGTCGGTCCGCCGCTGACCGAGCGCGCGCGGCAGCTGCGCGCGAGCTTCTTCCAGCACTGGCAGCGGCATCTGCACACCATCCGGCAGACCGCGAGCGCGTTCCAGGTGGCGCGCTTCACCTGCGCGATCGAGCATGCCGACGTGCTGAAGCTGTGGGCATGGCCGACGCTCGCGCAGCGCGACATCCCCTACGTGATGCTGGTGCTGACCGATTTCATCGCCGCGCCGCCAAGCGAGAAGCAGGCGGCCTGGATCCGTTTCTGGTTCGACGCGTCGGTGCAGCAGATCGGCGACCTCGGCAAGCCGGGACGGATGGTGCCGCGCCTGTTCCGGCTGCGCTACAAGCGCCCGCGCATGTCGAAATATCCGAGCGTGCGGCACCTGATCGACTGCCAGCAGGTGCCGATGGGCGCGCACGAGATCGCCGATCCGGCCGCGCTGCTGACGGGCGCGGACGACGTGTCCGCGTTCGAGTCGTTCGCGCGGCGCATGGCGCGGTTGCCGGGGGATTGAGCGAAGGGTCCGGGCTCGTGCGGGTCCTGCACGCCGCGCCCGTTGCCCGACCGGCATGCCGCCGGCGCCGGCGCGATGAAAACCCGATCGAAACGATGCGCCCGGCGATCGGGCGATCGGCCGCGCGGCAATCACGCGTTCATCACCTGAATCGTTTTGTCCCGCCTTTATCGTCAAAAAGTTCTGACGCCAACTCGATCCGATTCGTTAATGTGTGATTCGATCCGGACGCGATGATCGGCTCCGGATCGTCACCCTCGCGATTTCGGAGACCATCATGGCGAAAAAATTGTTTCTTTACAGCACCGACGCGGCCACCGGCGATACGCAGAAAATGTTCAAGAACAAGGGATACGAGGTGGTCGCGCTGACCAACGATCCCGCGTTCTTCTGGAAGCAGATCGACAAGATCGAGGACAAGGGCTTTCTCGCCATCATGAGCCACGGCGACGACAACGGTTTCCTGATGGTCGACGGCACCAGCGGCAAGGACATGACGGATACCGAAATCGACACCTTCGGCACCACGCTGCAGAAAAGGGGGATCACCCTGTATCTGCTGTCGTGCCATACGGGCAGGGATCCGTTCTGCGCGAAGCTGCTGAAAACCCATTGCCGGTTCGCCGCGCCGATCGGTTATGCGGAAGTGAAATCCACGTCGCAATCGCTGTCGGTCTACTCGGTCACCGATCCCAAGGCCGTGAAGGTCGAATATCCGGGCTGGGGCGGCGACCCGGACCTGTGCCCGCGCCGCGCGGCGTCGGCGCTCAACATCCTGTAACCGTCGTCCCGGCCGCCGCCCTCGCCGGGGGCCGGCGGCCCGCGCTCGCTCAGGTGTAGAGCGAGGCCTCCGGCAGTTCGCCCGTCAGCGCGTGGCGGCCGAGGTCGCGCAGCCGGTAGTCGAGCGGATCGTGCAGCGTGTGCGTGCGCGCGTTGCGCCAGAAGCGGTCGAGCGCGAGCGGCGCGGCCGTGGCGCGCGCACCGCAGGCGTCGAACAGCGCCTCGCCCGACTCCAGCGCGGCTCGCTGCGCCACCACCTTCGCCTCCGACACGGCCAGCGAGACCTCGGCGCGGGCCTCGGCCGTCAGCGCCTGGCCGCGATCCCAGACGCCCTGCAGCGCGCGTGCGGCGCGATCGGCGAGCGCCTCGGCCGCCACCGCCCGCACCCGCATCTCGCCGAAGCGCTGCAGCGTGTACGGATCGTCCTGCGCCCGCTCGACGCCCGAATGGATCCACGGCCGCCCGCGCGTGCCCACGTACTCGCGCGCCTCGGCGAGCGCCCCCTCGGCGAGCCCGACGAACAGGTTGGTCAGCACCAGTTGCGAGACCAGCGTGCGCAGCGTCGCGCGCGGCGTGGGCGGCACCTCCGAACGATGCAGCACCTCGTCCGGCTCGACCCGCACGCCGTTGAACGACACGCTGCCGCTGTCGGTCTGGCGCTGGCCGATCGGATCCCAGTCGTCGTGAACCGTGATGCCGTCGCGCGCGGTCGGCACCACCGCGAACACCGGCTTGCCGGTGGCCGGATCGTGCGCCGAGATCGTCATGCGCGACGAGCCGCGCGTGCCCGAGCAGAAGCTCTTGATGCCGTCGAGCCGATAGCCGCCGTCGGCCTCCTGGCGCGCGACCAGCCGGGTGTCGAGCGAATTGACGGCGTTGCCCCACCACCAGCCCTGCTCGACCGTGCCGCGCAGATAGCGCTCGCGCTGCGCGTCGCTGCCCCACACCTCGACGCTGACGATCTGCAGCACCTGGAAGCCGACCAGGTGCGCAAGCGCGCTGTCGACGCGCGCGAGCGCGCGAATCGTCTGATAAACGATCGGCCATTCGGCTTCCTGGCCGCCGAACGCGCGCGGCACCGCCAGCGTCTGCAGGCCGACGGCGGCCATCCACTGCTTCTCGCGCGCGGCATGGCCGCCGCGCCGGTCGCGCTCGGCCGCGCTCGCGCGCAGCGCGACGATCAGTTCGCCGAAGGTGCGCGGGGCATCGGGATCGGCCGCCGCGGCGGTCGACGAATGGAGTTCGCTCATCGGGTAACAGGCTCCCTGCCGTTGGAGGTTGGACGTTTGAGGTCTGAGGAATCGGAACGATAGCGCACCGCCGCGCGAACCCGGCCGATCGGGCTACCTATCGCCGGCGCGCTGTCGTAAACACGGATATTGCCGCGCCCGGGACGGCCGGAAAAGCGGGGGCGGGCCCGCGGGCCGATGATAGACGCGAACGCCGGGCCCGGTCCAACAAGCGATGCGCAAATGGAAATCGGCGAAAACGATAAGCGAGGCGCCCACGCTACGGCACGTATTTTCATACCGCGGGCGGTTGCCGTTGCATTTGAAAGCTGCTATTCATGAATGACCGGGATCGGGAAATCCGGCGCAACAACCGACGCGGCGACGTACCCCAATACCACACGCGGCGGGCGCGAACCCGCGGCGGCGAGATCAGCCAGCGAGACCGACCATGACCCACGCCTGTGCTTCGACGTTCATTTCTCCTGCACTCCTGATCGATCGACGCTCGAGGCCGCGCGGCGGCCGGGCGCCCGGCGCGTTTCACCGCTTCGCGTCGGCCGCCTGTTCGCTGATGGCCTCGCTGGTGGTGGCGGGCGGCAGCGCCCACGCGGCCGACCTCGTGGTGCCCGCGTATTTCTATCCGTCCGGCTCGGGCGCGACCGCCTGGAACACGCTCGCGACGAACGCCGCCTCGGTGCCGCTCACCGCCATCGTCAACCCGAACAGCGGCCCGGGCACGGCGGCCGACCCGGCCTACACCAGCGCGATCGCGAAGGTGCGCACGGCGGGCGGCAAGGTGATCGCCTATGTCCACACGTCGTACGGCGCCCGTTCGCTGTCCGACGTGACGGCCGACATCAACAGGTATCTGGCGTTCTACACGGTGGACGGCTTCTTCATCGACGAGATGGCCAACGACAGCACGACCGCCCACGTCCAGTACTACCAGTCGCTCTACAACTACATCAAGGGGCTCTCGCCGAACTACCAGGTGGTCAACAACCCCGGCTCGAAGCTGCCCGCGATCTACGCGAGCCTGCCGGTGGCGGACCGCTTCGTGGTCTACGAGGACAAGCAGGCCAACTACGCCGGCTTCGTGCCGGACGCGTGGCAGGCCGCTCACGGCGCGAGCCGCTTCATCCACATCGTCTACAACGCGACCTCGTCGCAGTTGGCCGGCGATCTGCAGCTCGCCGCGGCGAACGGCGCGGGCGGCGTCTACATTACCTCGCTGAAGCTGCCGAATCCGTACAACGGGCTGCCGTCGTACTGGTCGCAGGAAGTGTCGGCGGTCGCGGCGCTCAATCCGGCGCCTGCCAGCGCGGGCGGCAAGAACACCAGGATCGCCGTGGCGCGGCCGGGCGGCAGGGGGCGCTGAAGCGCCGGGCGACATCATGGATTCAACAGCGTAAAGGCTGTATTTCATAAAAACAGCCTTTACGCTGTATGTTGTGATGACAGTCTTCGGGCTGTAGGATGTCACGATCCAACGTTCGCGCCGCGCGCCCTCATCGTGGACTATCCCGTCAAGACACCCGCCCAGTTGCGCCCCCTGCTGCAAGGTTTCCGCAAGGCGGCAGGGCTCACGCAGGCCGCCATGGCCGAACGGCTCGGCGTCACGCAGCAGACCTACGCTCGCCTCGAAGCCGATCCGACCCGCGCGAGCGTCGAACGGCTGTTCCGCGTGATGCGCGTGCTCGGCATCGAAATGAAGCTGGGCGGCGCCGCGCCGGAAGCGGCCGAACCGCATGCCGGCCATGCCGTCCCGCCGTCTTCATCGGCCACCGCCACCGAACCCGCCGCCCCCACTGCCGGCGGCCGGCGCGGCAGCGATACGCCCCGCGAGGACTGGTAACCCCCATGCCACGCACCTCTCACGCCACGCGCCTCGCGCTCTGGATGAACGGCATCGAGGTCGGCTACTGGGAGCGGATCCAGGGCGTCGATCGCCTCGCTTACGCACCGGGCTGGCTCGACCATCCGCAACGCCGCCCGCTGTCCCTGTCGCTGCCGTTCCGCCCCGGCAATCTGCCTTATCAGGGCGCCGCCGTCGCGAATTACTTCGACAACCTGCTGCCCGACAGCGACGCGATTCGCCGCCGCCTCGCGCAGCGTCACGCGGCGCGCGACACCACGCCGTTCGCGCTGCTCGAGGCGGTGGGGCGCGACTGCGTCGGTGCCCTGCAACTGCTGCCGGAAGGCCAGGCGCCCGCCGGCCTGAAACGGATCGCCGGTACGCCGCTCGACGAGGCCGCGATCGCGCAATGGCTGCGCGCGCTGCCGCTCGTCGCGGGCACCGGTCGCGACTCGGCCAGCCATGACCTGCGCCTGTCGATCGCCGGCGCGCAGGAGAAAACCGCGCTGCTCTGGCACGACGGCCAATGGCTGCGCCCCGAAGGCAGCACGCCCACCACGCACATTCTCAAGCTGCCGCTCGGCCTCGTGGCCGGCCTCGGCGCCGACCTGCGCACCTCGGTCGAGAACGAATGGCTCTGCGCGCTGCTGGTGGCCGCCTACGGGCTGCCCGTCGCGCCGTGCGGCATCGGCCGGTTCGAGGATCAAAAGGCGCTCGTGGTCGAACGTTTCGACCGGCGCCCCTCGGCCGACGGCAACTGGCTCGTGCGCCTGCCGCAGGAGGATTTGTGCCAGGCCACCGGCACGTCGGGCCTGAACAAATACGAAGCCGACGGCGGCCCCGGCATCGATGCGGTCATGGACCTCCTGGCCGGCTCGATCGACGCGGCGCTCGACCGGCGCCACTTCTTCACGACACAACTGGTGTTCTGGCTGCTCGCGGCCGCCGACGGCCACGGCAAGAATTTCAGCATCGCGCATCTGCCCGAAGCACGTTATCGGGCCACGCCGCTCTACGATGTCCTGTCGTTTCATCCGATCCTGGGGCGCCGCGCCGGACAGATCGCGCCGCAGCGCCTGCGCATGGCGATGGCCGTGCGCGGTACGCACAAGCATTACGGCTGGCAGGAAATCCGCACGCGCCACTGGATCGCGCAGGGGCGCCGCTGCGGTTTGGGCGAGCAGACGGTGCGCGCGCTGATCGGCGAACTCGTGGCCGCGACGCCGAGCGTGATCGACGAGGTCGCGGCGCTGCTGCCGGCCGATTTCCCCGGCGACCTCGCCGACGCGATCTTCACCGGCCTGCGCACGCAGGCCCGTCAAATGGAAACGGGCCTCTGAAGGCCCGTTTCGATACTTCACCGACGCCGGTCATCGCGGCGCGGCGGCATGCATCACGCACACGCCGCCGCGCCCGGGCTTCAGCGCTGCGCCACCGCCTGCGTGGCCGACGATGCAGCCGGCGAAGCCGCCACCGGCGCCGCGGCCGCCTGCGGCGTCCCCCATCCACCGCCGAGCGCGCGGATCAGGTTCACCGTCGAGACCGCCTGCGCGCCCGTCAGCTGGTTCGCCTGAAGCTGCGACTGCAACACCGTGCGCTCGCTGTCGATCACGTCGAGATAGGCGATCTGCCCTTCCTGATACTGCGTGCGCGACAGCTTCGCCGCGCGCTGCGAGGCGCTCACGGCGTCGCCCTGCGCCCGGATCTGGTCGTCGAGCAGGCGCAGGTCGGAGAGGTTGTCCTCGACCTCGCGGAACGCCACCAGCACCTGCTGCCGGTAGTTCGCGACCTGCTCCTCGTAGGACGCGCGCGCCTGCTGCACGCCGGCGCTGCGCCGGCCGCCGTCGAACAGCGGCAGCGTGAGCGCGGTGCCCGCGAACGGCCCGAGCAGGAACGTGCGGCTCGACCACATGAACAGGTTGCCGAGCGTGGACGCCTCATAACCGAACGAGCCGGAGATGTTGAGCTTCGGGAAATACGCCGACTTCGCGAGGCCGATCCGCGCGTTGGCGGCGGCCATCGCGCGCTCGGCCGCGGCCACGTCGGGGCGCCGCTCCAGCAGCGCCGACGGCAGGCCCGGCGGGATCTTCAGCGTGACCGGCACGATCGGCGTCTCCTTGAAGCCGAAATCGGCCGGCGCCTTGCCGAGCAGGATCGCGAGCGCATGCTCGGAGGCCGCGCGACGCCGCGCGACGCCGACCGCGTCGGCCTGCGCGCTGGCCAGCTCGTTCTTCGCGCGCGACACGTCGAGATCGTCGATGTCGCCCTCGCTGAAGCGCCGCTGCGTGAGCTTCAGCGATTCCTCGCGCAGCGCCACCGTGCGCCGGTACAGGTCCTGGTCCGAATCGAGCTGGCGCAGTTCGAAGTAGTTCTGCGCGACGTCGGCCTGCAGCGCGAGCCGCACCGACTGGAACAGCGCATCGCTCTGCGCGGCGTCGGCGCGCGAGGCCTCGACGTTGCGGCTGACGCTGCCGAACAGGTCGGCCTCGTAGGACACGGTGCCCTGCGCGCGCCACAGCGTGGCGTTGATCGGCCCGGAGCCCTGCGGCTGGAACTGCGAGGCCGACGACACGCCTTCGCGCGTCGGCCCGAAGCCGGCGTCGAGCGACGGGAACCACGCCGAGCGCGCGGCGCGCGTGGCGGCGCGCGCTTCCTGCACGCGCGCGGCGGCGGCCTTCAGGTTCTGGTTCGCGTCGAGCGCCTGCTGTTCGAGCGCGTCGAGCACCGGATCGCCGAACACCTTCCACCATTCGCCGCGCTGCCCGGCGTCGGCCGGCTCGGCCGGCTTCCAGGTGCCGGCCTGCTCGCCGGCGGCGAGCGTCGGCGCTTCCTTGAACGCGGCGGGCGTGGCCGCCTCTGGCCGCTTGTAATCCGGCCCGACCGCGCAGGCCGCGAGCAGCGCGGCCATCAGCGTGCTCAGGCCGGCCAGCTTCGCGAGCCGCAGGATGGTCTTGTCGTTTTTCATGGATCGATTCCTCAAGCGTCCGCGGCCGATACGTCGTACCGCGAATTGTCCTTCTGCGCGACGTGGATCTTGCCGCCGGCCAGCGTGCGCAGCACCACGTAGAACACCGGGGTCAGCATCAGCCCGAACAGCGTCACGCCGAGCATGCCGAAGAACACCGCCACGCCCATCGCATGACGCATCTCGGCGCCGGCGCCGGTCGAGACCACCAGCGGCACCACGCCCATGATGAACGCGATCGAGGTCATCAGGATCGGGCGCAGCCGCAGTCGGCTCGCCTCGACGGCGGCCTGGAACGGCGTGCGGCCGTCATGTTCGAGCTCGCGCGCGAACTCCACGATCAGGATCGCGTTCTTGGCCGACAGCCCCACCAGCACCATCAGGCCGATCTGCGTGAAGATGTTGTTGTCGCCCTGCGTGAGCCACACGCCGGTCAGCGCGGACAGCAGGCTCATCGGCACGATCAGGATCACCGCGAGCGGCAGCGTCAGGCTTTCATACAGCGCCGCGAGCACCAGGAACACCAGCAGCACGCTGATCGGGAAGATCACGAGCCCGGCGTTGCCGGCCAGGATCTGCTGATACGTCAGGTCGGTCCATTCGAACTTCACGCCGCGCGGGAAGGTCTGCGCCGCGATCCGTTCCACCGCCGCCTGCGCCTGGCCCGACGAGTAGCCCGGGGCCGGGCCGCCGTTCACGTCGGCCGCCGTGTAGCCGTTGTAGCGCACCACCATTTCCGGCCCGAAGGTCGGCGTGACGGTGACGAGCGACGACAGCGGCACCATCTCGCCGGCGGCGTTGCGCGTCTTCAGCAGGCCGATGTCGTCGGGCTTTTGGCGATACTGCGCGTCGGCCTGCACGCGCACCTGGTACACGCGTCCGAAGCGGTTGAAGTCGTTCACGTAGAGCGAGCCGAGATACACCTGCATCGTGTCGAACACGTCGGTCACGTTCACGCCGAGCTGCTTTGCCTTCACGCGGTCCAGGTCGACGTTGAGCTGCGGCACGTTGATCTGGTAGCTGGTGAACAGCGGGCCCAGTTCCGGCGCCTGCTGCGCGCGCTTGATGAAGTCCTGCGTGGCGTCGGCCAGCCGCGCGTAGCCCACCGCGCCGCGATCCTCGACCTGCATCTTGAAGCCGCCCAGCGTGCCGAGCCCGAGCACCGGCGGCGGCGGGAACACGGCGACGAACGAATCCTTGATGCCCGCGTACTGCTGGTTCAGCGCGCCCGCGATCGCGCCGGCCGACAGCGCCTTGCCGTGGCGCTGGTCGAACGGCTTCAGCGTGACGAACACGATGCCGGCGCTCGAGCTGTTGGTGAAGCCGTTCACCGACAGGCCAGGGAACGCCACCGCGCTCTGCACGCCCGGCTGCTTCAGCGCGATCGAACCCATCTGGCGGATCACCTGCTCGGTACGGTCGAGCGAGGCGCCGTTGGGCAGCTGCGCGAACGCGATCAGGTATTCCTTGTCCTGCGCCGGCACGAAGCCGCCCGGCACGATCCGGCCCATCAGCACCGCCGCGCCGAGCAGCACCGCGTAGACGCCGAGCATCAGCGTCTTCCTCGACAGCACGCCGCGCACGCCGCGCCCGTAGCTCTCGGCGCCGCGATGGAACACCGCGTTGAAGCGGCGGAAGAAGCCGCCGAGCACGCGATTCATCACGCGCGTGAGCCAGTCCGGCTTCTCGTCGTGGCCCTTCAGCAGGATCGCCGAGAGTGCCGGCGAGAGCGTCAGCGAGTTGAACGCCGAGATCACCGTGGAGATCGCGATGGTCATCGCGAACTGCTTGTAGAACTGGCCGGTCAGGCCCGACATGAACGCGAGCGGCACGAACACGGCCACCAGCGTCAGCGCGATCGCGATGATCGGCCCGCTCACCTCGCGCATCGCCTTGTAAGTGGCGTCGCGCGCGGACAGCCCGGCCTCGATGTTGCGCTCGACGTTCTCCACCACCACGATCGCGTCATCCACCACGATCCCGATCGCCAGCACCATCCCGAACAGCGACAGCGCGTTGATCGAATAGCCGAACATCAGCAGCAGCGAGAAGGTACCGATGATCGACACCGGCACCGCGATAAGCGGAATGATCGAGGCGCGCCAGGTCTGCAGGAACACGATCACGACGATCACCACCAGCGCGATCGCCTCCAGCAGCGTGTGGACCACCGCCTTGATCGACGACCGCACGAACTGCGTCGGGTCGTAGACGATCCGGTATTCGACGCCGGCCGGGAAGTCCTGCTTCAGCTCCTCCATGGTGGCGCGCACCTGGTCGGAGATCTGCAGCGAGTTCGCGCCCGGCGACTGATTGATCGCCATCGCCACCGCCGGCTGGTTGTCGAGCAGCGAGCGCAAGCCGTACTCGGAGGCGTCCAGGTCGACGCGGCCGAGGTCGCGCAGCCGCGTGACCGCGCCGTCCGGCGCCGTCTTCACGACGATGTTGCCGAACTCCTCCTCGGTCTGCAGGCGCCCGCGCGCGTTCACCGACAGCTGCAGCGGCGTGCCGGGAATCGACGGCGACGCGCCGATCACGCCGGCGGCCACCTGCACGTTCTGCTCGCGGATCGACCTGACCACGTCGTCGGCGGTCAGGCCGCGCTCGGCCACCTTCTGCGGATCGAGCCAGACACGCATCGCGTAGTCGCCCGCGCCCCACAGCTGCACCTGGCCCACGCCCTGGATCCGCGACAGGCGATCCTTCACGTTGATCAGCGCGTAGTTGCGCAGGTAGGTCATGTCGTAGCGGTTGTCCGGCGAGATCAGGTGGACCACCATGGTCAGCGTCGGCGAGCTCTTGACGGTCGTCACGCCGAGCCGCTGGACGTCCTCCGGCAGGCGCGGCAGCGCCTGGTTCACGCGGTTCTGCACGAGCTGCGTGGCCTTGTCCGGATCGGTGCCGAGCTTGAACGTGACGGTGATCGTCACGTTGCCGTCGCTGTTCGCCTGGGACTGCATGTAGAGCATGTCCTCGACGCCGTTGATCTGCTCCTCGATCGGCGAGGCCACCGTCTCGGCGATCACCTTCGGGTTCGCGCCCGGGTACTGCGCCTTGACGATCACCGACGGCGGCACGACTTCCGGATACTCGGAAATCGGCAGCATGAACATCGCGATGACGCCGCCCAGCAGGATCAGGACGGATAGGACTCCTGCAAAGATCGGACGATCGATGAAGAATTTGGATATGTTCATGAAAAACTCTGTTCTGGTTGTGCGCGAGTGTCAGGGGCTAACCGCGCCCCGTCACGACGCAGCGCCGCGGGCCGGCTGCGAAGCCGCCGCGACCGGCGCCGCCGCTGCGTCGTCGCCGCCCGTCATCGGCACCATGTGGACCTTCACCGGTTCGCCCGGACGCACGCGCTGCGTGCCGTTCACCACCACCCGGTCGCTCGCCTGCAGGCCGCCCGCGATCACGCGCTGGTTGCCGTGCAGCCCGCCGATCTGCACCTCGCGGTAGGCGACCTTGCCCTGCGCGTCCACCACGAACACGAACTTCTTGTCCTGGTCGGTGTTGATCGCCGCGTCGTCCACCAGCAGTGCCGGATGCGGTGCGCTGCCGTTCACCTTGATGCGCGCGTAGAGGCCCGGCACCAGCGTGCCGTCGGCGTTGTCGAAGCGCGCGCGCACGCGGATCGTGCCCGACGAGGTGTCGAGCCGGTTGTCCACCGAGTCGATCACGCCGCTGCGCGAGTAGCCGCTCTCGTTGGCGAGGCCGAGGTCCACCGGCGCGCGGTGGCCGTCTCGCACGGCGCCGATGTAGCGCAGATAGGTCTGCTCGTCGGCGTCGAACGAGGCGTAGATCGGCGACACCGAGACCAGCGTGGTCAGCGGCGCGGCCGAGGCGCCGGCCGACACCACGTTGCCGAGCGTGATCTCGGCGCGCGAGGCGCGGCCCGCGATCGGCGCGACGATGCGCGTGTAGCCGAGATTGATCTGCGCGGCTTCCAGCGCGGCGGCCGCGGCCTTCACGTTGGCGCTCGCCTCGCGCGCGGCGTTCTGCTTCTCGTCGTAGTCGCGCCTGGCGATCGCGTTGTCGCCGATCAGGCGCTGCGCGCGCTGCCAGTCTGTCTGCGCGTTGCCGTCGCGTGCCTGCGCGGCGGCCAGCTGGGCGGCGGTGCGGTCGACCTCGGCCTGGTACGGACGCGGGTCGATCACGAACAGCACGTCGCCCTTCTTGACGAGCGCGCCGTCCTTGAAGTTGACCGACACGATGGTGCCCGACACGAGCGGGCGCACGTCGACGCGCTCGATCGCCTCGAGCCGGCCCGAATAGGTCTGCCAGTCGGTGATCGTCTTCGACAGCACGGTCGCGACGTCCACTTCCTGCAGCGGCGCGGCCGGGGCCGCCGGGGCGTTCGCGCTGGCGCGGATCACGCCGAACGCGCCGCCGCCGACGGCGACGACGACGGCCAACGCGGCAACCGCGATGCGGGAGCGGGGAGTACGTAGGATGGACATGAAGATCTCCGGTTGCGTTGGAATGGTAGGAATCAGTCGTTGGCGTGGGCCTGGAACCGGCAGGTCAGGAAGCGCACGGCTTCCTGCAGCGCGGGGGCGTAGCCGGCCAGCTCGGCATGCGAGACGTCGGGATAGCGGATCACCTGGGTCAGCACGCCGGCCTCGATCAGGCGCGCGGCATACTTCTCGGCCTCGACGTGCAGCACGTCGTTCTGGGCCGTGGCGATCAGCGTGGCGGGCAGCCGCGCGAGCCGTGCCGATTCGAGCGGCGCCGCGTAGGGGTGCATGCGCTGCGCCGGCTGGGGCAGGTAGGCGCGGTAGCAGGCCGCGCACTCCTTCATGGTGATGTCGGAGGCGAGCTGGCGCTCGTCGCCAAGCCGCGTCATGCTCGGATCGAGCATCGGCCCGAACAGCGCCTGCGCGACGATCGTCACGTCGCCGCGGTCGCGCGCGATGAAGGCGAGGCAGTTCGCGAGCTGGCCGCCCGCGTCGTGGCCGGCCACCGCGATGCGGCGCGGGTTGCCGCCGAACGCGCGGGCGCGGGCCTCGACCCAGCGCGCGGCGCGGTAGGCGTCCTCGGGGGCGGCCGGAAACGGATGTTTCGGCGCCAGCGAATAATCGACCGACACCACCAGCGCCGGCACGCGCTCGGCGAGGAAGCGCGCGGCGAAGTCGGCATCGGCGAGCGAACCGCGCACGAAGCCGCCGCCGTGGAAATAAAGCACTACCGGCAATCCGGTCTTGTCCGGCCGACGATAGAGGCGCAGCACGATGTCCTGTGCATGCCCTTCGATTTCGACGTCGGAGACCGCGAGCGACGTGCCAGCCAGCCCCGGCGCGGCCGTGGCGGTATTCAGCAGATTGCGAAAACCCGATGCATCCATGAGTGATGCGCGTAAGCGCGTCCATTGCGAGATGGAGCGCATTCTGGGTCCGGCAGACATGAGGATAAATGCCTATAATCCGGCAACACAATTCAGGGGCTTTGAACAATCGACGCACGGGCGTGCGAAAAGCGGCGTCCGACCGACTGATTGAGCCGATCAAACCCGGAGGTAAGCAGCGATGGACCGACTTCAAGCGATGCAGGTATTCACGCGCGTCGTCGATACGAACAGCTTCACGAAGGCCGCGGAGACGCTGAGCCTTCCGCGCGCGTCCGTGACGACGATCATCCAGAACCTCGAGGCGTTCCTCGGTGTGCGGCTGATGCACCGGACCACGCGGCGGCTGTCGCTGACGCCGGACGGGGCCGCCTACTACGAGCGCTGCGTGCGGATCCTGGCCGAGGTCGAGGAGACCGAGGCCAGCTTCCAGATCAACAATCGCAAGCCGCACGGCAAGCTGCGGGTGGACATGCCCGGTTCGCTCGGGCGGCTGGTGGTGATCCCGTCGCTGAACGAATTCCGCGAGCGCTTCCCCGACATCGACCTGCAGCTCGGGCTGTCGGACCGCCCGGTCGATCTGCTGCAGGAGGGCGTGGACTGCGTGATCCGGGTGGGCGCGCTGCAGGATTCGTCGCTCGTCGCGCGCCGCGTCGGCCTGTTCGAGGGCATCACGGCCGCCTCGCCCGCGTACCTGGCGCGCTACGGCGAGCCGCGCAGCATCGACGACCTGGCCGACCACCGCGCCGTCAATTATTTTTCGAGCCGCACCGGGCGCACCATCGACTGGGCGTTCCTGATCGAGGGCAACGAGGTGGAGGTCAAGATGGAAGGCGTGGTGTCGGTCAACGACGCCGACGCCTACGTGACCTGCGGCATCGAGGGCTTCGGCCTGATCCAGCCGCCGCTGTTCATGGTGCTGCCGCAACTGCGCTCGGGCGTGCTCAAGGAAGTGCTGAAGGACCACAAGCCGCTGCCGATGCCGATTTCGGTGGTCTATCCGCACAGCCGGCACCTGTCGCCGAAAGTGCGCGTGTTCGTCGACTGGATCGCCGAGGTGTTCGACCGCTGCCCGCTGCTGAACGGCTCGGGCCGGCCGCCGCTCGATACGATCTGCAGCAAGCGCACGTTCGAGCAGGCCGAGAGCGCGCCGGTGCTCGATACGCCGGTGATCAGCGAGTGGGTGGCGTAAGCGGCCGGGAGGCGCGCGCCTGATTCGGGCACGGCGCCGGCCGGGCCGGCGGCATCGGACGGACCGGGAAAATCGGGCGGATCAGGCAAGCCGGCCGGGTGCCCCGACCACCTGCCCGATCGGCGCCAGCATCGCCGGCAATCCCCCGCCGGCACACCGGGGCGGCCTCATGGCCGCCCCGCGTTCTTTCCGGCGCCGCCAGCGCCCGCCGCCGCTCAATCGAGCAAGGCCAGAATTTCCTCATACAACGCACGCGGCACCTTCACGCCATGCTCGAGGCTGCGCGCCCGCGCCGTGAAGCGCCGCTGCGACGGCAGGCGCGCGCCCTGCGCGGCGATTTCGCGGAGCACGCGCTCGCCGCTCGCGCGGCCGGCCTCGCACGCGTCGCCGGCGAACACCTCGGGGTCGAACGCCAGCAGCAACTCGCCGTGATACGGCGAGGCACCCGCGCCGCCGTCGTATTCGAGCGACTCGGCGCTCGTCAGGTCGCCGATCAGCGCGCCCGCCATCAGCTCCACCATGGTGGACAGCGCCGAACCCTTGTGGCCGCCGAACGTGCGCATCGCGCCGCGCAGCGCCGCGTGCGGATCGGTGGTCGGCCGCCCCGCCTCGTCGAGCGCCCAGTCGTCGGGGATCGACCGGTTCTGCCGCGCGTGCAGCTCGATGTCGCCGCGCGCGATCGCACTGGTGGCGAAATCGAACACGTAGGGCGGCTGGCCGTCCGGGCGCGGCCACGCGAACGCGATCGGATTGGTGCCGAACACGGGCCGCGTGCCGCCCGCCGGCGCCACCCAGGCGTGGCTCGGGCACATCGCGATGCCCGCCAGGCCGTGCGCGGCGATCGCCTCCACCTCGGGCCAGAGCGCCGAGAAGTGATAGCAGTGGCGGATCGTCAGCGCCGCGAGTCCCTGCTCGCGCGCCGCCTCGACCAGCGCCGGCAGCCCCAGCTCGAACGCCGGCAGCGAGTAGCCGCCGTGCGCGTCGGCCTCGATCACGCTGCCGGCCACGCGCCGCAGCGTGGGCACCGCGCGCGGATCGACGCGGCCGCTGCGCAGCGAGCGCACGCAGACGATCAGCCGGTAGAGGCCATGCGAGTGACACTCGTCGCGCTGGCCCTGCGCGATGACGCCGGCGATCGCGCGCGCGTTCGCGTCGGACATGCCGTGGTGCGTCAGCACGCGGCGCGCCAGCGTATCGACCTCGTCGAGCGAGAGGATCACGTCGTCGGCAATACTCATCAATTCTCTCCAGGCCGTGCGTCGGCCTCGTTCGCGCGCGGCGGCGGCCGCGGCGGATTGGCGGCGCGCCGGCAGTACGGCGCGCTCGAAAAAGAACCGCCGCGACGGCCGGAAGCGCTGTCGCGGCTGGCCCGGCAGGGCGGCGGGCAGGCTCATTCGTCGTCGTCGAGCCGCAGCCTGCCGGCGGGTACGCCCGTGGCGGCGCCCCAGTAGTAGATGACGATCGCGATCACGGCCACCACCACGGTATCGAGCGGATGCGTCAGCACGCCGATGCCGCCGAAGCTGCCCAGGTACGATGCGCCGATGATCAGCGCATAGAACGCGATCAGCCAGGCCGACGAGCGCACCTGCTCGCCGAGGCTCAGCTGGTCGGTGGGCACGAAGCGCCCGCAGGCGAGATAGACGAAGAACAGCACGATCTGCAGGCCGAGCAGCCAGGACACCGTGCCCCAGCCCGACCAGTAGACGATCAGCGCCGCGATGATGAACGACACCGGGCCGAGCACGCCGAGCGCACTGGCGCGGAACGGCCGCGGCAGGTCCGGCGCGGTGCGGCGCAGCGCGGCCACCGATACCGGCGCGACCGCGTAGCTCAGCACCAGCGCGGCCGACACCACGTTGATCAGCACGTCCCACGACGGAAACGGCAGGGTCCAGAACACCGACAGCGCGAGCGTCAGCCACAGCCCCGCGCGCGGGATGCCGGTGGCCTCGTCGATCCGCGTGAACACGCGGAAGAACGTGCCGGTCTTGGCCCAGCCGTAGATCACGCGCGGCGTCGCGTTCATGTAGATGTTGCCGCAGCCGCTCGGCGAGATCATCGCGTCGGCCACCACCATGTAGGCGAGCCAGCCGATGCCGAGCACCGTGGCGATGTCGCGGTACGGCAGCGAGAACGCGTGGTCGATGCCGCCCCAGCCGTGCGCGAGCATATCGGTGGGAATGCCGCCCAGGAACGCCAGCTGCAGCAGCACGTAGATCAGCGTGGAGAGCAGCACCGAGAGGATCAGCGCGAACGGGATCGTGCGCTGCGGATTGCGCACCTCGCTCGCCACCGAGATGATCGGCGTGAGGCCGAGATAGGCGAAGATCACGCCGCCCGCCGACACCGCCATCTCCACGCCCGACATGCCGAACGGCGCGAAGCCGGCCACCCGCAGGTTGTGCGGCTTGAAGAACACGAACAGCACGACGATCACCGAGATCGGCACGACGAACTTGAACAGGCTGATGATGTTGTTGGCCAGCGCGAAGGTCTTCACGCTCGAATAGTTGAGCCGAAAGAACAGGCAGAGCAGCGCGAACTGCAGCAGCCAGCCGATCGTGGTGGGCGCGTTCGAGCCCGGGACGGTCAGCGACGGAAACCAGGCGGCCGCGTACTGGCGCGCCGCCACCACCTCGATCGCGATCAGGCTCGAGAACGCGATCAGCGTGATGAGGCCCATCAGGTAGCCGAGCAGCGGCCCGTGCGAGAACACCGGGTAGCGCACCACGCCGCCCGCGCGCGGCAGCGCCGCGCCGAGTTCGCAGTAGATGACGCCGAGCAGCAGCACCGCGAAGCCGCCGAGCACCCACGAGAACACGCCGGCCGGACCGGCGATGCTGGCCACGTGGCTCGCGGCGAACAGCCAGCCCGAGCCGAAGATCGCGCCGAGGCCGATGAAGGTGAGATCCGTCAGCGACAGATTTTTCTGGAATTTGCCCTGGTTTTGCATCAGGCGTGTCTCCTGCCATGTTGGCCGTGCGCTCGCGGGCGCCGGCGGGTTGCCGCGAAGGACGTCGCCCGCCGCGTGCCGTGCATCGTGCTGCTTCGCGGCCGGCCGGGTCACGTGCCGTGGACGGCGCCACGCCCGGACCGCGAGCGATGCCGGCACGCGCGGCTTGCCGGGGTGGGCACCGCGATGGCCGGCGTGCGTCGTGCCTGCGTCCGGCCGCGGCGGATCAAGCGAAATGGGCGGCCCAACCTGCGGCCGCCCGGCTGTGCCGGCCCGGCGGCCGGAAACCGCCGGCGCCTTCGCCGCGATCCGCGTCACCGGCTCCGGGACATGCGAATCGGGTCATGCTCGCACGCCCTCCTGCGGGAAAGTCGGTTCGATGAGCTGAAGTATCCGTCGGGCAAATCCCGTCCGGCTTGTGATTTTTTGCCGGTGGCGGTGATGAAATCGGCACAGTACGAAACTGGCTGAACCGGCTCATGGAGCCCGCCGAGTAAGGTAAATGGCGATTCCGGCTTCTATCTCTAAAATGCGCACGGAATGCCAGCCGGCCTCGCTGCGTCGACGGCGTGCTGCGTCAGGGAAGCCGTCCCGGCGACGGCGGCGCCAGTCGGTCACCACTCGCTCCCACTTTTTCACGATGCGTTTTTGCAACGCAACAAACCGACGACGATTGATGATTCGCGCGGCATCACACTATTGCGCCGTTTGAACCAATGCCGCCTCGCAGCCTGCGGCGGAATGCGGTCGTTTTCGACGAAATCCAAGGCTGGCAAGGATTTTCGCCGACCCTATTCGCAGTACGGAATTTGATTGTTCCAGCATGGCGACAATTCAATTCGCGTCCATCCCATTTATTGATGCTGCGCTTGCACCTAAATTTCACTCCGTCGCGCAACTCAATTGACTGCGCATCCGAATCGAAAGGAGTCGAACATGAACCGCATCGCCATCACCCTCGCCGCGCTCGCCCTGTCCACCACTGCCGTGTCGGCGTTCGCCGACGGCGGCATCGGCCTGTCGGGCAGCTACGGCGACCTGCCGCACGCCAGGAACACCAGCCAGCTGACCCGCGCGCAAGTGCGTGCCGAACTGGCCCAGGCCCAACGCGACGGTTCGCTCGCCGCGCTGCGCAAGACCAACTCGTACCCGCAAGGCGTCGAACTCGCGCAACGTCCGGCGCAATCGGAATCGGGCGGCCCGGCGAACGAACTCGCCTCGGCCGAGCACTGAAGCCCGCGCGTCCGGGCACGGCGCCCGGGCGCATCGCACGACGCCGGCGCGCGATGCGCCCGGCGGCACACGGATCCATTGACAGGAAGGAGGTCACGATCATGAACCCGAACGAACCGAAACCGTCCCAGCTCGACCAATGGGATCGCACCGTCCCGGTGTGGATTCCGTTCCGCGCGCAACCGCGCAGCCAGCAGAACGCCTGAGCCTGGGAGCGCCGGCGGGCGGCTCGAGCAGGCTGCCCGTCGCTGCTTCCTGCGCTTGCGGTCCTGCGCTGCAATCGAAAACGGCGGCCGCCGCATCTCGCGATGCCGCGGCCGCCGTGCTCATTGGGGCGCGCCGAGCGCGCCCGGCCGGATGCGCTCAGCGCGTGGGCACGCCCGCGCGCCACTCGCTCCAGTGCGTGACGATGTCCTGCACGAGCGGGTTGCCGGCGCGATAGAGGTTCTCGGTGGCAATCGTGAAGCCGCCCTGGTCGGCGTAGTTCAGCAGGTTGTCGGCACTGGTCTGGCCGGGATACGGCCGGTCGAAGTCCGAGCCCGTGCGCAGCAGCGCCACGCGCGAGAGATCGACGCGCTGCGTGGCCGCCGCGCGCGTGAGTGCCTCGTAGGTCGCGTTGTCCTCCTGCGCGGTCATGCAGTAGGTGCCCTTGCCGTCGGTCAGGATCTTCGTCCACTCGCGCGCCCGTTCGCCGAGCTTCGTGCCGGAAAACCAGGTGTTGCCCGACGAGGTATCGCAGCGCACCACCGTCGGCGGCCGGTTGGCCGGCGCCGCGTCGAACTTCGCGCGCGCGGCCTGCGCCTGCGCGTTGTCGGCCAGCACCACGTTGCGCGACAGCGCGTAGGCCGCGTCGGTCAGCTTCGGGTTCAGCTCGAACACCTCGGTCTTGTAGTCGAGCGGCGGCTTCTGGCGCGGGTTCTTGGTGTTGATGCCGAGGTAGCCCGTGTGCCAGCCGGCCGGGATCTCGCGCGCGTCGAGTTCCCATTGCAGGCTGAAATCGACCAGGTAATGCGACCACGCGGCCGAGCCGACCGTGCCCTGCGCCGGATCGACGCCGGCGATGCCCGAAATCAGGAAATAGGTGTGGCGCAGGTCGAATTGCGGCGAGAACGTCAGCGCCATGAGGGTGGCGGCCGCGTTCGCGTAGCCCATGCCCGTCGTCACCACGCAGACGTCCTGGCGGTTGCACTGCACGTTCGGGTAGTCGGGCGAGAGCCCCGGCACCTTCACCTGCGTCCACGGGCCGAGCCGGTCGGTCCAGGCCTGCCCTTCCGGGCCGAACATCGTGACGATCATCACCTTCGGCGCATGCGCGCCGGCAAGATGGCCCGTGACGTCCTGCGAGGCCGCGTCCTGGGCGACGGACGGGGGCGTGGTACACGCGGCGAGCGAGAAAACGGCCAGCGTTGACAGCGAGCGAGTCAGCATCGTCGTTCCTTTTGAATGGAGTGGTGAGAACGGCTCCCGGAGACTGCGGAACAGGCTCGCGGTGCCGGGCCCTCCGGCACCGCGAGCAGCGAGTCCGCCGTGCCACGCGGCGGGCACGGCGCGGGCGGCGGCGCGGCATGTGATGCGAGGCCGCACCGGCGCCCGGTGACAAGCATAGCGAAAACGGACGCGGGGGCGCCGGGATGCGCGCAGACGTGGTGGCAGATGCGACGTGTCGGGGAGGATGGCGTTTCGAGGCGAGCCGGCGGTGACGGCCGCGCTGCGCGACGGGCCCCACCGCCGCAGGCCGCTAGCCGCCCGACGCGATCGGCGACATCGCCGCCGACGTGACTTCGACAGTCAGATGCGACAGGCCGTCGACGCCGGCCAGACGCTGGTGATAGAAGCGCGCGTCGCGGCGCGCGCTGCCCGTCACGACCGACAGCGCGGCACTCAGATGGCCGGGGCCGAGGCGCCACAGGTGCAGATCGACCACGGCGTCGCCATCGCCCTCGATCCGCTCGCGGATGCGCGCCGCCAGCGCGGGATCGGGCGTCATGTCGAGCAGCGTCGCGCCGGTGTCGCGGATCAGCACGAACGACCAGTTCGCGATCACGAGCGCGCCGACGATGCCGGCCAGCGGATCCATCCAGTTCCAGCCGAACGCGCGCGCGGCGATCAGGCCCGCGATCGCGAGCACCGATACGACCGCATCACCGATCACGTGCAGATACGCGGCGCGGAAATTGTGGTCGCGCGCGTGGAACGCTTGCTTGCCGTGGCCGGCGGCGTGCGAGTCGGCATGCCCGGCCTGATGCGCGTGGTCCGCATGATCATGATCATGGTCGTGCTCCGCGTGCGGATGCCGGTGATCCTCCGCGTGACCGTGATGCGCATGGCCATGATGCACGCCACCGAGCAGCCACGCGCAACCGAGATTGACGGCGAGCCCGAACACGGCGATCGGAATCGCCTCGCCGAACCGGATCGGCACCGGATCGATCAGCCGCATGATCGCTTCATAGCCGATCAGCAAGGCGATCAGCGCGAGCGCGACGGCGCTCGTGAAACCGGCCAGATCGCCGAGCTTGCCGGTGCCGAACGAGAAGCGCGGATCGTGCGCGTGGCGCCGCGCGTAGGTGTAGGCGAGCGCGGCGATCAGCATCGCGCCGGCGTGCGTCGACATGTGCAGGCCGTCGGCGACGAGCGCGAGTGAACCGAAGCGCCAGCCGCCCGCGATCTCGGCCACCATCGTCAGCGCGCAGAGCCCGATCACGAACCAGGTGCGCCGCTCGCGGCTCGCGTGCGCGGCGCCGAGAAACACATGCTCATGCCGTGCCGGCCCGGACTGCCTGCCCAATGGTTCGTTCATCACACTCCCCCCGCTCCTTACTTGAAGTAACTGTGGACGACCTCGATCAGTTGCTCGGTCGCGCTGCCGCCGGCCTCGTCGGGTTCGGACACCGGCGCATCCATCATGTGACCGCGAATATGCGACTCGAGCACGGCCGCGAGCAGTCCATTCATCGCACCGCGGCAACTTGTCAGTCGCTGCAGCACGTCGTTGCAACCATGCTCTTCCTCGAGCGCGCGTTCGACGGCTTCCAGCTGCCCCTTGATCCGGCGAACCCGGTTCAGCAGCTTCTGCTTGTCCTTGACGGTGTGGCTCATGTTGGGTGTGAATATACCATAGGGGGGTATACCTTTCAGCAAAACCCCGTTGTGAAAACGGGAACCCGACGGGGTTCCCGAGCGAACTTCATGATGCCCGCGGCGGTGCCCGCCACCACGGGCGACACCGTCAGGCGACCTCGATCCGGGCCGGGCCGTCCACCAGTTCACCGATCACGGCGGCCTGCGCGAAACCGTCCGCGTGGAAGCAGGCCAGCACCGCGTCGACCGTGTCGGGCGCGCAGGCCACCAGCAGGCCGCCCGAGGTCTGCGGATCGGTCAGCAGCGCCTGCGCGGTGGCGGGCAGGCCGTCGCCGAGCCGCACGTCGGCGCCATAGGCGGCCCAGTTGCGCCCCGAGGCGCCCGTCACCACGCCGCCCGCGGCGAACGCCTCGACCCCGGCGAGCCACGGCAGCGCCGCATAGCGCACGCGCGCCGTGAGCCCCGCGCCGCGCGCCACCTCGAGCCCGTGCCCGAGCAGGCCGAAGCCCGTCACGTCGGTCATCGCGTGGACGCCCGGCAGCGCGGCCAGCTCGGTGCCGGGCCGGTTGAGCCGGGTGGTCGCGGCGATCATCGCGGCATAGCCGGCAGCGTCGAGCTGGCCCTTCTTCAGCGCCGCCGACAACACGCCGACACCGAGCGGCTTGCCGAGCACCAGCAGGTCGCCCGCGCGCGCGCCGGCGTTGCGCTTGACGCGCGACGGATGGACGATGCCGAGCGCCGCGAGCCCGTAGATCGGCTCGACCGAGTCGATCGAATGGCCGCCCGCCACGGGAATCCCCGCTTCCGCGCAGACCGCTTCGCCGCCCTTGAGCACGGCGGCGATCGTCTCGTGCGGCAGCACGTTGATCGGCATGCCGACCAGCGCGAGCGCGAGGATCGGCTTGCCGCCCATCGCGTAGACGTCGGACAGGGCGTTGGTGGCGGCGATCCGGCCGAAGTCGTAGGGATCGTCGACGATCGGCATGAAGAAATCGGTGGTCGCGACGATCGCCTGTTCGTCGTTGAGCCGGTAGACCGCCGCGTCGTCGGAGGTTTCGGTGCCGACCAGCAGGTCGGGGAACAGCGCGGGCGGCGCGTTGCGCTTGAGCAGCTCGGCGAGCACGCCCGGCGCGATCTTGCAGCCGCAGCCGCCGCCATGCGAGAGGCTGGTCAGACGCGGCGGATTCGATTGCGGGGTGGAATTCATGACGGCGATCCTGGTTGGCGAAGCGCCTATTATCGGCAATCCGCCGCGAACGCGCCTGTCCGCGCGCCTTGCATCCGCAATCGGTGCTTGGCGAAACCGGCCCGGCGCCGGCATAATCCACGTATTGCCGCATTTTGCCTCTCGTTGCCTCATCCCGCGTTTTCCGGTTCGCTGCTTCCGTCCGGTCGGCATCGAGCGGCGCGTCGGCGCTCCCCGGGCCTGGTTTCGCCGCTCATCGTCGTGCGCGCCTTGCGCCGCCCTCACCGCCATGGATCATCTGCTCGTCGCCCTCGTGTTGTTCTCCGCGCTGCTGCACGCGGTCTGGAACGCGTTCCTGCATGTCAGCGAGGATCGCGTGGTCCAGCTCGGCACCATGGCGATTCCGTATCTGGCGGCGGGCGCGGCCGGCGCGCTGTGGCTGCCCCCACCGGCGCCCGGCGCGTGGCCTTACATCGCCGCGTCGGCGCTGCTCGAACTCGGCTATTGCCTCGCGCTGCTGCGCGCCTACCGCAGCGGCGAATTCAGCCAGATCTATCCGATCGCGCGCGGCAGCTCACCGCTGCTGGTCGCGCTGCTGGCGCTGCCCGCGCTCGGCGAGCGGCCGTCGGCCTGGGGCCTCGCCGGCATCGCACTGGTCTCGCTCGGCATCATGTCGCTCGCGCTGCGGCGCGGCCTGCGGCTGTCCGGCGAGAGCGTGCCCTACGCGGTGCTCACCGGCGTGTTCATCGCCGCGTACTCGGTGGTGGACGGCATCGGCGTGCGGCTTGCCGGCAACTCGCTGTCGTATATCTGCTGGGTCTATCTGCTCTGGAACCTGCCGCAGTTCGCGCTCGTCTGCGCGCTGCGCGGCGGCCCGCGGCCGCTGCTGGCCTCGCGCGCCGCGCTCTGGCGCGGGGTGGGCGCCGGCACCTGCGCGCTCGGCGCCTATGCGATCGTCACGCTCGCGTATCGGCACCTGCCGGTGGCCACCGTGTCGGCGCTGCGCGAGACGAGTTCGATCTTCGCGATCGGCATCGGCTGGTTCGCGATGCGCGAGCGACCGACGGCGCGGCGGCTCGCGGCCTGCGTGATGGTGGTGGCGGGGGCGGTGTTGATCCGGATGTGAAACTCGGATGTGAAGCTCGGATGTGCGGCGTGGACGTGAAACGCAGCGACAGGTGCCCGATCTTGCGTGGGCGGGCAGACCGGGGCATCGTCGGTTGGTGGTGACACGGGTGGCACCGGTCTCGCGCGCGACGGGGCAATGGCCCGCGCCAGGTTCGCAGGCCGCCACGGCAAATGCCGGACAGTCGACGCGCAGCGGCGAACACGCTCGCCGGCACGCACACGGTAGCGAAACGGTACGAAACTCGGGCAGGTCGCGCGCTCGTGACCACCATCCATCGACCGTTTCAATCCGGTCGACTCGATGCAATGACAACGCGCCCGACGTCGAACCGGCATGGCCCCCGCACCGCGAACTCGACACAGGACCGTCGGTACGTTGCCGGTTGCATGACCCCGCAGTTCGCCTTCGCCGCGATGTGTTCCATGCCGCTCCGTTGCCTCAATCCCTCATCCGCTTTTCGATCTCGATGCGCCGGTAATCGGCAAAGCCGCGCTCGTTGTTGGTCGCCGGCGTCATATCCGGCGCGGCGGCGTGTGCGGCGAACAGTGTGTCGGGAGCGTCGTTTCCCCGATCCCGCGCGGCCTCGCGCATCGGCTCATGGGCCTCACCTCGGCGGCGTCGAACGGCACCGCGGGATTGTGGCGCGCGCTGCGTGGAGGCTGCCGCGCCGCATTCGGGTCCGCCAGAAGAGATCGCGGACCCGCCCCCACCTCCGACATGGCACCACGCGAATCGCTGCGCGACGGCTTCGGGCCAATGCTTTGGCAGGTGGCAGTGCGCGGTCGTGTCGAGCATGAAGCGCGACCTCCCGCTCGAACTCGGCCGGCTCGAGCCCGCTGCACCCCCTCGGCACGAAGTCTGACCTGGAGGTCGCAAACCGCTTGAGCCCACCGGCCAGCGGCCGACGCACCAAGCGCAGACGAATCATCGACGCGCCCGATTTCGGCTTCGACGCCGCTCCACTGCCCGGGCGAGACCGGCGGAAATGCGCACGGCTCGCGAGTTGCCGTGCCGGCAAGCGCGAGCCCATGCACCCCGGATCCCGCACGGTCACAACGAACTTGCGGCAGCCGCGTGCCGTCCGCGGCCCGTTTCTTGCGCACTTCGAGCAGGACTGGAGAACCGGCTGTCTGGAGCATCTTCGCGGCCCGAAGATGCGATCGGCCTGTAGTTTTTACAGAAACCCGAGCGAACGGCACGCCGCCCGCGCTTGCGTTCGCATCCTGAAGCCCTCGCGCAAACAGGTGACTGCACATGACATTAGACGACTCGAGACACCGCCCCCCGCATCGAAGTCCGGATTCCGCGCCGTCCGATGACGGATCGGCATCCCCCGACATCGAGCCATTGGAAAACGTGGAGACGGGCGTGCCGGGCTTCGACGAGATCCTCGGCGGCGGCTTCGTGCGTGGCGGCCTTTATCTGATCGAGGGGATGGCCAGCGCGGGCAAGACCATCCTGTCGAGCCAGATCGGCTTCCATCGCGTGCGCCAGGGCGACCGCGTGCTCTACATGACGCTGATCGCCGAGTCGCACGACAAGCTGCTCGGCCACCTGCGCGCGCTCGATTTCTTCGATCCGGCCGCCGTCGCGCAGAAGATGATGTTCGTGTCGGGTTATCACGAACTGATGCAGGACGGCCTCGACGGCTTCCTGAGGCTGATCGCGGCGAGCCTCGCGAACTACCGGCCCGGCCTGCTGATCGTGGACGGCTTTCGCAGCGCGCGCGAATTCAGCGAAACCGAGCTGTCGCTGTCGAAGTTCATCCACGAGCTGAACGCGCTGGTGGCCGCGATGGGCTGCACCACGCTGCTGCTCGCGCCGCTGTCGGGCAACGAGCCGCATCCCGAGCACACGCTGGTGGACGGCCTGATCGAGCTGAACCGCTATACCGACGGCGGCATGCGCCGCGCGCGCGAGATCGAGGTCCACAAGATGCGCGCGCGCAACCACCTGCTGGGCCGCCACTTCTTCCGGATCACCTCGGGCGGCCACGCGATGTACCCGCGTCTCGAGGCGCGCTTCGCGAACCTCGAGGACGAGCGCGACCTGCACCAGCGGCTCGATACCGGCCTGCCGCATCTCGACCACCTGCTCGGCGGCGGCTTCGTGCGTGGATCCGTCACCACGGTGATGGGGCCGTCCGGGGTCGGCAAGACGCTGCTCGCGCTGCAGTTCCTGAAGGCCGGCGTCGCGCGCGACGAGAAGGTGGTCTACCTCGGCTTCTACGAATCGCCGCAGCGGCTGATCGGCAAGGCCGAGACGGTCGGCATCCGGCTGCGCGAGGCATTCGCCGACGGGCGCCTGTCGATGCAGTGGCAGCCGGCCGTCGAGCTCGAGGTGGACGAACTGGCCGCCAACACGCTCGCGCTGATCCAGCGGCTCGGCGCCTCCCGGCTCGTGATCGACGGCATGGAGGGGTTTCGCGATTCCGCGCTGCGCCCGGCACGCTTCGGCCTGTTCCTGAACGCGTTCACCCATGCATTACGCGACGCCGGCGTCACCATGCTGGTGATCGAGGAACTGCCGCTCTATCCGGAACCGTCGAACGGCAGGAGCGATCGGCTCTGCGCGCTGGCCGAGAACCTGATCGTGCTGCACTACGCCGACAGCGACGGCCAGTTGCGACGCACGTTATCGGTGGTCAAGCAGCGCGAGAGCGCCCACGACACTTCGGTGCGCGAGCTTGCCATCACACCGGAAGGTCTGGGCATCGCGGACGGACCAACGCTCTTCCCCACGCCTGGCGTATTCCCCGCGAAGGGGCGATGAGCCCGAATCGCCATGGAACGGACACTAGCGACAGATGAAAACAATCCTGCTTGTAGACGACGAATTCGATGTGCTGGTGGTGTGGCGCCTGCTCTTGACGCAGGCCGGCTATCGCGTACTCACGGCGCCCAACGGCGTGGCGGCGCTCGAGGCAATCAGGGCGCAACGGCCGGATCTGGTCGTGACCGACTTCATGATGCCGGAGATGTCGGGAGCGGACGTGTGCGCCGCCCTGGCGGCCGAACCGGCATGGCGCGACGTACCGATCATCCTCTGCAGTTCGCGCGACGATATCCCGCCGCAGCCGAATTCGCTGATCGCCTACGCACGCAAGCCGCTCGCTTTTGATCGACTTCTCAAGATGATAGGAGACCTGCTGGAAGGGAAATCGTCATGACGATTCGCGCGCCGTTTCCACGCCGGGCGTAAGGCACGGGTGTGACGCCGCGGCCCGCGTCGGCACGCTGCGAGGCGGCGCATGCCCGCTCGCGTCGCAAGGCCGGCATGGCCAGGGCATCGCCGCGCGAAGCCGGCGGCCCCGCGCGTGATGGCGGAAGGCCGTCGCCGCTGCGGCGCTGTCTTCACGGCTGCCTGCCGCCGCCGGCAGCGCGGCCCGGTCCGCGACGCGGCTGCTGCGCGGCCGCCGTCGACACGGTCCCGTCGAGCGCGCGGCGCGCATGAATCGTCCGACTCACTTGATCGCGCGGGTCTTGGCGGTGATCCAGTCCATCCCCGCGAGCAGGACCGCGGACAACACGAAAGTCATATGCACAGCGATCCCCCAGACGATCGTCGTCAGCCCGACCTTGTCGAGCGACAGGAATCCCCGCAGCACCTCGATCGCCGATATCGCCACGATCGACGCCATCAGTTTCAGCTTGATGTCGGTGAATCCGACATGGCCGATCCATTCCGGCGTGTCCTCATGACCACCGAGCTTCAGCCGGGACACGAAACTCTGATAACCGCCGAATATGATCATGAGCAGCAGGTTGGCCATCAGCGAGAGGTCGACGAGCGACAGCACCCCCAGGATGACGTCTTCGACTTCACTGCCGAGCAGCGTCGTGGCCAGATGCCAGAACTCCTGGCAAAACTTGATCAGCAACATGACCATCCCGAGCGCCAGGCCCGCGTAGATCGGTGCCAGCACCCAGCGGCTCGCGAACAGACCGTGTTCGAACAGCCTCTCGACGACATTCGACGCATGCCCTTCTGTTTTTTCCGTTGGTCGCATTATCTTCCTCGATACCGGCGTGCCGGTTGTTTCGTCGATGTCGGCGCGCCGACGTTTTCCGTTGCGGCCAGCCCGGCCCGCCGATGCGATTCAACCGGGCACGCGAGCCCTGGCCCGCGGGGCCACCTCGGTCGAGCCGGAAACCTGGGCCGCCACCCCGATCCGCACCGGCCCCGCCGCATCGAGCACGGCAACGGCTGCCGCGCGCGGGAGACGCAAGCCGCCCCGGGGGGACAGCCCGGAGACGGTCGATGTCTGGAAGGGTATACCGAGCGAGGTCGCCGTGGTCGATGAATTTGGAGCGACATGCCCCCGGCCCGCTCTCAACCGGCGCCCGCGCGGTCCGGGAACGTTCCGGCACGCCGGGCTGGCCGGGGGGCGTGGGGCGTGTGGGCGCGACTTCGACTATGCCGGCATGGGCGTGCCGGGCCAAGCCGCCGCCGGTGCCGCGAGGCGCGGGAGACTCGCGTCAGCGGGCCGCCAGGTCTCGCAACGTGGCGCGGCTGCCCTCGCGCGGCGCGAGCGGGGACGCGACCGGCGACACGGCCGGCTCGCCGTCGCCCGTGCCGAATGCGACAGCCCCGGCCGCGCCCGCTTCGCCGCCCTGCCCGGCCTCGGATTCGCCTTGCAAGTGCGCGATCGTCTCCGGGGTGATGTGATGCGGATACAGCGTCCATGCACAGGGCAGGAACCATTGCGGTTTCAGCAGGACGGCCAGGCCGAACACCAGAAACACCAGCGCCATGCAGAGCCAGAGCGTCTTCAATTCCATAGGAGTCCAAATTCAATGCATGCGTCGATACCGATGCATCGCAAGATGCGGATACGCCGTTTCATCGACAGGATCATGACGAAGCCGGAAACGTCGTGCCGCGCTGCGAGGCGCAGCGGCGCACGAGCCGGCAAAACCGCGAGACGGGCAGCGCGCCGCCGGGCTTCGCAAGGCCGCCGTGGCACCGATGATGCATGGCGATGCAGCCGTGCGGGGCGGATCGATCGCGCGTGATCCGCCGCGCCGCAAACCGTGCCACAAGCATAGCGGCACGCAAGCGCCGCCTGCTTGACCTGGTTCGGGTCGACACCGGGCGCCACGCCGGCAACGACGGCCAACCGCATTGGAATTGCGCGGCGTCATCCATCGTCGCCGGCATCGCGACGGGCGGATCGTTGCACGCGAAGCCGTCCCGCTCCGAAACCGGAGGACCGGTTTTCAGCACGGAACGGGCACGCCGCCACGTTCATTCCATCGCAACACGCCCGGCAACCGGCACGGCGATCCGCTCACCCGTCGCGCCGGGCGAACACAACTTCATCAATCGCCTGCGCGAGCGTGTCGAACGCCGCGCCGATCTCGTCCTCGTGGACGCAGGCGTAGCCGAGCAGCAGCCCCGGCGCCGCACGCGACGCATCGGCGTAATAGCCCGACAGCGCGCGCACCACGATGTTGCGTTCGAGCGCCGCGCGCGCGACCGCGTGATCATCGGCGCCGTCGGGCAGGCGCATCACGAGATGCAGCCCCGCATCGCCGCCCATCGCCGGCAGCGCGTCGCCGTAGCGGCGCGCGAGCACGTCGAGCAGGGTCTGGCGGCGCAGCCCGTAAAGCGCGCGCATCTTGCGGATATGCGACACGAAATGGCCTTCGGCGATGAACTCGGCCAGCACCGCCTGCTGCAGCAGCTGCCCTTCGCGATAGAGCTCGGCGCTCGCGGTGGCGAAGCTCTCGGCGAGCGGCTCCGGCGCGACCAGATAGCCGACGCGCAGCCCCGGGAACAGCGTCTTGCCGAAGCTGCCCACGTAGATCACCTGCCCGCTCGTGTCGAGCCCCTGCAGCGACGCGAGCGGCCGGCTGCCGTAGCGGAACTCGCTGTCGTAGTCGTCCTCGATGATCCAGGCGCCGTGCTGGCGTGCGTATTCGAGCAGCATGCGCCGCCGTGCGAGACTCATCACCATGCCGAGCGGATACTGATGCGAGGGCGTGACGAGCATCAGCTTCGGCGGCGCCGCGAGATCGGCGGCGCCGGGCGCGATGCCCTCGTCGTCGACGGCGATCGGCCGCGTGGTCAGCCCCGACACCTGCAGCACGCTGCGCATGCCCCAGTAGCACGGGTCCTCGGTCCAGATCGCGTCGCCGGGATCGGTCAGCAGCCGCACCGCCAGATCGATCGACTGGTGGATGCCGGTGGTGATCACGATCTGTTCGGGCGTGCAGCGCACCGAGCGCGAGGTGCGCAGGTAATCGGCCAGCGCCTCGCGCAGCGAGGCGAGGCCGCCGCCCGGCGCATAGGTCAGCAGGTCGGGGCGCAGGCGCCGCCAGTACTTGTTGTGCAGGCGCATCCAGACGCGCGCCGGGAAGCGCGACACGTCGGGCACGCCGGGCATGAACGCGCCGCCCTGGCGCTTCGACACGCCCGCGCCGGCCACCAGCCGCGCGCCGCGCACCGACAGCGCCCCGGCCGCCGAGCGCACCGGCGGCGGTGCCGGCGAACCGCCCGCACCGCCCGGGTTCGCCGCGACATCGGCCGCCGCCGCGCCCGCCCCTGCCCGCCCCGGCCGCCGCGCCCCCGCGCCGCCGCCCTTGCCGCCCGCGCCGCCGCCCGCTTCGTCCCGCTCGGCCGCGCCGACGATCTCGTCCGGCGAACTGTCGGCCACGAACGTGCCGCGCCCGGTGGCCGAGGTCACGTAGCCCTCCAGCACCAGTTGCTCGTAGACCTGCGTGACGGTATTGCGCGCGATCCCGAGTTCGGCCGCGAGCAGCCGCGACGACGGCACCCGCGTGCCGGCCGGCAGTTCGCGCGACAGGATCGCCTGCTGCAGCAGCCGGTGCAGCTGACGGTAGATCGGCTGCGCGCCGTCTCGCACGAGGCGCTGCGCCAGCCAGTCGGACAACACGCTCGCGCGCACAATTGGCTCCTATAGATTTACCAGAATGGCTCTGATTTCCAGAGCCAAAGTTGATTATAGTCAAGTCCGTCGGAGGCCCCCCGCGCCCCTTGTTTTGACCGAGTCGAGTCGACCGGAAGGAGATATCCCGTGAAGAATGCCGATCTGCAAGCCCGCAAGAATGCCGCCACCCCGCGCGGCGTCGGCGTGATGTGCGATTTCTACGCCGCGCGCGCCGAGAACGCCGAACTGTGGGACGTCGAGGGCCGCCGCTTCATCGACTTCGCGGCCGGCATCGCGGTGATGAACACGGGCCACCGCCATCCGAAGCTGGTCAAGGCGATCGCCGCGCAACTCGAGCAGTTCACGCACACGGCCTACCAGATCGTCCCCTACGCGTCCTACGTCGAGCTGGCCGAGAAGATCATCGCGCGCGCGCCGGGCAGCTTCGCGAAGAAGGCCGCGTTCTTCACGACCGGCGCCGAAGCCGTCGAGAACGCCGTCAAGATGGCGCGCGCGTTCACCGGCCGCCCCGGCGTGATCGCGTTCGCGGGCGGCTTCCACGGCCGCACCATGATGGGCATGGCGCTGACCGGCAAGGTCGCGCCGTACAAGCTGAACTTCGGGCCGTTCCCGGGCGACGTGTTCCACGCGCCCTACCCGAACGCGCTGCACGGCGTGAGCGTGGCCGACTCGCTGAAGGCGATCGACCTGCTGTTCAAGGCCGACATCGATCCGAAGCGCGTGGCCGCGATCATCTTCGAGCCGGTGCAGGGCGAAGGCGGCTTCTACGCGGCGCCGGCCGATTTCGTGCGCGGCCTGCGCGGGATCTGCGACGAACACGGGATCGTGCTGATCGCCGACGAAGTGCAGACCGGTTTCGCGCGCACCGGCAAGCTGTTCGCGATGCAGCACCACGACGTGCTGCCCGACCTCACCACCATGGCCAAGAGCCTCGCGGGCGGCATGCCGCTGTCGGGCGTGGTCGGCCGCGCCGACGTGATGGACGCGGCGGCGCCGGGCGGCCTCGGCGGCACCTACGCGGGCAACCCGCTCGCGGTGGCCGCGGCGCACGCGGTGCTCGACATCATCGACGAGGAACGGCTCGAAGCGCGCGCCGTCGCGCTCGGCGACAAGCTCAAGGCGAAGCTGCTGGCGCTTCGGCCCGAGGTGCCGCAAATCGTCGACGTGCGCGGCCCGGGCGCGATGGTGGCCGTCGAGTTCTTCAAGGCCGGCACGCGGGAGCCGGACGCGGACTTCACCAAGCGCGTGCAGGCGCGCGCGCTCGAACGCGGGCTGCTGCTGCTGATCTGCGGCGTCCATTCGAACGTGATCCGCTTCCTGTTCCCGCTGACGATCCAGGACGCCGTGTTCGACGAAGCGCTCGGCATCCTCGACGAAGTGCTGAAGGAAACCGTCGGCGTCGCCGCCTGAGGCCAACCCACCCAGGGCAGGTGACCTGCCTTGCATCCGCCACGCCGCGTCCGTTCATTCGTCCGGGACGCGGCGTTTTGCATCGGTTTCACGGGACATCACATGAGCACCGCATTCACCTCCGCACTGAAGGACCCGTCGCTGTTCCGTCAGCAGGCCTATTTCGCCGGCGAATGGCAGGACGCCGCGACCGGCGCCGCGTTCGAGGTCCGCAACCCCGCTACCGGCGAGCTGATCGGCACCGCGCCGCTGGCCGGCGCGGCCGAGACGCGCCGCGCGATCGAGGCGGCCAACGCCGCCTGGCCGGCGTGGCGCAAGCGCACCGCGAAGGAGCGCGCCGCGATCCTGCGCAAGTGGTACGAGCTGATGCTCGCGCACGCCGACGACCTCGCGCTGATCCTCACCACCGAGCAGGGCAAGCCGCTCGCCGAGGCGAAGGGCGAGATCCAGTACGCCGCGTCGTTCATCGAGTGGTTCGCCGAGGAAGGCAAGCGCGTGTACGGCGACACGATCCCGACGCCGGCCGGCGACAGGCGCATCGTGGTGGTCAAGGAGCCGGTGGGGGTCTGCGCGGCGATCACGCCGTGGAATTTCCCGGCCGCGATGATCACGCGCAAGGCCGGCCCGGCGCTCGCGGCCGGCTGCCCGATCGTGGTCAAGCCGGCCGAGGCCACGCCGTTCTCGGCGCTCGCGCTGGCCGTGCTGGCCGAGCGCGCGGGCGTGCCGGCCGGTGTGTTCAGCGTGGTGACGGGCGAGCCGAAGGCGATCGGCGGCGAGCTGACCGGCAACCCCACGGTGCGCAAGCTCTCGTTCACGGGCTCCACGCCGATCGGCCGGCTGCTGATGGCGCAGTGCGCGCCGACCGTCAAGAAGGTCTCGCTCGAACTGGGCGGCAACGCGCCATTCATCGTGTTCGACGACGCCGACCTGGACGCGGCCGTGGCCGGCGCGATCGCCTCGAAGTACCGCAACAGCGGCCAGACCTGCGTCTGCACCAACCGCTTCTACGTCCACGACAAGGTCTACGACGCGTTCGCCGACAAGCTGCGCGCGGCCGTCGGGCAGCTCAAGGTCGGCCGCGGCACCGAGGCCGGCGTGGCGCAAGGCCCGCTGATCAACGAGGCGGCCGTGCTGAAGGTGGAGGCGCATATCGAGGACGCGCTCGCCAGGGGCGCGCGCGTGACCACCGGCGGCAAGCGCCACGCGCTCGGCCACGGCTTCTTCGAGCCGACCGTGCTGACCGGCGTCACGTCCGACATGAAGGTCGCGAGGGAGGAAACCTTCGGCCCGCTCGCGCCGCTGTTGCGCTTCACCTCGGACGACGAGGTGGTGGCGCTCGCGAACGACACCGAGTTCGGCCTCGCCGCCTACTTCTACAGCCGCGACATCGGCCGCGTCTGGCGCGTGGCCGAGGCGCTCGAGTACGGCATGGTGGGCATCAACACCGGGCTGATCTCGAACGAGGTCGCGCCGTTCGGCGGCGTCAAGCAGTCGGGGATGGGCCGCGAGGGCTCGCACTACGGGATCGACGACTACGTCGTGATCAAGTATCTGTGCATGGGGGTGTGAGCCTCGGGGGTGAGCCGGCCACTCCGTCACCGATGCGGCGGCTACGGCAGATACGAAACGCCTTCGCGCAGCAGGCCGCGAAGGCGTTTTTTCATGGCGCGCGCGCCGCGCCCGCTTCATCGGCCGCGCCCACGGCCACCGCGTGCAGCCAGCCGAAGTGGCGCATCGCCTCCTCGATCGCGGCGCGCCACTGTTCGGGGCACGACTTGATCCGGATCGAGGTGCGCCGGCTCTTTACCGGCAGTCCGTTCAGTTCCTTCACATGCGCGATCCAGGCGCTCTGCGCGTCGATGCCGTAGCGCTCCTTCACGAACGCCTGAATGTCCCGATAGGTTGCCATCCTCGTGTCCCCGGTGCGATGGCGCGAGCCGGCCGATCCGGCTGCGCGTGCAGGTTCAGCGGAACACGCCGACCGCGTCGACCAGCGAGGTGGCCTGCTGGCGCAGGCTCTCGGAGGCGGCCGCGCTCTGCTCGACGAGCGCCGCGTTCTGCTGCGTGATGTTGTCGAGGTCGATCACCGCGCGATCGACCTGCTCCACGCCTACGCTCTGTTCGGAGGTGGACGAGCTGATCTCGGCGATCAGGTCCGCCACGCGCTTGACCTGGAGGACGAGGTCGTCCATCGCGCGGCCCGCGTCATCCACGCGCCGCGCGCCCGACGCCACGCGCTCGACGCTGTTCTCGATCAGCGTCTTGATCTCCTTGGCCGCGTTCGCGCTGCGCTGCGCGAGCGCGCGCACCTCGCCCGCCACCACCGCGAAGCCGCGCCCCTGCTCGCCGGCCCGCGCGGCTTCCACCGCCGCGTTCAGCGCCAGGATGTTGGTCTGGAACGCGATGCCGTCGATCACGCCGATGATGTCGGCGATGCGCCGCGAGCTGTCGGTGATCTCGTTCATGGTGCCGACGATCTCGCCCACCGAATGGCCGCCGCGCGCGGCCGCGTCGCTGGCCGACACCGCGAGCTGGTTCGCCTGCGAGGCGGTGGCCGCGTTGTTCGATACCGTGGCCGTCATCTCGGCCATCGACGAGGCGGTCTGCTGCACGGCGGTGGCCGCCTGCTCGGTGCGCGCGCTCAGGTCGTTGTTGCCCTGCGCGATCTCGCTGCTCGCGCGCTGCACGTTCAGCACCTGCTCGCTGACGTCGTCCACCAGCCAGCGGAACATCAGCCCGAGCTGGTCGATCGTGCGCAGCGTCATGCCGATCTCGTCGACGCGCGTGACGGCCGGGCCGCTGCGGTTCTCGCCGGTCGCCACGTCCAGCGCGCGCTGCCGCACCGCGCGCAGCGGCTGCGCGATCTGCACGTCGAGCCAGGCCGCGACGAGGCCCGCGGCCACCGCCGCGGAGCCCGCCACGCCCGCCAGCGCCGCGCCCGTCACGCCGCTCGCCCAGGCGCCGGCCGCCACCACCGGCACCAGCGCGACGAGCGGCCCGTACATCCGCGTGCGTACCGAGATCGTCTTCAGCAGCGAGCCGAGTCGGCCGATCCCGCCGCGCACCACCAGCCCCTTGTAGAAACGCCGCCCGCGCGTGCGGCCCTCGCGGAAATCGGCGTAGAGCGCCTCGGCCCCCTCGATCTCCTCGCGTGACGCCTTGGTGCGCACCGACATGTAGCCCTGCGGCTGGCCGTTGCGCATCAGCGGCACCGCGTTGGCGCGCACCCAGTAGTGATCGCCGTTCTTGCGGCGGTTCTTGACGAGCGCCATCCACGGCTCGCCGCCCTGGATGGTGGCCCACATGTCCGCGAACGCCTCGCGCGGCATGTCCGGATGGCGGACGACGTTGTGCGGCGAGCCCACGATCTCCTCGGCCGAGTAGCCGCTGATCTGGACGAACGTGGCGTTCGCGTAGGTGATCGTGCCGTTGGCGGTGGTCGTCGACATCAGCGTCGAGTCTTCCGGGAATTCGTATTCGTGCTGCGTGACCGGCTGGTTATTGCGCATTCGCTGCTCCGGGGCACGGCGCGCGCGGCCGTGTCTTCTCTTTGGGTCGGTGTCGGGGTCGGCCGCCGGCGCGTCTCATCGCGCCGCGACGGCCACGGGCCTATCTTCTTTTTTGACGGCAGCCGGAGCCAAAACCTTACCCTTTCCGGGCAAAAACATGTCAAAACCATCCTGTTTTTGATTCACGTCAAGGGAAATTGATTTTTTGCAGACAGATGTTGCCTGCGCGGCCTGGATGTTGGGCCGGATCTTCAAGCTGGGCGCGAGATCCGGCCGCCGGCGCGAAACCATGAAAAAACGGCAGCCGGGCCAGGGAGGCGGGCTGCCGTCGAGCGCCGCGCGAACGCGGACGAGGGGAAATCGACGAGAAGGAGGGGAGCGGGCGGCGCCGCCGCCCCGGGCTCAGACGCGCTCGATCGCGAGCGCGATGCCCTGGCCGACGCCGATGCACATCGTGCAGAGCGCGAAGCGGCCGTGGGTGCGGTGCAGCTGATACATCGCCGTGGTCACGAGCCGCGCGCCCGAGGCGCCGAGCGGGTGGCCGAGCGCGATCGCGCCGCCGTTCGGGTTCACGCGCGGATCGTCGTCGCCCACGCCGAGCAGGCGCAGCACCGCGAGGCCCTGCGAGGCGAACGCCTCGTTCAGCTCGATCACGTCGAACTGGTCGATCGTCATGCCGAGCCGCGCGAGCAGCTTCTGGGTGGCCGGCGCCGGGCCGATGCCCATCACGCGCGGCGCGACGCCGGCGGTGGCGATGCCGAGGATCCGCGCACGCGGCACCAGGCCGTGGCGCTTCGCGTTCTCCTCGTTGGCCACCAGCAGCGCGCAGGCGCCGTCGTTGACGCCCGAGGCGTTGCCGGCCGTCACGGTGCCGTCCGGGCGCACCACGCCCTTGAGCTTCGCGAGCGCTTCGAGCGAGGTCTCGCGCGGATGCTCGTCGCGCGAGACCACCAGCGGGTCGCCCTTCTTCTGCGCGATCGTGACCGCGACGATTTCCTGCGCGAGCGAGCCGTCCTGCTGCGCGCGCGCCGCCTTCTGCTGGCTGCGCAGCGCGAACGCGTCCTGGTCGGCGCGGCTCACCGCGTAGTCGGTCGCGACGTTCTCGCCCGTCTCCGGCATCGAATCGACGCCGTATTGCTGCTTCATCAGCGGGTTCACGAAACGCCAGCCGATGGTCGTGTCGAAGATCTCGGCCTGGCGCGAGAACGCGCTGCTCGCCTTGCCCATCACGAACGGCGCGCGGCTCATGCTCTCCACGCCGCCCGCGATCATCAGGCCGGCCTCGCCGGACTTGATGGCGCGCGCGGCGATGCCGATCGCGTCCATGCCCGAGCCGCACAGCCGGTTCACGGTCGAGCCCGGCACGGCCTGCGGCAGGCCCGCCAGCAGCGCCGACATGCGCGCCACGTTGCGGTTGTCCTCGCCGGCCTGGTTCGCGCAGCCGTAGATCACGTCGTCGATCGCGGCCCAGTCGACGTCGCGGTTGCGCTCGACGAGCGCCTTGATCGGCACCGCGCCGAGATCGTCGGCCCGGACGCCCGACAGCGCGCCGCCGTATCGCCCGATCGGGGTGCGGATCGCGTCGCAGAGGAATGCATCGGTCATGGTTGTCTCCGGAACATCATCGGAAGGGGCGCGCACCGGAAGGCTCGCGGCGGGGCGCCGGGGTTGCGTCAAAATGTTCTTTATACGAACATAAGATCGAATATCGAACGAGTGACGTGATCATAGGGAGCGGGCCGGGGGCATGTCAAGCTTGCGGGTGGCGGCCGCGCATGTCGCCGCCCATGCCGCCGCGGTTGGCGCGACCCGACCCCATGCGCTACTCTCTAGCGTTGCACGACCTTGCCCCGACTCATGAGCACCGACGACCTTCAGGCCAAACCCGGCGATTCCTATGTCCAGTCGTTCGCGCGCGGCCTCGCCGTGATCCGCGCGTTCGACGCCGAACATCCCGAGCAGACGCTGACCGAGGTTGCCGCCGCCACCGGCCTCACGCGCGCCGGCGCGCGGCGCATCCTGCTGACGTTGCAGACGCTCGGCTACGTGGAGGCCGACGGCCGGCTGTTCCGGCTCACGCCGAAGATCCTCGATCTGGGCTTCGCGTACCTGACCTCGATGCCGTTCTGGAACCTCGCCGAGCCGGTGATGGAGCAGCTGTCCGCGCGCATCCACGAAAGCTGTTCGGCGGCCGTGCTCGACCGCACCGAGATCGTCTACGTGCTGCGCGTGCCGACCCACAAGATCATGACCATCAACCTGTCGATCGGCAGCCGGCTGCCGGCCTACTGCACGTCGATGGGGCGCGTGCTGCTGTCCTCGCTCGACGAGGCCGCGCTCGACGAGGTGCTCGCGCGCAGCCCGATCGCGGCGCACACGCCGCGCACGCTGACCGATCCGGCCGCGCTGAAGGCCGAGATCGCCACCGTGCGCAAGCAGGGCTGGGCGATCGTCGACCAGGAACTCGAGGGCGGGCTGATCTCGCTGTCGGCGCCGATCCGCAACCGCCGCGGCAAGGTGATCGCGGCGATGAACATCAGCGGCAACGCCCAGCGGCATACGGCGAGACAAATGGTAAAGGAATTCCTCGAACCGCTGCTGGAAGCCTCGCAGATGGTATCGGCGCTGGTGGCGCGGCGCGGCTAGGGAAGCCGCGCGGGCGGCGTCCGGCTGCCCGCTCCTCCTCACACTCCCCTCTTCCGCCGACGCGCGAATCGCTCTCGTTCCCCCCACCCGAAAATTTTCGGCGAAGTGGCCGCCCGCGCCACAATATTTCCCTTCCTGATTCGTCAACACGGGTATGGAACCGCCGCCCACCCCGCCCCCGCCGACCGCGCAGGACCGTGAAATCGCCGACGCCGTCGCCCGCGAGCGGCCGAGGCTGCGCAATTTCATCCGCCGGCGCGTGCTCGACCAGGACGAGGCCGAGGACATCCTGCAGGACGTGTTCGAGGAGATGGTCGAGGCGTACCGGCTGCCGGAGTCGATCGAGCAGATCGGCGCGTGGCTGTTTCGCGTCGCACGCAACCGGATCATCGACCGCTTCCGCAAGAAGAAGGAGGCGCCGCTGCCCGAGCCCGCCGGCGACGACGACGAGGCCTGCCGGCTCGACCTCGCGCTGCCCGCCTCGACCGACGGCCCGGAGGCCGCCTACGAACGCGCCGCGCTGCTCGACACGCTGCGCGCCGCGCTCGACGAGCTGCCGCCCGGCCAGCGCGAGGTGTTCATCGCCCACGAACTCGACGGGCGCAGTTTCAAGGAGCTGGCCGCGGCCACCGGCACGAGCGTCAACACGCTGCTGGCCCGCAAGCGGTACGCGGTGCTGCATCTGCGCAAGCGACTGCAGCCCGTCTACGACGAATTCGGAAATTGAAGCAAAGGAGAACTGAATGATGAGGCATCGACGCAAATTCATCGCCAAGCTGTTGCTGCTCGTGGTGGTGGTGGCCGTGCTGGGACGCATCGTGATGGGGCTGTGGAACTGGGTGGTGCCCGAACTCGTGGCGGGCGCGCACGCGATCGACTATCCGCACGCGATCGGCCTGCTGGTGCTGAGCCGGATCCTGTTCGGCGGCTTTCGCGGCCACGGCGGCTGCCGCGAGCGCAAGCACTGGCACCACTGGCAGCGCATGACGCAGGACGAACGCGACCGGCTGCGCGGCGCGATGGACGCAGCCGCGCGCCGCGACGGAGGGACCGGCGCATGAGCCGCGACGTCACCACCACCACCGCCGCCTGCAAGCAGCCGCCCGGCGTGATCGCGCCGTCGGTCGACTTCGCGCGCTGCGAAGGCAAGACCGACTGCGCCGTGGTCTGCCCGGAGGACGTGTTCGAGATCCGCCGCATCGACGACGCCGATTACCGGCGGCTCGGCCTGATGCAGCGCTTCAAGCTGCGCGTGCATGGCATGCGCGTGGCCTACGCGCCGAACGCCGACGCGTGCCGCGGCTGCGGGCTGTGCGTGCCGGCCTGCCCCGAGCGCGCCATCACGCTCGTCAAGGTGCGCTGACGCATCGGCGCCGAGGAATCCGAGGAACCTGACCATGTTGAGTCCACACGAACTGGCCACGCTGATGCTGGTGCGCAACGCGCCCGACCAGCTCGACCTGGCCCGCACCGAGCTGGAGACGCTGCGCGATCGCCAGCTGATCTCGCTCGAACCGTCCGCGGGCGAGGCGCGGCGGCCGACGCTGACGGCGGCCGGCGTCTCGCTGCTCGACGCCGCCGCGCGGCTCGCGCGCCGGCTCTACCGCGAGACCTGCCCGCGCGCGGACGAGCATTTCGCGTATTGAGCGCACGCGGCCCGCGCCGGCCACGCCGAACGCGTGCCGCGCCGGCCACCTCCCCCGCGCCATCCGGCGCAGGCACAATCCCCCTTGTTCGCCGCTTCCCAGGAAAATCCGTGTCAGACGCCGCTCCCCGTGCCGCCCGCATCGGCCCGCTGTTCTCCCTGCTGCCGTTCATGCGCCCGTATGCCGGACGCTGGGCGCTCGCGTTCCTCGCGCTGGTGACCTCGGCCGGCGCGACGCTGGTGCTGCCGGTGGCGTTCAAGTACCTGATCGACCGCGGTTTCGCGGGCGGCGACCCGGCCCACGTCGACCGCTACTTCATCGCGCTGTTCGCGGTGGCGCTGGTGCTGGCCGGGGCCACGGCGCTGCGCTTCTATCTGGTCTCGTGGCTCGGCGAGCGCGTGACGGCGGACCTGCGGCGCGCCGTGTACGGCCACGTGGTGAGGATGAGCCCGCAGTTCTTCGAAACCACGCAAACGGGCGAAGTGCTGTCGCGGCTGACCACCGACACCACGCTGATCCAGGCCGTGGTGGGCACCAGCCTGTCGCTCGGCATGCGCAACTTCTTCATGCTGCTGGGCGGCCTCGCGATGCTGGTGGTGACGAGCCCGGTGTTGTCCGGCTACATCATCGGCACGCTGGTGGTGGTGGTCGCGCCCGTCGTTATTTTTGGACGCCGGGTGCGGCGGCTGTCGCGCGCGAGCCAGGACACGGTGGCGAACGCCAGCGCGCTGGCGGGCGAGGTGCTCAACGCGATGCCGACCGTGCAGTCGTACCGGCAGGAGGCGTTCGAGGCCGGGCGCTTCGGCGACGCGGTGGAAACCGCGTTCGACACGGCGCTGCGGCGCATCCGGGCGCGCGCCTGGCTGACGGGCGTGGTGATCGTGCTGGTGTTCAGCGCCATCGTGTTCGTGCTGTGGCTGGGCGCGCAGGCGGTGCTGGCCGGCACCATGAGCGCGGGGCAGCTCTCGCAGTTCATTCTCTACGCGGTGCTGACGGCCGGCGCGGTGGGCGCGGTGGCCGAGGTATGGGGCGACCTGCAGCGCGCGGCCGGCGCGACCGAGCGGCTGCTGCAGCTGCTGGCGGCGCGCTCGCCGGTGCTGGAGGCCGGCCGGACCGTGCCGCTGCCGATGCGGGGCACGGGCATCCGCTTCGAGGACGTCAGCTTCTCGTATCCGTCGCGGCCCGGCATCGACGCGCTGGCGGGGATTTCGCTCGACGTGCGCGAGGGCGAACACGTGGCGCTGGTGGGGCCGTCCGGCGCCGGCAAGACCACGCTGTTCCAGCTGCTGCTGCGCTTCTACGATCCGCGCGCGGGGCGCATCACGATCAACGGCGTCGCCACCCGCGAGGTGCCGCTCGACGCGCTGCGGCGGGCCGTCGGCGTGGTGCTGCAGGAATCGGTGATCTTTTCCGGCAGCGTACTCGAGAACATCCGCTACGGGATGCCCGAAGCCACGCTCGACGACGTGAAGCGCGCCGCCGGGATGGCCGCGGCCGCCGACTTCATCGAGGACCTGCCGCAAGGCTACGACACGTTCCTCGGCGAGCGCGGCGTGAGGCTGTCGGGCGGGCAGCGGCAGCGCATCGCGATCGCGCGGGCGATCCTGAAGAATCCGCCGATCCTGCTGCTCGACGAGGCGACCAGCGCGCTCGACGCGGCCAGCGAACGGCTCGTGCAGCAGGCGCTCGACAACGCCGCGCAGAACCGCACGACGCTGGTGATCGCGCACCGGCTGGCCACCGTGCAGCAGGCCGACCGGATCGTGGTGCTCGAGCACGGGCGCATCGTGGCGCAGGGCCGGCACGCGGAGCTGCTGACGAGTTCGCCGCTCTACGCGCAGCTGGCGGCGCTGCAGTTCGGCGAAACGGTGCGCTGACGCGAAGGCGGAAGCGGCGGCAAAAGCGGCCCGCCATGCCGGCCACGCATGAATCGGCTCACCGGCGGGCTGCCTTGAAACGCCTGCCGCGCCGGCATGGCGCCCGCTGCGGATCGCTGCCCGGGATCAATACCGAATTCGAATAAATAATCACATCGCATTTCGGACGAATCGCGTTAATAAACACCCATCACGGCAACCAGCAATAATAAAAAATAAAATCGATGTCATGCATAACCCCCTCATACCGCAATACCGACCGATAACCCCGGGCAGCCAGCAACAATGACGTCGCGATTTCCGAATTGTCGTGAAAACCGGGACAAATACCGAAACACAATAAAAATCCGGTGACACGCATACACCGAATCCTCATAAACTCAATAAAATAATAGTTATGTAATGGTTTGGTCGATATGCCGCGCCATGCATGATCCCCGGCGCGCCCGCCCCTACAATGCTCTGCCAGACCGGCGGCGGCGCTCGCCGGCACCGATGGAAGCGGGCCGGCCGGTTATTTGGGGCCAGCCCGAGCATGCCGCCCCACGATCCGGAATTGAAATAGCACTCGGCAAATCCGCCGGATCGAGCTAACTTTGTCATCACCCAGTCCCGTATCGATAAAAAATGTAAAACGATCCCTACCTCGATCCCGTCCGGTGGTGCTTCCAGCCATTCCGTTCGTAAAACGGCAGGCGTCCCAGGCGTCCGTTTCTCGCGATTCCGGCAATCCGCGAATCCCGGCCGTCGTGGAAACCGGCCCGGGTTTCAACCGGAAGCAAGGCATCGCCGTCCCGCTGCCGCCCGCGCGCCGGTATCCCGATAACGATCAGGCCGCGACAGTGAATGCGAGGGTCAATCCGCCATGCATGTCTTGGTTCCCAACTGGCTTGATGAATTCTCCCGATGCAAGAGCTATGACGAGGTGCTGGCGGTACTCACGCGCGCCGCGTCGGCATTGGGATTCGAGTACGCCGCGCACGGCATGCGCAAGCCGTTCCCGATCCACAACCGGCAGACCGTGATGATCTCGAACTACCCCGACACCTGGCGCGAGCGCTATGTCCACGCGCGCTACGTCGAGGTCGATCCGGTGGTGCGGGCCGCGCTCGGCAGCAACGAGCCGGTGGTCTGGTCGGCCGGCAGCGGCCTGTCCGCCGCCGAGTTCTGGGGCGAGGCGTCGTCGTTCGGGATCGTCGAGGGATGGTCGGCGGCCTCGCGCGGCGCGAACGGCACGGTCGGCCTGCTCACGCTGTCGCGCAGCGACGACCTGATCAGCGACGCGGAACAGGCCAGCTACCGCGGCGTCGTGCTGTGGCTCGCGCAGACCGCGCATGCCGTGGTGGCGCCGTTCCTGCCGGGCGGCAACGTCGCCGGCTCGCCGCTGACGCAGCGCGAGATCGACGTGCTCAAGTGGACCGCGGACGGCAAGACCGCGCACGAGATCTCGATGATCCTCAGCATCGCCGAGAGCACGGTCAACTTCCACGTCAAGAACATCGTCGCCAAGCTCGACGTGACGAACAAGATCCAGGCGGTGGCCAAGGCCGCGCTGACGGGTTTGCTGCGCTGAAGCACGCGCTTGCTCGCGCGGGCCGCTAGGCCCGGGCCCCGAGGTACGGGCGCACGGCGCGTTCGGCCGGCGGCGGCAGGCGGTTCGCACCCGGCGGCGGGGCGAGATGCAGGGCCTCGGTGGTCTGGCGGTTGAGCTCGATCCAGCAGGCGAAGATCGGCTTGCCGCCGATGCGCTGCGGACGGCCCGCGCGATGCGCGTCGACGCCCATGCGCAGCAGCAGGCGCTCGATGCCGAGCGGCGAGACGGTGATGAGCCGTTCGGCGCCGCACTCGGCCGCGAGCCTGACGCTCGCGCCGAGCATCGCGCGCGTCGCCGCGTCGACGTCGATGATCGCGCGGCCGGCGTCGGCCGGATGCGTGACCGCGAAACGCGACAGCTCCCAGACGCGGTCGTCGTGCGGCGGCGCGGCGCCGTCGAGCAGCGAGGCGAACACGTCGGAGAGCAGATAGGCGCCGCGGGTCGGCAGCAGCCGCGCGCAGCCGCAGATCGCGCCGTTGCCGTCGCGGCCGATCAGGTAGCGCGTGCCGGCGCCGTCGAACTGGTCGAGTTCGAGGCCGTCGCGCACCGCGAGCGGCCACCCCAGTTTCTCGACGAACACCGCGTGGCGGTATTCGGCCAGCGGACGGAACAGCTCGGCGAGATCGTCCCCGGTTCTACGTATCGTTGTCATCATGACGGCCTCCGTAGTGACCACGAGGCCGATTACACACGCCGGGCCGCGCGGGGAAAACTCGCAAAGTTGATAGTATCGCGCCGCCTCGCGCGAGCGCAGCATGGGCATGCCCGCCCGGCCGCCCGCGGCCCCTTTCGAGGAACCCCATGCCCGACGATGGACGCCTCCACCTGACCCGCGTCGAGCTGGAGCGGATCGCGCTGCAGCATCGCTGGTCGGCGCTCGACGACGAGGTGCGCGAGACGCTGGCCGCGCGCGGCGTCCACTGCCTGCTCTGCGGCGTCACCGAATGGCAGAGCCGGCATCCGGCCGGCCTCGTCTCGGTGGGCTGGGCCTGGCTGCTGAAGCCGGTCGGCGAGGCCGAACTCGCGCCGGGCTCGATCGGCAGCAACCTGATGCTGACCGGCGAGCATGGCGAGCCGCTCGGCCGGCGCGCCACCGACGCGCTGCTGCGCGCGCGGCTCGCCACCCTCGGCTGGCAGGCCGACGTGTACGTCGCGCTGGCGCGCCACTGGCCGCGCAAGCCGCTGCTGCAGTGAAGCACGCGCGCGCCGGCCTCAACGGCGCCGGCGCCACGTCATCCAGCGCTCCTTGCCGGCGAACGCGGGAATCGAGCCGGCCACGCCGTGTTCCTCGAGCAGCTCGAAGTGCGGCCCCAGCAGCGCCAGCAGCGCGTCGTGCACGAAACCGAACGGCGGCCCCGAGGGCGTGGCGCCGATCAGGAAGAAGCCCGCCAGCAGCGCGCCCGGCGCCAGCAGTTCGGCCATCCGCGCGGCGTAGTCGCGCTGCCGCGCGCGCGGCAGCGCGCACAGGAACGCGCGCTCGTAGATCCATCCCGGCGCGAACGGCGGCTGGTAGCCGAAGAAGTCCGCCTGCTCGGCGCAGGCCCGGTGCGCGCCGAGCCGGGCCTGCGCGGCGGCGGCGGCGGCGGCCGAGAAATCGATGGCGCGCACGCGCCAGCCGCGCTCGGCCAGCCAGAGCGCTTCGTGCGCGCTGCCGCAGCCGGGAATCAGCACCTCGAGCGGGCGCGGCTGGCGCGCCGCGAACGCCTGGAACGCGGGCGGCGCGCCGCCCTGGTCCCACGGCGTGTGGCGGCGCTCGAAATGATCGTCCCAGTAGCGCGGGCTGGCCGCGTCGAGCGCGTCCAGCAAGTCCGGCTGCCCGGCCGCCCGTGCCGGCGCTGCGTCCGGGCCGTGCTGCCCGTGTCCTGTCTCGTCGTGCCTCATCGCATTCCCCCGGTCATGCATTGCATCGCTACGCGCGTTCGAACCAGTCGAACGCGGGCAGGCTGGCCAGCCAGCGCGCCAGCCGCTCCTCGAAGGCATCCCAGTAGCGGGCGTCGAGCCGCTGCTCGCCGAGGCTCTCGATATCGGCGCAATGCTCGCCGGCCAGCCAGATCTCGCGCGCGATCATCAGCGCCGGCAGCGCGGCGCGGCTCGCCGCCGACAGCGGCTGCACCGATTCGTAGCCGCGCGCCATCGCGCCGAACAGGGCGCGCGCGCGCTCGTCGCCGAACCGCTTGCGTGCATCCCACAGCCAGGTGGCCAGGTCGTGCGCGTGCCAGCCCGTCCCGCACAGATCGAAATCGAACAGCGTCGCGCGGCCTTCGAAGAAGTGATAGTTCGAGCCATGGAAATCGCCGACGATCACGCCGTCGCCGCCCGCCGGCAGCGCGGCCAGCGCCGGCTCGACGCAAGCCCGCGCCTCGGCCAGCAGCGCGTCGAGCCGGGGCCGCGCCCGCGGGCGCCAGACCGTGCCGATCCGCTCGATCGGGCGCTCCAGCAGGAACCCGGCGTCGAGCGCGAAGCGCGCGTGGCGCGAGGTGAAGCGCGTGCCGGCGCGATGCACGCCGGCCAGATGGCGGCCGATCTCGAAACGCCGCGCCTCGCCGTCCTCGCCGTCCGGGAACGGATCGACGTCGCCCCGCACGTAGGAGAACATCGCCAGATAGCGCATGCCCTCGGGCGCCGGCACCGGGCTCAGCACGTCGCCGTCCAGCGCGCGCAGCGGATAGGCCACCGGCAGCCCCTGCGCATGCAGATGCAGCAGGAAATCCAGCTCGAAGCGGTAGTCCGCCTCGCCGGTGCCCCAATGCTTGCTCGCCAGATAGACGCGCAGGAAGCGTGGCGCGCCGTCGTGGTAGAGCATGTAGTTGTCGTTGTCGCCGATGGTCCACAGCCGCGTGCGCACCTCGCCGACGAGCCCGTAGCGTTGCGCGGCCAGCCGGCCGACGTCGTCCTGCTGCAGCAGCGATCGCGTCACGCGAATCCGGTGCGGGTCGTTCATCGTTGCAAGGCTCCCAGGAACAGGCCGCCGAGCGTATCCTGCCCGGCGGCGGTGACATTCCCGGCATCGCATTCGAGCACCGCGCACGACGCGGCGCCGTCGCCGCGCAGCGCCACCGTCAGCGTGACCGGGAAATGGAAACAGCCGGCGTTGCCGCGCGCCGCGACCACGATCGCGCGATCATCCGCGGCGTCGTTCGCGGCGGCATCGCGCGGGAAGTCGGTGAAGTTCAGGCAGGCGTCGAGCAGTTCGGGCCGGCCCGCCAGACGCGCGATCGCGGGCAGCGGCAGGCCCGCGTGCGACTCGATCGCGGCCAGTTCGTCGAACGCGGCCTGCGCGCCGAGCCGCGCCTCGGCGCGATGGAACGGCACGAGGTTCCAGCACAGCCCGACCATGCCGAGCGGATTGCTCATGCGCGCGGAGCGGCCGTTCGACACGATGCCGATCACCGGCCGCCGTTGCGGGCGCCATTCGCACAGCGCGCGATGGAACGCGGCGACGAACAGGCTCTTGAGGCTCACGCCAAGCGCCGCCGCGCGCTGCCGCAGCGCCTGCAGCACGGCGGCGTCGAGCGCGATCATGCGCTGGCGCATCGCGCCGGGTGCCGCCTCGGGCCGAGCCGGCGCGGCGGTTCCGGAAAGCCCCGGGTGGTCCTCGTCGCCAGCCTCGTCGTCGAGCGCCCAGCCCGCGCATCGCGCGCGCCAAAACGCGACCAGTTCGGCCGAATCAAGCTGCTCGCGCTCCAGCGCCACGACCTCGCGATAGCTCGTGTCGGGCGGCTCGGGCGCGATCTCGCCGCGCGCCAGCAGCTGCGCGCCATAGGCGAGCAGGCGCGCCTCGATCTGCAGGTGGCTCCAGCCGTCGTCGAGCGCATGATGCTGCGACCACGCCACTTCGACCTCGCCGCCGCCCAGCTCGAACACGGCGGCGCGGCTCATCGGCACGAGCGGCCCGGGCGCCGCGCCGACCATGAACGGCCGCTCGCGATCGGCGGCCAGCCAGGCGGCCAGCCGCGCCTCCCGCGCGGCGCCGTCGAGCGCCGCCAGATCCTCGATCACGAGCGGCATCGTCCCGGGCGCCAGCACGACCTGCGCATAGCCGCCCGGCTCGTCGGGATCGCGCACGAAGGCGGTGCGCAGCGCCGGGTAATGCGCCGCCACCGCCGCCACCGCCGCGCCCGCCAGGGCGGCCGTGAGCCCCGGCGCGCGCAGCCGCCAGCTCGACTGGTTGTGATAGCTGGCCGGAATGCGCCGCGACCAGTCGAGCATCGCGGCCTGCATCCGCGTGGCCGGATAGAGATCGACCGCCCGCGCCGCGAGGCTCCGCCGCAGCGCCTCGCCGACCGGCGGCACCACCAGCGGCGCCGCCGTGCCGGCGCGGCCCGGCTGCAGGCAGGCGGCCATTTCCGCCAGGCGCGGCTGGCGATAGATGTCGGCCAGCGTCAGCCGCGCGTCGACGCGCGCGGCGGCGATCACCAGGCTGACAGCCTGCAGCGAATCGCCGCCGAGCCCGAAGAACGAACTCGACGCGTCGATCGCGCCCGGCTCGCGCAACACCTCGCGCCACAGCTGCGCGAGCAGCGCCTCGCGCGGCGGCAGCGGCGCGCCGGCCTCGCCGCCGCCAGCCGCCGGCGCGTGCGATTCGAGCGCCTCCAGCTGCTTCACCGCCACCTTGCCGTTGACGTTCAACGGCAGGCGCGCCAGCACCGTGATCGACTCGGGCACCGCGAAGAACGGCAGGTGCGCGGCCACGGCGGCGCGGATCGCCTCGGCGCGCGGCGCCGCCGCGCCGGTCACGAACGCCATCAGCCGGCCCGCGCCCGAATGCACGGCCACCACCGCCTGCGCCACGCCCGGCACCGCGCGCAGCGCCTGCTCGATCTCGACGCGATCGATCCGGTAGCCGCGCACCTTGAGCTGGTCGTCGTCGCGGCCGAGGAACGCGATGCCGCCGTCGGCGCGCCATGCGGCCCGATCGCGGGTGCGGAACACGCGCGCGCCGGGATGCGCCGGATCGGCGACGAAGCGCTCGCCGTCGGGCGACGGCCAGCCGAGATAGCCGCGCGCCACCGACGGGCCGGCCAGGCACAGCTCGCCCGGCACGCCGATCGGCATCAGGTTGCCGGCCCGGTCGCAGATCCGCACCTCGACGTTGCTCATCGGCCGGCCCAGCGGCACGCGCTCGCCGGCGCCGGCTTGCCGCGACGCGGCTCCGGCATCGGACGCGGCCGGTTCGTAGCAGGTCGAATCGACGGTCGCCTCGGTGGTGCCGTAGCTGCCGATCAGGCGCGTGCCCACCGCCAGCCGGCCGCGCAGCGCGGCGAACTCGTCGAGCGTCCAGACATCCGAGCCCACCACCAGCAGGCCCAGGCCGGCCGGCGCGGCGCGTTCCTGGAAATGGCTCGTCAGCAGGCGCGCCACGGCCGGCGTGATCTCGCAGACGTCGATCCGCTCGGCCTCCAGCAGCGCGGCAATCGCCGGCGGGCTCGCGCGCTCGACCTCGTCGGCGATCACCAGCGTGCCGCCGATCAGCAGCGAGCGGCACAGGTCGCCCAGCGCGACGTCGAACGCATGGCCCGCGAGCTGCAGCACGCGCGGCCGGTCGAGCGCGTAATCGTGGCGCCAGACCCGGATCGCGTTCGCGACGTTGCCGTGCTCGACCAGCACGCCCTTCGGCTGCCCGGTCGAGCCGGAGGTGAAATAGCAATAGGCGAGCTGGTCGGGCCGCAACGCCGGCGCGGCGGGCGGAGGCAGCGCGCCATTCAGGTCCGCCTCGTCGTAGCACAGCAGCGGCGCCCGATCGGCCGGCGCGCGCGAGGCCAGCGCGCGGTCGGCGACGATCAGCACGCAGCCGCTCGCCTCCACGATCTGCCGCAGCCGCGCGTCGGGATGCTGTGCGTCGAGCGGCAGGTACGCGTGGCCGGCGCGCCAGATCGCCAGCAGGCTCACGAAGAAGCGCTCCGAGCGCGCCACCAGGATGCCGACCAGCCGGTTCGGCGCGCCGGCCAGACGCCGGCCGATCACGGCGGCCAGCGCGCTCACCTGCCGGTCGATCTCGGCGTAGCTCCAGTGCCGGCCGCGATGGACGATCGCGTCGCGCCGCGGCTCGGCGCGCACCGTCGCGTCGAAACCGTCGAAGGCGAGCGGCGCCGGCCCGGCGAGGCGCGGCGCCTGGAAGCGCCGTTCGAGGTCCGCGCGTTCGTCCGGCGGCAGCAGGTTCAGGCGCGCGAGCGGCAGGTCCGGATCGGCCAGCGCCGCGTCGAGCAGGCAGCACCAGTGCGCGAACAGGCGCGTGATGCGCTGCGCGGTGAACAACGCGTCGCTGTATTCGAGCAGGATTTCCAGCCCGTGCGGGCCGTCGACGAAATCGATGCTGAGGTCGAACTTGCTGCCGCTCTCGAGCGGGACGTGGCGCTCGAGTTCGACGCCGTCCAGCGTCAGGCGCAGATCGTCGGCGCGCTGCCACGCGGCCATCACGTTGAACAGCGCGCCGTGCGCCGGGTCGCGCGCCGCGTCGGACTGCTCGACCAGCAGTTCGAACGGATAGTCGCCGTGCGCGTAGACCTGCGCGGATTCGTCGGCGACCTGCGCCAGCAGCGCGCGAAACGGCAGCGCCGCGGTCAGGCGCGTGCGCACGATCACGGTATTCACGAACATGCCGACCACCTGCGCGTAGCGCGCGTCGTGGCGCTCGGTGACGGGCACGCCGACCACCAGGTCGTCGCGCTCGGTATAGCGGTGCAGCAGCACCTTGAACACCGCCAGCACGAAGCTGAAGCGGCTCACGCCATGGCCGGCCGCCGCGCGCGCCAGGCGCTCGCCGAGCGCCGCGTCGAGATCGAAGCGCAACACCTCGCCGCTGCTGCCGCGCCGGGCCGGGCGCGGAAAATCGGCGGGCAGCGCGAGCGGCTCGGGCAGGCCGGCGACGCGCGGCTGCCAGAAGCGCGCCAGCGCCGGCAGCCGCCGTTGCAGGCGCGCGGCCTGTAGCGCGATCAGCCGCCGGTAGTCGTGGACGGGCAGCGGCGGCGCGGCATCGGGCGCGCGATAGGCCTGGCCGAGATCGTCGAGGACGATGCCGAGCGAGGTGCCGTCGCAGACGATGTGATGGACCACGCACAGCAGCAACGTGCGATCGGCATCGAGCCGCGCGACGGCCATGCGCAGCAGCGGGCCCCGGGCCGGATCGAACGGCGCGTCGGCGAGGGCGCGCGCGGCTTCGAGCGCCGCGTCGTGGTGCTCGGTGATCTCCGCATGCCGCACGCGTTCGATCCCGGGCACGCGCAGCGGCAGCAGGCCGATCGCGCCGTCGCGCGGCTGCTGGCAGGCGATGCCGTGATGCTCGACGATCGCCACGCGCAGCGCCGGATGACGTCGCACGACCGCGTCCAGCGCCCGTTCGAGCCGGGCCGTGTCGAGTGTCCCGCGCAGCACGAACGCGTGCGCGAGGTGATAGGCGCTCGACGCCGGCTCGATCTGTCCGAGCATCCAGAGCCGTCGCTGCGCGGGCGTCAGCGGCCACGGCGCGTCGGGTCCGGGAGTCGCGTCGAGCGTGTCCCCGGTGATGTCGTCGGCGGCCCCGGAAGCCGCCTCGTCGGCCGGCGGCGCGCGGCGCGGCCGGCTTTCGAGCAGCGCGGCGTAATCGTCGAACGCGGGCGTGCGCAGCAAGTCCGCCACGCTCGTCTCGCAGCCGAGCCGGCGCTCGACCTCGGCCGTCACGCGCATGCCGATCAGGCTGTCGCCGCCGGCCGCGAAGAAATGACCGCGCGGGCCGCGCCCGGGCAGCGTCAGCGCGCGCCGCCAGATCTCGGCGAGTTGCCGGCGGAACGGCGTCATCCCGACGGCGGATGAATCGTCCTTGCAATCGTCCTCGAAACCATCCTGCTCCTGCGCCGCGGCCTCGCCGCGCAGCGCCGCGAGCGCCTTCGTGTCGATCTTGCCGTTCGACGTCAGCGGAAACCGCGCGACCCAGCTCAGCGTCGCCGGGATCATGTAGGCGGGCAGCGACGCGGCGAGGCTCGCGCGCACGGCCGCCGTGGCGCCCGCGCCGGGCTCGCCCTGCAGATAGGCATGCAGCGTCGCGTTGCGGCCGTCCGGCCCGGCGATGCGTTCCACCAGGCTGCGCGCGACGGCCGGATGCCGTTCCAGCGCGCGTTCGATCTCGGCCAGCTCGATCCGGTAGCCGCTGATCTTGACCTGCCGGTCCGCGCGGCCGGCGAAGAACAGCTCGCCGTCCTGCTCGCGCACCCGATCGCCGGTGCGATACCAGCGCACGGTGCGCCCCTCGCCATCGTCGTCAGCGGGCAGCTCGACGAACGCGCGCGCGCTCTTCTCCGGCTCGCCGACGTAACCGAACGCGAGCCCGACGCCGCTCACCAGCAGCTCGCCGATCTCGCCGGGCGCGACCGGCCGCAGCTGCGCGTCGAACACCGCCAGCCGCATGTTGTTCACCGGCTGCCCGAGCGGTACGCCGCCGGCGTAGTCGCGCCGTGGATCGACGCGGTGATGGGCGCAGCAGATGGTGGCCTCGGTCGGCCCGTAGGTGCTGAAGTAAGCGCAGCAGCCGGCATAGTGGCGCGCGTCGGCCACCACCGGCGCGTCGCCGCCGGTATTGAGCAGCCGCACGCAGGCTGGCAGCGGTCGGCGCTCGAAGCGCGCCAGATACGCGGGCGGCAGCGACAGCACGCTCACGCCGGTCTGCTCGACGCGCGCCAGCAGGCGCTCGACGTCGCCGAGCGTCGCCTCGTCGGCCAGCACCAGCACCGCGCCGCAACAGAGCGGCATCAGGATCTGGAACAGCGCCGCGTCGAAGGCCGGCGACGAGAACTGCAGCACGCGGTCGGCGCGGCTCAGCGCGAACGCGCGGAGATGGTCGTCGATCACGTTGCGCAGCGCGGCGTGGCCGACCATCACGCCCTTCGGCGCGCCGGACGAGCCCGAGGTGTAGATCACGTAGGCAAGCGCGTCGCCGGCGGCGGGCTCGCACGGCGGACCGGCGGCGGGCTCGCGCGGCGGCGCGGCCCCGGCCGTCACGCCGATCTCGCCCGGCACGGCCTCGCCGCCGGCGTCACGCGCGGCGCGCGGCTCGCAGCCGATCGTCAGCACGGCGCCGGACTGCACGCGGATCGCCTCGATGCGCGCGGCCGGGTAATCGTCCTTGACCGGCACGTAGACGCCGCCCACGCGCCAGATCGCCAGCAGCGCGACCACCGTGGGCGCGCCGCGCCCGGCCACGCACAGCGCCCGGTCGCCGGGCCGCAGCCCGGCCGCCCGCAGGCGCGCCGCCGTCCGCTCGACGGCCTCCCACAGCGCCGCATACGACCAATCGCGCGCCATGTCCGCGATCGCGAGCGCCTGCGGCGCGCGCAGCACCTGCGTCTCGATCGCGCCCAGCAGCGCGCCGGCGCCGTTCGTCGCGAGCGGATCGCCGGGCGGGCGCGGCGCCGCCCGGTCGGGGTCGGCCGCCGCCTGTGCCGGCACGGCCTGCATCGAACCTGTCGCGCTGCCGTTCATCGCATCAGCCCCCCATGTCGACCGACGCGCTGTTGCCGTAGATCGCGCAGCCCGGCGCGCCCATCGGGCCGTAGCCCGAGAACGGCGGCAGGTTGTACTTGCGCCAGGTCTCGTACCAGGCGATGTCGGCCTGCACGAGGAAATCGAGCGGCGGCGGCGGATGGTTTTCCAGCCGCGAGCCCGGCTCGATGCACCAGGTGTCGAGATGCGGCACGACCCCGTGGGACATCAGCGTCTCGAAGCCCTCGCGCGCCGACGCCACCGCGTCCGGCACGGACTTGAAGCCCCACGGCTGGACCATCTCGATGCCGGACACCATGTTCGGGCTCACGTTGCCCTCGCCCATCACCGTCACCGCGTCGTAGAGGTTGTGCAGCCAGCGGTCGTAGCCGACGTACTTCTGCTTGCCCGGCGCGATCACCTCGAACAGCTCGCGGTCCCACACCTCCAGGTTCGCGTTGTGGCTCGTCACGCCGGCGCGGTGCAGCCGCCTGACCTGCTCGATCGGCTGCGATTCGGTGATCAGCACGATCGGCGTCTGGTTGCCGATCGCGGCGCGGATCCCCTCCACGTAGGGCAGGTTGAAGTCGGTCGGGTTGCCGGCGCCGCCGCGCACCTTGCGCAGGATCGAGCCGCTCGTCATCAGCACCGTCACGAGCCGGAATTCGGGCGACTTCTCCTCGTACATCGCGCGGATCGCCGCCACCACCTTGTCCTGCTCCTTGACCGGCTCGGCCAGCACGTGGTCGCCCGACTGCCGGCGCAACTGGCGCACGTGCTCGTTGATGTCGCAGAACTTGCACTCTTCCTTGTCGCCCCAGTAATGGCAGACGCGGAACGTCGTCACGAACGCGTAGTGGTTGTAGAGCAGCGGCACCACCTGCTCGTAGCGCGTGCCGTCGTCGAACAGGTTGCCGTAGTACGGCGGCTTCGACGGCAGCACGACCTCGGCCAGCAGCTCGCCGTTCTCGCAGATCGCGAGCTTGCCGTCCGCCTCGCAGAGCTGGTACGGCGACTTCGCCGACAGCACCACCCGCACCGAGGTGCGCCTGAGCGCCAGCGGGCCGCCGAAGAACGAGATGTCCTCGGGCGCGAGCGCGCTGACGTCCTCGCCGAGCGCGTCGACCGACGACATGTTGTACGAGAACAGGAAGTAGGCCTGCGTGCGGCAGCCGCGCAGCAGCGCGAGCGCGTCGCGGTTGATCTGCAGGCCGAGCCGCAGCAGGTCTTCCTTCAGGATCACTTCCGGCGGCACGTCCGGATAGCGGCGCGTGTAGCGAAACAGCGTGGGTTCCAGCGATTCGACTTGTACCTGCATGGTGTGGGTTCCTGTTGCCTGGGAAGTGTCGGGAGCGCGCCGGTCGCGCCGCGCGGGGAAAGGAGTCGCGCCGGCTAGCCGGGCCGGCCGGCGGGCGGCGCTTCAAGCGGCGTCGCGGGGCGCGCCCCGCGCGGCGGCGCGCCGTGCGGCTCGCCCAGCAGGCGCCGGTAGGCCGGATCGCCGCGCCGCACCAGCTCGTCGTGGCTGCCGTCCGCGACGATGCGGCCCTCGCTGAACACGAGGATGCGATCGGCATGCCGGACCGTCGAGAGCCGATGCGCGACGATGATGCAGGTGCGCCCGGCCGCGAAGCGCTCGATCGCCGCCTGCGCGCGCGCCTCGGTGACGATGTCGAGGTTCGCGGTGGCCTCGTCGAAGATCAGCAGCCGGCGGTTCGACAGCAGCGCGCGCGCGATCGCCACGCGCTGCCGCTCGCCGCCCGACAGGCTCGCGCCGCGCTCGCCCACCATCGTCGCGTAGCCGTCGGGCAGCGACGCGACCAGCACGTCGAGCCCCACCGCGCGCACCACGGCGTCGATCGTCTTGCGGCGCACATGGCCGATGCCGTAGGTCAGGTTCTCCAGCAGCGTGCGCTGGAACATCGGCGTGTCCTGCGCGACCAGCGCGATGTGCCGGCGCAGGCTGCCGCGCCGCATCTGCGCGACGTCCTGGCCGTCCACCGTCACGCGGCCCGCGCTCGCCACATGGATGCCGAGAATCAGCTTCAGGAAGGTGGTCTTGCCGCTGCCGGAGCCGCCCACCACGCCGACCGTCTGGTTCGGCTCGATCGCCACGTCGAGCGCGCGCACCCCGCTCTCGCGGCGTCCCGGGTAATGGAAGTCCACCGCGTCGAAGCGGATCCGCATCTCGGCGGCGCGGAACGCCGAGAGTTCGCGCTGCGCGACGGCGGGTTGCGAGACGTTCAGCAGATCGACGTACTCGTGCAGGTCGGACAGCGAGGTATGGACGTCGCGCACCGCCTTGCCGAACGTGCCGAGCGAGCTGCGCAGCACGAACGAGGCGCCCACCACCGTGGTGGCCGCCGCGATGTTGCCGTGGCGCGCCAGCAGCTCGGCGGCCACCACCGCGAGCGGCACCACCAGCGTCACGGCCGACAGCGCGTTCTGCAGCATCGCGTTGTCCACCAGCCGGCCCCACGCCGGCGCGGTGCGCTCGCGCCAGCATTCGCTCAGGCGCTGCAGGCGGCCGGTCTCGTAGTGATGCGTGTCCCAGCTCGTCACCGTGGCGTGATTGCCGAGCACGTCGGACAGCTCGGCCGAGAGCCGGCTGTCGAGCCGCGCCGATTCGCGCAGCAGCGGCGTGACGTGGCGCCGGCCGAACAGCGCGGTGGCGAACAGCATCGGCGTCAGGCAGATCAGCATCGCGAGCGCGCCGGGCCAGCTGTCGAGCGCGGTCACGCCGATCGCGAACGGGATGCCGAGCGCGGCGGGCAGCAGCGAGAAGTAGCAGCTGCTCACCAGCACGTCGTAGTTCTGCCGCGCGCGCAGGATCTTGCGCACGGTCGCGCCGCTGCGATCCTGGCCGGCCGGGCCGCCGAGCGCGCCGGCCTCGCTGCGGCTTTCCTCGGCGCGCTCGTAGCCCTGCTGCACGATCGCGCACGACACCGTGAGGATATGGTCCATCACCGCGCGATCGGCATAGCGGCGCACGCAGATGCCGAGCAGCAACAGCGCGGCGATCATCGCGAAGCGCGTACACAGCGCGCCGAGCGACTGGGCGCCGTGGCTGGCCGCCTCCATCGCGTTGCCGATCATGCGCGTGGTGGCCATCGCCACCAGCACGAACACGAGCTGGCCGGTGATCGCGCCGCTCAGCGGCCGCCATGCCTCCAGCAGCTGGCCGCGCAGGAAGCCGGCCACGGTCAGCGGCCCGGGCTCGCCGCGCGGCGGACGGGCGTCGCGCGCCGGCCAGGCCAGGGGCGGATCGGTATCGCGCTGGTTCCGCTCCGGCATCGGGTCCGCTCCTTGAAGTGACGACACGCCGAAGCCCGCAGGCCGGCGGAAGGCTTCCAGAGTAGGACAGCGGCGGCGCGCGGTTCAACCTCTCAAGTTTTAGAGGTGCGCGCGGCGCCCCGCTCGTGACACTCTTCGTCCGGTACTCGATCCGCGGATCGGACCGACAAGGAATGAACGACCATGGAAATGCATGCGCGATGGGCCGACGCGGCATCGAACCCGACGTCCGCCGATACGAACCACACGGACAACAATACGGACTCCGATTCATCCGCGCTCGACCGGTTCATCGCCGACGGCCATTGCACGTTCGGCAGCCCGTTCAGCCCGGGCGAACTCGACACGCTGCGCGAGCACTACCTGGCGCTGCTCGACGCGAAGATGCGCCGCTTCGGCCTGCACGGCGTGGCCGCCGACCAGGCGCTGCTCGACCGCAACGACGCGGTGCTCAACGACTTCAAGCCCAAGGGCGGCAATCACGACCTGAACCGCTGGAACATGCACCTGCCGTCGCACGGGCCGCTGTTCGACGAGCGCCTGTTCAACGATCCGCGCGTGATGGCGATCGTCGACCGGCTGATCGGCCCCGACGCGGTCTGCTACCTGATCGCCTCCGACACGCCGCTGCCCGGCGCCGGCTTCCAGGGCGCGCACCAGGACTTCACGCGCTTCAGCATCGCGCTGAACATCCCGCTGGTGGACGTCACCGAGCACAACGGGCCGACCGAGATCTGGCCGGGCACGCACTGCGGCGGCCGATTCGACACGCAGCCGTATTTCATCGCCGCCGACGAGGCACGCCAGATCTCGGCCACGCGCCGCCCGCGGCGGCTCACCAACCGCGCCGGCAGCTTCGTGCTGCGCGACCACCGGCTGCTGCATCGCGGCACCGCGAACCGGTCCGACGCGTCGCGGCCGATGCTCTCGCTCTACTACGTCCAGCCCGGGCCGGTGCCCTACGCATGGCTCGCGCGCGCCGGCGTCTGGCTGGCCGAGCGCGTGCGCAAGGCCGGGCGCGGCGCGAGCGGCGGCGGCGCGATCGCCAACCAGCGGCTGCTCAATCTCGGCAACCTGCTCGGCCGCATCGTCGAGGAAAGCGTGCAGAGCGACCGCGACTATCGCCGGCCGATCGAGCAGCACAGGTTCGACGCGCTGTCGCCGCGCGCGCGGCATCTGCTGCGCTACGCACGCGTGGCCGGCAGCCACGGCTCGCGGGCGCTGGTGCGCGGCTCGTGGGCCGGCAGCCGGCGGTTCGTGCGGCGCTGGTTCGGCGCGTGCGCCAGCTTCATCGGCCACGAGCTGCGCCGCACGCCGCGCCAGCCGGACTGAGCCGGCGCCGCGCCGCGGGCCGCATTCCGAACCGCATGCCGAGCCACGTTTCGAGCCGCCTACCGATCCACCCATTTCCCACCCGGAACCCCGCCATGACCGATCTCACCTTCCCGACCTTCGACCTCCATCGCCTCCTCGAAAGCTGCTTCGAGCCCGAGCCCGGCGAACGGCTCGCGATCCTGATCGACCTGCCCGACCCGTCGCTGGTCGAGAACTTCCGCTATCTCGGCGATCCCGCCTTCGAGCTGCAGGCGCTCGCGCACGACGAGTTCTATCAGCCGCTGCGCGCCGGCGTCGCCGGGCAGCTGAAGCTCGGCGCGGTCGATCTGTACGCCTACCGGACGGTGTCGGGCAGCAACGCCGAGCTGCCCGCGCAGGCCGTGACACCGGACGGCCGCGTGGTCGATTTCGTCAAGGAGATCTGCGAGGGGCATTCGATCCTGCTGTGCCTGTCCACCCACTCGGCCACCGCGCCGCTGCTCGCGCTGGCGCGCCGGATCGGCTTTCGCGCCGCCACCATGCACGGCATCAACCGCGACGTGATGCAAAGCGGCCTGTGCCTCGACTACCGCAAGGTCGGCGAGGACACCAACCGGATCCGCGTCGCGCTCTCGCCGGCCGAGCGCGCCGAGATCGACTTCTTCTACGGCACGCAGCAGTTCCGGCTCGACATCGAGATCGGCGGGCGCCACGCCGGCAAGAGCTGCGGGCGCTGCCCGCCGGGCCAGCGCAACGTCGAGAACCTGCCCGACGGCGAGGTGTATTTCCTGCCCAAGAGCGCGAGCGGCACCTTTCCGCACAAGTTCGAGGACGGCACGCTCGCCGCGCTGCGCGTGGTGGACGGCAGCATCGTGGACGGCACGCTGCTCGACGGCAGCGCCGGCACGCTGGCCGAGGGCCTGCAGCGCTTCCGCGACGATCCCGCCACCGCCGTGATCTGCGAGTTCGGACTCGGCACCTCGCGGCTGCCCGTCACCGGCACCGGGATCCAGGACGAGAAGATCTTCGGCACCTTCCATCTCGCGACCGGACGCTGCGACCACCTGGGTGGCTACATCGGCCCGGAGGCGTTCAAGCACGCGCGCAACGCCACCCACGACGATCACCTCTACAACCTCGGCAGGACGCCCGAGATCGGCGCGCAGGTGCGTCTGGTCCGCAAGGACCGCACCGACGTGCTGATCGAGAACTACGTCGCCTCGCCGCTGATGCTCGACCTGCTCGACAACCGCGCCGTCACGCAATGAAATTCCACTGGTTCGTCGAATTCACCTACCCGGGGCTCGCGCAGGAAGCGGGCGCCCGCGACGGCGGCATGTGGGTGACGCCGCCGCGCCGCCACTGCGACCCGGCCCGGGTCGCCGCGCTCTACGACGACACGCTGAGCGGCTACCGGCTCGCGAGCGAGCTGGGCTTCGACGGACTGGTGGTCAACGAGCACCATCAATACGCCGGCTCGGTCAGCCCCTCGCCGAACCTGTTCGCGGCGATCCTCGCGCGCGAGACGCGCCGCGCCGCGATCGTGGTGCTCGGCAACAGCCTGCCGCTGTACAACCCGCCCACGCGCGTGGCCGAGGAACTCGCGGTGATCGACGTGCTGTCGAACGGCCGGCTGGTGGCCGGCTTCGTGTTCGGCACGCCGATGGACGCCTGCTTCGCGGGCGGCGTCGCGCCGGGCGAGCTGCGCGAACGCTGGGCCGAGGCGCACCGGCTGATCCGCGCGGCCTGGGCCGCCGACGCGCCGTTCGCGTTCGCCGGCGCCTACACGCGGCTGGCCCACGTGAATCCGTGGCCGCGCCCGCTGCAGCAGCCGCGCCCGCCGGTCTGGCTGCCCGGCACCGGCAGCCACGACACCTGGGCGATCGCCGCGCGCGAGGACTACTGCTACTGCTACCTGTCGTTCGGCGGCACGCAGAAGACGGTGGCGTTCCTCGACGGCTACTGGTCCGCCGTGCATGCCAACGGCTGGGACGACAACCCGTACCGGTTCGCGCTCGCGCAGGTGATCTGCGTGAGCGAGACCGACGCCTCGGCCGAGGCCGACTACGCCGAGGCCGTCGAGCACTTCTTCGGCACCGTCACCGCCGTGACGCCGATGTTCGCCCACGTGCCGGTCAGCGACGTGCCGGCGCCGAAGCCGCCCGCCGATGCGAAGCCGGATGCGAAGCCCGAGGCGCGCGGCCCGCTGCGCTATGCCGACTACGTCGCGCGCGGCCAGGTGATCGCGGGCAGCCCGGCCACCGTGACGGCGGCGCTGCGCGATCTCGCCATGCGCTGCCGGATCGGCCACCTGATCGGCATCCTGCAGGTCGGCACGCTGTCGGCCGAGCTGACCGAAAAGAACGCGCGGCTGTTCGCGACGCAGGTGATGCCGCAACTGCGCGGCCTGCACGACGCGTACGAGGATCGCTGGACGCCGCGCGCGCTCGCCGGAGCCCCCACGCCATGACCTCGACTCCGTCCACCCGCGCCGCCGTGGTGCCCGCGCCCGCGTCCGTGGCGCCCGCCATCGCGGCGTGCTATCTCGGCGGCGCCGATCCGCTGGTGCCCGAACGCTTCCTGCGCGCGCTGTCCTCGCGGCCGGTGCCGGTGATGGCCGCCGGCGAGCTGGCGATGCAGACGCAGGCCGGCGCGAACCCGCTGCTCGACGTGCTCGCCGCCTGCGCGCGCCGGCTTCGCGACGAGGCGCCGGAGACAACCGGCGCCACGCCGCACGCCACGCCCCCGCTCCTGATCGCGCACGGCCTCGGCGCGATGCTCGCGGCCGAGCTGGCCTGCCTCGATGGTCTCGACTCGGCGCCGCGCGCCCCGCTGGTGCTGATCTCGCCGCTCGGCCTCTGGCTCGACGCGCATCCGCTCGCCAACCTGCTCGCGCTCGGTCCGGACGCGGCCACCGGCCTGCTCTGGCACGACCCGGCGCATCCCGACGCGCGGCGCATGCAGGCGCACTGGCCGGCGCGCGGCATGAACGCGCTGAGCCGGATCGCCTGGCCGTTCGCCGAGCACGGCCTGCGCCACCGGCTGCCGCATCTGCGCCGGCGCGTGCTGGTGATCGCCGGCGCGCAGGACCGCTTCACGCCGCCCGCCTATGCGCGGGCCTTCGTCGAACGGCTGCCGGCCGGCCAGGCCTCGCTCGCGATCATGCCCGACTGCGGCCACCTGCCGATGCACGAACGCCCCGACGCCACGGCCGCCGCCATCCACGCGTTCATCGCCGGGCTCACGCCCACCAACCGGAGTACCGAATGAACTTCGTCTCGTTCTATCTGGGCCGTCACGACAGCAACGTTGCCGCCTGGATCGACGGCCGCGTGCGTTATGCGAAATCGGAGCGCGCCACCGGCATCAAGCATCACCGCGCCACGCTCGAATTCGTCGAGCGCACCTGCGCCGAATGGGGCCTCGACCGCGTCGACGCGGTGGCGTTCTCGGACGGCCAGCGCAACGGGCTCGGCAGCTGCGCGCCGAACCGGCTGTTCGAGCGCAGCCGCCCGGTGCTGCCGCGCTTCGGCGACGCGCCGACCTGGTGCGTCGACCACCATTACGCGCACGTATTGAGCGGCTGGCCGCTGCTGCCGGTAGCCGAGGCGGCGGTCGGCATCGCGCTCGACGGCAACGGCGACAACGGCAATTCGCAGTCGGTGATCCGCGCGCCCGGCTCGAAGACGCCCGAGCTCGTGTTCAGCACCGGCAACCGCTCGTTCGGCATGCTGTTCGAGAAGATCGGCATGCTGATGAAGCTGTCCGGCGGCCTCGAGGATCTGGTCGGCAAGGTGATGGGCGCGCAGGCTTACGGCAGCGTCGACCACGCCTACCTGGACGGGATCGACTTCGACGCGATCGCCGACCACGCGATCTACGACCTGATCCGCGCCGTGCCGTGGCGCGGCGCGATTCCCGAGGCGGACCCGCAGATCGTGGTCGACGCGGTCGCGCGGCGCTGGGTGCCGCGCGCCGGCAACGCGTTCTTCTCGTTCGACAACCCTTCGTTCCGCGACTGGCTCGCCACCATCCATCACGGCGTGGCCGCTTACGTGCTGCGCTTCTTCCAGCGCCACTGCCGCGCCGAGGACACCATCCTCTATGCCGGCGGCTGCGCGCAGAACGTGGTCTGCAACGAGCTGCTGGCGCGCCATTTCCCGCTGCTCGCGATCCCGCCGCATGCCTACGACGGCGGCCTGTCGCTCGGCTGCCTGGAGCTGCTGCGCATCCAGCTCGACCAGCCGCTGTTCCCGACCGGCGGCTTCCCCTACTGGCAGGATGATCCGGTCGAGGCGCAACCCTCGCCGCACACCATCGAGCAAGTGGCCGGGCTGCTCGCCGCCGGCAGGATCGTGGCCTGGCATCAGGGCCGCGGCGAGCTCGGGCCGCGCGCGCTCGGCCATCGCTCGATCCTGATGGACCCGCGCATCGCCGACGCCAAGGAAATCCTCAACACGCGCGTGAAGCTGCGCGAGCGCTGGCGTCCGTATGCGCCGAGCGTGCTGGAGAGCCGGGCCGGCGAATGGTTCGAGATGAGCGGCTCGAGCCGCTACATGCTGCGCGCCATCGACGTGCGGCCCGAGCGGCGCGAGCAGCTGGCCGCGATCGTCCACGAGGACGGCACCGCGCGCGTGCAGACCGTGGCCGACGGCCCCGGCACCGAGCACGAGCCGTTCGCCGCGCTGCTGCGCGCGTTCGAGGCGCGCACCGGCGTGCCGGTGCTGCTCAACACCTCGCTGAACGCCGGCGGCAGCCCGATTTTCTCCACCGCCGCGCAGAGCGAGGCGTTCTATCACGAGGTGGCGCTCGACGCGCTGTGCGTCGGCGACCGCCTGCTGATCAAGTCGACCTGACCGGGAATCCCATCATGTTCGTTGAATTCGACCTCCAGCGCGCCGTCGATTACGAAGGCGCGATGCGCGCCTCGCCGTATGCCCGCGCCGCCGAACTGGAAGCGGCGTGCTGGGCGCTGGCCGAGCGCCGCCGCCCGCCGGTGCGGCGCATCGTCGAGCTGGGCGCCGGCTCCGGCTTCGCCACGCCGGCCCTGCTCGAGCAGCTCGCGCCCGGTGGCGAGCTGATCGCCTGCGATCCGTCGCCCCACATGCTCGCGCATCTGCAGCCGCTGGCCGGCATGCGCAAGCTGGTGGCCACGCCGTCGCGAATCGACCTGCCCGACGATTCGGTGGACCTGGTGTTCTCGATGGCGAGCTTCCATCACGTGCAGAACAAGAAGGTCGCGCTCGACGAGATCCGCCGCGTGCTGAAGCCGAACGCCGAGCTGCTGATCGTGGACGTCGATTTCGGCACGCCGGCGCAGCGCTTCTTCGACCACGTGGTCCAGCATCACTGCCGCACCGGCCACGAGGTCGAGTTCCTCGATCGCGCGTTCATGCAGCTGCTCTGCGATCGTGCCGGGATGATCCACCGCTGGAGCCGGCGCCGGGCCACCGACTGGCAGTTCAGCGACGCGGGCGCGGCGCTCTCGTACATCATGCGACTGCTCGGGCTGGAGATCGCGCTGGCCGAGCTGGCGCCGCTGGTCGAGCACTGGCTGAGCCCCGTGCGCCACGCCGACGGCCGCGTCACCGTGCCGTGGAGCCTCGGCTTCCATCTGCTCGCCAAGCCGGCGGCGCGCGCCGCCTCGTGAGCCGCCGCATGGACCAATCGACGAGTTTGCCCGCCAGCCTTGCCGCGGCCCATGACGCGCCCGATGCCGGGCCGATGCCGGGCGCGCTCGCGTCGCTCGCCGAGGCGATCGGGGACACGCCGCTGGTGCGGCTCGCGCGGCTCGCGCCGGCGCCGGAGCCGCACGCCAACCGCCTGCACGGCAAGTGCGAATTCATGAATCCGGGCGGCTCGATCAAGGACCGGCTCGCGCGCACGCTGCTGACCGAAGCCGCGCGCCGCGGCCTGCTCGCGCCCGGCGGCACCGTGATCGAGACCACCTCGGGCAACACCGGCGTCGGGCTCGCCACGGTCGGCGCGATCCTCGGCTACCGCGTGGTGCTGGTGGTCGCGCGCACCACCACGCCCGACAAGATCAACCTGCTGCGCGCCTGCGGCGCCACCGTGCATCTGGTCAGCCCCGGCCTGCCCGCCGACCATCCCGAATCGGGTACCGCCACCGCGCGGCGCCTCGCGCGCGAGATCCCCGGCGCGTGGTTCGCGAACCAGTTCGGCAATCCAATGAACTGGCAGAGCGCCTACGCCGGCCTCGGCCGCGAACTGTGGCGGCAAAGCGATGGCCGGATCGACGCGCTGGTGTGCGGCGCCGGCACCGGCGGCACGCTGCATGGCGTGGCGCGCTTTCTCAAGGAACAGAACCCCGGCGTCGAGATCGTGCTGGCCGAGCCGCCCGGCAGCGCGTTCTCGGCCGCGTGGCACGCGCGAGCGGCCACGTTTCGCGGCAGCCTCGTGGAAGGCGTCGGCAACGACGAGGTGCCCGTGGTGGCGAGCCTCGCCGACGTCGATCGCGTGTTCGAGATCGCCGACGCCGAATCGCGCGCGGTCAGCCAGCGGCTGTTCGAGCGCGAAGGCATGCTCGCGGGGCCGTCGTCGGGCTGCATCGTGGCGGCGGCGCTGCGCTACTGCGCCACCGCGCCGGCCACCGCGCGCGGACGCAACGTGGTCGCGCTGCTGCCCGACGGCGCGCGGCCGTACCTGAACACCTTCTTCGATCCGGCCTGGTGCGAGGCGCGCGGGCTGACCGCCGACGACGCGCGCCCGGGCGCCGACTGAGCCGCGCAGGGAGACCCCGCATGCAAATCCATTTCCTCGGCCACGCCAGCCTGCTGATCGAAACCAGCGCCGGCAACATCCTGATGGACCCGGTGTTCGGCGCCTCGCACCAGGAGGGCCTGCTCGACGTGTTCCCGAAACGCGCGCTGCGCGAGCTCGACGCGCTGCGCTTCGCGCTGCTGGTGATCTCGCACCGCCATCTCGATCACTTCGACGTCGAGACGCTGGCCGGGCTGTCGCGCGAGTGCCGCGTGATCATTCCCGACGACGACCTGATCGCGCACGCGCTGCACGAACTCGGCTACCGGCAGGTGGAGCGCGTGCATGACTTCGACGAGATCGCGTTCGGCGAGGTGCGCCTCACCATCACGCGCTCGGAGAACCGCGTGCCGGAATTCGGGCTGATCGTGCGCGACGGGCCGTGCCTGCTGTGGAACGCCGTCGACACCATCGTCAGCGAGGCGACCTCGTCGCGCATCGCCGCGCAGCTCGGCCAGGTGGACCTGCTGATCGCGCCATGGCAGCCGCTGCTGGAAAACAATTTCCCGTTGAACCGCTCGCTGGCGTTTCCGCACGAGCGCGTCGGCGCGATGCTCGAACAGATCGCCCGCATCGCGCCGCGCCACGTCGTGCCGGGCTCGTGCATGTTCGCCTATCTGCCGCCCGCCGCGTTCATGAACCAGCTGGTGTTCCCGCTCACGCTGAAGCGCTTCGTGCGCGCGCTCGAACAGCGCTGCCCGGCGCTGGCCGCGTCCTGCCACGCGGCGCAGCCGTCCGACCTGCTGCGGCTCGACGCGCGCGCGGGCGCGGCCCCCGTCGTCACGCACGCGCCCGGCGCGAGCCGCTTCGCCGTGCGGCTCGCCGACGGCGGCCCCGAGCCGCGCTTCGACCCGGTGCGGTTCGGCGTGCCGTTCGAGCATCCGGCATCCGGTCCCGGCGCCGGCCCCGACACGCCCGCCGAGGCGCTGCAATGGCGCGTGGCCGAGGCCGAATGCACCGACGCGCTGCCGCGCCACATTCTCGGCATGGACCCGGCGCTGCGCGCCGCGCATCGCGAGTGGGACGTGATCTACCAGCTGAACGTGGTGTCGCCCACCCGCACGCAAAGCTGGCATTACCACCTGGCCGACGCGGCGCCGCGCGCGCAAGGCGGGCCGTCCGACTACGCGAACCTCGAATCGACCATCACGCTCGCCGCGCTGCACGGCCTCGTCGAGGGCACGCTCGGCTGGGACCACGCGCTGCTGAGCGGCAGCTTCCGCAGCTTCGCCTCGATCTATCGCGTGGACCCGCAGGGGCTCACCTGGCCGGCGCCGCGTGCGGTCGCCGAGCCGCTGCGCCGCCGCTACACCTACGACGCGCAGCTCGAACGCATCGTCGGGCGCCAGCTCGCGCGGCTCGGCCACGCGGGCTCCCGCTGACGCCCGCGCGCCCATGACCGATCCCGTCTTCAAGCCGGACGTGGTATCCGCGCTGACCGAACGCGCCACGCGCGAGGCGCGGGCCGCGCTGTCCGGGCCGCGCCCCGGCCTGCGGCGGCTGATCGCCCTGAGCGGGCCGGCGGTGGTGGCCTCGATCGCCTACATGGACCCCGGCAACTTCGCCACCAACATCGAGGCCGGCGCGCGCTTCGGCTATTCGCTGCTGTGGGTCGTGCTGCTGGCCAACCTGATCGGCATGCTGTTCCAGGCGCTGGCCGCGCGGCTCGGCTTCGTGACCGGCCTGAACCTCGCCGAGCACTGCCGCCTGCGGCTGCCGCGCGCCGCCGTGTACGGCATGTGGCTGCTGAGCGAACTCGTGGCGATGGCGACCGAACTCGCCGAGCTGGTCGGCGCCGCGATCGGCCTGCAGCTGCTGTGCGGCCTGCCGCTGCTGGTGGGGATGCTGGCGACGGCGGCCGTCGTCACCGCGCTGCTCGGCTTCGAGCGGCGCGGCTTCCGTCCGCTGGAGCTGATGATCGCCGCGCTGGTCGCGACGATCGGCGCCGCGTATCTGATCGAGCTGGTCATCGTGCCGGTCGCGTGGCCCACCGTGTTCGCGCAGCTCGTGCCCACGCGGCTGCCGCGCGCCGACGCGCTGATGATCTCGGTCGCCATCGTCGGCGCCACCGTGATGCCGCACGCGCTGTTCCTGCATTCGGGGCTGACCCAGAACCGCGTGGCGCCGCGAGGGCCGGCCGAGCTGCGGCGGCTGCTGAAGTTCTCGAACCTCGAGGTGGCGGCCGCGCTCGGCGTGGCGGGGCTGATCAACCTGGCGATGGTGATCACCGCGGCCGGCGCGTTCCACGAGCGCTTCAGCGACATCGCGCGGATCGACACCGCCTATCACACGCTGCGCCCGCTGCTCGGCGACCTGGCCGCGCTGCTGTTCCTGACCGGCCTGATCGCGGCCGGCGTATCGAGTTCGGTGGTCGGCGCCATGGCGGGCCAGGTCATCATGCAGGGCTTCGTGAAGAGGCGGCTGCGGCTGTCGCTGCGGCGCTTCGTGACGATGGCGCCGAGCTTCGTGGTGATCGCGCTCGGCGTCGACGCGACGCGCGCGCTGGTCCTGAGCCAGGTGGTGCTCAGCTTCGCGCTGCCGCTGCCGATGTTCATGCTGATCCGGCTGACCGCGAGCCGCGCGGTGATGGGGCCGTTCCGCAACCGGCGCCTGACGACGGCCGCGGCGACGCTCGCGGCCTGCGTGGTGACGGCGCTGAACGCCGTGCTGGTCTGGCAGGGCTGGGCCGGCGCGACGGGCTGAGCCGGCGCGGTCCGGTCTGCCTGCGTGGCCAGCCTGCGCGGCCCGGATGCGCCGCCCCCGTATCGTGTCATTGCGCGAGTTGCCCACGGGACGCCGCGCTTGCCATGACTCCGGGATCCGGTGCCGTACTTTCCCTGTTCCCGGGAGCGGGCGGATTTTCCTACGGTTTCGCGGCGGCCGGACTGAAGCCGCGGTGCGGCGCCGAGATCGACCGGGACCGGTGCCGCACCTATGAAAACAACGTCGGCGGCACCTGCCACGCGCTCGACCTGACGACGGTCCGGCCGTCGTTCTTCAAGGACATGCCGGGCGGCCGCGAGCCGTTCGCGCTGATCGGCGGCCCTCTGCCAGGGCTTCAGCACCGCCGGCGCGCCGACGACCCGCGCGACCCGTTGATCTTCAACTACCCGCACATCGTCGCCGAGCTCAGGCCGCGCCGGTTCATCTTCGAGAACGTCGAGGGGCTGCTCACCTCGGGCCATGGCGAGGCACCGTCCTCGTTGGTCAGGGAGTTCCTGGCGATCGGCTACGGCGTGCGCCTGCGGAAGGTGAATCTCGCCGGCTGCGGCGTGCCGCAGACGCGCAAGCGCGTGCGCATCATCGGCCACCGGATCGGCGCGGACTTCCAGTTTCCGAGGAACGGTTCTCCTGCGATTCCGGCCTGCCAGCCGGGTAGATCCGATCAGGATGCGGGCAGGTTCCAGGTCACCGTCGGCGGCCAGGCGTGGGAGATCCGCCGGCCATCGCGGGGATCCGTCCAGAAGGCCGAAGAGGCGAAGCAGGCGAAGAAAGCCGGAAAGGCCGGGAAAGCTGCGAAGGGGGGAGAACGCCGGGAAGGTCAGGAAGACCAGGAAAGCCAAAAGAACCGACGCGGCCGGAGAGCCGCCGCAGGATTGACGGCGTGCCGCGCGCGCCCGAGGCTCGCACGGCACGCCGTCAGAACCGGATTCAGCCGAGGATGTCGACCCAGCCGTGCGCATCGGCTTCGCGCCCGGTCTGGATGCCCACCAGCGTCTTCTTCAGACGCGTCGCCACCGGGCCGGCGCCGCCGTCGCCGATCATGAAGCCGTGCTTGCGGCCCTTCACCTGCCCGATCGCCGTGACGACGGCCGCGGTCCCGCAGGCGAACGCCTCCACCAGCCGGCCGCTCTTCGCGTCGGCTTCCCACTGCTCGATCGAGTAAGGCTCCTCGCGCACGGTGTAGCCCAGATCGCGCGCCAGCTCGATCAGCGAGGCACGCGTGATGCCCGGCAGGATCGTGCCGGTCAGCGGCGGCGTCTGCAGCGAGCCGTCGTCGAACACGAAGAACACGTTCATGCCGCCCAGTTCCTCGATCCAGCGCCGCTCCACCGCGTCGAGGAACACCACCTGATCGCAGCCCTCGCGCGTCGCCTCGGCCTGCGCGGCGAGGCTCGCCGCGTAGTTGCCGCCGCACTTCGCGTCGCCGGTGCCGCCGGGCGCCGCGCGCGTGTAGCTGTCCGACACCCAGATCGCCACGCCCTTCGACGCGTCGCCCTTGAAGTAGGCGCCCACCGGCGTGGCCACCACGCAGAACAGGTACTGCGCCGACGGCTTCACGCCCAGCACCACCTCGTCGGCGATCATGAACGGACGCAGGTAAAGCGCGCTGCCTTCCGCCGACGGAATCCAGTCGCGCTCCAGCTTCACGAGCTGGCGCACCGCTTCCACGAACAGTTCTTCCGGCAGCTGCGCCATCGCCAGCCGCGCCGCCGAGTTCTGGAACCGGCGCGCGTTCTGCTCGGGGCGGAACAGCGCGACCTGGCCGTCGGGCAGCGGGTACGCCTTCATGCCTTCGAAGATTTCCTGCGCGTAGTGCAGCACCAGCGTGGCCGGATCGACCTGGAGCGCACGGCGCGGCTCGATCTTCGCGTCGTGCCAGCCCTGGCCTTCCGTGTAGCGGATCGTCACCATGTAGTCGGTGAAAACCTTGCCGAAGCCGGGATTCTCGAGCAATCGCGCGCGAGCTTCGGCGGAAGTCGGATTCGGGTGACGCTCGATCGGGAAAGTCGGGGTGCTGCCGGTGCTCATCGTGGTCCGCTCCTGTTTTATTGGGGCGGCGGGAACGTCCCGCCGCCGCGCTGACCGAACACTGTAATCGACCTGAGCGTTCCGCGCATCCGGAAATGTCCGTGCAAAGCCCGCGAACGCCGCAACAAACCCGGCGCGCCACCGCATCGGCGTGATGAAACGCGGGGAATTCGCGCATCGTCCGGACGGCGGCCGCACGCGCCGCGCACGCCGGCGGGAATGCGCGGCAGCCGATGCGAAACGCGCCGGCGCGGTGCGCCGAAGCGGGCCGAACGAGGGCCACGGCAAGGGGGAAAAGACGGCCGAAAAGAAGCCGAAACGGTCCGGAAAGGAGTGCTGAAAGGAATCCGGCACGACGGGGGCTAACAGCCCGCGCCGCTGCCCGCGCCAGCCGCGCTCCGCTGGTTGCCCGCCGCCGGCCATGCCGGGGCGCGCCTTGTCTTGCCGGCGCCCGGGCATGCCGTGCCGTGCCGCGCCGGCCGGCCATCAGCACCGCCCGGCGCCGCCGGCCCCGCTTCACGCCACGGCTTCGTTACCTCAGGCCGCGCCGATCGCGTCCAGTTCGCGCATCGCGTCGTCGGGCAGGTCGAGCTGTCCGGCGGCGAGGTTCTCGCGCAGATGCGTGACCGACGAGGTGCCGGGAATCAGCAGCACGTTCGGCGCGCGGCGCAGCAGCCACGCCAGCGCGACCTGCATCGGCGTGGCGCCGAGCCGCCCGGCCACGGCGGAAAGCTCCGAGGATTGCAGCGGCGAGAACCCGCCGAGCGGGAAGAACGGCACGTAGGCCACGCCCTCGTCGGCCAGCGTGTCGATCAGCGCGTCGTCGTCGCGATGCGCGAGGTTGTACAGGTTCTGCACGCAGACGATCTCGCAGATGCGCCGCCCTTCCTCGATCTGCGCGCGCGTCACGTTGCTGAGCCCGACATGGCGCACCAGCCCCTTGCGCTGCAGTTCGGCCAGCGCGCTCAGCGGCGCCTCGATCGAGCCCTCGGCCGGCCCGTGGATCGAGAACATCGCGCGCAGGTTCACCACGTCGAGCACGTCGCGGCCGAGATTGCGCAGGTTGTCGTGGATCGCGCGCTCCAGCTCGGCGGCGGAGAACGCCGGCAGCCAGGCGCCGGCCGCGTCGCGGCGCGCGCCCACCTTGGTCACGATCACGAGTTCGTCGCGATACGGATGCAGCGCCTCGCGGATCAACTGGTTCGTGACGTGCGGGCCGTAGAAATCGCTGGTGTCGATATGGTCGACGCCGGCCTCCACGGCCGCGCGCAGCACGGCCAGCGCGGCGGCGTGATCCTTCGGCGGACCGAACACGCCGGGGCCGGCCAGCTGCATGGCGCCGTAGCCGATGCGGCGGACCGAATGGCTGCCGAGCGGGAAAACCTGGGTCGGGGTCGATGCGTTCATGAAGCGCCTCCTGGTAGCGAAACCCGAGCTTACGCGCTGGCGATTCCATCGATAAGCCACCATAATCCGCACGACTTGTACGAAGGAGCGAACAATGAACGTCGATCTGTCGGACCTGAGCGCGTTCGTGGCGGTGGCGCGCGCGAACGGCTTTCGCGACGGCGCGCGCGCCACCGGCACCAGCGCGTCCGGACTCAGCGAGGCGGTGCGCAGGCTGGAGGCGCGGCTCGGCGTGCGGCTGCTGAATCGCACCACCCGCAGCGTGGTGCCGACCGAGGCCGGCCAGCGGCTGCTGGCGCGGCTCGCGCCGGCGTTCGGCGAAGTGGAGGCGGCGCTCGACGAGGTCAACGGCTTTCGCGACCGGCCGGCCGGCACGCTGCGCCTGAACGTGCCGGTCAGCGTGGCGCGGCTGGTGCTGCCGTCGATCGTGCCGCGCTTCCTGGCGGCCTATCCCGAGATCCGGCTCGAAGTATCGGCCGACGAGAATTTCGTCGACGTGCTGGCGGTGGGCTGCGACGCCGGCATCCGCTACGAGGAACGGCTCGAACAGGACATGATCGCGGTGCCGATCGGCCCGCGCCTGCAGCGCTTCGCGATGGCGGCCTCGCCCGCCTACCTGGACCGGCGCGGGCGGCCCGCGCATCCGCGCGAGCTGCTCGACCACGACTGCATCCTCGGCCGCTTCCCGAGCGGCGCGATGCCGCCGTGGAGCTTCGAGCGCGACGGCGAGACGGTACGCATCGAGCCGTCGGGGCAACTGCTCGTGCAGCTGGGCGCGGCGGTGGACCTGGCCGTCGACGCGGCGGTGGCCGGCACCGGCATCGTCCGCCTGTTCGAGGACTGGCTGCGCCCGCACCTCGCGAGCGGCGCGCTCGAACCGGTGCTGGAAGGCTGGTGGGAAACGTTCTCGGGGCCGTTCCTCTACTACCCGGGGCGGCGGCTCGTGCCGGCGCCGCTGCGCGCGTTCATCGATTTCGTGCGCGCCGACGGCGAGGCGCAGGCCGAGGCGGCCCCGCAGCGGCCATCCGGCGCCGCATCATGATTCAGCGGCCGGCGCCGGTCAGGAACCAGACGGCGAACAGCGGCGTGGCCGCGGCGCGCATCGCATGCCATTCGCCGCCGCGGTTATGCACGAGCGCGCCGGGGCCGGGCGTCCACCATGCGGTGCCATCGCGCCACCACTGGCCGTCGGACATCACGACGTAGACCTCGTCGGGCGGATGCCGATGCACGGGATACGCGATGCACGGCGCGAGCAGCGACACGCCGACGATCATCGTGCCGAGCGTCGCGAGCCCCGCGCCGCCGATCACGATCGCGTTCGCATGGCCCTGCTCGAATGCCGGATCGGGTTCGTCGGTCGGGCGCCGGTACCAGCGCAGCGCCGGCACGAGCCGCGCGAAGCCCGCGGCCAGCGGCGCGAGCGCGGCATCGGCGGCCGCGGCGCGATGCAGGGCATCGTCCAGCCACGCCTCGACGGTGTCGGACGTGCGCGGCGCCTCACGCGGCGCCACCGGCCCGGGCACGCCCGCGAGCGCGGCGCGTGCCGCGTCGAGCGCCTCGCATTCACGGTGCTCGGCGTCGAGATAAATAGACAGATCACGCAGCCACGCGGTCACGCCGATCGTGTCGAGGGAATCCGCCATGCGCGGCCTCCGGATGGAAAGGCAACCGGATCGATGCGGGCGGAGCCGTCACGCGCAACGCACGCGTGGTAAAAGCTCCGCCCCTGCCGGTGCCTCGGTCGCTCAGGCCTCCGAACGGCCGCCGTACACCGGGAACTGCTTCGTCAGCTCGGCCACCTGCGCGCGCACGCGCTCGATGGTCGCCGTGTCTTCCGGATTGTCGAGCACGTCGGCGATCAGGTTGCCGACGATCTCGGCTTGCTTCGCGCCGAAGCCGCGCGTCGTCATCGCCGGCGAACCCAGACGAATCCCGCTCGTCACGAACGGCTTCTCCGGATCGTTCGGAATCGCGTTCTTGTTCACCGTGATGTGCGCCGCGCCCAGCGCCGCTTCCGCCGCCTTGCCCGTGATCTTCTTCGCCTGCAGGTCCACCAGCATCACGTGGCTTTCCGTGCGACCCGACACGATCCGCAGCCCGCGCTTGACCAGCGTCTGCGCCAGCACCCGCGCGTTCTCCACCACCTGCTGCTGATACGCCTTGAACTCCGGCTGCGCCGCTTCCTTGAACGCCACCGCCTTCGCCGCGATCACGTGCATCAGCGGGCCACCCTGGATCCCCGGGAAGATCGCCGAGTTGATCGGCTTCTCGTACTCGGCCCTCATCAGGATCACCCCGCCGCGCGGGCCGCGCAGGCTCTTGTGCGTGGTCGTCGTCACGAAGTCCGCGTGCGGCACCGGGTTCGGATACACGCCCGCCGCGATCAGCCCCGCGTAGTGCGCCATGTCCACCATCAGGTACGCGCCCACCGACTTCGCGATCCTCGCCAGACGCTCGAAGTCGATCTTCAGCGCGAACGCCGACGCGCCCGCCACGATCATCTTCGGCTTGTGTTCCTGTGCCAGCTTTTCGGCCGCTTCGTAGTCGATGTCCTCGTCTTCGTTCAGGCCGTAGCTCACCACGTTGAACCACTTGCCCGACATGTTCACCGGCGAGCCGTGCGTGAGGTGGCCGCCGTGCGCGAGGCTCATCCCCATGATCGTGTCGCCGGGCTTCAACATCGCGAAGAACACGCCCTGGTTGGCCTGCGAGCCCGAGTTCGGCTGCACGTTGGCCGCGTCCGCGCCGAACAGCGCCTTGACGCGGTCGATCGCCAGCTGTTCGACCACGTCCACGTATTCGCAACCGCCGTAGTAGCGCTTGCCGGGATAGCCCTCGGCGTACTTGTTGGTCAGCTGCGAGCCTTGCGCGGCCATCACGGCCGGGCTCGTGTAGTTCTCGGAGGCGATCAGCTCGATGTGATCTTCCTGGCGCTGGTTTTCCTGCTGGATCGCCTGCCAGAGGTCCGGATCGACCGCTTCGATGGTGCTGGTGGAATAGTTGAACATGATTTTCCCGACGTCCGTCATCAAAAGACTTACCCTGCGCCGCGCGCGGCGGCTCCCGGCACGGATCGGCATCCGCCCGGCGCGCTTCGAACAAATTGCCTGATTCGGAGCGCTATTCAACCGGAAGCGCAGGCGGCCATCTAGAAGAATTGCGACAACGCAATGGGATGGAATCGGCGCGCGGCCGGCGCGGTCCCGGCGATGTCGCGCGCCGACAGGTCGGTGACGCGTGGCCAACAGTGCCTGCCGCGCGGCCGGCGCGACGCGGACAAAAAAACGACACCCCGGCAAGCCGTGAGGCCTGCCGGGGTGTCGTGTCGTGTTGCCGGGTTCGGGGCACGCGGGCCGGCGTTGCCACCGCCCACCCGCCTCGATCGTGGCTCAGCCCGCCGGGGCTTGCGAAGCCGGCGCCGCCGGCGCCGCAGCCTTGCCGTAATCGACCGGCGCATCGGCCTCGCGCGGCGTGTCGCCCGAGTGCTCGATCCAGCCACCGCCCAGCGCACGGTACAGGTCCACCAGATTCGTCCAGCGCGACAGCCGCGCCGATATCAGCGACTGCTGCGCCGTGTACAGGTCCGTCTGCGCCGTCAGCACCGTCAGGTAGTTGTCCACCCCGTTCTTGTAACGCAAATCCGACAGGTCGTAGCGACGCTGCTGCGCCTGCTCGTTGCGTTGCAGCGCCGCGATCTGCTGGTCGAACGTCCCGCGCGCGGCCAGACCGTCCGACACTTCCTGGAACGCCGTCTGGATCGCCTTCTCGTAGTTCGCCACCTCGATGCGCTTCTGCACGTGCGCCAAGTCGAGGTTCGCCAGGTTCGAGCCGCCCTCGAAGATCGGCAGCGTGATGTCCGGCGCGAACGACCAGGCCGCCGTCCCCGCCTTGAACAGCCCGCCCAGCGTCGGGCTCGCCGTGCCGAACGCGCCCGTCAGCGAGATGCGCGGGAAGAACGCCGCGCGCGCCGCGCCGATGTTCGCGTTGGCCGCGCGCAGCGTCTGCTCGGCCTCCATGATGTCGGGCCGGCGCGTGAGCAGGTCCGACGGCAGCCCCGCCGGGATGTCCGTCAGCAGGTCCTGCGAGTCGAGCGGCAGCCCCGCCGGCAGGTCCTCCGGCAGCGGCTCGCCCACCAGCACCACCAGCGCGTTGAGCGCCTGTGCCCGCGCGCGCGCCTGCGCCTGCTGGTTCGCCAGCGCCTGCTCGACCACCGTCTGCGCCTGACGCAGGTCCAGCTCCGAGCCGGTGCCGTTGTCGAACTGCAGCTTGGTCAGGTTGTACGAGGACTGCGCCGTCTTCAGCGTGTCCTCCGTCACCTTCAGCAGGTCGTCGGTGGACAGCACCGTCAGGTACTGGTCCGCCACCTGCGAGATCAGCGAGATCTCCGCGGCCTTGCGCGCCTGCGCCGTCGACAGGTATTGCGCGAGCGCCTGGTCCTTCAGGCTCTGGATCCGGCCGAACAGGTCCAGCTCCCACGATGCCGAGAGCCCGACGTTGTAGGTGCGCGTGATGAGCGGGCCGTTGGTGGTCGAGACCCCGGCCGGCAGCCGCTGCAGCGAGCCGGTGCCGGTGCCGCCCAGCGTGGGCAGCAGCTCGGCGCGCGTGATCTGGTACTGCGCGCGCGCCGCCTCGACGTTGAGCACCGACACGCGCAGGTCGCGGTTGTTCTTCAGCGCCAGCTCGATCAGCTGCCGCAGCCGCGGATCGGTGAAGAAGTTGCGCCAGCCGATGTCGCTGGCGGCCTGGCCGTTCGCGCTCTTGGTCGCGCTCGCGCCCGGCTGCGTCGCGTAGACGCCGTCGGACGGGAACGCGTTCGCGACCGGCGCGTCCGGACGCTCGTAGTGCGGTGCCAGCGTGCAGCCGGTGGCGACGAGCGCGACCGCCATTGCAGTCAAAGCAAATTTTCGCATTGTCACTGTTCCTTGTTGCCGTCGCCGCCTTCCTGGGTCCGGTGCGCGTGCTCCTGCGCCAGACGCAGCGCCTCGTCAGCGTCTTCCTTCTCGCCGCCGAACACCGCCCGCACCTTCACGAAGAACATGGGGATCATGAAAATCGCGAGGAACGTTGCGGTCAACATCCCGCCGATCACGCCGGTACCGATCGCGTGCTGGCTCGCCGAGCCCGCGCCGTTGCTGATCGCGAGCGGCAGCACGCCGAGGATGAACGCGAGCGAGGTCATCAGGATCGGGCGCAGCCGCAGCCGCGCCGCTTCCAGCGCCGCCTCGACCGGCCCCATCTTCTCGCCGATCTGCAGCTCGCGCGCGAATTCCACGATCAGGATCGCGTTCTTCGCCGACAGCCCCACCGTGGTCAGCAGGCCGACCTGGAAGAACACGTCGTTCTCGAGCCCGCGCACCGTGGTGGCGATCAGCGCGCCGATCACGCCGAGCGGCACCACCATGATCACCGAGAACGGGATCGACCAGCTTTCATACAGCGCCGCCAGACACAGGAACACCACCAGGATCGAGATCGCGTAGAGGATCGGCGCCTGCGAGCCCGACTGGATTTCCTGGAACGAGAGGCCCGTCCACGAATAGCCGATGCCGTTCGGCAGCTTCTGCGAGATCTTCTCCATGGCCGCCATCGCCTGGCCGGTACTGTTGCCCGGCGACGCCTGCCCCTGGATTTCCACCGACGAGATGCCGTTGTAGCGCTCCAGCTTCGGCGAACCGTAGGTCCAGTGGCCGGTCGCGAACGCGCTGAACGGCACCATCCCGCCCGCGCTGTTGCGCACGTACCAGATGTTCAGGTCTTCGGGCGTGACGCGGAACGGCGAGTCGGCCTGCACGTACACCTTCTTGATCCGGCCGTCGGTATCGAGGAAGTTGTTGACGTACTGCGAGGCCCACGCGATCGAGAACGTCTGGTCGATCGCGGCCGGCGTCACGCCGAGCGCGTTGGCCTTCTCGCGGTCGATGTCGACCTTGAACTGCGGCGTGTCGTTCAGGCCGTTCGGGCGCACCAGCGCCAGCGCCGGATCCTTCGCGGCCATCCCGAGCAGCTGGTTGCGCGCGGCCATCAGCGCGTCGTGGCCGAGGCCGCCGTTGTCGGTCAGCTCGAAATCGAAGCCGGCGGCGGTACCCAGTTCGGGAATCGACGGCGGATTGAACGGAATCACCAAGGCGTCCTTGTAGGCCGCGTAGTGGCCCATGGTCCGCTTCAGCAGCGCCTGCACCTTGCGATCGGCGCTGCGGCGCTCCTCGAACGGCTTGAGCTTGACGAACACGAGGCCGGCGTTCTGGCCGCGGCCCGCGAAGCTGAAGCCGTTCACGGTGAACACCGAATCCACCACGTCCTTTTCCTGCGTCGCCATGTGCGTCGTGATGTCGGCCAGCGTGCGCGCGGTGGTCTCCTGCGTCGAGCCCGGCGGCGTCTGCACGATCATGAACATGTAGCCCTGATCCTCGTCCGGCAGGAACGACTTCGGCAGCCGCACGAACAGGAAGCCGACGCCGACGATCACCGCGAGGTAGATCACGAGCCAGCGGCTCGAGCGCTTGATCACGTGATGCACGCCCACGTGATACTTCTCCCGGCCCTTGTCGAAGTTGCGGTTGAACCAGCCGAAGAAGCCCTTCTTCTCCTCGTGATGGCCCTTCTCGACCGGCTTCAGGAGGGTCGCGCACAGCGCCGGCGTGAGAATCAGCGCCACCAGCACCGACAGCACCATCGCCGAGACGATCGTCAGCGAGAACTGCCGGTAGATCGCGCCCACCGAACCGCCCGAGAACGCCACCGGCACGAACACCGCCGACAGCACCAGCGCCACGCCCACCAGCGCGCTGGTGATCTGGCCCATCGCCTTCTTGGTCGCTTCCTTCGGCGAGAGGCCGTCCTCCACCATCACGCGCTCGACGTTCTCCACCACCACGATCGCATCGTCCACCAGCAGGCCGATCGCGAGCACCAGGCCGAACATCGACAGCGTGTTGATCGAGAAGCCCGCCGCGGCCATGATCGCGAACGTGCCGAGCAGCACCACCGGCACCGCGATGGTCGGGATCAGCGTCGCGCGCAGGTTCTGCAGGAACAGGTACATCACGAGGAACACCAGCACGATGCCTTCCAGCAGCGTCTTGACCACTTCCTCGATCGACAGGCGCACGAACGGCGTCGTGTCATACGGGTAATGCACCACCATGCCGTGCGGGAAGTACTTCGACAGCTCCTGCACCTTGCCCTTGATCGCATCGACCGTGGCCAGCGCGTTGGCGCCGGTGGCCAGCTGGATGCCGAGGCCGGCCGTGGGCTGGCCCATGTACTTGGTGTCGAAGTTGTAGTTCTCCGCCCCCAGGTTCATGGTCGCCACGTCCTTCAGGCGCACCTGCGAGCCGTCCTGGTTCACCTTCAGCAGGATGTTGCCGAACTGCTCCGGCGTCTGCAGCAGCGTCTGCTCGGTGATGGTGGCCTGCAGCACCGTGCCGGGCTTGGCCGGCGTGCCGCCGATCTGGCCGCCCGCGATCTGCACGTTCTGCGCCGTGATCGCGTTGGTCACGTCGGACGGCGTCAGGCTGAAGTTGGTCAGCTTGTTCGGGTCGAGCCAGATCCGCATCGCGTACTGCGAGCCAAGCAGCAGCGTCTGGCCGACGCCGTTCAGGCGGCTGATCGGATCGAGCACGTGCGAGGCGACGTAGTTCGTCAGGTCGTTGCGGCCCATGCTGCCGTCGTCGGAGTTGAACGCGATCCAGATCAGCCAGCTCGTGCTCGACTTCGTGACCTTCAGGCCCAGCTGCTGCACCACCTGCGGCAGGATCGGCGTGGCCAGCGACAGCTTGTTCTGCACCTGCACCTGCGCGATGTCCGGGTTGGTGCCCGGCGCGAACGAGATGGTGATGGTGGCGTTGCCCGAGTCGTCACTGGTGGACGACATGTACAGGAAGTTGTCGAGGCCGCTCATCTGCTGCTCGATCACCTGCGTGACCGTGTCCTCGACCGTCTTCGCCGACGCGCCCGGATAGTTCGCCGTGATCTGCACCGCGGGCGGCGCGATCGTCGGGTACTGCGAGATCGGCAGCGTGAAGATCGACGCGACGCCCGCGAGCATCAGCACGATCGCGATCACCCACGCGAAGATCGGCCGATCGATAAAAAACTTTGCCATTTGGTACCCCTCGTTACTTCGCGGCGGATGCGCCCGACGCGGATGCAGCCGCGCCCGATGCGCCCGATGCGGCGCCGGCCGGTGCCTGCGCGGCGCCGGCGTCGGAAGCGGCGTTCGGATCGGCCGGCAGCTGCGCGGCCACCGGCTTGACCGTCATGCCCGGCTGCACCTTCGCCACGCCCTGCACGATCACGCGGTCGCCCGCCTGCAGCCCGCCCTCGACGATCCAGTCCTGGCCGTAGGTGCCGGTGGTCTTCAGCACATGGGTGGCGACCTTGTTGTCCTGGCCCACCACCAGCGCGGTCGGCTGGCCCTTCGGGTCGTGCTGCACGCCGATCTGCGGCACCAGGAACGCGTTGTCGTTGACGCCTTCCTCGATGCGCGCGCGCACGAACATGCCCGGCAGCAGCACGCGGTTCGGATTCGGGAAGATCGCGCGGATCGTCACCGAGCCGGTGGTCTGGTCCACCGTCACGTCGGTGAACTGCAGCTTGCCCTCGGTCGAGTAGGTGCGGCCGTCCTCGAGGATCAGCGACACCTTCGCCGCGTTCGGGCCGGCCGTCTTCACGCGCCCGCTCTGGATGTCCTGGCGCAGCTTCAGGCCGTCGAGGCTCGATTGCGTGAGATCCACGTACATCGGGTCGAGCTGCTGCACGGTCGACATCAGCGTCGCCGCGCTGGCCTGCACGTAGGCGCCCGGCGTGACCTGCGAGATCCCGACGCGGCCCGAGATCGGCGAGAGCACGTCGGTGTAGCCGAGGTTGATCTGCGCGGTGTCCACGGCCGCCTTGCCCGACGCGACGTCGGCCGCGGCCTGGCCGGCCGAGGCCACGGCGTTGTCGTAGTCCTGCTTGCTGACCGCGTTGGCGGCCACCAGCACCTTGTAGCGCGCGGCCTGCGCGTTGGTCGAGACGAGGTTCGCCTGAGCCTTCGCGAGCGTGGCTTTGGCACTGTTGAGCGTGGCGAGGTACGGCGCCGGGTCGATCTTGTAGAGGCGCTGGCCGGCCTTCACGTCGGAGCCTTCGGTGAATTCGCGACGCAGCACGATGCCGTCGACGCGCGCCCGGACCTGGGCCATCAGGAACGCGTTGGTGCGTCCCGGCAGTTCGGTGATGACCGGCACCGCTTGCGGCTGGACCGTCACGACACCGACTTCGGGCGCCGGGGGGGGCGGCGCCGCGTCCTGCTTTCCGCAGGCGGCGAGCAGCGCGGCGGCTGCCGCGACAGGAAGAATGCGATAAGAAACCCGTTCGACGCGCATGGAGCGACCTCTGTAAGAATCAACGAAACGGCACCGGCCGGCAGTCCATCGCCGGAAACCGATGCGGCAAACACGGGAACGACCAGCACCGGCACCGCGCTGGCGGCATCGGCCGGCGCCGCCGGTCGCCGGCCCGCAACTGGCGGCCACGACCTGACGACGCAACGAAGGCATCCGTGACGGACAACACTTCACGGACGAAAAACTTCACGGAACAACCAGGGAGCCCGGCGGCCTCAGCCAACGATCGGGCGATGCCCGGGCTCACACCCGGACTTGATTACGCCGCGCTGACGGGCGGATGGCGAAACTATCACAAAATAGATGGCGATTGCATTGAACAAAACTCAATTCTTCACGGTGGCGGCCTGCGCGTCGGTGTTGCTCGCGGTGGCCACGCCGTCTTCGGCCTGCACGCGCACCGACGCGGCCTGCAGGTCGTCCACCCGGCGCGACGGGTTCTGGCGGGCCGGATTGAAGCCGGCGCGCTCGTAGCGGACCAGGTCGGCCCGCACCTGGGCGCGGCTCGGCGCGCCGCTGCCCTGCGCGAGGGAGATCGCGGGGATGACGAAAGCGGCCGCGACACAGGCGGCCTTCCAGCACGACTTCATGATTTTCCGACTCCAGGGAGCTACGGCCCGCACGCCCCTGCGTGCAAACGTCCGTTGCGGCGTCGGCGGATTCCGTTGCGGGCGGCACGCATGGCGTGCCGCCGCGCTCGGGCCTCGACCGGCGCCCGTCTCCTGCGCCTTGCGGCGCCAGCCTCTTGATCCGGACATCGCACGGCCCGGCGGGCGGCGCGACGATGGCGGTGAACGCGTCATGCGGTGAACGTCGCGCGGTGAGTCGCGCCGCGCGGGCGGAGCCGGCGGCCGGTCGGCCGGGCAGGCTCCAGGTTCGGCCCGGAAGGCGCGTTCCACTTCCGGGGAACCGCAATGTACCAGCGCCGCAATTGTTTGATTAGACGCCCGAGCCGGCATGGCCTTATGAATGTGATTCATGAATCGGCCGGCGTCGACGCGCGGCCCGCGCGCGTCGACGCCGCGCGGAACGGCATCGCACGCCGTTTGCGGGCCGATGGTACGATGCGCTCTCGATATTCCGTTATCCCCCGCCATCCGGCGGCGATCTACCGATGGCACGCGACAATTTCAGCGATCTTCTGGCCTTTCTCGCGGTCGCGCGCGAACGCAGCTTCACCAAGGCCGCCACCCAGCTCGGCGTATCGCAATCGGCGCTGAGCCACACGATACGCGGGCTCGAGGCGCGGCTCGGCGTGCGGCTGCTGACGCGCACCACGCGCAGCGTCGCCACCACCGAGGCCGGCGAACGGCTGATGCACGTGGCGGCGCCGCGCTTCGACGAGATCGAAACCGAGCTGAACGCGCTGTCCGAACTGCGCGACAAGCCGGTCGGCCTGATCCGCATCACCGCCACCGACCATCCGGTCAACACGATCCTGTGGCCGCGCCTGAAGCCGCTGCTGGCCGACTATCCCGGCCTCAAGATCGAGATGTCGATCGACTACAACCTGTCCGACATCGTCGCGCAGCGCTACGACATCGGCGTGCGTTTCGGCGATCAGGTCGCCAACGACATGATCGCGGTGCGGATCGGCCCCGACGTGCGGATGATGATCGCCGGCTCGCCCGATTACCTCGCGCGCCATCCGGCGCCGAAGTGTCCGCAGGACCTGCTCGACCATGCCTGCATCAACCTGCGGCTGCCCACGCGCGGCAGCCTCTACGCGTGGGAGCTGAAGAAAGGCAGGCACGACCTGCTGGTGCGCGTGGACGGACAGCTGATCTTCAACAGCACGCCGCAGATGCTGGCCGCCGCGCTGGAGGGCTTCGGGCTCACCTATCTGCCCGAGGACGAGCTGATGCCGCACGTGCGGGCCGGCAACCTGAAGTGCGTGCTGAAGGAATGGAGCGCGACGTTCCCCGGCTATCACGCCTACTACCCGAGCCGCCGGCAGTCGTCGCGCGCGCTGTCGCTCGTGATCGACGCGCTGAAGCATCGCGACTGAGCTTCGCGCGCGGGATCGCGCGAGCGCCGCCTCAGCCCGATTCGCCGGTCTTTGCGACCGCGATGTTCATGGTGCGTGGAATCGCGATGCCGTTCTTGACCGCCGTGACCTCGGCGAGGATCGACAGCGCGATCTCGGGCGGCGTGCGGCTGCCGATGTGCAGCCCGGCCGGCCCGTGCAGCCGCGCGAGCTGCGCCGCGTCGAGATCGAACTCGGCCAGCCGCTCGCGGCGCGCGGCGTTGTTGCGGCGCGAGCCGAGCGCGCCGACGTAGAACGCGGGCGTCTTCAGCGCTTCCATCAGCGCGAGGTCGTCGAGCTTCGGGTCGTGCGTGAGCGCGATCACGCACGAGCGCGCGTCGAGCCGCATCTCCAGCACCGTGTCGTCGGGCATGGTGCGCACCAGCCGCGTGCCCGGCACGTCCCAGGCCTCGACCTGCTCCTCGCGCGGGTCGCACACCGTCACCTGATAGTCGAGGCCGGTCGCGATCCGGCACAGGTAGCGCGACAGCTGCCCCGCGCCGATCACCAGCATCCGGTGGCGCGGGCCATGCACGGTGCGCAGGCTCGCGCCGTCGAACGTCACGCCGTCGGCCGCCGTCACCGCGTGATCGAGCGCCACCGCGCCGGTGGCAAGCGTGAGCGTGCGCGCCACCAGCCGGCCCGCGTCGATCGCCTCGCACAGCGCCGCGATGCCGCTCGCGGCGTTGAGCGGCTCGAGCACGAGTTCGAGCGTGCCGCCGCACGGCAGGCCGAAGCGGTGCGCCTCGTCCGCGCTGATCCCGTAGCGGATCGTCTCGGGACGCGCGTCGTGCGCGATGCCGGCCTCGCGCACGCGCGCGATCAGGTCGTCCTCGATGCAGCCGCCCGACACCGAGCCGACCGCGCGCCCGTCGTCGCGCAGCGCGAGCAGCGCCCCCACCGGCCGCGGCGACGATCCCCAGGTGCGCACCACGGTGGCCAGCAGCACGCGCCGGCCGGCCGCCAGCCAGCGCGCGCTGGTGCGCAGCACGTCGAGATCGACGCTGTCCATCAGCGGGCCGCCGCGGTGGCGCGGCGCAGCTTCGCGACCTCGTCGGCGCTCACCGCCGGCGCGCCGTTGTTCCAGCCCGCGCGCACGAAGGTCAGCACGTCGGCGATCTGGCGGTCGGTCAGCACGTCGGCGAACTTCGGCATCGGATAGGCGGCCGGCACGCCCGCGATCACGAGATCGGCGGTGCCGTTCAGCGTCACGTTGATCAGCGACGCCGGGTTCGCCTCCAGCAGGTTCGGATTGCCGGCGAGCGGCGCGAGCAGCGGCGCGAACGCGCGGCCGTCGGTGCCGTGGCAGTGCATGCAGTACGCGGCGTAGACGGCCGCGCCCGGATCGCCCGCCGGATGCTTCAGCGCGGCCATGGTGCGCTGCGGATCGTAGCGATACGGCGGCGCGCCGGTGCCGCCCGCGGCCGGCAGCGATTTCAGGTAGCGCGCGATCGCGCTCAGGTCGTCGCCGCTCAGGTACTGCGTGCTGTGGTTGATCGCGTCCGTCATCGCGCCGAACGCGCTGGCATGCGCGTTCGCGCCGGTCTTCAGGAACTGCGCGACGTCGGCCTCGCTCCAGCGGCCGAGCCCGGTATTGGCCTCGCCGGTCAGGTTCGAGGCGAACCAGTTGTCGAGCAGGCCGCCGGTCAGGAACGCGCTGCCGCGCTCGTCGAGCGCCTTCTCCTGGAAGCCGACGCCGCGCGGCGTGTGGCACGCGCCGCAATGGCCGAGCCCCTGCACGAGGTAGGCGCCGCGATTCCAGACCGGATCGTGGTCGGCCCTGGCCTGGTAGCGCGTGGTGTCGAGGAACACCAGGTTCCAGAGCTTGAGCGGCCAGCGCATGTCGAGCGGCCAGCGAATCTCGCTGTCGCGGTTGGCCTGCGCGACCGGCGCCACGCCGTGCATGAAGTAGGCGTACATCGCGCGCACGTCGTCGTCGCTGACCTTCGCATACGACGGGTACGGCATCGCCGGATAGAGGTTGTGGCCGTCCTTCGCCACGCCCTCGCGCAGCGCGCGCGCGAAGTCGGCCTCGCTGTAGCCGCCGATGCCGGTGGCCGCGTCGGGCGTGATGTTGGTCGTGTAGATCGCGCCCATCGGCGTGGACATCTTCAGCCCGCCCGCGAACGGCTTGCCCTTCGGCGCCGTGTGGCAGGCGATGCAGTCGCCCGCGCGCGCCAGGTATTCGCCGCGCGCGACCAGCGCCGCGTCGTTGCTGCCGTCGGCCACCGCCGCGTGGGCGCCCGGCGCCGTGAACGCGGCGCAGGCCAGTGCCGCCGCGCCGAATGCCCGGCGCAGCCGGTTCGGAATCGTCATCGCCGTCTCCCTCATGCCGTTTTCAGTTGATCGCCGACGGGCAGCCGGTAAAGCCGCTTGCCCGTGGCCGCGTGGATCGCGTTGGCCACCGCCGCCGCGATCGCCGAGGTGCCCGGCTCGCCGATCCCGCCCGGCGCCTCCGTGCTCTTCACGATATGCACGTCGATCTTCGGCGTCTGGTTGATGCGCAGCATCCGGTAGTCGGTGAAGTTGCTCTGCTCGACACGCCCGTCGCGGATCGTGATCTCGCCGTACAGCGCAGCGGTGATGCCGAACACGATACCGCCCTGGATCTGCGCCTCGACCGTGTCGGGATTCACCACCATGCCGCAATCGACGGCGCAGACCACGCGCTCGACGCTGACCTCGCCGTCGGCCACCGCCACGTCCACGATCATGCTGAAGAAGCTGCCGAACGCATGCAGCACCGATACGCCGCGCCCGTGTCCGGCCGGCACCGCCTGCCCCCAGCCGGACTCGCGCGTGACCACGTCGAGCACGTTGCGCGCACGCGGCGTGCGGCCCAGCAGCGAGCGTCGATAAGCGACCGGGTCGGCCTTGGCGCGCACCGCCAGTTCGTCGATGAAGCTCTCCACCACGAACGCGCTGCGCGTCGGGCCGACGCCGCGCCAGAACGCGGTCGGCACGTGGCGCGGCTCCTGGCGCACGTATTCGACGCGCTGGTTCGGGATCTCGTAGGGCAGGTCGGCGGCCACCTCCACCGCGTCGCTGTCCACGCCGTTCTTCACGGCGCCGGGCGCGAAGCGCGCCATGATCGAGGAGCCGACGATGCGGTGCTGCCACGCCACCGGCTTGCCGTTCGCGTCGACGCCGGCCGAGATCCGGTCATAGTAGTAAGGCCGGTACATGTCGTGGCGGATGTCCTCCTCGCGCGTCCAGACCACCTTGACCGGCGCGCCCACCTGTTTGCCGACCTTCAGCGCCTGCGCGATCATGTCGGTCTCGAGCCGCCGCCCGAAGCCGCCGCCGAGCAGATGGTTGTGCAGCACGATGCGGCTCTCGTCGAAGCCGGTCACGCGCTTCGCCGCATCGACCGCGAACCCCGGCACCTGCGTGCCGACCCAGATCTCGCAACCGTCGCCGCGCACGTGGACCGTGCAGTTGACCGGCTCCATCGTGGCGTGCGCGAGGAACGGTTGCTGATACACCGAATCGATGCGCGCGCCGGCCGAGCCGAACGCCTTGGCCACGTCGCCGTCGTTGCGCGCCACGGCGCCGGGGCGCTCGGACGCGCGCGCGAGATCGCCGACGATGTCGTCCATCGAGACGCGCGCGCCGTCGCCTTCGTGCCAGGTGATCACCAGCGCCGCGGCGCCGCGCTTGGCGGCCCAGGTGTGGTCGCCCACCACCGCCACCGCGTTGTCGACGCGCACCACCTGGCGCACGCCCGGCACGCGCTTCGCCGCGCTGTCGTCGACGCTCGCGACGGTGCCGCCGAACACCGGGCTGTTGACGATCGCCGCGTACAGCATGCCCGGCAGCCGCACGTCGAGGCCGAACTGCGCGGTGCCGTCCACCTTCTCGGGCGAATCGAGCCGCTTCACCGGCTTGCCGATCAGCGTGAACGCCTCGGGCTTCTTCAGCGCCACGTTGGCCGGTACCGGCAGCTTCGCGGCGGCGTCGACCAGCGAGCCGTAGCCCGCGCGACGGCCGCTCGGCGCATGCAGCACCTCGCCGTTCGCCGCGCTGCACGATGCCGGATCGACCTTCCACTGCTGCGCGGCCGCCGCCACCAGCAGCGTGCGCGCGGTGGCGCCGGCGCGGCGCATCGGCTCCCACGCATAGCGGATCGAGGTCGAGCCGCCGGTCAGCTGGCCACCGCCCAGCAGCGGGTCGCCGTAGTGCTTCGCGTCGGCCGGCGCATGGTCGAGCACCACGCTGTCGAGCGGCACCTCGAGTTCCTCGGCGATCAGCATCGGGATCGACGTGTAGACGCCCTGCCCCATCTCGACCTTCGGCATCACCAGCGTGACCTGCCCCGAGCGATCGACGCGCACGAACGCGTTCGGCGCGAACAGCCCGGCCGGCGCCTGGTCGGGTGCGTCGCCGCCAATCACGGACGGGCGCGTCGCCCCGCCCGAGGCCGGCACCGCGAAACCGAGCAGCAGGCCGCCGCCGGCCGCCGCGCCGAGCGTGAAGCCGGCCTGCAGGAAGCGGCGCCGCGAGATGCCCGCCGCGTCGCCGTCGGCCGCGCTCGCGGCGCGGCTCGCTTCGATGATTCCCGAGGACATGGTCAGGCCTCCCGCGCGGCCAGCTTGATCGCCGCGCGAATCCGGTTGTAGGTGCCGCAGCGGCAGATGTTGCCCGCCATCGCCGCGTCGATGTCGGCGTCGTTCGGGTGCGGGTTCGAGGCCAGCAGCGACGCGGCCGCCATCACTTGTCCCGACTGGCAGTAGCCGCACTGCACCACGTCGAGCTTGCGCCACGCCTGCTGGACCTTCGCGCCCACCGGCGTCATGCCGACCGCCTCGATCGTGGTGATCTTGCGGCCGGCCACGGCGGCCACCGGCAGCACGCACGAGCGCGCGGCCTCGCCGTCCAGGTGAACGGTGCAGGCGCCGCACTGGGCGATGCCGCAGCCGAATTTCGTACCGGTCAGGCCGACGAGGTCGCGCAGCACCCAGAGCAGGGGCATGTCGTCGGGCGCGTCGACGCTGTGCGTCACGCCATTGATGTTCAACGTGGTCATCGAAAGCTCCCGGTTTTGTGGGGGAATGGTTGGAGCGTGTCGCGGCAAGGCTTGGAGCGGGTCAGGCGTCGCAGTCGGTCAGGTCCGGCTGCGGCTGCGTAACCGGCGCCGCGTGGGATTGCGTGAAGCGGTTCAGTGCATGCGTTTCGAGTTCGAGCAGCGGCGGCACCACGCTGCGCAGGTGATCGATGAAGGTACGCACCTTCGCCTCGAGATGCCGGCGCGACGGATAGAGCGCGTGGATGCCGTGCGAGCGCAGCCGCCAGCCCGGCAGCACGCGAGCGAGCGTGCCGTCGCGCAACCCGTCGAGCGCGGTCCACACCGGCAGCGGGCCGATCCCCATGCCCGAGCGCAGTGCGTCGGCCATCGCGTCGGCGATGTTGACGACGAACGGCCAGGGTCGCGCGGGCGTGAAGGTGGCGGACGACACCGGGCCTTCCAGCGCCCAGCTGCCGGTCGGCGCGTTCGGCACCACCAGCTGCAGGCAGGCGTGACGGTCGAGGTCCGCCACCGCGGCCGGCGCGCCGGCGCGCGCCAGATAGGCGGGCGACGCGCACAGCACGCTGTGGCTGGTGCCGATGCGCTCGGCGACCAGCGTCGAATCGTCGAGTTCGTTGGCGACGACGAGCGCGAGATCGAAGCCTTCTTCGACCAGATCGGGCATGCGCTGTGCGAGCGTGAGGTCGATCGTGACTTCCGGATAGCACTCGCGGTAGCGCGAAAGACGCGGCACGAGATAGTGGCGGCCGAAGCCCGCGCTCGCATGCACGCGCAGGCGGCCCGACGCGCAGCGCACGGCGCCCGAGGCCTCCGCCTCGGCTTCATCGACCAGATCGAGAATCTGCCGGCAGTGGGCGAGGTAACGCTCGCCGGCTTCGGTCAGCGCCACGCGGCGCGTGGTGCGATTGAGCAGCCGCACGCGCAGCTGCGTTTCGAGGGACGAGATCGCGCGCGAGACCTGTGGCGTTGCAACGAAGGCCGACTGCGCGGCCTTCGTGAAGCTGCCTGTCTCGACCACCTTCACGAACAGGCGCATGTTCTCGAGCGTAGGCATTCGACGTCGCTCCGGAAAAGCAACCGGCGCAACGGGCCGGCAATGTCGCGCGGGGGTGCGACCAGACGGCGCATCATCGCACAGACATTGATGAATGGTCTTCATAAGAGCATGCCGAAAATGCGGCTTTTTTCGGATGAAAGCATTGAGTGACAATACGGCTACCAGCATGCTGCGCTATATCGTTTCCGCTATAGCGCTGTCTCCCGTTGCCGGACGGCCTCCGCCGATGCGGAGGAATCATTGCGCGCGCATCGATCTCGCGACGTCACCTCACCAAGGCCGAATCGGTTGCGCCTTGCGCCGATTTGCTGCGATTCAGCACGCGCCCCCGCCGGCGGGCCGCGATTTTGCTGCAATACGCATCCGCGCGGGGTCGTCTATATTGGCATCGACCGGGCCCTTCCTCCGTCGTCCTCCCCGGTCGCGGCGCGGCATGCCTGCCTCGCGCCGTGTCGCTGCATCGATCGTCAGAGCCTGAGAACCGACATCGTCACGTCCCGCCCGTCGCAACGGCGGGTCGCGTCGCGCCGTCGGTGTTGTCCATGCGCTTCACATCGCATCCCGTCTTCTCCGGAAAAAGGACCATTCCATGACGCCCTATCGCCCGAGATATCGATCGCGGCTGGCCACCGCGATCTTCGATCTGCTCAATCCGATCCCGTATGGCCTGTTCGTCGGCACCCTGATCTTCGACATCCTCTACGCCAACACCGCGGACATCCTGTGGGCCAAGGGCGCCGCGTGGCAGGTCAGCATCGGGCTCGTCATCGCGATCGTTCCGCGCCTGCTCAATCTCGGCCACGTCTGGCTGCCGTCGCGCCACCCCGTGCTGCGCGTCGAGCGCCTCGATTTCTGGCTGAATCTGGTGGGCATCATCGCCGCGATCGCCAACGCGTTCGTCCACAGCCGCGATGCCTATGCGATCGTGCCCGAGAACGTGATCCTGTCGGTCATCACGGTCGTGCTGCTCGGTCTCGCGCAGCTCACGCTTGCCCTCGGCAAGTTCGCGGTGCAGGAGGTCGGCCATGAATAAGCGCATCGGAGCCGCCACCGCCCTCGCGTTCGCCGTTGCGTTGCTGTTCGGCGCTTGCAGCGAGAAGGCCAGATACGATCCCGAGCATCAAGCCGGCGCGAACCCGCCCCTGCCGGGCGCGCAAAACTTCATCGTGCCGCCGATCCAGGTGCCGAAGGGCGTCGGCTGGCAGGACGGTCAGACGCCGAAGGTGGCGGCCGGGCTCGCCATCGAGAAGATCGCGGGCGGCCTCGAGCATCCGCGGCAGGTCTACGTGCTGCCGAACCAGGACATCCTGGTGGTCGAGGCGAACAGCCCGAAAACGGAGCCCGTGACCACGCCGAAGCAGCTGATCGCCGGCATGGTGACCAGCCGCGCCGGCAAGGGCGCGCCGGGCGGCAACCGGATCACGCTGCTGCGCCGCAAGGCCGGCGGCGGATGGGACAAGTACCTGTTCATCGACAAGCTGCATTCGCCGTTCGGCGTGCAACTGATCGGCGACACGCTCTACGTCGCCGATACCGATGCGCTGCTGAAATTCCCGTACACGACGGGCCAGACGAAGATCGCCGCGCCCGGCGTCGAGCTGGCCGACCTGCCGAGCACCATCAACCATCACTGGACCAAGTCGCTGCTGGCGAGCCCTGACGGCAAGAAGCTCTATGTCGGCGTCGGCTCGAACAGCAACGTCGGGGAAAACGGTCTCGACGTGGAATACCGGCGCGCGGTCGTGCTCGAGGTCGACGTGGCCAGCGGCGCGAGCCGCGTGTTCGCCTCGGGCATCCGCAATCCGACCGGGCTGCAGTGGGAGCCGAAGACGGGCAAGCTCTGGGCCGTTGCGAACGAGCGCGACGAAATCGGCGCCGACCTGGTGCCGGACTATCTGACGTCGGTGCAGGAAGGCGGCTTCTATGGCTGGCCGTACAGCTATTACGGACAGCACGTCGATTCACGCGTGATGCCGCAGCGGCCGGATCTGGTGGCGAAGGCGGTCAGCCCCGACTACGCGATCGGCTCGCACGTCGCACCGCTCGGCCTGTGGTTCTATACCGGCAACAACCTGCCGGCCGAGTATCGCGGCGGCGCCTTCATCGGCGAGCACGGTAGCTGGGACCGGTCGCCATTGAGCGGCTATGCGGTGGTCTACGTGCCGTTCGAGAACGGCAAGCCGACCGGCGCGCCGAAACCGGTGGTGACAGGCTTCGTCTCCGACGATGAAAAGCAGCTGCATGGTGCCCCGGTCGGGATCACGCAGGATGGCGATGGCGGCTTGATCATCGCCGACGACGTGGGCGATTCGGTGTGGCGGGTGACGAAGGCGCGCTAGATAGCACTGACGCCGGGCCGAGGCCCGGCGATTTCCGTCCTGGAAAAGACAAAACCCCCACTGCGCGGGCAGCGGGGGTTTCGAAGGAGGAAGCCTGACGATTACCTACTTTCACACGGGCAATCCGCACTATCATCGGCGTAGAGTCGTTTCACGGTCCTGTTCGGGATGGGAAGGGGTGGGACCGACTCGCTATGGTCATCAGGCTAAGAGGGTTGTCGCGTCGCGTGTGTCGCGCCACGACCAATCTGGAAGAAGTAGTTTGGGTTGTGCTTGTACGGCACGGCATGTCAAGAATCCAACCGCTGCACACCAGCATGACTGGTGCAAAACAGACCGGTTATAGGATCAAGCCTTACGGGCAATTAGTATCAGTTAGCTGAACGCATTACTGCGCTTACACACCTGACCTATCAACGTCCTGGTCTCGAACGACCCTTCAAGGGGATCAAGTCCCCGGGGATATCTCATCTTAAGGCGAGTTTCCCGCTTAGATGCTTTCAGCGGTTATCTCTTCCGAACATAGCTACCCGGCGATGCCACTGGCGTGACAACCGGTACACCAGAGGTTCGTCCACTCCGGTCCTCTCGTACTAGGAGCAGCCCCCTTCAAATATCCAACGCCCACGGCAGATAGGGACCAAACTGTCTCACGACGTTTTAAACCCAGCTCACGTACCTCTTTAAATGGCGAACAGCCATACCCTTGGGACCGGCTACAGCCCCAGGATGAGATGAGCCGACATCGAGGTGCCAAACACCGCCGTCGATATGAACTCTTGGGCGGTATCAGCCTGTTATCCCCAGAGTACCTTTTATCCGTTGAGCGATGGCCCTTCCATACAGAACCACCGGATCACTATGACCTGCTTTCGCACCTGCTCGACTTGTCGGTCTCGCAGTTAAGCACGCTTATGCCATTGCACTATCAGCACGATTTCCGACCGTACCTAGCGTACCTTCGTACTCCTCCGTTACACTTTGGGAGGAGACCGCCCCAGTCAAACTGCCTACCATGCACTGTCCCCGACCCGGATCACGGGCCAAGGTTAGAACCTCAAACAAACCAGGGTGGTATTTCAAGGACGGCTCCACCGAAACTAGCGTTCCGGTTTCATAGCCTCCCACCTATCCTACACAGATCGGTTCAAAGTCCAATGCAAAGCTACAGTAAAGGTTCATGGGGTCTTTCCGTCTAGCCGCGGGGAGATTGCATCATCACAAACACTTCAACTTCGCTGAGTCTCGGGAGGAGACAGTGTGGCCATCGTTACGCCATTCGTGCAGGTCGGAACTTACCCGACAAGGAATTTCGCTACCTTAGGACCGTTATAGTTACGGCCGCCGTTTACCGGGACTTCAATCAAGAGCTTGCACCCCATCATTTAATCTTCCGGCACCGGGCAGGCGTCACACCCTATACGTCCACTTTCGTGTTTGCAGAGTGCTGTGTTTTTATTAAACAGTCGCAGCCACCAGTTTATTGCAACCCCTTCACCCTTCTGGCGCAGGCCAGTCAAGCTACAGGGGCGTACCTTATCCCGAAGTTACGGTACCAATTTGCCGAGTTCCTTCTCCCGAGTTCTCTCAAGCGCCTTAGAATACTCATCTCGCCCACCTGTGTCGGTTTGCGGTACGGTCACTGTTAAACTGAAGCTTAGAGGCTTTTCTTGGAACCACTTCCGATTGCTTCGCTTCCGAAGAAGCTCGCGCCACATCCTTGAATTCCGCGCCCGGATTTGCCTAAGCGCCTTCTCCAATGCAGCGACCGGGACTTCCAACACCCGGACAACCTTCCGCGATCCGTCCCCCCATCGCATTTAACAATGGTGCAGGAATATTGACCTGCTTCCCATCAGCTACGCATTTCTGCCTCGCCTTAGGGGCCGACTCACCCTACGCCGATGAACGTTGCGTAGGAAACCTTGGGCTTACGGCGAGGGGGCCTTTCACCCCCTTTATCGCTACTCATGTCAGCATTCGCACTTCCGATACCTCCAGCACACTTTACAATGCACCTTCGCAGGCTTACGGAACGCTCTCCTACCATGCACATAAATGTGCATCCGCAGCTTCGGTATATAGCTTAGCCCCGTTACATCTTCCGCGCAGGACGACTCGATCAGTGAGCTATTACGCTTTCTTTAAAGGGTGGCTGCTTCTAAGCCAACCTCCTGACTGTTTTAGCCTTCCCACTTCGTTTCCCACTTAGCTATATTTGGGGACCTTAGCTGGCGGTCTGGGTTGTTTCCCTCTTGACACCGGACGTTAGCACCCGATGTCTGTCTCCCGTGATTGCACTCTTCGGTATTCGGAGTTTGCTATGGCGGGGTAATCTGCAATAGACCCCCCAACCATGACAGTGCTCTACCCCCGAAGGTGAGACACGAGGCACTACCTAAATAGTTTTCGGAGAGAACCAGCTATTTCCAAGTTTGTTTAGCCTTTCACCCCTATCCACAGCTCATCCCCTAACTTTTCAACGTTAGTGGGTTCGGACCTCCAGTACGTGTTACCGCACCTTCATCCTGGCCATGGATAGATCACTTGGTTTCGGGTCTACGCCCAGCAACTGAACGCCCTATTCGGACTCGCTTTCGCTACGCCTGCCCTATTCGGTTAAGCTTGCTACTGAACGTAAGTCGCTGACCCATTATACAAAAGGTACGCCGTCACCCCTTACGAGGCTCCGACTGTTTGTATGCATGCGGTTTCAGGATCTATTTCACTCCCCTCCCGGGGTTCTTTTCACCTTTCCCTCACGGTACTGGTTCACTATCGGTCGATCACGAGTATTTAGCCTTGGAGGATGGTCCCCCCATCTTCAGACAGGATTTCACGTGTCCCGCCCTACTTGTCGTACACCTAGTTCTTTCATACTGTTTTCGCCTACAGGGCTATCACCTGCTATGGCCGCACTTTCCAGAGCGTTCGGCTAACAATACAAATAAAGAGTACAGGCTCTTCCCATTTCGCTCGCCACTACTTTGGGAATCTCGGTTGATTTCTTTTCCTGCGGTTACTTAGATGTTTCAGTTCACCGCGTTCGCTTCACATGACCTATGTATTCAGTCATGGATACTCCAAAAGGAGTGGGTTTCCCCATTCGGACATCTACGGATCAAAGCTCGTTTGCCAGCTCCCCGTAGCTTTTCGCAGGCTACCGCGTCCTTCATCGCCTGTGATCGCCAAGGCATCCACCACATGCACTTGTTCGCTTGACCCTATAACGGGTCTGTCTTCTCGACAGCCGTTACAGGTTGAGTTCTCGCATTTGTGCCGTATTCCAATTGAGCCGAACATTTAAGTTCGAATCTTCTTGAGATACATCGATACAATCACAACCCGGATAGTTTCCACGCCCATCTCAAATAAGCGCTTCCGCTATCCAAATTACTACTTCTTCTAGATTGTTAAAGAACGACAGCCGATAAGTGCTACTTCTGACTTATCCTCTGACTGGCTCAATCGCCAATAAGGAAACCTCGGCACCAAGCAACCTTGGTCCAAGCCTTCTTTATTGAAGATTGGTGGAGGCAGACGGGATCGAACCGACGACCCCCTGCTTGCAAAGCAGGTGCTCTCCCAGCTGAGCTATGCCCCCATGTACAGAGACGTCTCAGGTTTCCGTGTCAGACAATTGGTGGGTCTGGTTGGATTCGAACCAACGACCCCCGCCTTATCAAGACGGTGCTCTAACCGACTGAGCTACAGACCCCTGAGTCTGTCTTGATCAACAGCCGATAAGCGTGAACGCTCAATGTATGCGGTATTAGCTCGAGAAAGGAGGTGATCCAGCCGCACCTTCCGATACGGCTACCTTGTTACGACTTCACCCCAGTCATGAATCCTACCGTGGTGACCGTCCTCCTTGCGGTTAGACTAGCCACTTCTGGTAAAACCCACTCCCATGGTGTGACGGGCGGTGTGTACAAGACCCGGGAACGTATTCACCGCGGCATGCTGATCCGCGATTACTAGCGATTCCAGCTTCATGCACTCGAGTTGCAGAGTGCAATCCGGACTACGATCGGTTTTCTGGGATTAGCTCCCCCTCGCGGGTTGGCGACCCTCTGTTCCGACCATTGTATGACGTGTGAAGCCCTACCCATAAGGGCCATGAGGACTTGACGTCATCCCCACCTTCCTCCGGTTTGTCACCGGCAGTCTCCTTAGAGTGCTCTTGCGTAGCAACTAAGGACAAGGGTTGCGCTCGTTGCGGGACTTAACCCAACATCTCACGACACGAGCTGACGACAGCCATGCAGCACCTGTGTATCGGTTCTCTTTCGAGCACTCCCAAATCTCTTCGGGATTCCGACCATGTCAAGGGTAGGTAAGGTTTTTCGCGTTGCATCGAATTAATCCACATCATCCACCGCTTGTGCGGGTCCCCGTCAATTCCTTTGAGTTTTAATCTTGCGACCGTACTCCCCAGGCGGTCAACTTCACGCGTTAGCTACGTTACTAAGGAAATGAATCCCCAACAACTAGTTGACATCGTTTAGGGCGTGGACTACCAGGGTATCTAATCCTGTTTGCTCCCCACGCTTTCGTGCATGAGCGTCAGTATTGGCCCAGGGGGCTGCCTTCGCCATCGGTATTCCTCCACATCTCTACGCATTTCACTGCTACACGTGGAATTCTACCCCCCTCTGCCATACTCTAGCTTGCCAGTCACCAATGCAGTTCCCAGGTTGAGCCCGGGGATTTCACATCGGTCTTAACAAACCGCCTGCGCACGCTTTACGCCCAGTAATTCCGATTAACGCTCGCACCCTACGTATTACCGCGGCTGCTGGCACGTAGTTAGCCGGTGCTTATTCTTCCGGTACCGTCATCCCCGAAGGATATTAGCCCTCAGGATTTCTTTCCGGACAAAAGTGCTTTACAACCCGAAGGCCTTCTTCACACACGCGGCATTGCTGGATCAGGCTTTCGCCCATTGTCCAAAATTCCCCACTGCTGCCTCCCGTAGGAGTCTGGGCCGTGTCTCAGTCCCAGTGTGGCTGGTCGTCCTCTCAGACCAGCTACTGATCGTCGCCTTGGTAGGCCTTTACCCCACCAACTAGCTAATCAGCCATCGGCCAACCCTATAGCGCGAGGTCCAAAGATCCCCCGCTTTCATCCGTAGATCGTATGCGGTATTAATCCGGCTTTCGCCGGGCTATCCCCCACTACAGGACATGTTCCGATGTATTACTCACCCGTTCGCCACTCGCCACCAGGTGCAAGCACCCGTGCTGCCGTTCGACTTGCATGTGTAAGGCATGCCGCCAGCGTTCAATCTGAGCCAGGATCAAACTCTTCAGTTCAATTCCTGTTACTGTTTTCGGTTCCGTTAAGAACCGGTCGCTCACTCAAAGCTGACAGGTTATGAATTGCTTCACAAACCTGACTTACTTTTGTGTGAGACTCTTGATACTTTTGCTGACCTGATCCAAAGATCAGGACCGCGTCGATCAAGCGTCCACACTTATCGGCTGTTAATTTTTAAAGAGCATTTCCGCTGAACCGACCGGACTTTCTGGCCTTCCCAGCAGCGCTGCGTTGTCAGCAGCAGAGAAGCGAGATTATGATCAACGTTTCGCAGCGCGTCAACTACTTTTTTCACGCTGCGATCAACCTGCTTCGTTGATCATTTACCTCCGGCAACACCAACACGCGGCCAACATTCGGCGCTGCGTTCGTCCTGCCTGGCTTCCCTTTCCGCGCCGCGTTTCCGTTAGCGCGAAAGAGGCGTGATTCTAAGCACCGATCCCGCTTCCTGCAAGCCCTTTCGTGAAGAAAATGCAAAAGAAAAGCGCCAAGGGCGCCGCTCGCGCGGCGCCCTTGGCGGCAAACCTTTGATACCAAACGAAGAAGCACGAAATCAGGTTGCGGACGCAACGATCACGACACCCGTGCGACGTCCGCTTACGTTCCTCGAACGATCCAGTTCGCCGTCAACATTCATCCAATGTCGGGCGCCCCGTCGCCTTCATCACCGCTTCAGTTAGTGCGCGGTTCCCCCTGGTAGAAACGCGCGAGATCGACCTTCATCGCGTGCAGCGCCGCGTCGTCGAGATAAATCATGTGGCCGGTCGGGTAATGGTGGATTTCGACGTTGGCCTGCAGCGAACGCTCGACGCCGAGATGCGAGAGCGCATATTCGGTCGCGTAGAACGGCGTCGCCAGATCGAAATAACCGTTCAGCGACATCACGCGCAGTTTCGGGTTCTGCCGCATCGCCTCGGCCAGATCGCCGGCCGCGTAGGGCACGGCCAGCCGCTCGCCCCACCATTCGCGATGCTTCCAGTCCCATTGCACCAGCGCCGCGTCGTTGAACACGCGATAGCGGTCGGCCGGCCGGTAATCGAGATCGTTCGCCAGATGCTGATGCAGCGCCGCGTCGAACACGCTCGAGATGCTCGCCGCCGACGCATCGAAATCGGGATGCTCGCCGGCATCGTCGTAGTCGATGCCCTCGAAGCGCGCGTCGTAGCGGCCGAGGCTGCGCGACTCGCCGCGCAGCAACTGCTTGCGAAAACGCGTCGGCCCGAGCCGCAATCTCGCTTCCTTGATGTATTGCGCGTCGATGCCCGTGTATTGGGCGAGCCGCGCGGCGATCGCATCGCGCTCGGCATCCGGCAGCGCGTCGCCCTGCGCGAGCGCCTGCTCATACGGGCCGCGCGCGAACGCCCGCACCTCGTCGAGGAAGGCGGGCAGGCTCGGCGGCTTCGGCCGCAGCCGGTCGTGATACCAGGCGATCGCCGCGAAGGTCGGCAGATAGCTTTCGCTCTCGAAATCGGAGCCGGGCGAGAACGCCGCCGAGTCGAGCACGGACGACATCAGGATCACACCGTTCAGCGCGATGTTGCTCTGGTTCAGGCGGTAGGCCAGCATCGCGGCCCGCGCGGTGCCATACGACTCGCCGAGCAGATACTTCGGCGAATTCCAGCGCTGGTTGACGGTCAGGTAGCGCTCGATGAAATGATCGAACGCGTCGAGATCGCCGTCGACGCTCCAGAACGCCTTGCCCGTCGCATGGCCGACCGTACGCGAGAAGCCGGCGCCGACGGCGTCGATGAACACCAGATCGGTCTGGCCGAGCAGGCTGTCGGGATTGTCGGCGAGATCGTAGGGCGCCGGCCCGCTGACGGCCGGGCTCGCGGTGCGCGCGCGCTTCGGGCCGAACGAGCCCATCATCAGGAACACGCTGCCCGCGCCCGGGCCGCCGTTGAACAGGAACGTCACGGGGCGCTCGCCGGGCCGCCGGCCGTGGGCCGTGTAGGCGACATAAAACACGCTGGCCGTGGCCTGCCCGGCGTCGTCGCGCAGCAGCAGGTTGCCGGCCGTCGCGGTGTAGTCGAGAGTGCGGCCGTCGAGACGGATCGAATGGCGCGTGACCGACGCCGTCTCGGGCGGGACCGGCACGAACGCGGCATCGTTCTGCGCCGGATGCGCGTCGTCGGGCCGGTGGGCATCGGGCGCGGCGGCTCGATGCGTGGCGTCCGCCTGCGAAGGCGGCGCCGTTGCGGGTGCGGGCCGGGCAAGAGCCGGCGGCGTCGCGCCGGACGCGCGCGCGGTCTCGCCGGCCTTGGCGACGGACGCCGCCGAGGCCGGCGCCGGCCCGGTCGAATCCGCCGCGAACGCGGAACCGGGCCCCGCCGTTAACGCGAGAATTGCGACCAGCCAGTTCAGCCGGCGCGACACGACATTCAGGCGAAACGACATGACGACCTCGATCGACGGATGGTCTGCGGATTGTCGACAGATCGTGCGAGGGCGTCAACGCGTGCGCGACCGCTGCCCCTGCTTTCCGCAAGCGCGGCGTCGAACGCGGCATCCAGCGCAAACGGGCGAGCCCTGCGGCCCGCCCGTCATCATGCCTGTCGTTACGCCCGACGGCGCGCCGGCATTCACGCGCGCCGCCACCACCTCACCGCCAAGGCCACGAGCGAGGTCACCACGGCCATCACGACCACCGCCGTCCAGCCCCACTGCGCGAACAGCAGCGTGCCGAGCGCCGCGCCGCCCGACATGCCGATGAACATGCCGACGAACAGCACCGCGTTGAGCCGGCTGCGCGAGGCCGGGTCGATGCCGTAGACGATCGTCTGGTGCGCGATCAGCGTGGACTGGAAACCGAGATCGAAGCCGACCGTACACAGGGCGATCAGCGCCAGCTGGCCCGACACCGGCATCCGCGGCGCGAGCCCCATCGCCGCGAACGACACGGTGGCCACGCCGATGCCGAGCCGCGTCACGGACTCCGCGCCGCGGCGGTCGGCCAGCCGGCCGGCGAGCGGCGCGGCCAGCGCGCCCGAGGCGCCGGCCAGGCCGAACGCACCGGCGGCCGCGCTGCCGAGATGGAACGGCGCGCCATGCAGCATCACGGCAAGCGTGGTCCAGAACGCGCTGAAGCCGATCGCGAGAATCCCCTGCGCGAACGCGGCGCGGCGCAGCGCCGGATGGCGGCGCCACAGATGGCCGAGCGAGACGATCAGCTCGCGATACGGCAGCTGCGTGGTGGGCCGGAAGCTCGGCAGCCCGCGCGCGGCGGCCACGCCGATCACGGCGACGCTGAGCGCCGCGAACACGAAGGTCGCGCGCCAGCCGAGGCTGCCGGCCAGCACGCCGGCCACCACGCGCGAGAGCAGGATGCCCAGCAGCAGGCCCGTCATCACGGTGCCGACCACCTTGCCGCGATGCGCGTCGGGCGCCAGCGTCGCGCCGGCCGGCACCACGTCCTGGGCAAGCGTCGCCGCGAGCCCGACCGCGAAGCTCGCGGCGAGCAGGAAGCCGATCGACGGCGCGAGCGCGGCGAGCAGCAGCGCACCGACCAGCACGGCGGCCTTGACGAGGATCACGCGGCGCCGGTCGTAGCGATCGCCAAGCGGCGCGAGCAGCAGGATGCCGAGCGCATAGCCGAGTTGCGTGAGCGTCGGCACGAATCCGACCGCGCGCGCGGAGGCGCCGATGTCCGGCCCCAGCACGCCGAGCATCGGCTGGCTGTAATAGAGCGGCGCCACGCCGAGCCCGGCGGCGGCGGCCAGCAGCAGCACGAGACGCGGCGTCAGCACGGACGGCTGGCCGTGCGCGGCATGCGCATGCGCCGAAGCCGGTGCGGCGGGCTCGGCCGCGCGCGGCGCATAGGTCGCGACGGCCGGCGGCAGCACCGCCTCGCAGCTGCTGCCGCCGGAGGAGTCGAGATCACGGGTCGAGGTCATGGGTGCGGTTCCGGGTCGTCTTGAATCTGGAACGCGAGTGTGATTGGGGGCGCCCGATCCCGGTAGTAGCACCGCCCGCACATTTGTTATACGCTCCGCGCATGAGCGCCAAAACCCCCGTCACGCCGGCCCTGAGCGGCCGTTCCCGGGCACCGGACGCGTCGCCCGGTGATGCCGGCTATCGTTTCCAACTGATGGAAACCTTCGTTCGTATAGTGGAATCGGGCAGCCTGTCCGCGGCGGCGACGCTGCTGCGGACCACCCAGCCCACCGTCAGCCGGCGCCTGCAGGCGCTCGAGCGCTCGCTCGGCGTGCGCCTGCTGCATCGCTCGACGCATACGATGCGGCTGACCGTCGACGGCGAGCGCGCCTTCAAGCGCGCGAAGGATCTGCTCGCGAGTTGGGCCTCGTTCGAGGCCGACCTGCGCGGCGCGCAGCAGGAGCCAGAAGGCCCGCTGCGGGTGACGGTGCCGCACGCGTTCGGCCAGGAGATCTTCGTCGAGCCGCTGATGCGCTTCCTGCGCGAGCATCCGCGCGTGACCGTCGAATGGCTGCTGCAGGACGAGGTCCGCGACTTCATCGGCAACGGCATCGACTGCGCGATCCAGATCGGCCGGCCGACCGATCCGTCGGTGGTCACGGTCAAGCTCGCCAACGTGTCGCGGATCGTGGTGGCCGCGCCGTCGATGCTTGCTCGCGGGCGCATCCCCGAGACGCCCGAGGAACTCGCCACGCTGACCTGGCTCTCGCTGCGCACCTATTACCGCAACGAGGTCGCGCTCACGCATCGCGGTACGGGCGAGACGCGGCGCTTCACGATCCAGCCGCGCATGAGCACCGACAACCTGTTCGCGATGCGCAGCGCGATGCTGCACGGGATGGGCATCGGCATCAGCTCCGCGTGGCTGCTCGCCGACGATCTCGCGGCGGGCCGCCTCGTCCATGTCGCGCCCGACTGGCAGGCCGCGCCGCTGCCGGCCTATCTGACCTATCCGCACGCGCGGTTCTATCCGTCGCGGCTGCTGCGCTTCGTGGCGGCGATGCGCGAGGCGGTGCCCGCGCTCGTGGTCGACGGCACGCAGGCGGCGGGCTGAGGCGCGCGCGCCTTTCAGACCCACGCATCGGTATCGCGACGCGCCGCTCTCGGCGGCCTTGCACGAACCTCGGCGCGAGGCACGAAGTGGTTCGAACCGCGCCGCCGTGTCCTTGTCCCGACTGCACCGGCACCGGCACCGGCACCGGCACCGCCATCGCCATCGCACACCGTGTCACCTGATCCAATGCCGCCGCCGGCCTTGCCAGTGCAAGGCACGGAGCAGAGCGAACCCTCCCCGTGCCCGTCCAGACCGGCATCGCCATTGCTCGTCGCGCCATGCGATCCAGCGCGGCCGCCAACCTCGCCCCGCAGCACCCGCCCGCGCCGCTTCGGATTCCCCGTCCGGCATTCGGGTTGCGACGAGCGGCAAACGGCACGCCTCGCGATGATCGCATCGGCACGGCGCCGGCATGCCGCCACGCCGCGCCGCCGGGTGCCGGCCCGCGTCCCGGCCATCGGCCGACGCCGCGCGCCCGGCCTCCAATCACAACATCACGAGGGATTTGGTCATGACGATTTCACGTCGTTCGATTCTGAAAAGCGGCGCGGCGGCACTCGCCGTCGGCGCGCTCGATGCGCGCGGCCTCACGCGCGCGCTGGCCGCGACGCGGCGCACGGCGGTGAGTGGCGCCGGCGACGTCGTCGGCAAGGTGACGGTGGGCTACCAGGGCTGGTTCGCCGCGATCGGCGATGGCGCGCCGATCAACGGCTGGTGGCACTGGGCCGGCAACTGGGCCGCGGCGCCCTCGCCCGCCAACAACGCGATCAAGGCCTGGCCCGACATGCAGGGCTACACGCACACCTATCCGACCGCGTTCAGCCCGCTCAACAGCGGCGCGCCCGCCACGTTGTTCTCGCAATACGACCTCGACACCGTCAACCTGCAATTCAGCTGGATGCAGCGCAACGAGATCGACACGGCCGCGCTGCAGCGCTTCAACCCGTTCTCGGGCGAGGGCGCCACGCGCGACGCCGCCGCCGCCCACGTGCGCCAGGCCGCCGAGACCTACGGCCGCAAGTTCTACATCATGTACGACGTGACGGGCTGGACCAGCATGCAGACGCAGATCAAGCAGGACTGGACCTCGAAGATGTCGGCCTACACGGCCTCGTCCGCCTACGCGCGCCAGAACGGCAAGCCGGTGGTCTGCATCTGGGGCTTCGGCTTCGACGACGCGAACCATCCGTTCGACGCCGCCGCCTGCGCCGACGTGATCCAGTGGTTCAAGAGCCAGGGCTGCTACGTGATCGGCGGCGTGCCCACGCGCTGGCGCACCGGCGAATCGGTGCGGCCGAACTTCCTCGACGTGTTCCATCAGTTCGACATGCTCTCGCCGTGGATGATCGGCGCGATCGGCTCGATCGCCGACGCAAACGCGTTCGCGGTGGAAGTGGCCGCGGCCGACCAGGCCGATTGCGCCGCGCACGGCATCGACTACCAGCCCTGCGTGATGCCGGGCGACCTGTCGGTGCGCCAGCGCGCGCACGGCAACTACATGTGGCGGCAGTTCTACAACCTCGTGAACCTCGGCGTGTCGGGCCTCTACATCTCGATGTTCGACGAGTACAACGAGGGCAACCAGATCGTCAACACGGCCGCGACGCAGCAGGACGTGCCGGCCGGCTCGGGCTTCCTGAGCCTCGACGAGGACGGCACGCCCTGCTCGCCGGACTACTACCTGCGCCTCACGCGCGACGGCGGCCGCATGCTGAAGGGCACGCTGGCGCTCACGCAGGTGCGGCCGACCGCGCCGGTGCTCGACAGCACGACCGGCCTCGCCACCGTCGTCAGCCTCCGCTCGCGCACCAACGGCCTCTACGTGACGGCTGAAAACGCAGGCAGCCAGCCGCTGATCGCGAACCGCACCGCGAGCGGGCCGTGGGAACAGTTCGACCTGATCGACGCGGGAGGCGGCGCGGTGGCGCTGCGCTCGCACGCCAACGGGCTTTACGTGACGGCCGAGAATGCCGGCGCCGCGGCGCTGATCGCGAACCGCACGGCGGTCGGCCCGTGGGAGACCTTCGACCTGATCGTGCAGCCGTTCACGGGCGCCGCGGTGGCGCTGCGCGCGCATGCGAACGGGCTTTACGTGACGGCGGCGAACGCGGGCCAGGGCCAGTTGATCGCCGGCGCCGCGCAGGTGGGCGGGTGGGAGCAGTTCGACCTGCTCGTGTCGTGAGCGCCGATCGAGGGTGCGGCGGCCGGAGGCGGCAAACCCGGCCGGTTCTTCGCGAATGCGGCCGGTCCCGCCGGCCGCCGGGTTCATCGCTCGCGGCAAGCCTCGCCGACCAGCCCGGCGTCCGTTCGCGCGCCGGGCGCCGGCCCGCGGCCGTCAGCCCTTCACGAGCCCGCCGTCGACGATCAGGTTCTGCCCCGTCACCGCGCGCGACCACGGCGACAGGAAGAACAGCACCGCGTCGGCGAATTCCTCGGGCGAGGTCACGCGGCGCAGCGGCGTGAAGCCGGCGATCATCTCGAACACGGCTTCGGGCGTGGCGCGGCTCGCGTCGGTGGCGCGCAGCAGGCCGCCCGACACCATGTTGACGGTGATGCCGTCGGGGCCGAGATCGTTCGCCGCGGTGCGCGTCAGCGACAGCAGCGCGGCCTTCGACGCCGTGTAGTCGTGATAGGGCACCACCGGATTCTGGAACAGGTTGGTGCCCACGTTGACGATCCGGCCGAAGCCGCGCTCGCGCATGCCGGGCAGCGCGGCCTGGATCGTGTTCAGCGCGCCCTTGAGCGCGCCTTCCAGTTGCTGCTGCATGCGCTGCCAGCTGATCTCGCCGAGCGTCGGACGCGCATCGCCATCGAAACGGAAACTCGCGAGCGCATTGTTGACGACCGCGTGTACCGGCTCGCCGGCGCGCTCGCTTGCCTCGGCGAACAGCCGGCCCACCGCCTGCGCGTCGGTCACGTCGGCCTGCAGCGCGACGGCGCGCGGGCCGAGTTCGGCGGCCAGTTCACGCGCCGCCGCCTCGCTGTGCAGATAGTTGATGACGACGCCCGCGCCCTCGCGCGCCAGCGCGCGCGTGATCGAGGCGCCGAGCCCGCGCGCGCCACCGGTGACGAGCACCCATTGTTCGGACAGCTTCATCGGCGAGACCTCCGGATCGGGAAAGCGCGATTATCGCGCGCGACGGGCGATGACGCGCGATCGTGTCGAAGCCAGACGGGCACGCGACGGCCCGCGCCGCGCTTCGCGAATCGGCCGGATGGCAGCCGCCCGCCACCGCCGCCGCGCGCATCGCAAGCCGCGTCGCCGGCCCGCGCGCCTCAATCGAGACCGGCGCGGCGTGCCACCCACGCGGCGAAATCGCCGACGATCGCCTCGCTCAGCTGATGGCCGACCGGATAGCGGCGCGAGTCGTGCGGCACGCCCAGCCCGGTCAGCTTCGCGTCGGCGCGCTCGGCCCACGACACCGGCAGCTTGTCGTCGTAGTCGCCGTGCGCGATGAAGGCGTCGAGCGTCGCGAGCGCCTCGCGCGGCGCGAGATGCACGTCGATCTCGGGCAGGATGCGGCCGCTCAGGATCGCGAAGCCGCGCACGTCGGCGGGCGAACTGAGGCCCACGCTCGCGCTCATGATGCCGCCCTGGCTGAAGCCGCCGATCAGCGTCGGCAGCGGCGCGGCACCGTCGGCGGCATGCAGCGCGCGAATCAGCGCGATCAGCGCGAGCCGGCTCGCATCGGCGCGCGCGGCGTCGATCGACGGACCGTTCGGCCCGAACTGCACCGGGAACCACGCGTATTGCCCGGGGCCGAGCGTGAGCGGGCCGCGCACGAAGCCCAGCTCGAGGCGCGGGTCGAGCGCCTCGGCCAGCGATAGCAGATTGGTTTCGTTGCCGCCGACGCCGTGCAGCAGCAGCAGGCGCGCCCGTGGCGTGCCGTGCGCCGGGCGCGGTCGGTAGGCGAGCGTCGAGCTCGGGTCCTGAATCAGGTCGGGGGTCATCGCGTATCGCTCCGCACGGAAAATGGGGACAGCCGACACGGCATGGCCGCCCGGCGCAGGATCGCCAGTCTGAAACAATCTCGTCAAGCAATAAATCAATACAAAGAAATGCATTAAATCCCATTCGGAAGGAATGGCGGGGCACGACCGCACTCCCGCCGGGCGACCGGCGCCGCGGCCGCGGTTTTTGCAGCGCCCGCCGGCCGCGTAGCACAATGACGGCTTCCCTTGCCGAGCGGCGCCGCGCCGCCGTCCGAATCGCCGATGACCACCGAGCCCGCCCCGATCCCCTCCGACGCGTCGCCCGTCGGCGTCTATGCGCGCGACGACGGCGCCTGGCTCGTCAGCCACTCGGATCGCCCGCACCTGTTCCGCATCCAGCATCGCCGCGCGGACGGCGCGACCGACATCGACACCGTGATCGATCCCGACAACCTCGACGCGAAGCTGCGCAAGTGGCAGCGCGAAGGCTACGTACGCGGCGACGCGGACGCCGCGGGCGCACCGCCGCCGCATCGGGCCGGCTTCCTGCGCGAACTGCGCGCGGCGGCCCGCGCGACCGCGCGAGCGGCCAAGGCGCCCGACGACGACGCGCCGCCGGGCGCGACGCTCGCCGGCGTCGCGCTGCCGACCGGTGCCGGCGGCCCGCTGGTGCCCGCGCGCAACCCCGCCTACCTGTTCGGCGCGCGCGCCGCGAACGTGCTGCGCGACATCGTCGAGAACCGCCGGCTGCTGCTGATCGGCCACACGGGCAGCGGCAAGACCAGCCTGATCGAGCAGACGGCCGCGCACACCGGCCACGGCGTGCTGCGCGCGAACATGAACGGCCAGACCACGGTGGGCGATTTCGTCGGCTTCTGGACCGTCAAGGGCGGCGCGACGATCTGGGTGGACGGCGTGCTGCCGAACGCGATGCGCCAGGGGCTCTGGCTGATCGTCGACGAGGTCGATTTCGCCGAGCCGGCGATCCTCGCCGTGCTGACCGCCGTGCTCGAACCAGGCGGCCGGCTGCTGCTGAAGGAAAAAGGCGGCGAGATCGTCGTGCCGCACCCGTCGTTCCGCTTGTTCGCGACCGCCAACGCGGCCGGCGCGATGAGCCGCTTCCGCCATCTCTACCAGGGCGCGAACGTGATGAACGACGCGTTCCTGGACCGCTGGCGCGTCTACGAGATCGACTATCTGACGCCGGCCGACGAGGCCGCCGTGCTGCGCCGGACCTTCGGCGCGCGCGTCAGCCCGGCGATGGCCGACACGCTCGCCTCGATCGCGGCCGCCTGCCGGCGCGCGTTCGAGCGCGACGACCTGGCGAGCGCGTTCTCGACGCGGCGCCTGATCGACTGGACCGACCTGATGCTGCGCACCGGCGACCCGGAAGAGGCGGCCGGCCCGACGATCTACGCGAAGGTGAGCCTCGACGACGCCGCGCTGATCCGCGACATCATCCGCCACCACATCGATCTCGACGCGGCGTGACGGCCATGCGCGATCCCGCCGGCACGAACGCGAGCGCACCGGCCGGCACCGGCGACGACCCGGGCGAGCGGCTCGGCAAGCTCGCCCGCGTGCTGACCGGCGACGCCGCCGTGCAGGTGCGGATCTCGCACGACGGCCCGGCGCTGGTGCCGGGCGGCGAACCGTCGGCATCCACGCTGCTCGTGGTACCCGCCAGCGCCGGCGGCGCGCCGTGGTCCGCCGACGAACTGGCGGGCTGGGTCGACCTGCTCGCCGCGCGGCTGCGCTTCGGTGAGCCGGCACGGCGCGCGCGCGTCGCCTCGCACGTCACGCGCGCGCTCGCGGAGGCGATCGACGACCATCGCGCCAGCCTCGCGCTGCTGGCCCGCTTCCCCGGCGCCGCGCCGCTGCTGGCGCGACAGCGCGAGGCCGCCGCTCGCGAGACGGCCCTGCGCTGGCCGACGCTCGGCTGGCGCGAGCGTTTCGTCTGGCGCGTCTCGCGCGTGCTTCGCGGCGAGGCGCCGCCGCCGGCCGAACGCGGCGCCTCGCTCGACGCCTCGCTCGGCGCCGCCTCGGCGCTGATCGAGGCGGCGCGCGCCTCGCGCTCCGCGGCCGCCAGCATCGAGGCGGCAGAGGCGATCGTCGAGCGGGTCCGGGCGCTCGCGCGCGGCGACGCGAACAACATGATGCTCGGCGTCGATCGCGAGACGACGCTCGATTCCCCGGCGAGCATGGCCGACGTGGCGGCCGAGGTGGCGGACGCCTTCGCCGCCGAAGACGAACCGGGCGCGGCCGATCCATTCGATGCGCGCGCAACCAATCCGGCACGGCCCGGCGCGACCACGCTTTCCGATACCGCCCCGGCCGACCCGGACGCGAACGCCGACGCCGCCGCCGGCGACAGCGCGCCCGTGCCGCGCCCGGCCCGCGCCGACTCCGCGCCGGCGCTGTCGATCCCGATCACCACCGCGTTCGACACCGTCACCGACCTGACCGGCAGCGGCGACGCCACCGCGTGGCGCAAGCTGCGCGCCGCGGCCCGCGCGCAGACCGCGCGCCTGAAAGCCCAACTCGAGCGCGCGCTCGAAGCCGACGAACAGCAGCACTGGCGCGGCGAACAGGAACGCGGCGAACTCGATCGCCGCGCGCTCGCGCGCCTCGCCACCTCGCCCGGCTACCGCACGCCGTTCCGCGTGCGGCGCGCGCGGGCCGGGCGCGACACGGCAGTCACGCTGCTGATCGACCGCAGCGGCTCGATGGCGGGCCGCAAGATCGAACTCGCGCGCCTGTGCGCCGCCGCGCTCTGCGATGCGCTCGCCCGGCTCGGTTTCGCCTGCGAGGCGCTCGGCTACAGTTCGATCGAGGCGCCGGCGATGCGCGCCTGGCATCAGGCCTGGCTCGCCGCCGGCCACTCGCCGCGCGGCTACAACCGCTTCGTGGAGCGGCTCGATCTGGAAATCTACAAGCGCTTCGATTCGGACGATCCGAGCGGACTCGCGCGCCTCGAATGCGGCCACGAGAACCCCGACGGCGAGGCGCTCGCCTGGGCCGCCGGGCGGCTGCTCGCGCGGCGCGCGCGGCGGCGCATCCTGATGGTGCTGTCGGACGGCTATCCCGCAACCGGCGACGGTGACCCGGCCCGGCTGCGCGCGGACCTGCGCGCGCGCATCGCCGAAATCGGCGCGCGCGGCGTCGAGCTGATCGGCGTGGGCATCCTCGACGACGCGGTGGAGGCGTTCTATCCGACCAGCACCGTGGTCGAACGGCTGGCCGACCTGCCGGCCGTCGCGTTCGAGGCGCTGGGGCGCGCGCTGCTCGGCGAGCACGGCCGCGCGGGCTGGATGCCCGGCGCGCGATGAGGGAAAGGACGGCGCACGCGTATCCGGCGGCGGCCCCGCGGCGAAGCGCCGGCCGCCGGCGCCCGGCCGCGCGCCTGTTTCAGGAACGTAAGCGAGGCGAGGCTGCACGCCGGCGCCGATTCGGACCCTCATGATCGCCCCCCGTGGCGGGGCGGCGGCGGGGCCGGCTCATGATCGAAAATTGAATCGAGAATCGCCGGAACCCGAGCGGATCAGCGCAGTCGCACTGCTTGCCGTCGGCTGTATGGCAAAACACGGAAATGGTGTCCGACGCGATATTCGCAGCGATCGTCGACACCATGCCAGGGCGGCGCGGGATATGCCGCGTCGGCCGTCGCGCCATCCGGCCATTGTTCACACGGCGGAAACGTACTGTTCAATCCCGCGACGATGATCGGCGCGCGGAAATCGCCGATACTTCCGCCTGCTCCAGTGCGACGTTTCATGTCGCCTTGATTTCATTGCAGAAAAAATTTCCCATGTCCTTCAGAACACCGCTCATCGGCTTGATCGCGGCGGCCCTGACACTCTGGCTCGGCGCCTGTTCGAGCGCATCCGACGTCAGCGCGACCGACAAGCCGCACGTCTATACCGTCAACACCACGGCCCACGGCGCCGTGCTCTCGTGGGCCGCGGCCCACCGCAAGGCGATCGGCACCGCCGATGCCTATTGCGCGCAGCAGGGCATGCATGCGAGCCCGGGCGCCGAGCACGTCTCCGACAACGAGGCGAAGCTCACGTTCGAATGCCATCCGACGCTGGTGATGGACCACTGAGCGTCGCGCGGCGAGCGCTCGCCGCGCCGCGCGACGGGTGCATGATCACCTGAGGTATTGCCGCGAGTTCACGGCTTGCCCCCGATGCGCTGCCCGTGCCGGCCGACGCGGCCGGCGCGCGCGAGTTCGCGCGGGCACGCATCGGCCGCCGCCGAACCGGGCCGCAGGCCGGCCCCGCCCGCTTCAGGCGTCCACGGCGTCCTGCGCGCTCGCCAGCACCGCGTGCAGCAGGACGTTCGCGCCTGCTTCGGCCCATTCCTGCGTGATCGCCTCGGCCTCGTTGTGGCTGAGCCCGTCGACACAAGGCACGAAGATCATGCCGGTGGGGGCGACGCGCGCCAGGTAACAGGCGTCGTGCCCGGCGCCGGAAACGATGTCCTGATGCGAGAGGCCAAGCGCGAGCGCCGCGTCGCGCACGGTCTCGATGCAGCGCGGCGCGAACGGCACCGGCGCATAGTCGAAGATCTGCTCGATGCGCGCGCCGAGCCCGGTCTCGCTCGCGATCCGCGCCACCTCGGCACGCAGTTCGGCGTCCATCTGCGCGAGCACGGCCGCGTCGGGATGGCGGAACTCCACCGTGAAAAAGCATTCGCCCGGCACCGTGTTGCGCGAATTCGGCCGCGCCTCGATCAGCCCGACCGTGGCGCGCGCGTCGGGCGCCCGGCCGCGGCCCATCGCGTCGACGAAACCGATCACGCGCGCGGCACCCACCAGCGCGTCGCGGCGCGCGTCCATCGGCGTGGTGCCGGCGTGCGAGTCGACGCCGGTGAACGTCAGTTCGTACCAGCGCTGGCCCTGCCCGGCCGTCACCACGCCGATGGTGTTGCCGGCGCGTTCGAGGATCGGCCCCTGCTCGATATGCAGCTCGTAGGCCGCATGCACCGGGAAGCCGCCCACCGGCGCGTCGCCCGCGTAGCCGATCGCGGCGAGCGCCGCGCCGAGCGTGGTGCCCTGGCGGTCGGTGCGCGACAGGCCGTAGTCGAGCGTGAACGCGCCCGCGAACACGCCCGATGACACCATCGCCGGCGCGAAGCGCGAGCCTTCCTCGTTGGTCCAGAGCACGACCTCGATCGGCCGCTCGGTCTGCACGTCCGCATCGTTGAGCGCGCGGACCACCTCGAGCCCGCCGAGCACGCCGTAGATGCCGTCGTAGCGGCCGCCGGTGGGCTGCGTGTCGGCATGCGAGCCGGTCAGCACGGGGGCCGCGCCGGCATGGCGGCCTTCGCGACGCGCGAACACGTTGCCCATCGCGTCGACGCGGATCGTGCAGCCGGCCTCGCGCGCCCAGGCCACGAAGAGGTCGCGCGACTCGCGGTCGAGTTCGGTCAGCGCGAGCCGGCAGACGCCGCCCTTCGGCGTCGCGCCGATCCGCGCCATCCGGTCGAGCGACTCCCACAGGCGCGCGCTGTCCACGCGCACGGCGCGATGCGTGCCGGCCGGCAGCGGTTTCGATTCATTCGTCATCGTGATTCTCCCCGGTGGCGTGTGCCGCGTCGCGCATCCGGTAGCGGAAGTCGCAGCGCGGCGCGCCCTGCATGATGGTGGTGGTGCGCGTGAGCGCGACACGCGGATCGTAACCGCGAATAAAATACTCGTCGCGCGCGCAGCTCAGCAGGTGGCCGATCTCGCCGAGCCCCATCGCGTGATACATCTCCGCGTAGGCGCAGCGATGCACGTCGTAGTCGTAGTGCGCGCCATCCTCGCGACGCACCTCCACGTCGAGCGCGTCGTCCTTCTCCCACAGCACCTGCAGCGCGACGAACGACGCGATGCTGGTGCCGTCCGGCTCCTGCGCCGCGAACGACCGGCCGGCATCCACGGCCGCGCCGCGCACCGCCTCGGCGATCACGGCCTGCGCCCGCTCGGTGCCGAACTCGCGCTTCATGATTTCGTAGATCGGCTTGATGATCTCCGCCTCGATCCTGCGGCGCGCGAGGATGCCCAGGCGATGGTCGGCCGCGTCGCTCGACGCGGCGGACTGGGTCGGCTCGGTCATGGTGACTCCTGACTTGGGGGTTCGTCGTTATCGTGGGTGATCGGTGCTGCCCGGGTGCTGCCTGGATGCCGCTGCGGCGCTGCCGGGCGGCGCGTGCCGCCCGGCGTGCCGCCTTACGGCTTCGCGCCGCCGCCGAGCACGTCGACGACGTCCCACTTGCCGTCCTGCACGCGATAGATCGTGTAGGCCGGATCCTTCAGGTTGCCCTGCGCGTCGAACGCGATGCGCCCGGTCACGCCCTGCCGGTCGACGCGATGCAGCGCGGCCACCAGCGTGGCCGGGTCGGTCGAGCCGGTCTGCTGCGCGACGGCGATCAGCGTGGCGGCCGCGTCGTAGGCGAACGGGGCGTGCAGCTCGATCGGCGCGTGGTAGCGCGCGCGGTATTGCGCGTCGAACGCGGCGCCGCCCGGCATCTTCGCGAGCGGCCGGCCCGGTTCGAGCGCGGTCACGCCGTCGCCGTCGGCGCCAGCCAGCGAGAGGAAGGTCTGGCTCACGAAGCCGCCCGCGCCGAGCAGCGTGGCGTGGATCCCGAGCTGCCGCATGCGGCGCGCGATCGGCGCGGCCTGCGCGTCGATCCCGCCGAAGAACACCACGTCGGGCTGCCTGGCCTTGATGGCGGTCAGCACGCCGCTGAAATCGACGGTCTTGTCGTTCACGTATTCGCGGTCGACGATCGTGCCGCCGTCGGCCTTCACACCCTTCACGAACTGGTCGGCGAGACCCGAGCCGAACGAGGTGCGATCGTCGAGCACGGCGATGCGGCGCGCGTGCAGCGTCTTCACCGCATAGGCGCCGGTGTAGGCGCCGCCGTCGTCGTCGTGACCCATGATGCGGAACGCGGTGGCGTAGCCCTGCTCCGTGTATTGATGGCCGGTGGAGGCCGGCGCGATCTCGGGGATGCCCGCGTCGCGATAGACGCGCGAGGCCGGCACGCTGCAGCCGGTGTTCCAGTGGCCGACCACGCCGATCACGTGCTGCTCGACCAGCGACTGCGCGACCGTCACGGCGGTGCGCGGGTCGGACTGGTCGTCCACGGCCACCAGCTTGTAGACGACGGACTTGCCGTCGAGCGTCGGATGGCGGCGGTTCGCATCGTCGAGCGCGAGCTGCGCGCCGTTCTGCAGATCCTTGCCGATCCGCGCGGACGGGCCGGTCAGCGGCGCCGCGAGGCCGATCAGCACGGTTCGCGGCGCGTCGGCGGCGCCGGCGGGCAGCGCGAACGTGGCGCCGGCGGCGACGGCGAGCGCGGCGGCGGCGGTGAGGGAGACGGATTTTTTCATGAGTGGCAGGCGTGTGGGCGATCGATTAAAACATGAAAAATATTAAACAGTCATGCGATCGCAGCCAAATACGCTTTGATTGAATGCTTATACCCGACCGGCAATATCGGGCAAAACCTTTAACCATAAAGACATCTGGCGATTTTGCCGTCTCCCGAATTATTCGATAGAATTCAAAACATGAAAAATATCGAACAATTGTCGAACGATCCTCCGTTGCGCGCGGTGCGCGCCTTCGAGGCGTTCGCGCGGCTGGGCTCGGTCACGGCCGCGGCGGCCGAACTCGACATCACGCCGTCGGCGGTCAGCCATCAGCTGCAGCTGCTCGACGCGTTCATCCTGACGCCGCTGACGGTGCGCGAGGGCCGCGCGCTGGTACTGACCGACGAAGGCCGCGACTACTACCGCTCGATCAGCGCGGCGTTCTCGGTGCTGCGCAGCGCGACCGGCTTCGTGCGCGATCGCTCGTCGCTGCGCCAGATCACGATCAGCCTGATTCCGCTGTTCGGCATCGGCTGGTTCGTGCCGCGGCTGCACCGCTTCCTGGAGGCGAACACCGACGTCGACGTGACCGTGCTCTACGCCAACCACCGCAACTATCGCAGCGACGCGTCGGATCTCTCGATCCGCTTCGGCGCCGGCGACTGGGCCGGCTATCGCTGCGAGAAGCTGCTGCCGGGCGCGATGGTGCCGGTCTGCAGCGCGGGATTCCGGCGCCGCTTCGGGCCGTTCCGCAAGCCGGCCGACCTCGCCGCGGTGCCGCTCGTGCATGACGAGGACCGCAGCACCTGGGTGAACTGGCTGCGCGGCGCGGGCGTGCGCAACGTGCCGCCGGTGGTCGGGCCGATGTTCGAGGACGGGCAGCTGACCCTGAGCGCGATCCGCGCGGGGCTCGGCGCGGGGCTGATGCGCGCGCCGCTGATCGAGGCGGAGCTGGCGAGCGGCGAAGTCGTGCAGCTGTTCGACAGCGCGCTCGACGACGGCCGCGACTACTACCTGTGCAGCCGCGTGGACGCGGACCTGCCGGACGGCGCGCGGCGCCTCGCCGAATGGCTGCGGGAGACGGCGGCCGCATCGATGCGGCGCCTCGCGGCGGCGGGGGAAAGGCGTTGAGTGGACACGGCCGCGCCATCCAGGGCGCAGCCGCGCCAAGTGCGCACCCGGCCGGCCCCGAGCCCTCGCCCGCCCGTCACTCGCCCACCACCCGCCTATCGATCCCCAAGAAAATGCTCGACCGCGAAGTTGAACGCCTCGGGATCCTGCAGCATCGCGAAATGGCTGGTCCCGGGCAGGATCTGCAGGCCCGCGCCCGGGATCGTCGCGGCGATGTATTCGGTGTGCTCGCGCCGGATCGCCTCGTCGTGATCGCCGTCCATCACGAGCACGGGCGCGGTGATCGCCTTCAGCTGCGCGTCGCTCCAGTTCGGCTGCGACGCCCACATGTGGCCGATCTGCTCGACGAACGCGTCGTACTCCTTCGGCGTCGGCGACAGGCGCCGGTACTCGTCGCCGCCGCGCTTGATGAAGGCCGCGAACGTCGGGTTCTTCTCGACGTCGGGCATCACGCCGTCGGTCTTCGTGTTCGCGGCGAACGCCACCACCTTGCCGACGCGGTCCGGATGGCGGATCGCCATGTCGATGCCGATGATCGCGCCGTCGCTCCAGCCGACGATGTCGGCCCGGCGCAGCTTGAGCGTGTCCATCAGCGCGACCACGTCGTCCGTCATCAGGTCATAGCCGAACGGCTGCGCGTCGCGCGAGCTTCGGCCGTGCCCGCGGCTGTCCACCACGATCACCTGGTGGTGCTTCATCAGCGCCCTGACCTGATGGCCGAAGTAGTCGGAATTCGAAAGGCCGCCGTGCAGCAGGATCACCGGCGTGCCATGGCCGATCGTGGCGTAGTAGAGATGAATGCCGTGTACGTCGGCGAAGCCGTGCCGCTCGCCCGCCACCGGCGCCGGCGTGGGCGGCAGCGTCTGCCAGCGGGGTTCGGCCTGCGCGTGCAGCGTGAAGGCGGCGCAGGCGCAGAGGAACAGGCGCTGCAGCCGCAGCCGGTTTCGGTTCGGAATGGTGGACATGGGAAGGACCGTGGGCGTTCGAATCGGGAGCGGCCATTATAGGAGCGCGGCACGCGCGATTGCCCGGCTGCTTCGGAAGGCCGGCCACCGGTTCGGCGCCGCTCACGGGCGCCGTCGAGCCTTGCTTGAGGAACGAAGGAACGGCATGCCGCCATTGTCAGGAATCCGATGCGAATCGCGATACCTGGACGGCATGCGACGCGGCCCGTGGCCGGGCCGCGTCGTCCGCTCGAATGGGGGCTCCGGCACGCAAGTGTCGGAGCGGTTGCCTGCCGCGCCACAGGCATGCGGCCGCAAGCTCTGCGGGTTTAGGAGTGATGATCCGGGCACTCGCGCAGTAATCCCGGCTCGACACCGGACGAAGGGGCGCCACGGTGTCTCGCTCTGGCACCCATCATCGCGTGTTCCGGCGCATCGGTACAGCAGCAGCCGCAAGGAAAACGTGCATAGCAGATGGCGCCGCGCAAACTCCCGGCGCCCGGGCGGCAACGCCTGCCCGCCTGCTGCGCCGTTTTCGGCGCCATCTGCTGCTTGCCGGTGCGGCACCCGCATCGTAACGTCGGCGCTTTCGGCACGTCTCGCCGCGCCTTTTCCCCACCATCATGTATCGATATACCGATTTCGACCGCGCGTTCGTGCGCAGTCGCGCCGCGCAATTCCGCGATCAGCTCGAACGCTGGCAGGACGGCCGGCTCGGCGAGGACGCATTCCGCCCGCTGCGGCTGCAGAACGGCTGGTACGTGCAGCGCCATGCGCCGATGCTGCGCGTGGCGGTGCCCTACGGCGAGCTGTCGAGCGCCCAGCTGCGCGTGCTGGCCCGCGTGGCGCGCGACTACGACGTGCCCGAGCCCGAGGTCTACCGCCGGGCGCTCGACGCGCAGCGCGCGCTCGGCACCGTGCGGCTGCCCACGCGTCACGCGCACTTCACGACGCGCACCAACGTGCAGTTCAACTGGATCCCGCTCGACCGCGCGGCCGACGTGATGGACCTGCTCGCCAGCGTCGACATGCACGGCATCCAGACCAGCGGCAACTGCATCCGCAACATCTCGTGCGACGAGCGCGCCGGCGTGGCGCCCGACGAGATCGCCGACCCGCGCCCGTTCGCCGAAATCATGCGGCAGTGGACGACGCTGCACCCCGAGTTCGCGTTCCTGCCGCGCAAGTTCAAGATCGCGATCACGGGCGCGGACGAGGACCGCGCGGCCACCGCCTGGCACGACGTCGGGCTGCGGCTCGTGCATGACGCCGCCGGCGAACTCGGCTTTCGCGTCACCGCGGGCGGCGGGATGGGCCGCACGCCGGTGATCGGCACGCCGATGCGCGAGTTCGTGCCGTGGCGGCACATCATGAACTACCTCGAGGCGATCGTGCGCGTGTACAACCAGTACGGCCGCCGCGACAACAAATACAAGGCTCGCATCAAGATCCTCGTGAAGGCCGAGGGGCAGCGCTTCATCGACGACGTCGAGGCCGAGTTCCGCCAGATCGTCGAGCACGACGGCGGCCCGCACACGATTCCCGACGCGGAACTCGCGCGCGTGCGAGCCTGCTTCGTGGTGCCCGACGCCGTCGCGGCACGCCTCGCCGGCGCGACCGATGCAGGCGCCGCGGCGCGTCTCGCCGAGGCCGCCGCGCGCACGCCGGCGCTGGCCGGCTGGCTCGCGCGCAACGTCGCGCCGCATCGTGATCCGGCGCTGCGGATCGTCACGTTGTCGTTCAAGCGGACCCTGCAGGCACCCGGCGACGCATCGGCCGACCAGCTCGAACGCGTGGCCACGCTGGTCGATCGCTTCTCGGCCGGCGAGGCGCGCGTCACGCATGCGCAGAACGTGGTGCTGCCGTGGGTCCACGCCGACGACCTGCTGGCGCTCTGGGAAGCGGCGCGCGCCGAAGGGCTCGCGAGCGCGAACGTCCACCTGCTGACCGACATGATCGCGTGCCCGGGCGGCGATTTCTGCGCGCTCGCCAACGCACGCTCGCTGCCGATCGCCGACGCGATCGCCGAGCGCTACCAGGACCTCGACGAACTCGAGGACCTCGGCGAAATCGATCTGCACGTCAGCGGCTGCATCAACTCGTGCGGCCATCACCACAGCGGCCACATCGGCATCCTCGGCGTCGACAAGGACGGCCGCGAGTGGTATCAGATCACGCTTGGCGGCGCCGACGGCTCCGCGCGCGGCGGCGAGGCGCGCGCGGGCAAGGTGATCGGCCCGTCGTTCTCGGCGCGCGAGGTGCCCGACGTGATCGACGCCGTGCTGTCCACCTACGTCGCGCTGCGCGCAACGCCTGCCGCACCGGACGCGCCAAACGCGCGCCGCGAGACCTTCATCGAGACCGTGGGCCGGGTCGGCATCGAGCCGTTCAAGGCCGCCGCGCAGGCCGCGCGCCGCGCCACACCCGCCGAGGAGCAGCCCGCATGAACGCGCCCGACCGACTTCGCCTGTTGACGGCCGACACGCACGCGGCCGATTCGCCGCGCGCGCCCGGCGCCGTGGTCGCGCTCGGCAACGACGCCGACGTGATCGAGCATGCCGACGCGATCGCGCGGGCCGCGCGCGTCGAACTGCATTTCCCTTCGTTCACCGACGGCCGCGCCTACAGCCAGGCCTACCTGGTGCGGCGCCGGCTCGGCTTTCGCGGCGACCTGCGCGCGACCGGCGAGGTGCTCGCCGATCAGCTGATGCTGATGGAGCGCACCGGCTTTTCGAGCGCGGTGCTGGCCGACGGCGTCGCGTTCGACGACGCGCTGCGGCAGCTCGAACGGTTTCCGGCGTTCTATCAGGCCGACGCGCGGCAGGCCGCGCCGTTCCGGCGCGACGGGGACGGCTGAACGGCGGGCAGCGCAAGCGGTCGGTCGGGCCGAGGGAAGACGCGCGGCCGGGCGGCTATGGCTTGCCCGTCCTCACGCGACGCGATCCCCGCACGCCGGCACCGCAGTCCGCTCGATGGCCGCCGCAACGCGCGTGACGAGTACGTCGAGCGGCACGCCCGGCCCGAACACGTCGGCCACGCCGCGCGCGACCAGCAGCCGCGCATGCGCCTCCGGCACGATGCCGCCGACGATCACCGGCACCGCGAGCCCGCGCGCCGCCAGCGCGTCGAGCAGGGCCGGCACGGTCTCGCCGTGCGCGCCCGACAGCGTCGAAATGCCGAGCAGATCGACGCTCGCCGTGAGCCGACGCGCCGCGACGAGTTCGGCGACGGCCTCGGGCGACGTGAACAGCGGCGCGCGCAGCACCTCGAACCCGGCGTCCGCGAACGCCGCGGCCACCACCTCGGCGCCGCGATCGTGGCCGTCCTGGCCGAGCTTCGCGATCACGATGCCGGGCCGGCGGCCGAGCCGCGCCGCCAGCGCATGCACGCGCGCCAGCGCTGCCCGCCAGGCGGGATCGTCGCCGCGCCCGCTCGCGCAAGGCGCCGCGTTCACCGCCGCCGCGCCAACCCCGCGCGCGCGTTCGTCCGGCAACCGGTAGCGCGGCCAGACGACCTCGAGCGCCGCCGTGCATTCGCCCACCGTCGCCCGCGCACGCATGCAGTCGATCGCCAGCGCGAGCAGGTTCGCGCCGCCGTCACGCGCCGCGTCGGTCAGCGCGCGCAAGGCCGCCGCGACGCGCGCCGGATCGCGCCGCGCCCGCGCCTGCGCGAGCCGCGCGCACTGCATCGCGCGCACGTGCCGGCCGTCGATCTCGCGGCAGTCGGGCGCGCCGCCCGCGTCGTCGGCCACGAAGCGGTTCACGCCCACCACCACCTGCCGCCCCGCGTCGATGCGCGCCTGGGCGGCCCGGGCACCCGCGCGGATGCGTTCGCGCGCCCAGCCGCTGCCGATCACGGCGAGCATGCCGCCTTGCGCGTCGATCGCCCGCAGTTCCTCGCGCACGCGCTGCGCGATGCCGTCGGTCAGCGATTCCATCAGGTACGAGCCGGCCCAGGGATCGACGCTGTCGCACAACCCCATCTCGTGCTGCAGGATTCGCTGGGTGTTGCGCGCGAGCCGCGCGGCGCCCGCCGACGGCAGCGCGAGCGCCTCGTCCCAGGCGTTGGTGTGCAGCGACTGCGTGCCGCCGAACACGGCCGCCATCGCCTCCACGGTCACGCGCACGACGTTGTTCTCGGGCTCCTGCGCGCTCAGCGACCAGCCCGAGGTCTGGCAATGGGTGCGCAGCGCGCGGGCGCGATCGCCGCGCGCCCCGCAGCCGGCCGCGATCTCGGCCCACATCAGCCGCGCGGCGCGCAGCTTGGCGATCTCGGTATAGAAATCGGTGCCCACGCCGAAGAAGAAGCTCAGCCGCGCGCACACCGCGTCGGCGTCGAGCCCGGCCGCCGTCAGCCGCTCCACGTAGGTGCGCGCGTTGGCCAGCGTCAGCGCGAGTTCGAACACCGGGTCGGCGCCCGCCTCCTGGAAGTGGTAGCCGGACACCGACAGCGCGTTGAAGCGCGGCGCATGCTCGGCCAGATACGCGGCCACCTCGGCGACGATCCGCAGCGACGGCTCCGGCGCATGAATCCAGGTATGGCGAACCAGATATTCCTTGAGGATGTCGTTCTGGATCGTGCCGGTCAGTTGCGCGGCCGGCACGCCGCGCGCCTCGGCCGCGACGATGAACGCCGCCAGCACCGGCAGCACCGCGCCGTTCATCGTCATCGACACGGAGACGCGGTCGAGCGCGATGCCGTCGAACAGCCGCAGCATGTCGTCGACGGTGTCGATCGCGACGCCGGCCAGGCCGACATCGGCCGCCGCCTCGCGGTGATCGGAATCGTAGCCGCGCTGGGTCGGCAGGTCGAACGCGACCGACAGGCCGTTCGCCTGCGCGTCCACGGCCGCGCGAAACGCGAGGTTGGTGTCGGCCGCGTCGGCGTGCCCCGTGTACTGGCGGATGGTCCAGGGGCGCCCGGTATACATCGACGGATGCGGGCCGCGCACGAACGGCGTCTGCCCGGGCAGCGCGTCGAGATGCGCGATACCGCGCAGATCCTCGCGCGTGTAGATCGCGCGCAGCGGCACCGCGCGCTCGCGCGGCGGCACGGTGGCGTCGCTCATGCGCCCTCCCAGGTCTTTTCGGTGATCACGTCGGCGATCTTCATGCCGTCGGCGCCGCGCACGAGTTCGCACCAGTGGCGCAGCCGCGCGCCGTCGCGCCGCTCGGCGAGCGGCTGGACCCGCAGCGTGTCGCCGACGTCGAGGTTGCCGTGGAAATGCAGCGAGCGCGACACCAGCGCGGGCGGCCGCGCGAAGCGGTGACGCTGCCACTCGGCGCGATCGACGAAGGCCTGGAAGCTCGCGAAATAGAGCAGGTCGGCGCCGTTGAAATCGTTGTTCGGGCAGGGCAGGAACTCGGCCGCCTCGATCGGGCCGGCGTCCACGGTCGCGAGCGGCCGCGCCCACGGCGGCACGGCGGCTGGGTCGCGCTCGCGCAGCGCGCGGCCGCGCGCGGCCAGCGCCGCGAGCGCCTCGGGCAGCGTGCCCGCCTCGTCCGGCGCGCCGCCGAGCGCGGCGAAGCGCGCCCGCGCAACCGAACGGTTGCTGCCGGCCCGCTCGCGCGTGACGAAGGTGGAGAGCATCGTCACCGAGCCGACCTCCACGCCGCCGCGCACGATGCGCTGCTCGCTCGTGTGCCGTATCGCGCCCACGCGGCGCAGCGTGAGCGCGATCTCGAACGCGTCGTTTTCCTCGATCGCCGAGGGCGCGGGCAACACCACGCGAATCGCGACGAACGCCGCGTAGGCGCGCCGGCCGCGATCGTCGACGAAATCGGGCGCGTCGCGGCCCGCGTGCGCGGCGAGCGCCTCCCAGTGCCGGTGCCCGCATTCCTTCAAGAGCCAGTTTTCCGCGAGGCCGGTGTAGCCCAGTTGCGGCATGCCGGCCCGGTAGCGGTGAAGCGTCGTCTGCATCGCGACCACGGCGCCCGTCAGGCCGCCGCGCCTTCGGCGGCGCGCGCGGCGTCGGCCGCCGCCGCGTCGGCAGAGGGCGCGGCCTCGCGAATCCGCGCGACCAGATACTCGGCGTCGCGCGCGATGCCCGAGAAGCGCCCCGAACCCCAGGTATGCAGCCACGGCAGGCCGACGAAATAGAGGCCGTCCACCGCCGTCACGCCGCGCGAGTGAGCCGGGTAGCCACGCCCGTTGAACACCGGCAGGTCGATCCAGCTGAAGTCGGGCGTGAAGCCGATGCACCAGACGATCGAGCCGATGCCGCTCGTCTCCAGCGGCAGCGCGGCGCGTTCGGCGGCCGGGCGCCAGACCGGTTCGTAGCGCGTGGCGGGCGGCGCGTCGATGCCGTGCTTCTCGATGAAAGCGTCGATGCTCGCGTTGATGCCGTTGTAGATCTCGTCGGCGCCGTCGAGGCAGGCGCCGAGGTTGGTCGCGAATTGCAGCGCGCCGTCGCGATAGTCCTCGAGCCGGCCGTACAGTTCCATGCCCTCGGCCGCGAAGCGGCGCAGGTCGATGTCGCGGCCGCCGTCACGACCCGTCACGTAGTGGTTGGTGTTGTCGCGCACGCCTTCGCGCAGCGGGTGCTGCTCGACCGGCATTTCGTAGTAGCGCATGTCGGCGAGCCAGTCCACCACGTCGCGGCCGCGATGGAAACGCGCGCAGCGCGGCGCGTCGCCGACCGCCAGCGTCACGCGCCGGCCGGCCAGATGAAGATCCTCGGCGATCTGCGCGCCCGACTGCCCGGAGCCGACCACCAGCACGCCGCCCTCGGGCAGCATCGCGGCGTTGCGGTAGTCGGACGACTGCACCTGCATGATCGAGGCGGGCAGCCGCTCGGCCAGGCGCGGCACGATCGGCGTGTGATAGCCGCCCGAGGCCACCACCACCTGGTCGGCCGTGAACGCGCCGCGCGAGGTGGCGACCTGATGGCGCCCGTGCGCGTCGCGCGAGACGCGCAGCACGCGCGTGTGCTCGAGTACCGGCGCATCGACCATCGCGACGAAGCCGTCCAGGTACGCGATGATCTCGTCCTTCGTCATGAAGCCGTGCGGATCGTCGCCGCGATAGGGCCAGCCGGGCAGCATGCACTGCCAGTTCGGCGTGACGAGGCAGAACGCGTCCCAGCGCTGGTTGCGCCAGGTGTGCGTGACGGTTTCCTTCTCGATCACCAGATGGGCGATGCCGGCCTGCTTCAGGTAATAGCTGACGGACAGCCCGGCCTGCCCGCCGCCGACGATGATCACGGGATGGTGCGGGACCGCGTCCGACGGGGCGGGCGACGACGGGGAAGGGATCGACATGGTGAGGCTCCTGTAGCGGAAAGGGGGCGGGCGCGGCGCTCAGTCGAGCGCGAGCACCGTGACGGCCGCGTCGGGGACGGCGCCGAACTGCTCGGCCAGCGACTCGATGCGCGCGAGTTCGTCCATCGCGGCCGAGCAGGCGTAGCCGAACTTCGCGCGCACGCGCTCGGAGGCGATGCCGAGCGACTCGCGCGAGCGCGCGACGAAATCGTCGAGCGCGTAGTGCTGGCCCGGCGTGAAGTAGTCGGCCACGATGGTGGACGGCGAATAGCAGCGGGTTTCCGAGGCGTCGGGCCAGCGGACCCGGAAGTGCATGACGGGCATGATCAGGTTTCCTGTGCGAGGGGAGAAAGCGAGCGGGCTTCGGCGCGCGACGCCAGCCATTCCCGATAGAGGGCGACGTGCGTGGCGGCGCTCGCGGCCCAGCCGAAGCGCGCCAGCAGCGCGGGCACGGCTGCCGAGAAATCGGGCGCGCGGCGGCCGTCGAGCGCGTCGCCGAGCGCCGTGGCAATCGACGCGACATCACCGGGATCGGCCCAGACGCAGGTGCGTTCGTCGAGATGTTCGGTGAACGGCGCGATCCGCGAGACCACCACCGGCCGGCCGGCCGCGAGCGCTTCGAGCACCACCAGCCCGAAGCCCTCGCGCAGCGACACCATCGAGACCACGTCGGCCGCGTGCAGCAGCGCGACGATCGCGTCGTCATCGAGCGCACCGGTCACGATCACCGGCGCGCCCGCGCCGATCGCCAGCCCCAGCTCGGACGCGCGCGCCACGAAGCGGCGCGTGTAGGCATCGTGATCGAGCAGGCTCGCGCCGCCGGCGATCACGAGTTGCGCGGCGGGCCGGGCGCGGCGCAGGCTCGCGAACGCATCGAGCAGCGCGAGCGTGTTCTTGCGCGCCTCGATGCCGCCGATCGCCAGCACCAGCGGGCCGTCGCCCAGGCCGAAGCGCCGCCGCAGCGCGGCCACGCCGCCGGCCGGCGCGCGCTGGAACCGTTCGACGTCGATGCCGTTCGCGATCTGACGCGCGTCGGCGCCATGTTCGTGGCGCATCCGCGCGGTCCACGCGGCGCTCACGCAGAACACGCGATCGGCATCGCGCCAGGCGCGCCGCTGCCAGGCAGCGAGCGCCGGATTGGTGAACGTGTCGAGATGGTGGACGGTGCGCACGAAGCCCGGAATCGCGCCCTCGGCCTTCCATTCGGCGAGCGCGTTGCCGCTGATGCTGTCCTGCGCGTGCAGCACGTCGAAGCGCGCGAGCGCCTCGCGATCGAAGGCCGCGCGGATCGCGGCGATGCGCGTGGCGACCATCCCGACCGTATCGGTCGCGGCATTTGCGGTGCGCGCGAGCACCACGCGATAGGCGGCGCCGCCGGCCGCCGCGGCGTCGCGCCGGAACAGGCCTTCACCCGGCGCGGCCGGTGCGATCACCGTCACGTCGTGGCCGGCCGCGCCGAGCGCGCGCGCCAGTTCGAGCGTATGGACCACGCCGCCGCGCGGATTCACCGAATGCGTGCAGAGGCCGATCCTCAGGGGCCGCGTCGGCATCATGGCGCGGCTCCCGGCGCGGCGCCGATGAACGGCGTCTCGCGCAGATCCCACAGTCGCGCGGCCGCGCCGCCTTCGGTCACGATCAGCTCGCGCGACGCGTCGAGCGTGCCGATCGCGGCGCAGGCGAGCCCGCGCGCGGAAAAGCGCCCGGTCACGGCGCCGAGATTGGTCTCGCTCACCGCGAGCAGGAAGCCGTAGCTCGGAAACGCGGCGAGCCAGCGCTCGAAATCGACGCCGTCGGGGCGAGGCAGCGCGTCGAGATCGATCCGCGCACCGACGCCCGACGCTTCGAGCAGCATCAGCGCGGTGCCGAGCACGCCGGCCATGCTGATGTCCTTGGCCGCCTCGCAGAGGCCGTCCTCGGCCAGTGCCGGCAGCAGTTCGAGGTCGCCGCGCAGCCGCGCGGGCGGCGCGCCCACCGAGGCGTTCCAGAACGGATAGGGATCCTCGAAGCGGCCGCGCAGGTCGACGGCCATCACCAGCCGGTCGCCGGGCCGCGCCGCGAAGCTGGTCAGCAGCCGGCGCGCGCGGCCGAGAATCGCCACCGCGAGCTGCGAGCCGTTCGCACGCGCGTTGCTGTGGCCGCCCACGATCGGCACGCCGTAGGCGGCCGAGGCCGCGGCCATGCCGTCGAGCACCACGCGCGCGCCGGCCATGCCGTCGCTCCAGAGCGCGTCCACCACCGCGAGCGGCCGGCCGCCCATCGCGTAGACGTCGCTGATGTTGACCATCACGCCGCTGTAGCCGGCGAACCACGGCATCGCGGCGACGAAGTCGGCCACCAGCCCCTCGATCGCGAACAGCAGGTAGCCGTCGCCGTCGGCGATCGCCGCGCAGTCGTCGCCGACCGCCACCGCCTGCGCGAGATCGGCCGTGCCGTTCGGCAGCGCGCGAGCGAGCGCGCCGACCACGTCGGCGATGTCGGTCTTGTGGGCGAAACCGCGGCTCGCGCGCAGGCGTTCGACGCGCGCGGCCAGCGCCGCGGCGGGAGACGTCGCGGCATCGGTGGCGAGGTTCGGCGTGGCGTTCATCGCGCGCCCCCGGCCGGCAGCACGAAGCCCGTGTACGGCGTCGTACACGGCGGGTAGTACGCGAGATCGGCCTGCATGCGGTGGTGCAGGCGCCCGTGCAGCAGCTCCTCGCCAAGCGAATCCCAGTGCAGGCGGCGGAACAGCGGCACGTTCTGCGCCTGCACGTGGGCATGGAACGTATGGCAGCCGAGCGCGTGGGCGCTGCGCACCGCCAGCATGATCAGCGTCGAGCCGATCCGGCCGTGGTTGCGGAACGCCGCGTGGACGGCGAGCCGCGAGCCGAGCCATTCGCCCGGCGCGAACTCGTGGATCCGCACCGTGCCGACCACCTGGTCGGGCAGCCCCGCGCAGCCGCTGACGGCCACCAGCGGCTGCGCGTGCGCGTCGATCTCGTCGCGATCGTCGCCGACGAACACGCCCTGCTCCACGCAGAACACCGCGCGGCGCAGCTGGTGCGCTTCCTCGATCTCCCACGGCAGCGCGGCCCACTTGATCCGGTATTCGGCGGGCCGGTAGGCGAGCGCCGCGCCGGCTTCCCACATCGCGTCGCAATCCATGGTCAGGCCTCGTAGGTGGACAGCGACGAGCAGGCGCCGCATTTCCCGCAGCCGGCCTTGATGTCGGCCGAGCGCAGGCCCGCCTCGCGCAGCATCGCGCCGAGCGGCGCCAGCACCTCGCGCATGAATTCGGGCGACGGCGCCGGATGGCTCTCGAGCGGCGTGCCGCTGATCGGCACGAACGGCACCACGAACGGATAGACGCCGCGCGCGATCAATTCCTTCGACATCGCCAGGATCGCCTCGGCCGTGTCGCCGAGCCCGGCGAGGATGTAGGTGCTGACCTGGCCGCGCCCGAACACGGCCACCGCCGCGTCGAACGCGTCGAGGTAGCGCGCGATCGGCACGCTCGCCTTGCCCGGCATGATCCGCTCGCGCACCGCGGGCGTGACCGCCTCCAGATGCATGCCGAGCGTGTCGATGCCGCTCGCCTTCATGCGCGCGAACCAGGCATCGTCGTCGGGCGGCTCGCACTGGCCCTGGATCGGCAGGTCGACGGCGGCCTTGACCGCGAACGCGCTGTCGCACAGCAGGCTCGCGCCGCGATCGCTCGTGGCCGGCGTGCCGGTGGTCAGCACCATGTGCTTCACGCCGTCGAGCAGCACCGCCGCGCGCGCCACCTCGGCCAGTTGCTCGGGCGTCTTGCGCGCGATGGTGCGGCCCGCCGCCAGCGATTGGCCGATCGAGCAGAACTGGCACATCTTGCGGCGGCTCTCGTAGCGGATGCAGGTCTGCAGCACCGTGGTGGCGAGCACGTCGGCGCCGTGCAGCGTGGCGATCTGCGAATACGGCACGCCGTCGAGCGTCTGCAGCGCGTAGAAGCGCGGGTTCGCCGGAAAGCGGATCCCGGCGATCGGGATCGTGCCGCGCGAAAGCGTGCTCGTGCCGCTCGCGTCGGGCGCGCCGGCCACGAACGGCGAATCCCAGGCGGTGCTGGTATGCACCGGCACCATCACCGTGACGCCGTCCACCGTCACCGCCTTGTGGTCGGACGGCCCGGCCCCGCCGCGCCGGCTCGCGGCGCCGGCCTTCGGATCGACGAGCCGCAGCCCGACCGATTGCAGCTCAGTGATCAGTTGCCGGCTCTGCGCCGACGGTTTCGCGCTGACGGGATTCATCGAAGGCTCCTTCGGAAGCGGGGACGGGGGAGAAGGCGGGGCGGGCGGCGCCGGCCGGCGCCATGGTCGTGACCGGCACGGCCGGGCGATCGTTGATCACGAGGCTCAGCAGCTCGGGGCGCGCGTAATGGCCGACCGAATCCATCATGCGTTTGCGCTTGGTGATCAGCGACATGTCGAGATCGGCGATCACCAGGCCCTCGCCGTCGCGCAGCGGCTCGGCCAGATGCTGGCCCTCCGGCGACACGATCGCGCTCAGGCAGCCGCCGCGCAGCGCCTTCTGCAACTGCGGATCGGGCGTGATCGACTGCACCTGCGCGTCGCTGAGCCAGCCCGTCGAATTGATCACGAAGCAGCCCGATTCGAGCGCGTGATGGCGGATCGTCACCTCGATCTGCTCGGCGAAGATCGGCCCGACCAGCGAGCCCGGGAACTGCGCGCAGTGGATCTCCTCGTGCTGGGCCATCAGCGCATAGCGCGCGAGCGGGTTGTAGTGTTCCCAGCAGGCCAGCGCGCCCACCCGGCCGACCGCCGTCTGCGCGACCTTCAGGCCCGCCGCGTCGCCCTGCCCCCAGATCATCCGCTCATGGAAGGTGGGCGTGAGCTTGCGGCGCTTCACGAGCAGCTGGCCGTCGGCGTCGAACACCAGCTGCGTGTTGTAGAGGCTGCCGTGGTCGCGCTCGTTCACGCCGAGCACCACCACCATGCCGTGCCGGCGCGCGCGCTCGGCCACCGCCTGCGTGATCGGGCCGGGCACCACCACCGCCTCCTCGTAGAGCCGCATGTGGTCGGCGCCCGACAGCACGGGCGGCCGCACGAACGAGAAGTACGGGTAATACGGCACGAAGGTCTCGGGGAACACGATCAGCTGCACGCCTTCGCGCGCCGCCGCGTCGATCGCCGCGCAGACCTTGTCGAGCGTCGCCGCGGCCCGCTCCAGATCGGGTGCGATCTGGGCGGCGGCCGCGCGAACCATGCGTTTGTCGCTCATGTTGGCCCTCGCGGCGCGCTCAGACGGTCCAGGTGTGGATGATCAGCGCGTCATCCTTGCGGTGCAGCAGCTGCAGGTCGAGCACGTCGAGCGGGTTGATCGGGCGGATGCCCTCGATCAGCGAGGCCTCGCCGTGGCCGTACAGCGCCTGCAGCGCGAAGCGGCACGCATAGACCTTGCCGCCTTCCTCCATGAACTTCACCAGCTGCTTGTTGAAGTTGAGATGCCCCGGGAACGCCTCGTCGCCGAGCGTCGGGAAACCGCGCTGCAGGCCCAGCGTCACGCCCGGGCCATAGAGCAGCACCGAGGTCTCGAAGCCCTTGCGCTGCAGGCGCGTGGCCTGCAGCAGGTTCACGAAGCCGATCGAGCCTTCGAACGCGACCGTGTGGAACGTGACCAGCGCCTTCTCGCCCGGCTCCGCCTTCACGTCCTCGAATACCTTCTCTTCGTAGTCGACCAGTACGTCGCCTTTCTGGTGCTGCGGGTGATTGACGGCGGGCATCGTGTTCTCCTTGATTCGTTGGGGGATCGGTGCGCCGGGCGAGCGGCGCCCGGACGCCTCGCTTCACGCAACAGGCATGCCGCCGGCGCGCGCGCCGATGCGATCACCATCCGATCATTGCGCCGGCGCGATATCGAAATGGCCGTGCCCGGCGCCCGCGGACCCGCGCCGCGCCGGTGCCGGCGCCGCGCCGCCGCGCGCGCCGCGCACCGTGATGGCGCAGCGCGATGCGCTTGCGCTGTGCGTCCATGCATCAAAACGATCTGTCATCCGATCAATGCAATCATTTTCGCTTCGGTATCCGATCCAGTTTTTTTTCGCGCGGGTTCGCGTGTTAACGTGAATCGGGGCGAATCGACAGGAATCGCCCCGGATCTCGAGGATGCTTCGATGGAACACTCGCTCGCCCACTGGACCCGGCGCCTCGCCGAGAGCCGCAAGCCCGCCTACCTGCTGATCCCGGACCTGATCGAGGAGGATCTGGCGGTGGGCCGGCTCAAGCCGCGCGACCGGATGCCCGGCCTGCGTGACCTGGCCGACGCGCTGCAGCTGAACTACACCACCGTGGCACGCGCCTATGCCGAGGCGCGCAAGCGCGGGCTGCTGGACAGCCGCGCCGGCAGCGGCACCTTCGTGCGCGGGCCGACGCAGACGCTGCCGCTGTCGGGCGGCGGCAGCGTGGAGATGTCGATGAACATGCCGCCCGAACCGGCCGTGATGGCCGCGCGGCTCGCCGATTCGGCCGCCGCGCTGCATGCGCATGCCGATCCGTATCAGTTGCTGCGCTATCAGGATTTCGGCGGCGCGCCCGCCGATCGCGCGGCCGGGCGCCTGTGGCTCGGCCGGCGGCTGCCCGGCTGCAACGGCGAGGCGGTGCTGGTCTGCCCCGGCATCCACAGCGCGCTGGTGGCGCTCGTCTCGCTGCTGGTGCGGCCCGGCGAGATGCTGTGCGTGGACGCGCTCGCCTACCCCGGCATCAAGGCGATCGCCTCGCAGCTCGGCGCGCGCCTGCAGCCGCTGCCGCGCGACGAGGACGGGCCGCTGCCGCACGCGTTCGAATCGCTCTGCAAGAGCCACAAGCCGGCCGCGTTCTACTGCAACCCGACCTTGCAGAACCCGAGCACGCTGACGATCCCGTACCGGCGCCGCGAGGCGCTGGCCGACGTCGCGCTGCGCTACAACGTGCCGATCATCGAGGACGACGCCTACGCGATGCTGCCGCGCAGCGCGCCGCCGCCGCTCGCGCTGCTGGCCCCGGAACTGACGCACTACGTGACGGGGATGTCGAAGAACTTCGGCGCGGGGCTGCGGATCGCCTACCTGCTCGCGCCGTCGGCGCGGCAGGCGCAGCGCATCGCCGGCGCGCTGCGCGCGACCACCGTGATGCCGAGCCCGTACACGATGCTGCTGGCGACGCAGTGGGTCCACGACGGCACCGCCGCGGCGATGCTCGAGGCGATCCGCGCCGAGGGCAACACGCGCCTCGCGATCGCCGCGCAGGTATTGCGCGACTGGCCGTTCGACGCGCATCCGGACGGCTTTCATCTGTGGCTGCCGATTCCGGCCGAGTGCCACCGCTATGCGCCCGACCTCGCGCAGCAGCTGCGCAATCGCGGCGTGGCGGCGGTGGCGGGCGCGGCGTTCTCCACCGACGGCAATCCGCCCAACGCGCTGCGGATCTGCCTGGGCGGCCCGCAAACGCCCGAGGATTGCCGCGAGGCACTGCGGCTCGTGGCCGATGCGCTGGGCGACCCGCATCATCTGGTGACGGCGGCGATCTGAGGAAGTCGGGCACGATGCGCGCGGCGCCCGATTCACGGGCGCCGCTTACCGCACGCTGCCGCCCGCCACGCTCACGAGCCGCGAGCAATTTCCTGCCCGGCCCGACGTCGACGGCCTGCCGATCTACGATTCGCGCGTGGCGGCCGCGATCGCGTCGCTGGTGGAACTCTTCCGCCTGCAATGCAGGCCGCGATGGCAGGCGATTCCCGACGAACTGCCGTTTCCGACCATGGTCGACGAAGCGCGCCGCAAGGTGGTGGCCCTGCATCGACTGGCCATGGTGTCGACGCGGACCCTCATGCGCCACGACAGTTCGGGAATCGCGCGGCGACGAGCGGGCGCCAGGCTGCGGCTCGGCCGTGGATCATCGAGGCCGTGCTGGAACGCGCGCCCGAACTGCTGCAATATCAGCCGCATTCGCGGCAGCACGCGTTCGAGGCCTCGCCGTTCATGCTCGGTTTCGACGTCGGTTGTCTGCGCAGCAGCCCGCGACGGCGGGCAGTGCGTGACGACGCTCACGCCGCGTCATGCGCGGCGATGCTGCGATATTGCCCCTTGAAATACAGCAGCGGCTGCGTGGCCAGCGCGTCTTGCAGGTCCAGCGCCTTCACTTCGCCGATCACGATCAGGTGATCGCCGGCCGCGTGCTCGGCATGGATTTCGCAATCGAGCCAGTGCAGGCTGCCGGCGATGATCGGGTTACCGAGCGGCGATTCCCGCCATTCGACGCCGTGCCACTTGTCCGTTCCGCTTCGGGCGAACTGGTTGGAAATCGCGACCTGTTCGTCCGACAGGATATTGACGACGAACCGGCCCGCCCGGCGAATTCCCGGGTAACTGCCCGAACTGGCCATCACGCTGAACGACACCAGCGGCGGGCTCATCGATACGCTGTGGAACGACTGGCACGTGAAGCCGATCGGCTCGCCATCGACCTGCGATGCAACGACCGTGATGCCGGATGCGTAATGCCCGAGTGCCTCGCGAAAGCGCGACGGCTCGATGGCGGTGCCGGAAAGTGACATGGTGGATGCCGGGGCGCTCGACCGGAAGCGACGAAGGCCGGTCAGTTCGCGAGTTCCTGCCGGATGATTTCCGCGCCCGCGCTCAACGCCTCCAGCTTGCCTCGCGCCACGGCACGCGACAGCGGAGCCATGCCGCAGTTGGTGCAGGGATAGAGCCTGTCGGCATCCACGAACTGCAGTGCCTTGCGCAAGGTGCCGGCGACTTCCTCGGGCGTTTCGATGGTGTTGCTGGCCACGTCGATGGCACCCACCATCACCTTCTTGCCGCGGATCAGCTCGATCAGTTCCATCGGCACGTGCGAGTTGTGGCACTCCAGCGAAACCATGCCGATGCTCGATTTCTGAAGCTTCGGGAAGGCTTCCTCGTATTGCCGCCACTCGGACCCGAGCGTCTTCTTCCAGTCGGTATTGGCCTTGATGCCGTAGCCGTAGCAGATATGCACGGCGGTCTCGCACCCGAGGCCTTCGATCGCGCGCTCCAGGGCGGCCACGCCCCACTCGTTCACCTCGTCGAAGAACACGTTGAACGCGGGCTCGTCGAATTGAATGATGTCGACGCCGGCGGCCTCCAGTTCCCGGGCCTCCTGATTCAGGATCTTCGCGAACTCCCAGGCCAGCTTTTCGCGGCTCTTGTAATGATCGTCGTACAGCGTGTCGATCATCGTCATGGGGCCGGGCAGCGCCCACTTGATCGGCTGCTTCGTTTGCCGGCGCAGGAACCGGGCGTCTTCGACGAACACCGGCTTTTGCCGGGCCACGTCGCCCACCACGGTCGGCACGCTCGCATCATAGCGATCGCGAATCCGGACGGTCTTGCGGTTCTGGAAATCGACGCCGTCCAGGTGCTCGATGAACGTCGTCACGAAATGCTGGCGTGTCTGCTCGCCGTCGCTGACGATGTCGATCCCGGCATGTTGTTGCTCTTGCAACGACAAGCGCAAGGCGTCCTGCTTGCCCTCGGCCAATCCCTCGCCCTGCAGCTTCCACGGCGACCAGAGGGTTTCCGGTTGGGCGAGCCAGGAGGGTTTGGGCAAACTGCCGGCGGTCGAGGTGGGCAACAATTTTTTCACGTTGGATGGCCTTGTGTTTCTGATTGATCAAAGAGCGAAGCTGGCGGACCACTGCTCGAGAACCGCCCGGTGCGGCTTGATGAAATGCTCCTCGGCGAACCTGCCCTGCTCGACAGCCAGCCGGCCGCGTTCTTCCCGATCGTAGACAATGCGGGTCAACGAGAAATCCTCGTGCTTCAGGCTCGGCCGGTACGACTTCCCGGCCGCGGAATTCGCGTTGTAGATCTCGGGCCGGTAGATTTTCTGGAACGTGTCCATCGTGCTGATGGTGCCGATCAGTTCGAGATCGCTGTAGTCGCCGAGCAGGTCGCCGGAAAAATAAAACGCCAGCGGCGCGACGCTGTTCGGCGGCATGAAGTAGCGGACCTCCAGGCCCATTTTCCTGAAGTATTCGTCGGTCAGCGAGTATTCGTCCTGCTGGTATTCAATGCCCAGCACCGGATGCTGGTTCGCGGTCCGATGATAGGTCTTGCTGCTCGAGACGCTCAGGCATATCACGGGAGGCTTCCTGAAGTTGGCCTGGTAGGCGCTCGAATTCACGAAGCACTTGAACAGCTTGCCGTGCAGGTCGCCGAAATTCTCCGGCGTGCTGAAGGCGGGCTGGTTCTTCGTGTGCTCCTGCAGCAGGACGCTGAAGTCATAGTCCCGCACGTAGGACGAGAAGTTGTTCCCGACGATGCCCTCGATGCACTCGTTGGTCTTGTGATCGACAATATTGGTCTTCAGGATTTCGATCAAAGGCAGGCCGGCGCTGCTGCTCGCCCCGTCGATATTCATTTCGACGGAAATGATTTCAAGCTTGACCGAATAGCGATCGCCTGCCGGATTGTCCCAATGCGCGAGGGCATTGAAACGGTTGTCGATCATCCTGAACGTGTTGCGCAGGTTCGCCTGACGACTCGCCCCCCTGGCCAGGTTGGCAAAGTTGGTCGTGATGCGCGTGCTGTCCGATGGACGGTAGTCTTCATCGAAGCCGATACGCTTGATGGAAAACGTGAAGTCTTTGCTCATTTCGATCCGAAACCCTGATTCCGGGATGAACCTGCGTTCACCTTCGGCGTTCAATGTGCGCCGATACCGCTTTCCGGTTTGTCCTCGGAAATGTGTGCGGCATCGGCATTCGGGTCGAATTCTATGGCCGGCGATCCATGAAAAAAAGTGAATTTATCTCATAAAACCATTAGCCACGTTCATGTGCGACGAGCAGGTCGGGGGCGCGCGGCGCGACCTTTCCCGCCGCGCGCGCAGCGTGCTCAGGTCGTTTCGCCGGGCTATCCCGGCATGGAAGGCCGGATCCGGATTCGTTCGCGCAGTCGTCGCCGCCGTAGAACTTCATGCCGAACCGAACGTGCTCCCGGCCGCTTTCCCGGCGATGTCGATTGGTATCGCGCAGTGAGCGTGCGCAGCCGCGATATTCCTGCTGGTAGAAGTTTTCGCGCCTGTCGATCTCGATCATGCGCGCCGGGCCGCCGCCTTTTCGGCGGTCGTGTTCCCGATACGGCAGGTCGGGATCATGCGAGGCCGCAGCCGTTGATCCCTGCAGGTTCCGTGACGGCTCAGGCCACCTCGGCGTGTTTCGCCTGTTCGATGAACGCGCGCAGGTAATCGATGCCCACGTCCGCCTCGCGCGCCCCGAGAAAGATGTGCTTGGCAATACCGTGCTTGCCCAGCCGCACCGGCACCACATCCATCGTGTCCGCATATTCCAGCACCAGCCAGCGCGGCAGCGCGGCCACGCCGCGGCCGCTGGCAACCATCTGCAGCATGATGTCGGTGGTCTCGATCGCCTTGTGGCGCCTGGGCGTGATGCCGGCCGGCGCGAGGAACAGGCTGTAGATGTCCAGGCGATCGACCGGCACCGGATAGGCCACCAGTACCTCGTTGGTCAGCTGTCTGGGCGTGATGTATTCCTCCCCGGCCAGGCGATGGTTGCCGGCCACCACCAGCACCTGCTCGTAGTCGAACACCGGTTCGAATACCAGGCCCGGCTTGTCCAGCGGATCGGGCGTGACCAGCAGGTCGATCTCGTAGCCGAACAGCGCGCCGATGCCGCCGAACTGGAATTTCTGCTTGACGTCGACGTCCACGTCCGGCCAAGCGGCCAGATACGGCGACACGACTTTCAACAGCCACTGGTAACACGGGTGGCATTCCATGCCGATGCGCAGCGCGCCTCGCTCACCCTGAGCGAACTGCTGCAAGCGCTCCTCGGCCAGACTCAGTTGCGGCAGCACGCGGTTGGCCACCGCCAGCAGATATTGGCCGGCCTGGGTCAGGCGCAGGCTGCGGCCTTCGCGCAGCCAGATGTCGGTGCCGAGCTGCTGCTCCAGCTTCTTCATGCTGTGGCTCAGCGCCGATTGCGTCACGTGCAGGACGCCCGCGGCCGCAGTCAGCGAACCCTGCTTCTCCACTTCCTGCACGATGGCCAGATGAATACGATCAAGCATGAAAAATGAATGGAATTCATACTGTCTTGAGATAAGCCGATGTTACTTCATCGGTTGCGCCTCTCGCGATCCGTCGATGCAAAAAAAGCGCGGCCCCATCCGGGCGCCGCGCCGTTTTCCGTCCCGCCGGGCCGAAGCGCCCGGCGCCCCCGTCCTCAATCCTTCGCCAGCGCCCGCTCGATCGTGATGTGCGTCGGCATCATGTTGACGTTGGCGTTGTGGATCACCCACAGCGACAGCCCGACGATCACGGCGATCAGGAAGCCCGTGCAGAGGAAGATGCCGGTGTTCGCGCGCTGGCTGCGCGCCGAGCCGATGTGCAGGAAGTAGACCAGCTGCACGATCAGCTGCGCGACGCAGGCCACCGTGATCGCGGCCAGCCCGAAGCGGCGCGGCACGACATCGGTCATCACCGCGCCGAACGACACCAGCGTGAGCAGCACCGACAGGATCATGCCGATCACGTAGCGCTTCAGCGTGCCGTGCGAAGCGTCGTGTACGGCATGCGCGGCGTGCGAATGAGACGAATGGGGCGTGGGCTTCATACGAACTCCCGCAGATAAACGAAGGTGAACACGCAGATCCAGACCAGGTCCAGGAAATGCCAGAACATGCTGAGGCAGGCCAGGCGGCGGCGCACCATGCCGGTCAGGCCGAACTTCCTGACCTGATGCATCATCACCGCGATCCACAGCAGGCCGCAGCTCACGTGCAGGCCGTGCGTGCCGACCAGCCCGAAATACGCGGACAGGAACGCGCTCGTATGGGGCCCGGCGCCGTCGGCGATCAGCTTCGCGAACTCGTGGACCTCCATCGCGATGAAGCCCGCGCCGAACACGAACGTCACCGCCAGCCACGGGATCACCGCGCCGCGCCGCCCGGCGTTCATGGCCAGCATCGCGAGGCCAAACGTGAAGCTGCTGACCAGCAGCAGCATGGTTTCGCCGAGCACGTAGTCGAGCTCGAACAGGCCCTGCCCGGTCGGCCCGCCGGCCGTGGCGTTGGCGAGCACGCCGAACGTCGCGAACAGCGTGGCGAAGATCAGGCAGTCGCTCATCAGGTAGATCCAGAAGCCGAGCGTGGTCTTGCCGCCGTCGTCGTGATGTTCGTGGCCGTGGCCGGCCGCGTGGTGGCCGTCATGGCCTGTTTGCGAGATAGTCTGCGCGCTCATCATGCGACCTCGGTTTCGTTGAGCGGCACGAGCGGCACGTGACGCTGCAGTTGCGCGAAGCGCGCGTTTTCGATCCGCTCGACTTCGGCGGCCGGCACCCAGTAATCGGTATCGGTGTCGTAGCTGCGGGCCACGAAGGTGCCGACCATGCCGAGCAGCCCGATCACCACGAACGGCCACATGTGCCAGACGAACGCGAAGCCGAGCAGCATGCCGAACGCGGCGATGATCACGCCGGCCGCCGTGTTGCGCGGCATGTGGATGTCCTCGTAGTGCGTCGGCTGCACGTAGGCGCGGCCGGTTTCCTTGTTTTCCCAGTGCTGCTCGAGCGAGGTGATGGTCGGCACGATCGCGAAGTTGTAGAACGGCGCCGGCGACGAAGTCGACCATTCGAGGCTGCGGCCGTTCCACGGATCGCCGGTGGCGTCGCGCAGCGCATCGCGGCGGCGCACGCTCACGTAGATCTGCACCAGCATCGCGAGGATGCCGAGGCCGACGAACACGGCGCCCACCAGCGCCACCACCAGCCACGGATGCCACGACGGCACCGAGTAGTGGTTCATGCGGCGCGTCATGCCCTCGAAGCCGAGGATGTAGAGCGGCGTGAACGCGAGCCAGTAGCCGATCAGCCAGCACCAGAACGAGACCTTGCCCCAGAACTCGTCGAGCGTGAAGCCGAACACCTTCGGGAACCAGAAGCTGATGCCGGCCAGGCAGCCGAACACCACGCCGCCGATGATCACGTTATGGAAGTGCGCGACCAGGAACAGGCTGTTGTGCAGCACGAAGTCGGCGCCCGGCACGGCCAGCAGCACGCCCGTCATGCCGCCCACGGCGAACGTCACCATGAAGCCGATGGTCCAGAGCGTCGAGCTGTGATAGCGGATCCGCCCGCGATACATCGTGAACAGCCAGTTGAACAGCTTCACGCCGGTCGGGATCGAGATGATGGTGGTCATGATCCCGAAGAACGCGTTGACGTTCGCGCCCGAGCCCATCGTGAAGAAGTGGTGCAGCCAGACGAAGAACGACAGGATGCCGATCGAGGAGGTCGCGTAGACCATCGACTTGTAGCCGAACAGCGGCTTGCCCGAGAACGTCGCGATGATCTCCGAGAACGCGCCGAACGCCGGCAGGATCAGGATGTACACCTCGGGGTGGCCCCACACCCAGATCAGGTTGATGTACATCATCGCGTTGCCGCCGAGCTCGTTCGTGAAGAAGTGCATGCCGAGGTAGCGGTCGGCCGTCAGCAGCGCGAGCGTGCCCGTCAGCACCGGGAACACGGCGACGATCAGGATGTTGGTGATCAGCGCGGTCCAGACGAACACCGGCATCTGCATCAGCTTCTGCGTCGGCGCGCGCATGCGCAGGATCGTCACGATGAAGTTGATGCCGGTGAGCGTGGTGCCGAGGCCCGATATCTGCAGGGACCAGATGTAGTAATCCACCCCCACGGTCGGACTGTAGCCGAGCTCGGAGAGCGGCGGGTAGGCCACCCAGCCGGTGGCCGCGAAGTCGCCGACGAACATCGACACCATCACCAGCATCGCGCCCACCACGGCGAGCCAGAAGCTCAGCGAGTTCAGGAACGGATAGGCCACGTCGCGCGCGCCGATCTGCAACGGCACCACCACGTTCATCAGCCCGAGGATCAGCGGCGTCGCCACGAAGAAGATCATGATCACGCCGTGCGCCGTGAAGATCTGGTCGTAGTGATGCGGCGGCAGGTAGCCGGCCGCGTCGTTGCTGGCGATGGCCTGCTGCGCGCGCATCATGATCGCGTCGGCGAAGCCGCGCAGCAGCATCACGATCGCGAGCGCGATGTACATCACGCCGATCTTCTTGTGATCGACCGAGGTGAACCATTCACGCCACAGGTACGGCCATTTCCCCGCGTAGGTGATCGCGCCGAGCAGGGCCGCGCCGAGCACGAGCACCACGGCGAGCGTGCCCATGATGATGGGTTCGTGCCAGGGTATGGCATCGAGAGTGAGCTTTCCAAACATGATGTTTACCGGGTAGCGGAATTGGGCGCGTCGGCGCCGCCGGAAGAAAGGGAAACCGAGGCCAGGCGCGCCGGCGAGAGCGTCGACGACACCACGCCCGGTGTGCCCGGCGTGCAGCTCGGGTTCGCCGAGCCGGCGCGCATCGCGGTTTCGAGCACGTTGTCGAACAGGTTCGGCACCACGCTCGCGTAGAGCGTCGGCGCGTTCTTCTCGCTGGGCTGCGCGAGGCGCGCGTAGGCGGCCGCGTCGAGCACGACGCTCGCCTTGCGGGCGCGCGCGACCCAGGCGTCGAACTCGCCGCGGCTCGTCGCGTAGGTCTGGAAGTGCATGTCCGAGAAGCCCGGGCCGCTGAATGCCGAGGACTGGCCGAGATAGGTGCCCGGCTCGTCGGCGATCAGGTGCAGGCGCGTCTGCATGCTCGGCATCGCATACACCTGGCTGCCGAGCTGCGGGATGAAGAACGAGTTCATCAGCGATTCGGCCGTCAGCTTGAAATCGACCGGCGTGCCGACCGGCACCGCGAGTTCGTTGACCGAGGCGACGCCGTAGTCCGGATAGATGAACAGCCACTTCCAGTTCAGCGCGATCACTTCCACGCGCACCGGCTTCTCGCCGGATTCGATCGGCCGGTACGGATCGAGGCTCAGCGTGGTACGCCAGATCAGCACGCCGAGAATGATCACGATCACGCACGGGATCGACCACACCACCACCTCGATCGCGGTCGAATGCGACCAGCGCGGCGCGTAGGTCGCGCGCGTGTTGCCGGCGCGGTAGCGCCACGCGAACCACAGCGTCAGCGCGATCACCGGGATCACGACCAGCAGCATCAGGCCGAGCGCGATCAGGATCAGGTTCTTTTCCTGCACGCCGATGTTGCCCTTCGGGTCCAGCAGCACGGCGTTGCAGCCGCCGAGCAGCAGCAGCGCGGCGGCCGGCAGCAGGCGCGCGGCCGACGCCGCGCGATGCGCCAGCGAACGCGGGCCCGGGGAGGATGAGGAGGAAAGCGGCGACGGGGAATGCGGTGGACCCGATTCGACATCGGGCCGGCTTCGAGAAGATGGAGTGCGCATGGGGGGATGTCCGTGGTGGCCATGCGCGCAAATCCGTCCACTCGCATCGCTGCCCGTCCACGCCGGCCCCCGGAACGCGCGGCCGGCTGACCGTGCATACAAAACGGAATATGTATGGATTTACGCGCTTCGATGTCGGATGATAGAGTAAGACATCACACATACATACCGCGACAGAATGACGCAAAAACTTTCCGGCGCCATCGATGCATGGAATGACGCACTGGCCGAGGGCCAAGGCCCGCGCTACCTGCAGATCGCCGGCTTCATCGAGCGCGCGATCGCCGACGGGCGCCTGCAGCCCGGTGATCGCGTGCCGCCGCAGCGGCAGCTCGCGCAGCGGCTCGGGGTGGACCTGACCACCGTCACGCGCGGCTTCAACGAGGCGCGCCAGCGGCACCTGCTGGAGGCGCGCGGGCCGCTTGGCACGTTCGTCGCCGCGCCGAAGGCCGAACTCGCGCAGCGCGTCGACCTCAGCATGAACATCCCGCCGCCGCCGGCCGGCGTCGATCTCGAGCAGCTGTTGCGACGCGGCATGTCGCAGGTGCTACTGCGCAGCGACATCGATCTGCTGATGACCTACCACGTGGGCGGCGGAAGCGAGGCCGATCGCACCACCGCGGCCGGCTGGCTGCGGCCGATGCTCGGCGAGGTGCCGCGCTCGCGCGTGGTGGTGAGTCCCGGCGCGCAGGCCGCGCTGGCCGCGCTGATCGTCGCGATGACGATGCCCGGCGACACCATCGCCTGCGAGCCGCTCGTCTATCCGGGGCTGCCGCTCGCGGCCAGCCAGCTCGGCCGCGTCGCGCGGCCGATCGAGACCGATGCGCACGGCATGCGGCCCGACGCGCTCGACGCGGCCTGCCGCGAGCCGGCCGGCACGAGTGGCGGCGGCGCTGGCGGCATCCGGCTGATCTACCTGAACCCGACGCTGCAGAACCCCACCGCCACCACCATGCCCGCGCCGCGCCGGCAGGAGCTGCTGAAGGTGGCGCTGCGGCACCGGCTGCGCATCGTCGAGGACGACCCGTACTGGTTGTTCGCGCCGGACGCGCCGCCGCCGCTCGCGCGCATCGCGCCGGCCCAGGTGGCGTATCTGTCGACGCTGTCGAAATGCCTGTCGCCGGGGCTGCGCACCGCGTTCGTCGCGCTGCCCGACGAGCCCTCACGCGACGCGTTCCTGATCGCGCTGCGTTCGTTCTCGCTGATGTCGCCGCCGCTGACGAATTCGCTCGTCACGCAATGGATCAACGACGGCTCGGCCGCGCAGCTGCTCGACGGCGTGCGCGTGGAGGCGCGCGAGCGGCAGCGCGCCGCCGCGCAAGTGCTCGGCGCGGTGGCCGGCGACGGCGCCGGCATCCATCTCTGGTATCCGCTGCCGAGCTACTGGGCGCCCGGCGAGCTGGCGGCCGCGGCCGGCGCCGAGGGGCTGGCGGTGGCGCCGTCCACGGCGTTCCATCTCGGCGGGCAGGCGCCGGGCGCGATCCGCATCTCGCTCGGCGCAACGCCCGATCGCACGCAGCTGCACGCGGCGCTCAGGCGGCTGTCGGTGCTGCTGGCGAGCGACGTGTCGAGCGGGCGCGGGATGATCGTCTGAGGGAGCGGCAAAGGGGAAGCGCCGGGGGAAACGCGGGGGAATGCGCGAAAGGGGAAACTTGCGGGACGGCGGGAAGAACGGCCGCCGGGGCGGCCGGGGTGCGATGCGACGGCCCGGCTTCGGGCCTCGCCGGCCGTGCCCGGAGGCACGACCCGTGAAGCCCGAAGCCGGCGTTCGCTCAGATCTCCACGCCGGGCTTGCGCGTGGCCGGGGCGGCCGGAGCGGCTGGCATCGGTGCCGGGCGGGCCGGCGCCGCGGCGCGGACGGGCGGCGCGACCGGCACGAGGTACAGCACCGGGCGCGGCGCCTGCATCACCACCACCGGCGGGCCGACGAACATCGCGTCGAACGGACCGCCGGCGAAGCCGGGCATGCCGCCGAACGCGGCCTGCTGGAGCGCCTGCATCTGCATTTGCATGCGCGCCTGCAGCGTGGCCATCTCGGCCATCTGGGCGCGCATCTGCGACTGCATGCGCGCTTGCATCTGCCGCATCATCGCGGGGGACATCGACGGCGCCGAGGGATCGGCGCCGCTGCTGCTGGTCTGCATCACGAAGCTGGCGCCGCCGTCGGGGCTTTGCCAGCTCCAGGTCTTCACATGGGCCGGACCGGCGGCGGTCTGCACGATCCGGGACGTTTCGTGCGCGGCGACGGGCTTGCCGTCGACCTGCACGAGTACCGGATCGGACGCCATCGCGAGGACCGGCGCCAGCACGAACGCGCCGGCGATGATCGCTGCATGAAGTCGCATCGGTTTCTTCTCCTGTCGTTATCGCTCGTCGGGACGGGCGGCGAAAATGTCGCGCGAAAATCTTCGGCGACGAGGCTTAAACGAGGCTTAAAAACGGAGACCGCCGGCGGGCGGCATGGAACCCGCGACCTGCGCGAGGATGACGCCGCGCAGGACGCCTGGACAGGCACGGATCGATAACGCGGGCAGATCGGCAACCGCCCGTGCAACCGTCCACCGAACCGCTCGCCAAACCGTCCATCCCGCCGTTCAGACCGTCACCCTGCGCCCCCACTTGCCCCGACACAAGCCAGCGCGAACGCCCGGAACCGCTCCACCGCCGGGCTATTGCGCTCCACGCGCCAGCCGAGGTCGAGATCGGCGACCGCCTCGGGCGTCCACAGCGGCCGGAACACCACGTCGCGGATCCCGAGTTCGCGCGCCGAGGCCGGCACGATCGCCAGCCCGATCCCGGCTCGCACCAGCGTCACCACGGTGTGGGTCTGGTCGAGCTGCTGCACGGCGTCCACGTGGACGCCGGCCGCCGTCAGCAGCGCCACGATGCGATCGTGGAAATACCGGCCGCCGTCGGCCGAATACATCACGAACGGCACGCCATGCAGGTCGGCCGCGGCGATCGTCTCGCGCCCGGCCAGCGGATGCGCGGCGGGCACCACCGCCAGCAGCGGCTCGCGAGCGAGCCGCGCGACGCCGATCGCCGGGTCCGCCGCCTGCGCGCGCAGGATGCCGATGTCGAGCGCGCGCGTCTTCAGCGCATCGAGCTGCGCCACCGACACCATCTCCTTCAGCACCAGCCGGATCCCCGGCAGCTGCTCGCGCGCGGCCGCGAGCAGCTCGGGCACGAGCCGGTAGCCGGCCACCGCGGTAAAGCCGACCGTGACCTGCCCGGCATCGCCGCGCGCCACGCGCCGCGCCGCGTCGGCGGCCTCGTCGGTCAGCCGCAGGATGCGCCGCGCGTCGTCGTAATAGGCGCGCCCGGCGTCGGTCAGCTTCACGCTGCGGCTGTTGCGCTCGAACAGCAGCAGCCCGAGCGCCTCCTCCAGCAGCTGGATCTGCCGGCTCAGCGGCGGCTGCGTCATGAACAGGCGCGCGGCGGCCCGGCCGAAATGCAGTTCCTCGGCCACGGCCACGAAACAACGCAGATGATTGAGTTCGACCATCATTCCAGTTTTTGTATTGATCGATGCGGAATATAGCTTAGACCTTGATCGATCGCCTGCCTATACTCGTTCGCATCCGGTCGCCGGGCCGCCTCGCGGCGGGCCTTGCCGGCGCACCACCGATTCATCGTTCGAGAGCCCGCACCGCATGCCGTCCGACATCCTGCTGATCAACCCCGTCCTGCCGTCGCTGGACCGCCAGCTCGCCGAGCGCTACACGCTGCACCGCCACTACGGGCAGGCCGATCCGGCCGCCCATCTGCGCGAGATCGGCGCGCGCATCGGCGGGGTGGTCACGGGCGGCGCGTCCGGCATCCGCAACGCGGTGATGGACCAGTTGCCGAACCTGAAGATCGTCGCGATCAACGGCATCGGCACCGACGCCGTCGATCTCGCCTACGCGCGCGAACGCGGCCTGCACGTCTCGACCACGCCCGGCGTGCTGACCGACGACGTCGCCGATCTCGCGATCGGCCTGCTGCTGTCGGTCTGCCGCGGGCTTTGCCAGGGCGACGCGCAGGTACGCGCGGGCCAGTGGGGCAAGGCCGCCGCGCTGCCGCTCGCGCGCAAGTTCAGCGGAATGCGGATCGGCATCGTCGGGCTCGGCCGCGTGGGCCGCGCGATCGCCGCGCGCGCCGCCGCGTTCGGCTGCCCGATCGCCTACACCGACCTGCGCGAACTCGACGGCGTGCCCTACCGCTTCGTCGCCGACCTCGCGCAGCTCGCCGCCGACAGCGACGCGCTGGTGCTGGCCGCGTCGGCCGACAACGCCGAACGCATCATCGACGCGACGGTGCTCGACGCGCTCGGCCCCGACGGCTACCTGATCAACGTGGCGCGCGGCAAGCTCGTCGACGAGCCGGCGCTGGTGCGCGCGCTGGCCGAGCGCCGCATCGCCGGCGCCGGGCTCGACGTGTTCGTCGACGAGCCCAACGTGCCGCCCGAACTGTTCGCCCTGCCGAACGTGGTGCTGCAGCCGCACCGCGCGAGCGCGACGGTGCAGACGCGCGAGGCGATGGGCGCGATCGTGCTCGACAGCCTCGCGGCCAGCTTCGCCGGGCGCCGCCCGGCCACCAGCGTCACGCCCTGACGCGGCGGGCGGCGCGGCGCCGCCGGCGGGCCGCCCCGTTTCATCGCATCGCATCGAGCAGCATCACGCCACACCCGGCGGCACCGGACCTCGCGCACCCCGCCCGCGCGACGCCGACAGAACCAGAACCAGAACCATCCCGCATCGCATGGGAGGAGACACATGAAAAGCATCGACATCACGCGTTCGAACGGCGCCGTCGCGAGCGGCCGGATCGGCCATTTCCGCTACTGGATCCTCGCGCTGATCTTCTCGGTCACCGTGCTCAACTACGCCGACCGCGCCACGCTGTCGATCGCCGGCACCTTCGTGTCGAGGGATCTCGGCCTCACGCCGGCCGCGCTCGGCGTGGTGTTCTCGGCGTTCGGCTGGGCCTACGCGATCGGCCAGGTCCCGGGCGGCTGGCTGCTCGACCGCTACGGCGCGCGCCGCGTCTATGGGGCGAGCATCGTGCTGTGGTCGCTGTTCACGATCTCGCAGGGCACCGTCTCGCTGATCGGCAGCGCGGCCGGCGCCACCGCCGCGCTGTTCGTGATGCGCTTCATGCTCGGCCTGGTCGAATCGCCGGCGTTTCCGGGCAACGCGCGGATCGTCGCGACCTGGTTCCCCACCAACGAACGCGGCACCGCGAGCGCGCTGTTCAATTCGGCGCAGTATCTGGCCGTGGTGATCTTCACGCCGCTGATGGCGTGGCTGACGCACCGGCTCGGCTGGCACCAGGTGTTCTTCTTCATGGGCGCGCTGGGGCTGGCGATGGCGGTGCTCTGGTTCGCCGTGCTGCGCGATCCGGCCTCGCATCCGCGCATGAGCCGCGCCGAATACGAGCACGTCGCCGCGAACGGCGCGCTGGTCGGCCTCGACGACGCGAAGGCCGGCCCCCGCCGCCGCTTCACCTCGCGCGAGATCGGCGCGCTGTTCACGAGCCGCACGCTGTGGGCCGTCTACATCGGCCAGTACTGCATCACCGCGCTCACCTACTTCTTCATCACCTGGTTCCCGATCTACCTGGTCAAGGCGCGCGGCATGAACATCATGACGGTCGGCTTCGTGGCCGCGCTGCCGGCGATCTGCGGCTTCAGCGGCGGCGTGCTGGGCGGCATGCTGTCGGACTTCCTGATCCGCCGCGGCGTAGCCACCTCGGCCGCGCGCAAGACGCCGTTCCTGCTCGGCATGGTGCTCGCCACCTCGCTGATGCTCGCGCCGTGGGCCGGCTCGGACGCGGCGGTGATCGTGATCGTCTCGCTGGCGTTCTTCGGCAAGGGGCTCGGCGCGATCGGCTGGGCCGTGCTGGCCGACGTCGCGCCGCGCGACATGACGGGCCTGAGCGGCGGCATCTTCAACGGCATCGGCAACACGGCCGGGATCGTCACGCCGCTCGTGATCGGCTTCGTGGTGGCCGCCACCGGCTCGTTCGACCGCGCGCTCTGGTTCGTGGGCGCGCACGGAATCGTCGCGATTCTTGCCTACGGCGTGCTGGCGGGCAGGTTCGAGCGCGTGGCGCTGCCGGCCCCGGCCGCGTCCGGGCCAGGCGGCCGCTGAGCGCGCGCGCCGGCGCCAGGTCTTCACGCCCCCGGCCGCTCACCCGCTCCGTTCGCCGACCGGCGGATGCCGCGCGGCACCGCGCCGGGCGGCGATTCGAGGTCGCGCATCCGGGGGCGCCGCGCCGGGCCTTGAACGCCCGGTCAGGGTGAACGCCGCGGCGCGGCGGCGGCAACCGGCAGGCCCGCCGCGTCGTCACCCGCCGCGACGTGCCGCCCGGTCCACCGCGCCTCGCCCCGACGCGAGCCCGAGGCGCCGCGTCGATGCCGCGTGCCGCCGGGATCACCTCGTCCCGGCTCACGCCACGCCGACGACCACCTTCCCGAAATGCGCCCCTGACGCCAGATAGGCGTAAGCGTCCGCTGCGGCCTCGAACGGAAACACCCGGTCGACCACCGGCTCGATGCCCGCCTGCCCGATCGCTCGCACGGCGCCCGCCAGATCGCTGGTCGACCCGGTCTGGCTGCCCAGGATGTTCAGCGTCTTCACCATCACGGGCAACACCGGCATCGTCACCTCCATGCCGCCGATGAAGCCCACCACGTATATCGTGCCGCCGATCGCGGCCGCGTTGATCGACCGTGCAAACGTGCCGCCCCCGACCGTCTCGACCACCAGATCCGCCCCCCGGCCGCCGGTTGCCTCCAGCAGCGCCTCATCCCATGCGGGCCGCGCGCGATAGTTGATCAGCACGTCGGCGCCGAGCCGTTTCGCACGGTCGAGCTTGTCATCCGAAGACGACGACACCACCACCCGCGCACCGGCGGCTTTCGCGAACTGCAGGGCAAACAGGCTCACCCCTCCCGTGCCGAGCAGCGCCACCGTCGACGCCGGCCCGATCCTGCCTTTCACGATGGCGTTCCAGGCGGTGGTGGCCGCGATCGGCAAGGTGACCGCCCGCGTGTACGGCATGCCGTCGGGAATGCGCACCAGCGCGCTGGCCGGAACGACCGCGTAGTCGGCGAGCGAGCCCGGCATGGTGACGCCGCGAATGCGCCGCGTGTTCGCTTCGGTAGGCAACCCCGCCGGCCAGTCGACCATCGACCCGGAGATGACGCGGTCCCCGATCGCCCAACCACGCACGCGTTCCCCGATTTCGGCGATCTCGCCGGCGCCGTCCGTGCCGGGGACGAACGGCGCCGACGGATCGCCCAACCGCCCTCGCGCCACCATCAGGTCCAGATAATTCAGGCCGGCGGCATGCAGCCGGATCAGGACTTCGTCCGCCGCCGGCCGAGGCGCGGGCATCTCGCCCGGATGGAGTTGCCAGGTGTCGCCGGGTATCAACTGGAAAGCGCGCATCGTCCGTTACTCCGATCATGGTTGTCGACCAGCCCATGCTAGCCGACGTCAATCTCTATAATTGACCCGAAAAACACGACATCCTTGCATGGGGCGCATGAATGAACAGCGTGGAAGCGGACGAAATCGGCGCATTGCTCGCCGTGCTCGAGACCGGCAGCTTCACGGCCGCGGCACGGCAGCTCGGGCGCGACAGCTCGGTCATCTCGCGACGCCTGAAGGCACTGGAAACGCGGCTCGGCACCCGGCTGGTCGAACGGACGACGCGCCGCCTGTCCGCCACGGAGGCCGGCGCGCGCCTGCGCGAGCGCGTGCAGGAAGCCATGCAGTTGATCCGCGGCGGCGAGGAAGAAGCGCGCTCGTTGAGCGCGTCGCCGATCGGATTGCTGCGCCTGAGCCTGCCGGCCGGTTTTGGCCGGCGCTGGATCGCGCCCCGGCTGCCCTCGTTTCTCGCCCGTTATCCGGCGCTGGAAGTGGAAGCCGTGTTCACCGACCGTTTTGTCGACCTGATCGCGGAGCGCTTCGACGCCGGCGTGCGCATCGGGCGCCTGGAAGACAACCGGCTCGTCGCGCGGCACGTGCGGACGATGCGCCGGCTGCTGTGCGCGTCGCCTGCCTATCTCGACACGCATCCGCCCATCCGTCATCCGAGGGATCTGGTTCAGCACGCATGCATCGGGTTCACGCCGATGGCCTCGCATCCGGTCTGGCATCTTTCGCGGCACGGACAGCGCCACGCCGTGCGCACCCATCCGCGGCTCGCCACCGACGATATCGATGCGTTGATGCATGCCGCGTTGCAGGGAACCGGCGTGTCCTATTGCGCCGACTGGGTCGTCGCGAACGAATTGCGCGAGAAACGCCTCGTCGAGGTACTGCCCGCATGGGAAGTGGCCGGTGACGAAACGATGCATGTGATCCGCGCGTCGGCGCACTTCACGCCAGCGAAGGTTCGCGCGTTCATCGACTGGGTGGTGGAGGAATTCGAGCATCCGCCGTGGGCCACGCAAACCGGCGGGGCGCCGGTCGCACCGGATACGCGAGCGGACCCGCCCTGATGATGCCGGACGAGGCGCGCCCGCGAGCGCGCCACGGCCCGCCTGCATGCAGGGGCCCGGGCAGAAGTCGGCCGCCAGGCCGCGAGGCCGCAATGCGGCCACGGACCGTTCCGGCAGCGGCGCCGGCGGCAACCATACCCGCCGCGATCGCGACCCCGCCGCCCCGAGCCGCTCACCCGGCAATCCTTGCCGATCGCGTGCCGCATATACCCGCGATCGGCCATTTTCGTCTTGAGGCTTGTCATCGTCGCTTAACAAGGCTCGCCGCACGGCGGCCACTTCGCGTAAACTGCGCCAGATCCTCCCTTCGCGCTTCGCCGCGTGGGTCGAAGCACCCGTAATGCCAGGAGATGCCCCGCATGCACGCAGTGCCCTTGTCGCAACCCGACGACGTGATTGAACCGACCGCCACCACGCCAGTGCGCGATCTGCGCCGCGTGCCCATTCACCCCGATTTCTGGTATCCGCTCGCCTGGTCGCGCGAACTGAAGCGCGGCAAGACGCTCGGCGTGCATTTCGCCGGCGATCCGATCGTGCTGTTCCGCGGCGAGTCGGGCACGGTATTTGCGCTCGAGGACCGCTGCGCGCACCGCCAGGTGCCGCTGCATGCCGGCGTGGTGGACGGCGACGCGCTGCGCTGCGGCTACCATGGCTGGACCTACGACTGCAGCGGCAAGTGCGTGGACGTGCCCTATCTCGGCAAGGAGCGGCTGCCCAACGGCGTGCGCTCGTATCCGTGCCGCGAGGTGCAGGGCCTGATCTTCGTGTTCACGGGCGATCCGGCGCTGGCCGACGAAAAGCCGGTGCCGGCGCTGCCCACCGTATCCGATCCGAAGTACAAGACGCGCCGTTTCGGCCGCGCGGTGAAGTGCCACTACTCGTTCATGCACGAGAACCTGATGGACATGAACCACCAGTTCCTGCATCGCCGCGAGATGGGGCAGATGAAGGCGCGCTCGCTGGGCCGCCGGCGCGGCGACGGCTGGGTGGAAGTGGACTACACGTTCTCGCGCGCCGAGGGCAAGCAGCCGATCGGCGAGGCGCTCGTGTTCGGCGCGAGCAAGAAGCCGCAGGATCAGAGCGACAAGAGCGTGATGACGATCCGCACCGAATACCCGTACCAGACGCTGAAGATCCTCTCCAGCGAAGGCACGCTGGTGATGGACCTGTGGATCGTCTACGTGCCGCTCGACAAGCAGCAGCGCACCAACCGCACGTTCGGCATGCTGTCGATCCGCAAGCCGTCGTTCCCGTTCGCGCTCGAGATGGCCTGGCCGCTGCTGGTGTGGTTCACCGAGCGGATCTTCAAGGAAGACCGCTGGATCGTCGAGCGCGAGCAGGAAGCGCACGACATGCAGGGCGAGGACTGGAACCACGAGGTGTTCCCCGTCATCAACGACCTGCGCGACGTGCTGCGCACCAACGGCGCGCGCACCGTGATCCCGATCCTCAATCTCGGCGCCGAACCGCGGCCGGCCGCCTGAGGCGGGCCGCGCCCCTCCCTCTCCCCTGAGCGGCGGGCGCGACCTCGGTCGCGCCCGCGCCGTCTTGGCGCACCGCGCCTCGCGCCGTCAGGCCGCGAACGCGCCGCGCATCAGCAGATGCTCGAAGTCCTTCAGCGCGGCGGCGGCCGTCGCCTGCGGGCTGGTGCGGCCGATCGCGATCAGTTCGCCCATCGCATCGGTTTCGATCCGCACCGCCTTCATGCCGGCGCCCACCCGCGCGAACGGATGATCGGCCGCGTAGGTGCGCAGCTGCACCGCCGCGCCGACGCTGCCGTCGGCCCGCCGCTCGATGCGGCCGACCAGCTTCGGCACCAGGCCCGCCGCGCGCCAGCGCGCCAGATCCTCGTCGCTCACGCGTTCGATCCCCTCGCGCGCGATCGCATCGAGCGCGAGCCGCGCGCCGAACCCGGCGTTCGCGAGAATGCAGACCTTGCAGGCGGTGTCGGAGCCGTCGACGTCGAAGCCCGGGTCGGGCTCGGCCATGCCGAGCCGCTGCGCGTCGGCGAGCGCCTCGGCGAACCCGGCGCCGCCCGTCATCCGGTCGAGCACGTAGTTGGTGGTGGCCGTGAAGATGCCTTCCATCACGCGCACCTCGCAGCCGGCCGCGTTGTATTCGAGCAGGTCGATGGTGGGCAGCGCGGCCGCGGTCGCGCCGCTGATCTTCAGCGCCACGCCGTTCGCGTCGGCCAGCGCACGCAGCCCCGGATAATCGACCACCAGCGCGCCCTTCGAGATCGCGACGCCATGTATGCCGGCGCCGAGCGCGGCGCGCAGATAGCCGAGGCCCGCGCCGCCCGTGCGATAGTCGGTGGGCCCCGCCTCGATCAGCACCCGCGGGCGCGCGGCGGCCACGAACGCGGCGCCGGTCAGCGCCGGGTCGAGCGCCACATCGGCCGCGAGCGCATCGGTGCCGGCGGGCAGCCCGTCCGGCGCGACGAGGCCGCCGCGCGACCGGCAGACGCCGGTCAGCCGCACGTCCACGCCGTAGCGCTCGCGATAGCGCGGCCGGCGCGCCTCGAGCAGCTGCGCGACCCGCCGGCCGATCGCGCCGAACCCGGAAATGGCGACGTTGCAGCGGCTCATGCGGGCGCCCGAAGGCACGCGGCGACGCGGGGCAGGCGGCTCGCGCTCACTTCGCGAACAGCTTGCCGAGATCGGCAAACGCCTTGAACTCCAGCGCGTTGCCCGACGGATCGAGGAAGAACATCGTGGCCTGCTCGCCGGGCTCGCCCTTGAAGCGGATGTACGGCTCGATCACGAACTGCGTGCCGGCCGCGCGCAGCCGGTCGGCCAGCGCGTGCCACTGCTCCAGCGTCAGCAGCGCGCCGAAATGGCGGACCGGCACGCCATGGCCGTCCACGGCGTTGGTGCGCGCGATGCCCGTCTCGTCCGGCGCGAGATGCGCGACGATCTGATGGCCGTACAGGTTGAAATCGACCCACTCGGCCGAGCTGCGCCCCTCGGGACAGCCGAGCAGGTCGCCATAGAAGGCCCGCGCCGCCTCGAGGCTATGCACGGGAAACGCGATGTGGAACGGAAGCAGCGGGGCGGCGGATGCGCTCATGGGTCGGGACTCTCCAGTTGGGGACGGGCGCCCCGCCGCGCGGCTCTCGCACGGCGGGACGACGAACGCCATCTTACCGATGAGCTTTATTGATAAAAAACGATATTTTTCCGATCTGACGATCGATTTTTTTGATCAAACCGGCCGCCTGGCGCGGCCGGTCTCCGCGCCGCGCGGCGCCATCACGCCCTGCCACCCGTCGCCATCGCGATGCAGGCCTTGGCCAGCACCTCGGTCGGATCGACCAGCACCGCTCGCGCGCCGTCCGGCGCGACGTAGTCGGCCATCGGCAGCAGCAGCGGCAGCTCCGTGCAGCCGAGCAGCACCACGGCGGCGCCGGCCTCGACCAGCGCGTCGAGCGCCGCGCCGATGTCCTCGCGGCAGCGGCCCTCGGTGAAGCCGGCCTTCACGCCGGCCTTGCCGTAGATCGCCGCCATCACGCGCGCCTGCAGCGCCGGCGGCGGCACCCGCTGCGCGAAGCCCTCGGCGGCCAGCGCGTCGCGGTAGACGCCGCTCGCGAGCGTGCCCGAGGTGGCCAGCACGCCGATCTCGCGCAGCGCCGGGAAGCGCTCGCGCAGGTGGCGCGCCGTCACCGTCAGCATGTTGACGATCGGGATGCCCAGATGCGGCTGGATGCGATCGACGAACGCGTGCGCGGTGTTGCACGGAATCGCCACCAGATCCGCGCCGCCCTGCTCCAGACGCTTGCAGGTGGCGTAGAGCGAGACGGTGGGATCGGGGCCGTCGCCGATCAGGTGCGCGGTGCGATCGGGAATCTGCGGGTTCTGCTCGACCAGCACCTTCAGGTGGTCCTGATCGCGCGCGGCCGGCGTGTTGTCGACCAGCTTGCGCAGGAAATCGACGGTCGCGGCCGGCCCCACGCCGCCCACCACGCCGATCCGCAGCGGCCCCGGATCCGCCGCCGGTCCGCCGCCGCCCTCGCCGGCCCCGACGTCCAGCACGTAATGCGCGTAGACCGCGTTCGAGTCGATCAGCGGCACCGGCAGCGGGCCGATCGCGTCGGCCGCGAGCGCGATCTCGGTCAGGCCCGGCACGATCAGGTCGGCGCCCCGCGCGACGAGCGACTCGCAGGCGCGCCGCAGCAGCCCGGCCGGGCGGCCGGCCGCGTAGCCGTCGCGAATCCCGTCGGCGCCATAGACGGCCTCGGTCACCGCGTCGCCGCCGGCCACGTCCCCGACCGCATCCTCGGCGGGGTAGACGAGCGTGAACCCGGGCGCCGTGAAATACCGTTCGAACAGCCGCGCCTCGCGCGTCGCGGCCGAGGCCAGCACGCCGATGCGCCGCGCCGCCGGATAGACGCGGCGCACATGCTCGCGCACCGCCTCGACGATGTCGACGATCGCGAGCGGCGTGTTCGCGCGCAGTTCGTCGATGAAGGTATGGCTCAGGAAACACGGCAGCACGACGGTGGTCACGCCGCGCCGCTCGAACTCGCGAATCCGGTCGAACACGTAGAGCTTGCGCTCGCTGGTGGCCACGCGGTCCGATCCGGCGCCGCGCCACGGCCGCTGCTCCAGGATCGCGTCGAGCGGCGCGGCGCCGGGCTGCCCGAGCGCGGCGCGCATCAGCTTGCCGAACACGTCGGCGCCGGCCAGCGGCCCGAGGCCGCCGACGATGCCGTAGCGCCGCGCGCCGACGGCGCGTGCCGGGGCGGCCATCATTGCGCCTCGCCCGGCAGCCGGTCGAGTTCGAAGCGCGCCGCGTCCGCGTCCGCGCCCGGCGTGCCGGCCGCCGCGGCTGCCGCGCCCGCCGCCTCGCGTCGCGCTTCCCATTTCGCGATCACGGCCGTCGCGACGCTGTTGCCGATCACGTTCGTCATGGTGCGGCCCATGTCGAGGATCTGGTCGATCGCGAGCACCAGCGCGACGCCGGCCGCCGGCAGATGGAACATCGGCGCGACCGCCGCGACCACCACCACCGAGCCGCGCGGCACGCCCGCCATGCCCTTGCTGCTCAGCATCAGCACCAGCAGCATCGCGAACTGCTGCGAGACCGGCATGTCGATGCCAAACGCCTGCGCGATGAAGATCGCCGCGAACGACTGGTACATCATCGAGCCGTCGAGATTGAACGCATAGCCGAGCGGCAGCGTGAAGCCGACCACCTTCTGCGGGATGCCGAAGCGCTCCAGTTGCTCGATCAGGCGCGGATAGGCGGCTTCGCTGCTGGCCGTCGAGAACGCCAGCAGCGCCGGCTCGCGCACCGCCTTCAGCAGGCCCAGCACGTTGCGGCCGAGGAACAGGTAGCCGACGCCGGCCAGCAGCACCCACAGCAGCACCAGCGCGGCGTAGAACGCGCCGATCAGCTTGCCGTAGGTGAGGATCACGTCGAGCCCGCGCAGCGTGACGGCCGAGGCCACCGCGCCGAACACGCCGAGCGGCGCGGCCAGCATCACGTAGCCCGTCAGGCGCAGCATCACCGGCACCAGGCCGTCGACCGCGCCGACCAGCAGCGCGACGCGCGGGTCGCGTTTCAGCGCGCCGAGGCCGAGCCCGAAGAACACCGAGAACACCAGGATCTGCAGGATGTCGTTGCGCGCCATCGCGTCGAGCAGGCTGGTCGGGAACGCGTGCGTGAGCACGTCCCTCACGTTCAGCGCGGCGGTATCGAGGCCGGCCACGGTGTCGTCGGCGCCGGCCGTCAGATGCAGGCCGGCACCGGGCTGCAGCAGGTTCGCGAACACCAGCCCGATCAGCAGCGAGACGAACGACGCGCAGAAGAACCACGCCACCGTGCGCGCGCCGATGCGCCCGACGTCGCGGCCGCCCTCCATGCCGGCGAGGCCCGAGACGAGCGTGGCGAACACCAGCGGCGCGATGATCATCTTGATCAGCCGCAGGAAGATGTCGGTCAGGATACCGAAGTAGCCGGCGATCGCCTTGGCCTGTGCGGCGTCGGCCGCGTTGGTGTGGCACAGGTAGCCGGCGACGCCGCCGAGCACGATGCCCGCGGCGATCCAGAAGGTGAGGCGTGATTTCATGTCCGTCCCCGGGAAGGGTGCCGGGCGGGCGCAAGGGCCGCGCGGCGCGTTGTGGTGGAAAAGTCGGATGACGACGGGCGCGAAGCCGGCATCGGCGCCGCCAGATCGTCAGCACGGATGGTAGGGATGACCAAAAAGGTGATGATGCGAGTGTTGCATGCGCGTATGCGAAATCCGCATGGTGCAGGAAAACACCCGGACGGGAACCGGACCCGGTGACGCAGACAAGGCGTCGGGTCCGTCGTGGGAAAGATGAGGATGGACCGCCGGGGGCAACCGCGGCGCCCGGACGTCGATCAGGCAGTCAGGCCGTGATGCCGGCGCCGTCCGGCTTGCGCGTCTCGAGCAGCCGGCCCACCGCCTGCGCGATCCGTTCGACGCCGGGGTTCTTGAAGGCCAGCGGGCCGGCTGGCGGCTCGCGATGGGCCAGCATCGTCGCGTTCGCCTCGAACACGAGCACGCGTCCGTCCGGCAGCCGCGAGAAATCGATCCCGGCGTAGTCGAGGCCGAGGCGCGCGCCGACGGCTTCGAGCGCGGCCATCGCCCGCGCGCCGAGCGCCTCGGCCGGGCTCGCGAGAAAGCGGCGCTCCTCGTCGAGTTTCCAGGCGTGTCCGGTCATCCCGGCCGAGAAGTAATGCACCAGCCAGCGGCGCGAAATCGCCAGATGGTAGGCGTGCGGCTTGCCGCCGACATAGATCATGCGGTACTTGCGGAAATGGCCGTCGGCGCCGCGCGAATCATGGAACGCGGTCGCGTAGCAGGGGCCGGACAGCGCGCCCAGCGCGGCCCACAGCGCTTCGGGCGTGGCCTGCAGCGTGACCTGGTCGCCGCCGTGGCTCGCCGCGGGCCGCAGCAGCACCGGGAAGCCGACGCCGGCTTCGGCCAGCTCGCGCGCGAGCGCCGGCGCGCTGCCGGGGCGCGCGGACAGGCGCACGCAGGCCGGCACCACCAGATCGGCGATGCCGGCCAGCAGCGTGCCGATGCGATCGCGCCGCGTGCGGGCAACCGCGTCCGGCGCGTTGAGGACGGGGCGCGGGCACGCCGCCATGAAACGCGCGAGCCGCTCGCCGAGCGGTTCGGCCACGTCCGCGTCGCCGAGCGCGTTGAAGACGAGATCGTAGGGCGGCAGTTGGCCGTCCTCCATCGCGTCGGCATAGTCGATCGCGTAACGGATGCGGCAGACGCGGGCCAGCGGCAGCAGCCCGCCGATCGGCACGTTGCCGTTGCCGCGCCCGCAGCCGAGGATCAGGAGGCGCAGCGGCGCCGTCCCCAGCGCCGGCTCGATGAAGACGCGCTGCAGCCGGTAGGCCTGCGAACGATGCGCGGCGGCCGCCTCGGGCTGACCGTCCCCGTCGAGCAGCACCGCGAGGTTCTGGTGCGCCGCCGCGATGCCGGGCGCGATCGCCAGCGTGTGCCGATACCAGTGACGCGCATCGGCGTGGCGGCCGTGCATCAGGTAGACGGTCGCGAGGTTGTAGAGCGCCAGCGCGCGCTGCTCGTCGGGCGCCGCGCCGAGCATGCGCAGCGCGGCCAGCGCCAGCTCGTGCGCGGCGGCGCCGGCCGTGTCGCCGTGGGCGCGCAGTCTCGCGAACAGCCGCTCGTGCAGATCGGCGTCGAGCGGCGCGCGGTCGAGTTGTCGCGACAGGTCCGCGATCCCGTCCGGCATGGCGGTCGTGGCGGGCGCGGTCAAGGCGGGCGACGGATTCGGCGCGGTCATCGGCATCGGCTCAGGCGCGCGCGCGGCCGAAATCGGCCAGCGCCTCGCACAGCACGGCCACCGCCTCGGGCGTGACGGCGTTGTAGAGCGAGGCGCGCAGGCCGCCCAGCGAGCGATGGCCCTCCAGGCCGATCATGCCGAGCGCGCGCGCCTGCTCGATGAAGGCCTGGTCGAGCCGCGCGTCGCCGAACGTGAACGCCGCGTTCATCGTCGAACGCCAGCGGCGCCCGGCATGCACGGTGACCGCGTCGCCGAGCGCGTCGAGCGTCGCGTACAGGCGCCCGGCCTTGGCCGCGTTGCGCCGCGCCATCGCCGCCAGCCCGCCGATCTCGCGCGCCAGCCAGCGCACCACCAGCGTCAGCACATAGATCGCGAACACCGGCGGCGTGTTGTAGTTCGAGCGATGCGCGACGTGGGTGCGAAAGTCGAGGATCGACGGCAGGCCGTCGGGAATGCGCTCCAGCCAGGCGCGATCGATCAGCGCCACGGTCACGCCGGCCGGCCCGAGATTCTTCTGCGCGTGGGCGTAGACCATCGCATGGCGGCCCACCTCGGCCGGCTTCGAGAGAAAGTCCGACGACATGTCGGCGATCAGCGGCGCCGCGATCTCGCCCTCGGGCGCGGCGAACTGCAGGCCCTCGACGGTTTCGTTCGAGACGTAGTGCAGATAGCGCGTATCGGCCGGCAGCGCCAGCGACGCCAGCTCGGGCAGGCTCCGGTAGCCGCTTTCGCGGCCGTCCCACACCACGCGGCAGCCGCCCGCCCGGCGCGCCTCGGCGCTGGCCCGCGCGCTCCAGTAGCCGGCATCGACATAGGCCGGCAGGCCGCGCCCCGAGCCGGCGAAATTCATCGGGATCGTGGCGAACAGCAGGCTGCTGCCGCCCTGCAGGAAACAGATCGCGTGACGCTCGTTCAGCCCCAGCAGCGCGCGCAGGGTCCGCTCGGCCTCGTCCACCAGCGCCAGGAACCAGTCGGACCGGTGGCTCATGCCGAGCACCGACACGCCCGTTTCCGGCAGCGCGAGGATCGCCTCGCGCGTCTCGCGCAGCACCGCGTCGGGCAGCGCGCCGGGGCCACCGGAGAAGTTCAGGACAGCAGGGCTATTCATGCTTGGTCGGCCGGTTGGAACGCATCGATCGAGGCATCGATGTGCCGACAGACTAACAATCGCGCGGCGCGGCCATGAGCGGAGCAGAAGGGAAATCGCCCGCTAATTTCGGTGAAAAGTTGCTGAAATGAAAACCCAAGAAACCGGAAATATTTCGAAATACACGATTCGCGAAATAGCCTGCCGCGTGGTGCTCGAGCGAGGCGCTCAGGCTGAAGCACGCAGATGCTGCCAGAGCGTATCGACGAACGCGTCGCGGCGCGTGGCATCGCGATAGACGCGCAGTTCCACGTCCAGATGCCACGCGCTGGGCCCGGCCATGACCAGTTCGCCGGCCGCGAGTTCGCGCGCGACCGCGCTCCTCGGCAGCCACGCGAGCCCTTCGCTTTCGATCACGAGCTTCTTCAGCACCTCGGCCATGTCCGATTCGTAATGCAGCCGCAGCGCGGGCGCCGTGCGGGCGCGCGCGAGCAGCAACGCCTGGCAGCGCCCGAAGTAGCTGGTGTCGGTGTAGGAGATCAGCGGCAGCGGCTGCTTCGCGGTGCCGGGCAGCCGGAACAGCGGCGCCGCGCGCGGCGTGGGCCGGCTCACGGGCAGCAGCGTGTCGATGCCCACCGTCAGGTGCTCGTAGCGGGCCGGGTCGAGATGGAGCGGCAGCTCGGGATGGTGATAGGCGAACATCAGCTCGCAGTTGCCGTTCACCAGCGCGAGGATCGAATCGTGGACGTTGGCCGGCACGACGCGCGCGCGCACTTCGCCGAAGCGCCCGGCCAGCGCCTTCAGCCAGCCGGGCAGGAAGTTCAGCGCGATGGTGTGGCCGGCGGCGATCTGCAGGCCGCGCCCGCCGATGCGCTGCTCGGTGCGGATGATCGCGCGCGTGTCGTTGAGCTTGTGCAGCACGTCCTCGGCGACTTCGCGAAACAGCCGCCCGGCCGGCGTCAGCACCGGCGGAAAGCCGCTGCGGTCGATCAACTCGGCGCCCACCCATTGTTCGAGCGACTGGATGCGCCGGCTGAAGCCGGACTGCGTGACGTTGCGGAACTCCGCCGCGCGCGAAAAACTCTGGTATTGCGCGAGGGCCAGGAAGTCCTCGATCCACTTGATTTCCATGCGCGGCGGCGGGGTTCGCTGAGAAGGGGGAGGCGATTCGGGCGCATTCTACGCCGCGAGCGGGCGCATCAGGACAGCGAATCGAGCAGCTTGACGAAATTGCGTTTGGCGCGGTGGGTCGTACGTATCGTTTCAAGTTCGGCCGCGAATTCGTCATGCTCGCCATGCCGCCGCCGCAGGCCGGCGATCGCCTTCACGATCTCGAAAGCCGGCTCGTAGCGCGCGCCGTAGGTGCCGCGCTCGATCTCCGCGGGCAGCAGCCGGTGGTACAGCGCGATCGCGTCGTGCGGGTGGGCGCGCCCGCGCGCCTCGGCCATGGCGCGCCAGACCTCGGTGGGCACCGTGCCTTCGTTGAACACGCGCCAGGCCGCCTCGGCATCGTCGCCCATCAGCAGCGCCTTGACGAGTTCGCCGCGATAGGCGGTCCGCCGGATCGTGCCGACGTCGTCCCGCGCAGACGCGTCGCGCTCGATACACGCGCGCAGATGCGCCAGTGCGCGGGTCCGCGTCGCCTCGGTGCTGCCGGTCGTTGCCGCGACCTGCATCAACGCCGCGAACGCATCGGCCGAGGGCCGGCAGAGAAAGCGCTGCCACGCGCACGCATCCGCGTCGGCGAAATCCTGGTTGCGCAAATGCAGGGCGATGCAAAACGCATGAAGCCGCGTGTCCGGATGACTGCCGCCCGCGGCGATGCCGCGCCGCGCCCAGGCGAGCGCCTCGTCGTCGCGGCCGTATTCCACACAGGCCTCGGCCACTTGCAGGAACCGGTAGCCGCTCGACAGATCCTTGGCGAGTGCCGCGATCAGCGCGTCGGCATCGTCGTCGAAGCGGGCCAGCGCCAGCTTGGCCGCCTCGATCCGCAGCCGATCGTCCTCGTAGGACTGGCGCCGATCGGCACCGATATCGAGCGCCGGCAACGCATCCCAGCGCGCGTCGAGCTGTTCGCGGTAGCGTTGCAGTCCGTCGGTGCCGAGCGCCGGCGCATAAGCCGGCAGCACGTCGCCGAGGATCGTCCAATCGTCGATGAGTTGCAGGCCGAACAGCCGCCGCGCGAGCGACACGGGCTCCGGCCTCGTGCGCAGGCAGGCATCGAGATGCACGGCCGCCAGTTCACGGATCGCGGGCAGCACCGCGCCGCCCGAATCGTCGACGCGTTCGAGGCTTGCCACCGCGAGCTCGATCGCCAGTTCGGCCAGCTCGACCACCTGTCCGGCTCGCGCGCCATCGAGCCGTTCGCGCAGGCTGCCGGCCAGCGTCTCCAGACCCGCCGCGTAACCGGACGCCTCGCGCCAGTCCAGATGCCGGCTCACGCGTGCGATCCGGCGCACCGCCGCTTTCAGGTCGGCCTTATCGCCGCCGCTCGCGCGCGCCGCCAGCAGCAGCTTGTCGCGCAGGGCACGATCGCTTGCCGCCGCCTCGCGCAGCCAGTCGCGCAGCGCCTGCACGTCGAGCGTGGCGAGGAACTCGTCGATCCAGTCCGCCTGGGTCTTGCGCGGCTTGCGCGCGGCTTTTGCGGGCACGTCTGGCACCGGGAACACCTCGGCGCCGGAATTTTCGAGCCATGACAAGGCGACCGCCACCGCGTGCTTGCAGAATTGCCTGCGCTCGCCCACCGGACAGCTGCAGGCATGGATCAACTCGCGGCCGGCGCCGGCGCGCAGCTCGACCGTGTAGAGCGCACCGCCGCGCACCGTGGCCCGCAGCCGGTCGACGTCGACGTCGAGGCGCGATACCGCGCCCTCGTGGAAACAGGCATGCCCGCGCGCGACGGTCTTCTCGTCGGCGAGTTCGAGAACGGCGGCGAGCGTCAGGACATCGGCAAGCGTAGGGGACATCATCGCGACCCGGGACAAAACGATATGGTAGACGGTCCCGGCCGGCGGCGGCTCGCTACACGCGCTCCAGCAACGCCTTCAGCAGCTTCGCACCCGCCTTGCCCTTCGCGGCGCCGGTCCAGAGCCGGTCGATCATCTTGCGGTACATCGCGAGCGCGTCGGCCGAGGTCGTGATCGTGGCGATGCCGGTGCGGATGTTCGGCAGTTCGCCGAGCCGGAACGGCGAGGCCGCCACGTGTACGCTCTCGCAGCTCTCGAAGATCTGGAAGGTTTCGCTCGGCAGGTTGTCGTTGACGATGCCGATCCGCACGCCGGCCGCGTCGTCCTCGAGCATGCCGACGATGCGCGCCACCTCGCGGCGCGCGGCGAGCTTGCGTTCGAGCTGCACGCCGGGCGGCAGGCCGAGGCGGCCCACCAGCCCGTGATGCAGGAACTGCTCGATCTGGCGCAGCCCGATCAGGCTCGTCACGTTCGGCGGCGCCTGCCGGTACGCGGCCTTGCGCTCGGCCAGGATCACCATCACGTTGGTCAGCGTGCGCGGCCAGTCGGCATCGGCGGGCGCGGGCGGCGCGCTCTCCGCGAGCATCGTGCGCAGCCAGTCTTCGTAGTCGTCCGAGGTGAGCAGGAACGAGAACGGATCGAAATGCGCGACGATGCGCTGCGCGCGGCTTTCGAGCTGGCGCATCCGCTCGAAATAGCTGACCGCCGAATCGTGATATTCCACCTCCACGCCGAGCAGGTTCGCGAGCGAGACGCCGAACAGCGCGGCGAGCCGCTCCAGCGTGTCGATCTTCACGATCTCGCCGCGTTCGAGCTTGTAGACGGCCGCGCGTGAAATCGCCAGACGCTCGGCCACGTCCTCGCTGCGCAGTTCGGCGGCCATCCGGTACGCGCGCAGACGTTCGCCGATGCTGGCGAAGTCGAAGCGCGCGCCGCGAAGACGCTTTTTTCGGGAACCGGCTACGGACATGCAGGACCTCGGATCGCGGATGGGAACTCGGCACGATACTACGTGAAAGTGCTCGGCCCCGGCCGGGCACGATGCGGCATGCCCTGGCCGATGCGTGCCCGCATGCGCCGCTTGCAATCGGCCGATGCCGCAATCAGTCTAAATATTTAGACAACGAAGCGGAGCATGACACTTTTCGAAGCCACGCAATGACTGTCGCGATGGCGCCGTCACATTGGCAATGTGTGGTCGCGGAAGACGGCGCGCTGAAACCCGAAGCGCGCTACCACGGCCATCGATTCCCCGCAGCAATCATCAGCCAGGCGATCCGTTGGTATTTCCGCTTCCCGTTGAGCGTGCGCGACATCGAGGGGCTGCGATTCGAGCACGACGTGATCGTCAGCTACGAGACGATCCACCGATGGCGCGACAAGTTCGGTGCGACCTTCGCCCGGCGGGTCAAGGCTGCGCGACGAAAGCCGGGCCGCACCTGGCATCTGGACGAGATGTTCGTGAGCCTGCGTGGCGAGCCCTGGCTGCCGTGGCGAGCGGTTGACGAACACGGTGCCGTGCTGGATATCCTGCTGCGGAAGCGGCGCGACGAAGCCGCAGCGAAGCGCTTTTTCCAGCGTGTGCTGCGTTCCTTTCCGTTGCCGTACAAGAGCGCCACCGACCCGTTACGCAGCTACCCGGCTGCGAAGGCCGGCATCCCGGCGCTCGCCAACGTCAGGCATGTGTTCGTGCAGGCCGTTGCCCGCGTGAACAACCGCGCCGAGAGCTGCCGAGAGCTGTCATCAGCCGACCCGCGAACGCGAGCGACGCATGCGGGGATTTCGCGACCTGAAGCGCACTCAGGCTTTCCTCGAGAGCTTCGGGCCGACCCGCCAGCACTTCGCCCTGAAGCGGCATTTGCTGCGCGCTTCGCTTTATTGCAAACACCTCGCCGTCCGCTTCTCGGCGTGAGATGAGGGCTTGCCTCGGGAGATCGCAAGCGCGGCGCCGACGGCCTGACCGGCCGGCGCACGGACCATCTTGCTGGCCGGAGGGCGAAATTTCCGGTGGGTGATGCGGGCCGCGCTTGAGCGCCAGGCCGAATGCGGAATCGGTCGAGCCGACACGAGCGTATCCGGGACGCGCCCCGCTCTCGGCTACCAGCGCCCAACCAGCAGCTTTCGGCATTCCTCCGAGCGGCGTGAGCGCCAGGACGAGTCGGCCCGGAGCGTCAGTGTTAGCGACCAAGCTCGTTGTAATAACTTCGCGAGGGACGTTCGCCGCGCTACGCGCGGCCGCCTGTTGGGCCAGTCGTTCCCAAGCAATCGCTTCAGTTCGCCTCGGCGAATGGCCAGGCCTCTACCGGCGAGCTACCTACAGACGCTGCACTGCCTACCCGCACCCTGGATTTCGCTAGAAAGTCGTGCGCCGAATTGCGCGGCGCAGCAAATTGTAAGGATGCCGCGCAGGTCTTGACACAGGCAAAGAAATGCGAGGAAGATCACGGCTGTTATTCCCGATCGGGAATATGCCAAAGAGGAGACGCGTCATGAGCACGGATGGACCGACAATTAGTGTCAACAAGGTGGTCACGAAGGAACGCCTGTACGGGAAGGAGTCGCGCTGGAGAAGAAATGGGACACCTCAGCCGGGCTCCTCCTCGACGGACTTCGGTGTGTTTGGGCCAGGCTCGGTGGCATGGGAGGTACTCCTTCACCCGGCATCGATCGTGTTTCAAACCTCGTCGCAGGGGCTGCTGCAACTCACCTACAAGCCGATTCTTGCCGGCGTGCGGGACTGGGATCCTCTGTCGAAGAAGGCACGAAACGGCACTCTGACCATCTTCGATTATTTTGATCGCTTGCAGCGCAATTCGGGCATCCACGCGCCCATGTGGCTGGGTGACAGGGATACTGCCCAACGTGTAGCCAGGCACCTTGGCAACATTCATGCAAAGGTGGCTGCTGACGTCATCGACTCCGGTGCGCCGGAGTTGGGAGGATACGCAGCCAACTCCCCCCGCGAATCCATGTGGGCGGCATTGACGGAAATGCACTCGATGCTTTGGATTTACGAATCGCTGGCATACAAGGGGTTTCGGCGCGTTGGACGTCTACCCGCGAACCTCCGCGATCAATTCATCAGCGAAGTTTCCGAATACTGCCGCCTATTTCCAGCGCGTGATGAGCAATTGCCTCGGACGATGGAGGATCTCAAGGCGCTTTACAAGAGAGACGAGAAATTGTTCGGGACCTCTCCAACGATGCCCATCATCCCCGAGACGGGACAAAACTTTTGGGAGCTTCTCCACGAGACCGTGAAGAAGAATGACCATCCCAGTCAATGGCGAGTGAAACTTCAGCTTTTCTTTCAAAACAAGGTTTTTGCTATCCCGGTGCAGGCGGCGGCCTCGCATCGAACCAGGCACAACATGGGTATGTCGCCACGGCAGGAAGCGAAGGTGCTCGCCCGGGCCAGGCGCATGCGCCCTTTGATTTGGTTGCTGCAGCGCCGGCCGATCGCAAATTACTTCATGCGAATCATGTGGGGGCCTGACGGGGCTCGCTTGATCGAGTCGGCTAGAAAGTTGCATGAAGAGGCAAAAAAAGAAAAAGGTCTCCGTTTCGCCTCGCGAACATAAATGCCAATTCACTGCCATCAAAAATAAGGTGTGTTATGAGCGAATATTTGCTTTCGATCGCTGGCCAACAGGTTGGTGGAAAAAAAACGATCAATGTGATAAACCCCGCGACTGAACAAGTATTGGCAACGTGTTCCGTTGCCGATGAAGAGCAACTTGACCAAGCGGTTACGGCGGCTTCCAAGGTGCAACGCCATTGGGCCAATATGTCCCAACAGTCTAGAAGTAGCCGGTTGTTGCAATTTGCCAACGCTATCGAGGTCCGGACTGAAGAACTTGCCAAGTTGCTCACCAGTGAGCAAGGCAAGCCGTTGACCGAAGCCAGATTGGAGATTGCCGGCGCGGTAGCTGTCATCAAGTTTTATGCAACTCAAGAACTCCCTATTGTTGTACTGGAAGAGAACGAGAGCGGACGGATTCTTGAGCAACGCGTACCTTTGGGCGTCGTCGCAGCAATCACGCCCTGGAATTTTCCGGTCATACTGCTCGCAATGAAGATCGCTCCAGCGCTTATTGTTGGCAATGCGGTCGTCGCAAAACCGTCTCCGTATACTCCATTGACGACGACAGTCATTGGAAAAATAGCGAACGCAATCTTTCCGCCAGGCGTACTGAATGTCATCGTTGACAATAACGACCTTGGAGTAAAACTAACGTCACATCCATTGATCAGCAAGATCAGCTTTACCGGCTCCACGGAAACCGGAAGACGCGTAATGGGCAGTGCGGCAGCAAGCTTGAAACGGCTGACGCTGGAGCTCGGGGGCAATGACGCAGCCATCGTGCTGGAAGACGTGGATGTCGAAGCAACTGCAGAGAAAATCTTTGCCGCCTCCATGTTCAACGCAGGTCAGGTCTGCCTGGCCACCAAGAGAGTCTACGCACACCGCTCGGTGTACGCAGCGCTGTGTGCTGCTTTGACGAAGCTCGCGAAGAGCGCAGTCGTGGGCGATGGCACTGAACCTAACGTCACCGTAGGACCAGTTCAAAACCGGGCGCAATTTGAAAAAGTGCTTTCGTTGATTGAAAGCGCAAAAAGCACCGGCTCGGTGCTTGCCGGAGGCGATCGGCTTGATAGGCCGGGTTATTTTATCCAGCCGACAATTGTTGCTGATTTGCCGAATGATGCGCCTCTTGTCATGCAAGAGCAGTTTGGCCCTGTTCTCCCGGTCTTGCCTTTTGATGATGTGGACGATGCGATCGAATGGACAAATTCCTGTGAGCTGGGACTTGGCGGCGTGATCTGGTCGAAAGATACCGACAGGGCACTGGACGTGGCGCTGAAGATCGGCAGCGGTATTGTGTGGATCAATAAGTTTCTGGAGATCCCCTTCACTGTGCCATTTGGAGGAGCAAAGCAGTCGGGAATTGGCCGGGAGCAGGGAATTGAGGGCATGAAAGAATTCACTCAGGCCAAAGTCATAAACATGGCACTTGGCGGCTAAATTCAGAAAATCCATGCGGCGTGAAAATAAATTCAAGCACCAAAAATAATTCGCCGCAACGACTCCCGCAACACTCGAATCGAATTTAATTCTGGATATGATTTATAAAACGTTGACGAATAATGACGAATAGAAAATCAAAAGGGTTCAGGGTGTGGCGCTGCATGGTCTGCGGCTTCGAGTATTCCGAACAGAATGGTTTCCCTGAGGAGGGAATTCCGCCCGGAACTGCATGGGAGCAAATCCCCGATGCTTGGGCATGTCCGGATTGTGGCATGAGCAAGAGCGATTTTGAGATGGTTCCAGTGTGAGTGGCTGTGCAACTCGAAGCGCCACCCGGCGAGGCTCGGCGATATCAGTGCCAACGAACTCGGCACCCAATGTCTCAATCTCATGAACAAGAGGGTGACAAGCCCGGTGAGGTAGCGTGCCGTTGCTGCACGCGTTGCACTGAGCCGGTCCCTCGTCTAGAGGTGATACCCCAGCGCCGGGATCGGAAAGCCACTGGTGAGCCGTGACGGGACGGAGCAACGGGCATCACCTGTTCCCGTCAGTGGTAGGTCTGTGCAGCCTTTCCACCTGACCTCCGATGCCATCTGCACTGATCATCCCGTGCCGGCTGGAAATTGCGTCGTTCGCGCGTGGCGCGCAACGGTCGACGGTACACGACAAGCTCCGCCACGGCTCGATCGCGGCAGCCTTGATCGATCGTCAGACTGACGTGGTCGAACGGTCCCGGCAGATAGATGAGACGTTCGGGGCGTAATCCGGCATGCCTTGGCGAGATTCACTTCGCTCCGCGTGACGCCGGGATGCGGCCACTCAGAGCACCTTCGGGAAGACTCCAATAACGAAGCATCTCCGGAAAAACTATTATCCCCATATTCCCGGTCGGGAATATGGGGATAAAGGGTTCCTCGAGGACCGTAACGGCAAGGCCGCGGATGCCGGCCAGGCCGTTTCTGGAATGGTATTCACGGAGGTGTGCTTGACCACATCCATGTCGACCAAGAAGTCTGGCTTTCAATTAATCAGAAATACTAAGTAATACAACGTGACTCGCGTCACACCAGGTCGGTACGTCACTAGAGAGGTGTTCCAGTCATGACGTACCCCAACCAAAAAACAAACAAATGCGCCGCACATGGTGCCAGCGCGGATTCAAGGAGGAGATCGTGAAAATTCAACGTATCATTTCGCTCGTTGCATGCGTGTTCTTTTTCTATTACGGAGAAATGGCCTGCGCGGTGGAGTCGTTCAAGCCGATCGGCCCGATTGGGGGGACAGACATTCGTCAAGCTTATCTACCGCCCCCAGGGTTATACGGCATCGGCGTAGGAGTCGGACTCACGCTCCCCAAGTATTGGGGCGATAATGACACCCTCGATTCAAGGGGGACCCCTATAGTTGGAGGCGGCGGCCTTCTATACGTTTACGATACTGATCTATTTGGTGGAAAAATAGCATCGACCGTCTTCGAGACCTACGCTGATCAGAACTTTGGAATCAAAGGTGGAGCAAAGAATAGAAGCGTGGGTTTTGGCGACATATATTCTGATATTTTCATGTGGTCGCGATTTTTCCCGAGCGCGGATTATGCAAGACAGCCGAAAGGCGGAAATGCGATGCCTTACGGCTTGCAAGTCATGCTTGGCCTCGGGATGAATTTTCCTACGGGCAAGTATCACGCCTCGGACCCGGTGAATGTCGGCTCGAATATTTACACGTTCTCCCCAAGCATCGCGCTAACCTACACTAAACCAAGCATCTTTTATGACGCACCTGGCCACGCAACCGAATTCAGCGCCAGATTTTTCTTCAATAAATATACAAAAAATCATGCTACCGACTACCTTTCCGGACCAACGATAAGCGCGGATTTTTCGATGACTGAGCGAGTCAATCAATGGCAGTTTGGTATCGCAGGGACCACCTATACACAAATCGCCGATGATACTATTGGAGGCACCTTACATCCGAACAATGGCAACAGAGCGAGTTTCCTGTCCCTTGGTCCGTTGGTCTCATATGACTTCGTCGCTGCAGGTCGTTACTGGAACCTGACAGCAAAGGGCATGCTGGCTGTGGCCGGGCGGAACACCGTTGCGTCCAGTGGTGTTGTAATTAGGCTCGTTACGAAATTCAAATAATTCATTTTCCGCGAGGTCATCCGCAAGAGGCTGCTCCGTGCGCATTGTTTCATCAGAACAGCCTCTTTCGATACGTTAACGAGGGTGTTGCACGATTCTCGCTGAAATTGTTGGCCCCAGTAAATAAGTAGATTCGACCTCTCTTGTATCGGCTACATAGGAAAATGCCTGGGCGACTCCACGCATACGCGGCACCAATACACTCACTCGCGTTTCAAAAGTAACTCCGCTCCCGAAAAAAACACGTCGAGACTGAAGTCGAGTTGCTGTCTAGTATAAGTATCCACTCCAATCTTTGAAATTCTCCGCAAGTTGGCGAATTCCTTCTTGCTTGTGTGTTCCAAAGTTCTTGCAAGCGAAAAAGCCCTCGGCCTCTCAGAGGTTTCTTGGGATTGAATGATGTCGCGGGCATGCCCCAAGCAGATGGTGGCAAGCATCGTTGTAAGCCGAATTGTCGCCTCATCGTCGAACGACGCTTTATGAAATTGTTGAAACAATGCCTCGCCCGGCTTCATTACCGATGCTATAAGCAGGTCTCCGAACCAAAGATGCTCGGCAAGTGTCCCGATCGAAAGGACGCCGTCGACAAACCCGCGGGCAAATCGTCGGCAAGCTTCCTGCCAGTTCTCTGCGGCAATAATCTCCTTATCCGAAAACTGTCGGGAAAAGCGGTCCATCGCGATCAGCTGGAGCAGCGACTGTCGATCTTTGACGTGATAATGAAGGGCCTTACGATCGACGTTCAACACGTCAGCAAGCGATTGCATCGATATGGCTGCAGCATCAAGCGTTCTGGTCGCCTCCATGATCTTTAACAAATCCAGGCCTGCGCGCTCCCCCCGAACTCTTGTTACCGGTGTTTCCTTCTTTGCTTGCACGTTATCGTCAACCTCCATCCTAGGGAAAGCTTGGCCGTTTTGTATATGCCATTGCGACTGTAGGGCAGACCTTCTTACCGTGTACAGTTCGATGCCCCATGCACACTCAGATCTTGGTACGCGTCGCGACCAATCAATGCGCCTTCTTCATGCCGGGTGTGAACAGGTGAAATGCTAGCGCATATCATAAGCCCATTAGCCATATTGGCGGATCCGGTCGCTGTTGGCTTGGCGCCGTCACATTGGCAATGTGTGGTCGCGGAAGACGGCGCGCTGAAACCCGAAGCGCGCTACCACGGCCATCGATTCCCCGCAGCAATCATCAGCCAGGCGATCCGTTGGTATTTCCGCTTCCCGTTGAGCGTGCGCGACATCGAGGGGCTGCGATTCGAGCACGACGTGATCGTCAGCTACGAGACGATCCACCGATGGCGCGACAAGTTCGGTGCGACCTTCGCCCGGCGGGTCAAGGCTGCGCGACGAAAGCCGGGCCGCACCTGGCATCTGGACGAGATGTTCGTGAGCCTGCGTGGCGAGCCCTGGCTGCCGTGGCGAGCGGTTGACGAACACGGTGCCGTGCTGGATATCCTGCTGCGGAAGCGGCGCGACGAAGCCGCAGCGAAGCGCTTTTTCCAGCGTGTGCTGCGTTCCTTTCCGTTGCCGTACAAGAGCGCCACCGACCCGTTACGCAGCTACCCGGCTGCGAAGGCCGGCATCCCGGCGCTCGCCAACGTCAGGCATGTGTTCGTGCAGGCCGTTGCCCGCGTGAACAACCGCGCCGAGAGCTGCCGAGAGCTGTCATCAGCCGACCCGCGAACGCGAGCGACGCATGCGGGGATTTCGCGACCTGAAGCGCACTCAGGCTTTCCTCGAGAGCTTCGGGCCGACCCGCCAGCACTTCGCCCTGAAGCGGCATTCCGCTCGTCGACACGACCTCGCACCTAGATCCGAACATCTTCATCGGCGAACGCTCGCCTCGATCATCTTTTTTTTTAGACAACCGGGACGCAGCGCGCATTTCGATATCGACCTTCCTCTTACCCCTCCGGACAACCATGCCAGTTCCCCGCCGCACCACGCCGTCCGAGCCGCCCGCGAGGCATGCACCCGTGACGGCACACCGCTGGCTCGCGGCAGCCCTGCTCGCCACCGGCGCCGCGGCCATCGCGCTGCTGGTCGTACACCGCGTGGTCGGGTTCCGCGCTGGGACCCATGGCCGGCGCGGCATCCTGCTGCTCGTGGTGGTCGGCTCGTATGGGCCGGCCGCCGCCGTACTGCCGGCCAACCTGCCGAACGTGATCATGGCCGGCATACCGGAGCGATCGCCGGGCACGCGGCTCGGCTTCTTCGAGTATCTGCTGCGGTTTTTCCCGGCCGGCGCCATGGTGCGCGGCGCGGTACTCGTGTATGCCGCGCGGCGGCTGTTTCCGGATCAAGCGCGGGCGGGCCGGGTTCCCGCTACGCCATTCCCGGCGCCGGACCGCCGGGAATGGCACGCGGCGGCACCGCTGGCGATCACGCTCGGGTTCTGGCTCACGGATTCGCTGCATCACGTCGCGCCGTGCCGCGTTGGGCTCGGCTTCGTATCCGTTTATTTCGCGACGTCGCCGCCGGCGCGGTTCCGCCGCTTCGTGGCCGCGCTGAAGCTCGACCTGCTCGCGTTCGTCGCGGCGATCATCGGGCTGGCCGCGCTCGTCGACCGGGACTCGATCCACGCGCCTTCGGCCTGCTCGCCCCCGACGCGCTGCGCGATCGCCCGCTGCTCGCGTATCCCGCGCTGACGGCCCTGTCGGTCGCCCTTTTGCTTCGCCGTCACCTCGAACGCGGAGCCGGCGCTCTACACGCCGTTCGTGGCGCATGCGTTCGCACACGGTTTGCCGTCGAAGACGGCCATGCCCGCGCAGGTCACCGGATACGCGACGACCGTGCTGCCCTGCCAGTCGCCGCCGATCGTGTTCGGCAACGCGCTCGCGAAACTGGAACGGCGCGCGGCGCGGCGCGATTGCCTCGTGACGGCCTTGCCGGGATTCGTGTTGGCGGTGCCGGCCAATGTGCGTGGTGGCGCTTGCCGGACTGGTCGTGAGCCGTGCCGGGCGGAGAAGGGGGGAAGCAACGGGCGCCGGGCTGCGCATGCCCGAAGGCACGGCGCGATACAGGCGCCACAAAAGACAATTCCGTCGCAATCGATGCGACGGAACGAATGGGATGACCGGTAAACGCGAACCACGAATCAGGCGTTCCTCCGCCTGCTCGTTGCCGACGCGGCCGATCGTCGAGCGGTTGCCGGGTTGCGGCGAATCCGGCTTCGGGATTCGCCCCGGCGGGACGATCGGCGGCGCGAACGCGTTCGCGTGACCGGCAAACGCACGCTGGTTTCAGCGTGCCGGAACCCTGCGCGGCGACTGCCGCCGGGTTCGATACGCGACATCGGCTGTCGGGGGGCCGGATGCGCCGTCGCAGCCTCGAAGCCGCGCCGCTCCGCATCGTGGCACCGGCGGCCGTGCCGCCCGCCATTACATGCGGCGGTGCGCTTCGGCGATCAGTTCGCAGGTGCGGACGTGGATTTCCCACGCGCGCGCCAGACCGCTACGCAGTTGAGCAAACCATTGATTCACAACGGGAGTCGACGCAGTCGCAGCTTTCATGATGACCTCAGGGTTAGTGCCTAGGGGAAAACCCGTATTATACGGATCCATCGCTGCGGTGCAACAGGGATTGGGGTTTTCGCAACAGGGGCAGCGCGATGCAGCCGAATGCGAGGCCAAGCTAAAGTCAGACGATCAAACGGCCGTTATCGATCCTGAGAGAACGATCCAAACGCGCCCTATTATTTCCCGCAGCGCCAATCCCCCCTTTCTCCCCTCGCCGCCTCGGCCGCGCGGACGCTCGCCGTCCCGCGCCCGAGGCGGCGTTGCGGCGCCGGGGTGATTGCCGAGCGATACGGAGACCCCGATGACCTCAATCACCATCCATCTGGATGATTACGATAACTCGACCAAAATCGAGCCCGATAATCTGGTTCATCGAAAAATCTACAAGGCGCTGACCGACGATATCGCGGCGTCGCTGCTGTCCCGGGCCGGCCGCGCCGAAACCGGCGACTCGAAGACGTCGCGCCCCGACGAGGACCACTATCCGCCCGGCAGCGGCCTGATCCACTTCATCGACGGCTCGCGCGGCGCGGGGAAAACCACCTTCCTGCGCACGGTTTACGCCGATCTGCCGCGCGCCCTGTCGGAAAATCCGCCGGTCGGGAAACGCGTCCAGGTCCGGCAGCTCGCCTACATCGATCCCACGCGCCTGGAAGGCAGCGAGATCATCCTGCTGAACGTGCTGCGCGCCCTGAAGCTGGTGGCCGAAAAAGCCACGCCCAGCCTCGACAACGAACGCCGTCGCGAGGATTTCCGGCGGCACTTCAAGCAGCTCGCGGGCGGCCTGAGCCTGTTCCGCAAGGCACACGATCCGCTCGCGCATCACGACCCCGAGCTGTTCTTCGACCGCGGCCTGGCTCGCGCGGCCGACAGTGACTCACTGCGCAACGGCCTGCACCTTGCGATCGACCTCGCCTGCAACATGCTCGGCGTCGACGCGCTGCTGCTCGCGTTCGACGACGCCGACACCAATTCGCGCCACGCCTACAAGCTGCTGGAATGCTTTCGCAGCTACCTCGATACGCCGCGGCTCGTGATTCTCGTCACCGGCGACATGGAACTGTATTCCCTGCTGACGCGCCGCGCGTTTTCGCTGCAGTTGCCGACGGCCACCGACGAGCCGGGCGAAAGCCGGCAGGCGCAGCGGATCCGCATGCTCGACCATCTCGAGGATCAATACCTGCTGAAGCTGTTCCCGCTGCGCCGCCGGTATCACCTCAAGAAACTGGGACGCCTGCTCGACGAGGACGGCAAGAACAACACCTACCAGTTCCGCTCGACCCGCTGGAACGAGGTTCCCCGCACGCCGATCTCGGTGATGGACGAAATCATCCGGCGCGGCTTGCGCGTGCGCTCCGCGTCCGACGTTTCGCTGTTCCGCGAGCATCTGCTCAAGCAGCCGCTGCGCTCGGTGCTGCAGGTCATGCAGGGCTGCGCGCCGTTCCTGCATGAAACCGACGAGCAGGCCAGGGACGACACGAGCTGGAGCCGCGATCTGTCCGACGCCGTGCGCGGATCGCTGCGCGCCATGGCGCAGGGCAGCCTCTACAAGAAGGGCATCATGGTCGACGATCTGGCGGCCAACTACCTGCCCACCTTGACCAAGGCCGTGTTCGAGTTGGCCTGCGAGGACGGCGACGTCGATACGGCCGCCTACCTGCGCCCGCAGGCCAGCGACGACGATCTCAACAACTGCTACATGTCGCTTGCCGCCGAGGTAGCGGGGTTGTGCGCCGAGAATCCGTCGAACGCGCTGATTTACATGCTGGCCGGCCCCGGCAGCGTCTCGCTGTGGGGCAAGGAAACACGGCGCATGGCGTCGCGGATCAGCCCGGAACTGCTGATGAAGCAGTTTCGACAATACATGGCGGTGGGCCGCGTCGAGGACGCGCTGAACTGGGCGCGCCGAGCCACGGCCGTGCTCGCGGCGGCCCATCCGACCTCGCCGAGTTCGTCGGTGGTGGACTTCGGCGTGATCGGCCTGAACAAGAGAAAGCCGAGCCACGCGAAAAAGGAAGACTTCAAGGTCATCGACGACATCCTGCGCCTTCAGGCGTCGTCCCCGGAAGGACTGCCGACCATCGCATACAGCATGCTCGACGTCTCGAACCAGAGCAGCCGCGGTTATGCGTCGATCTACAACATCCTCGGCCTGATCGAACGGCTGTTGAGCGCGGAGAGCCCGGCCATCGAGCGGCGCCTGAGCAGCACCTTTCCGCCGCTGACCATCAGCAGCCCGGACTGGGGCGAGAGCATCATCGCCTCGGGCAATGCCGGCGACACGGACAGCGACGAGCCCGACGGCGCCGATGACACTCCCCTCCCGGCAAACAGCGCGCATGGCAAGCTGGTCGATGCCATGGCGGCCTGGACAACCTCACTCGAGGGCATCTTCGAAAATTACGCTCCGTCATCGATCTTGCTCGGCAAGATCTGGGTGCGAACCTATTTCAGCCTCGAAAAGGCCTCGGACCTTGCCCGCAGCGCGAGCCGCGACGGCAACAAGCGTCTGGATGAAATCATGGCGCTCAGCGCAGCCTGCCTGATCAATGCGTTCCTGGTCGAGGAAGCCGACCACAGCCTGGGCAAATTCGAGGGCACCGTGGATCGCACCAATCCGGCCACTTCGGCGGCTTCCACGCTGAAGCACAAGACGGCGTTCCTGCAAGCCAATCGGACGCAATTGCCGCTGACCGTCGCGATCGCGAGCTGTCCACTCGTACTCGGGCTGCTCGGCACCAATGAGCGGAAAATCATGGTGAAGGCATTGGAACTCGGCCCGCTCGGCAATCTGATCCACAAGCTGCCAGAGGCCAGTATCGTCAAGAACGCATTCATCGCCGGCCAATGGCAGAAGCATTCCGGATCGGCCAAATCCCAAGCATGAGCGGCCTGCCGATCTCCACGCCGTCGCTGCTCGCCTGTGCGCTGCTGTCGAGCCACCGCGTGCTGGCGAGCCTGCAGGCCGGCTCGCTGCATGCACCGCTGGCCGACGACGACCTGCGCGAAGCGCTCTACCTGACCCATCAGCCGTGGGCCGCGCGCGAACCCGATCATGTCTTCCGGCGCGCCTGGGAAGCCTGGGATGCCTATCGGCAGCCGCACGACGGGCCGCCGCTGCTGGCCGCCATGCGCATCCTCGCCGAGGAGTTCCTGACCGCACGGCACGGCGAACTGCACGTCAAGCTCGACCGCTTCGGCGTCTGGCAGCAGAGCGTGCTGAGCCGCATCAGCGGGCTGGCGCTGCAGGCCGCCGCCCACGTCTGGCCGCCCAGGGACTGCTTCCTGCAGCCGCTCCTCGCCGCCCCCGGCGCCACCGGCGCGCCGGCACCGCGTCAGCCGCACACGCTGCTACTGCCCTACGATCCGCTCGTGGAGGAATATTTCCATCGCGAGGGACTGCACGAGACGCACCTGCACCTGAACGGCAGCACGCACGCCGAACTCTGCTGGCTGCGGGCGCTCGACGCGCCCGACCAGGAGACCGACGAATTCGCGATCAAGCTCGCATCCGGCAGCCGCGAGGCGCATGGCCTGCGCGAGCTGGCCCGCTCGATCCAGCCCGATTTCACCATCGTCGAACTGAAGCGGCAGCTCTTCATCGCGCGGCAGTTGCGCGGCTATCTACTGGCCGCCGCGTTCGGCTGCCTGAACAACGAGGCAGCGCTACCGGCCACGTTCGAGGCGCTCTACACCGAGGCGCTGAGCTTCACACCGCCGCCCGTGCGGTGCAACCCGCCCGACCATGAACGCCTGGCCCGGCGCGGCGCGATCGATGTCACCGCCGAGCGCGAATGGCTGTATCGTCTGCTCGTCCGGCTATGCGAGCGGCCCTCGGTAACGCTTACCAACATGCTGCACGGCTATCTGCTGCTGCAGAACCTCTACTACCGGCTGCTGGTGCAGAGCGAGGACCAGTACGGCTTCGACCAGTTCCAGAAGCTGACCTGGACGGACCTGCGCGAGCCCGCGGAAAAGGACTACCTGGAACGCTTCCGCGCCATGCACGGCCCGCTGCCCGCGCACAGCCGGATCGTCTACCTGGAAGGGCGTTTCGCACCGAAACAGACCGATTTCAAGAACCTCGAACTGCTCGAGCGCATCCTGCGCGGCTACTGGCGCTACCGGAACGACGACAATCCGCCATCCGGCTTCACGAAGCTGCTGCGCGATTTCGATGCCAGGCTGCGCGAGCCGGCGCAGGGACGCCGCCTGCGGCTCGCGCTCGTCGCGCATTTCATCAAATCGCCTGAAACCACCGACGACAAGCCCTACCGCTTCTACGCCTTGCGCACGCGGCTCGTCGATCAGGCGCATGCGCTGTGCTCGATATTCAGCCTGTATCCGTCGCTGCGCCATTGGATTCGCGGCATCGACGCCGCCGCGAACGAACTCGACGCCCCGCCCGAAGTCTTCGCCAGCACGTTCCGGATCTGTCGCGCGGCGGGCGTGACCCGGCGCAGCTATCACGCCGGTGAGGATTTCCATCATCTGATGAGCGGCATCCGGGCGATTCTCGATGCCATGGAACTGCTCGACCTGCGCGACGGCGACCGCATCGGTCACGGCACGGCGATGGGCATCGATCCGGAACTCTGGCTGCAACGCATGCCGGGCCAGGTGCGCCTGCGCAAGGACGAATGGCTGCTGGATCTGCTGGCGGCCTGGCAATTGCTGCAGGCCAGCAACCAGACGGCGCTCGCCTACAAGGTCGAGCGCGAACTGACCGAACTCGGCGGCGAACTGTTCGGCAGCGAGATCAGCGCGGTGACGCTGGATCGCGCCATGCGCCTGCGCGGCCTGAATGTCGCCTATCTCGACCTGGTCTTCTCGCGCTCGACACGCGAGGAACTGGCCGCGAACCGCCCGCGCAAGTCGATCGATATCGTCAGCCCGCTGCACGACGCCGAACGCGCCGAGGCCAGGCGTGTGGACGACGCGATCCGCACCCGCCCCGGCGACTGCAAGCTGCTGTGGCGCTGGCTTGGCGACGACGCGCTGCGCGAACGCGGGCGCGAGCTGATGCCAGTGGCTTGTGGGCATTTCTCGGCAAGCGAATACGTCACGCTGCAGCAGGCGCTGATGAAGATCGTGCAGCAGCGCCGCGTGCTGATCGAAACGCTGCCGTCGAGCAACGTCCGCATCAGCCAGTACCAGCACTTCGAGGAGCACCACGTGTTTCGCTGGATGCGCCTGCCCGGCGCATTGAAGTCGGGCGACCCGGAAATCATGGTGACGCTGGGCTCGGACGACCCCGGCATCTTCGCCGGGGAACTGGCGGGCGAGTTCTACCAGATCTATGCCGTGCTGCGCGAGCGCGGGCTGGCCGACAAGGAAGCGCTATCGCTCGTGGCGGCCCTCAACGAACGCGGCCGCGAGTACCGTTTCCACGACTTCGCGCTCGGCTGACCGCCCGACCGGGCGCGAGGCCGCCGGCACCCGCCGCCGCCGGCCTCAGCCCAGATACCCGCTCCGCCCCTCGTGGACGGCGAACATCGCGTCGACGTGGCTGCCCGAGATCTGCCGCGCCACGGCTTCGAGGTTGCCCGAATCGGGCTTGCCGATCAGCGCATAGGACAGTTCGTTCTGCCGCCACGACACCACGGTCATGCCATGCATCTCGCGCTGCGTGATCGACTGGTCGGGGCGCGCGTCCTTCATCACGCAGAGCGCGACGGGCGTGCCGTGTTCGGGCAGGTAGACGATCTGCACGAGCGGCTTGCCGTCGTAGCGCAGGCGATCGACGGCCTTGAACGTGAAGCCGGCCATGCGCAGGTCCGGCACGCGCAGGCGGATGCCGTCGTCGCTGCGGATCGCGCCGACGATCGCCGAGGACACCGCCGGATCGGGCTGGAGGTTCGCGACCGTGTCGCGCGTGTAGAGCTGCTGATAATCGGCGGCGACGCTGATCCACGGCTTCTTCGCGCCGGCCGAGGCGAGCGTCGCGCCGCCACCGGCCACCCCTGACCCGAAACCGCCGGCCGCGAACTGCTGGACCAGGCCGGCGCAGAACGCACCGGCCACGAACGCCGCGGCGAGCCACAGCGCCGGCCGCGCGACCCGCCGCGCCGGCAGCGCATGCACGTTACCGGCCGCCGGCGATGCGGCTTCACGCGGCTCGGGCGCGCCCACGCTCGCGTCCACCGCCGGCTCGCCGGCCGGCCGTGCCTGGGCGGTGCTCGCCATCGCCTCGATCCGCAGGCGCAGCGCATCGGGCAGCTCGGGCAGCCGCTGCGCCGCGAACGCGTCGCGATACGGCAGACGCGAGGCACGCAGGCGCTCCACGCTCTGCCGCAACTCGGACGACTCGGCCAGCGCCTGCTCGACGCGCGCCGCGTCGGCGGCATCGAGCTCGCCGTCGGCATAAGCGATCAGTGTGCTGTCGTCGGGTTTCATCAAGTCGATGGACTCACGAAAGGCGAAAGAGTAGCCGCGATATGAACCGGTTGTTATCGGTATCGGCACTACCGAATTTCCGACCGAATCCGTCGTTCGTTAGCAAACCCCTATGATACCCATAGTTCCGCTTTATGAGCAGATACAACATAAAGTGGAACGGTTTTCCGGCGCCATGTGTCGGGAAGCGCCCCGCGCGGGCCAATCCTCTGCATAACCGATCAATTCGGCGCGGGCCCGGCCGCTCAATGCGCGTGCCGCCGTGCCGCCGCTTCCTCCTGCGTGCGGCGATCGAACGAGACGCGATACGCCGACGAGCGCGCGGCCAGCAACGGGTCCCGGGACGGCGCGATGCCGTCGGGCAGGATGGTCGGATCGAACACGATATCGCGGCACGGCCCGTCGATCTGCGCCTGCGCATGCTCGATCACCACCACCCCGGTGTCGATTCGCAGGCGGCGCGGCGAGCGTGCCCATTGCCGCGTGGAATCGTCGATCGGATCGCCCGGCATCGCGACCTCGAACACTAGATGCCAGCGCAGCGGGCCGTCAGCAAGCCGCATCATGAGGTCATAGGAGAGGAAATCGGGATCGCGCTGCGCGCTCGGGTCGATCGGCCGGTACGGCGCGTCGGGCACCGCCGCCCAGCGCACGAAGCGCCGCACGCCATGCTCGTCGGTGGTGCGGAACGTGCTGATGCCGTAGTACGTCGCGTTGTCGTAGCGCGACGAGGACGGATGCGCCGCCACGTAATCGTGAAACGCGCGCGCCTCCGGATGACGCTCGAGGAACGCGCGCATCCTCGCGGGATCGGCCCGGCCGGTGCGCGGGTCGCGCGCGTCGGCGGCCAGTTGCTCGTAGAGCGCCTGCGGCGTGCGCACCGCGAAGATCGGCACCGAATTCATCGCGAGGCGCCAGTCCGCGTCGTGCGGCAGCGCGATGCGCAGCGCGAAGCTGCGCACCATGCCGGCGGCGTCGGCCTCGCCGGGATCGCCGCCCGGCATCGACAGCCGCCCGACCAGCGGATAGCGGCCCCGCACGAACACGCTCGCGCGCGACAGCAGCGCGCCGCTGCCGTTGCTGTCGAAATGGCCGGTCACGCAGATGCCCTTGGCGTGATTGCGGCGGAAGCCGGGATGCGCGGTGGTGGTGGCCTCGAACGCGTCGACGAGGCGCGGCGCGGTGAGTCGCGACGACAGCCAGCCGCCGCACCAGGCGAACAGCGCGACGAGCGCGGCCGGCGCGCCGAGCACGATGGCCCAGCGCCAGGCGAGTGAACGCCCGCGCGGACGCGGTGCCGAAGGACGGCACGAGACGGCCGGCGCACGGCGCGGCCGGTCGGGCGGGTTATCGGTGGTCATCGACGGTGCCGGCGCGCGGCCCATGCAGCGGTGGTGCCGCGCACCGCGTCGTCAACACCGTGGTCCGCGTCCCGCCGCCCCGCATCGCGCCGCCGCCCCGCCGGTCAGGCTCGACGGCCATGCCCGCCGGTGGTGTCGGCCGCGCCGATCGTGGTGGGCACCTGGCCGTTGTAGAGCTGCTTGCCGAGCGCGTCGAGATCGACGTCGCCGGGCTCGCCGATCAGCGCGTAGCCGAGCTGCCCGCGCCGCCACGCCACCACCGACATGCCGTCGACGCGATGGCCGGCCGGCGCCGCGTCGGCCTTCGCTTCCTTCAGCACGCAGAGGGCGACCGGCTTGCCCTTCTCGGGCAGGTAGACGATCTGCACCAGCGGCTTGTCGTGGAAGCGCAGCCGCTGCACGCGCTTGAACGTGAGCCCCTGGCTGCGCAGGTCGGGAATCTGCAGCGCGAGATCGTCGACCTGATGGATGTCGGCCACGGTGGTGGCCGTCGCGCCCATGTCGGGCTGCAGCGCGGCGATGGTGTCGCGCGAATAGAGCTGCTGGTAGCCGGCCGCGGCCTTGATCCACGGCGTCATGCCGGCATCGTTCGAGGCGGCCAGAAAGCCGCCGCCCGACAGCCGCGGCGCGAACTGCAATGCGAGCCCGCAGCAGAACGCGCCGGCCACGAACGCCACGGCCAGCTTCGGCCACGACACGGCCGGCAACAGCCGGCGCGCGCGCGGCCTGAGCCGATGCACGTTGTGGCCGAGCGGTACATCGGACCGGGCGTCGGGCGCTTCGGATTCCTCTTCATCGGGCATGGCCTGCAGCGGCATGCCGGCGCGATGGCGGCGGATCAGCTCGTCGACGCTGCGCGCGAGCGATTCGGGCACGGGCGGCAGCGCCTGCCTCGCGAAGGCCTCGCCATACGGCAGCCGCGAGGCGCGCAGCAGCGCCACACGCGAGGCGAGTTCCGCCGAGGCGCCGATCGTGGTCTCGATCCGCGCACGGTCCTCGGGCGGCAGTTCGTCGTCCACATAGGCCAACAGGCTGGCGTCGTCGATCGTCATCGCGCGGCTCGCTGGGTGGGAGCGGCGCGCGCGGTGCCCGCGTCGCGCTGGCCGAACTGCGCGCCGATGGTCTGGCGTGCGCGCGAGAGCCGGCTCATCACGGTGCCGATCGGCACCTCGAGCACGTCGGCCGCCTCGGCGTAGCTGAGCCCCTCGACGGCCACCAGCAGCATCACGATGCGCTGCGCCTCGGGCAGGCGCTCGACGGCGGCGATCACCTCGCCGTTCATCACGGTTTCCTCGGGATTGCGCGCGCCCGGATCGGGCACGGTTTCGAGGAAGTTGTCGTCCCAATCCATGCTCGAACGGCTGCGCACGTTGCGCGCGCGCAATTCGTTGATCCAGGTGGAATGGACGATCGAGAACATCCAACTCAGCGGCGAGGTGCCGGGCCGCAATTGATGGGCACGTTCGAGGCCTCGCACGCAGGCGCGCTGCAGCACGTCCTCGGCGTCGTGCTGGTTCCCGCACAGGCGCAGGGAGAACGCCCAGAGCCGTGGCAGCATGCCCGGCAGCAGATTGGGCAGACTCTCGACATCCGCTGTTGACATGGTTGACTGGCTGAAAGCAGGATCGCCGGCTGGCACACCGGGGAAAACTGGCCGTTGCCGGCAGGTTGAACGAGCTCGCGGATTGTACAACGTCCGAAAAACGTTTGCTGCCGCAAAAAACGAAACGGCGAACGCCGCCAACATAGGCAGTTTTCGCATCGCCCGCAAGCGCCGATACGTTGCGTAACACCTGGCGCCCCGGCTTACCTGACGCGGCTGTCAGGGAAACCGGCGAGGCCTCGCGAACGGGTACGCACGCCGATGGGTCGCGTGCGCTGTTTATGGCTACCTAAACGATTCGGCGGCGGTGCCGGCGGGCGGCGGCGGAGGCAAGCGGATGGCGCTTCGCGCCGGGTCCCGCTTCGCGTCGCGGAACGCGTGTTCGCGCGCGGTTCGCGAGCATGAAGCGCGAACGCCGCGCCGCTTCACACGGCGTCGCGGAATATTTCCGCCGCGCCGGGCGTTCTCCAGGATGTCCCGCCCGATCGCCCCACGCACCCGCCAACATGCTGCCATCCGACCCGACCCTGCTGCTCGCCCCGATCGACGACACGGCGCCGACCGGCCCGAACCTCGAATACGACGCCGCCTTCACCGAACTCGAACGCCTCGCGATGCCGACGCCCGAGCGCGCGATGGGCGACAGCCTGAAGGCCGCGCAGGAGCCCGACTGGGACAAGGTGGCAGCCGCCGCCGAGGCGCTGTTCGCGCGCACCAAGGACCTGCGCGTGGCGATCTACCTGACGGCGGCCTACACGCGCCGGCTGGGGCTGGCCGGCTGGGCCGCGGGCCTCGGCCTCGCGCGCGGACTGCTCGAACGCTATTGGGACGAGGTTCATCCGCGGCTCGACGCCGACGACGACAACGATCCGACCGCGCGCGCCAACGCGCTGATGCCGCTCGGCGATCCGCAAAGCGTGCTCGGCTACTTCCGGCTGGTGCCGTTCGTGCAATCGCCGCGCCTGGGCCGCTTCTCGCTGCGCGACCTGCGCGTGGCGACCGGCGCGATCCAGGCCGCGCCGTCGGCCGACGGCGCGCCGCCGCCCACCCTCGTCGATCTCGACGCCTGCTGCCTCGACTGCGCCGAGCCGCAGCTGCCCGACGCGGCCGCGCAGCTGGCCGAGGCGCAGACGCACGCGCAGGCGCTGGCCGCGCTGCTGCGCGAACGGCTCGGCACCTCGAGCCCCGACTTCGCGCATCTGCTGGCCGATCTCGCCGAGCTGCGTAAATTCGTGGACGCGCAGGTGGCCCGGCGCTTTCCGGAACGCGCGGCGGCAACGGCGGCCGATGACGACGCCGGCGCCGGCCCGCAAGCCGCGGCCGCGGCCGACGCCGCGCCGCAACCGGCGCCCGGCCGGATCGCCGGCCACGACGACGTGATTCGCCGCCTCGACGAAATCTGCGACTACTACCAACGAGTCGAGCCGTCCAGCCCGCTGCCGATCCTGCTCAAGCGCGCGCGGCGTCTGGTCGGCAAGAGTTTCATGGAGGTGCTGAAGGACATCGCGCCGGGCGGCCTGTCGGAGCTGCAGACGCTGTCGGGGCCGGACGCCGACTGACGTCGGTCTCGGGCCGGCTGCGTGGGAGTGCTGAAGGAGATCGCGCCGGGCGGTCCGCCGGAGTCGCGGACGCTGTCCCGGCCGGAAACGGACTGACGCCGATCGCGGCCGGCCGAGGGGAGCGCGTTCGGCTCAGCTCATCATCATGAACCAGCAGACGGCGGCGGCCCCCGCCGCCATGCCGAGCAATACGCAAAGGCAGGTCATCAGGCGCGCGCCCCCGCCGCCCACGTCGTCGCGCACGGCCCGTGCCGCCTGCATGCCATCCATGCCATCGCCGTCGCGGTGGCGTTCGGTCCCGGCCCCGTGCAGACCACGCCGTACCGTATCGCGCTCCGTCACGCCCGACGTGTCGCCAAGCGCTTCGAGCAGCGCGCGGCGGCGCCGCCGGTAGGCATCGCGATCGAGCCGGCCCGATCGGTGCATCTCGTCAAGCCCGCGCAATGCGTCGTTGGCCTGCTGCTCGCGTAAGCTCATTGCCGTTCCCTCGTCATCGGCCGCGCGCGCCGTCGCGACGGCGCAAGCCCGCCCTGGCGCGGCGTGCTCGTGGTTGGTTCTTGCGTTTCGGTTCATGCGTTGCCGGATTGCGTCGCTCATCCGCCGCTACCCACCACGCGAGGCTCACCGCCGGCGGTGCCGTCCGTGCCGTCGCTGCCGTCCGCGCCGTTGCCCGCATCGGCCCCGGACGCAGCTCCGGCCGTCGCGCGCAACTGATCCAGCACGGCACCAAGGCCGCCCGGCGGCAGCGGCGTGCTCGCGCCGAGATCGCGTTCGAGCTGCTGCATGCCGGCCGGATCGGCGGACTGCGCCGCCGAGTAGCGCGCGCGCAGGTCCTGGAAGTCGGGATCGGCGATCGGCCGGCCGCGCGCCGCCAGGATCGCCGCCGCCACGAGGTAGCGCTGCGCGGCGGCGCCGAGGCGCGCGTCGCCCTGCACCGCGTCGGCGCCCTGCGAGACGAGGCTCGCCGCCTCGGCCAGCTTGCCGCGCCGCGCCAGCGCGCGCGCGTCGCCGAGGTAGGCGGTGGCCACGAACTGCGGCCCCGCGCCGGTCAGCACCGCGCTGCCGGGCTGCAACGCGCGCAGCCGGTTCAGTGCCGCGAGCGCGCGCGGCCCGTCGCCGGCCGAGGCGGCCAGGCGCAGCGCCTCGACCTGCGCGGCCGGATCGTCGCTCGCGATCTGCTGGTCGATCCGCTGCTGCTGCAACAGCATCAGCATCCGGTCGCGCTGCTCGGCGAGCCCCGGCGAGTGCGGCGCGTAGCGCAGGCCGACCTCCACCAGATCGAGGTACTGGTGCGCGAGCCCCGGATCGCCGACCTGCGCGGCCGCCGCGACGATGCCGTCGGCCAGCGTCTCGACGGCCTTGCCGGTCTCGGGCGCGTCGTCGCCCTGCAGCGCGGCCATCGCGCTCGCCACGCCGTCGAGCCAGGGCTTGCTGGTGGAGGGGCTGGCGGCCAGCACGGTCAGCGCGCGGCGCGCGTCGGCGGCGCTCATCGCGCTGGCCGGCCGGGCCGGCCGCGCGGCGGCCGAGGCGATCTCGGCCGCGAGCTGGTCGCGGCGCCGCCGCAGCCGCGCCGACTCGGGAAACAGCTGCAGGCCGAGCGCGATCCGCGCGCGCGCCTCGTCGTACTTGCCGAGATCGATCGACTGGCCGATCGCCGCGTCGTACTTCAGTTCGAGCCGCGTGCCGCGCAGCAGCGCGCTGCCGGGATCGAGCAGACGGATCCGCTGCAGGACGTCGGCCGCGCTGCCGGGCAAATCCTCGAACAGCGCGTCGCGATCGACCGCTTCGTCGAGCGCGCCGCCGAGCCGCGCGAGCATGTCGGTGCGCTCGTCCTCGATCTGCTGGCGGCGCGCGTCGAACGCGGGCGAGAACAGCTTGAGCCGCTCGCGCATCGCGAACACGCGCTGCACGGCCGCGTAGTCGAAGCGGCCGAGCGGCGGGCTCCAGTACGCGTCGAGCCGCTGCGAAAGGAAATGCAATATCACGTCGCTGCGCGCCAGCACCAGCCGTTCGCGCGCGTCGCTGCCGAGCGCGTCGAGCGCGGCCTGCGCCTGGACCTCGTTGGCATAGCGGTGCGCGTCGCCGTCGGCGAAGCGCGCGATGGCGAGGTCGAGCTCGCGCTGGCGGTGGTGGCCGTGCAGCGCGAAGCCGCCGGCCGCCACCACGGCCGCGACCAGCAGGCCGGCGAAATACGGCGCGAGCCGCTCGCCGCGGCGGCGCGGGCGCAGCCCCTCGACCAGCGCGCCGATAGTCTGCAGCCGATGCTCGCCGCGAAACGCCACCGCCTCGCAGAGCGCGCGGTACTGGCGGCGCGGCAGCCCCGGCACGGCCGGCGGCAGCGCGCCGCTCGCCAGCGCCACCTCGGCGCTGTGGCGCTCGAACGGATGATGGCCGGTCAGCAGCTCGAAGATCACGCAGCCGAGCGCGTAGACGTCGTCGCGCACCGCCGGATCGGCGCCCTGGATCATCTCCAGGCTCGCGTAGGCCGGCGTCAGCGCGCCGAGCGTGCCGGCGTCGAACACGGTCTGCTCGCCGGCCGCGCCGGCGCGCGCGTTGCCGGCGCGCGCGATGCCGAAGTCGAACACCTTCGGCACGCCGTCGCGCGTGACCATCACGTTGCCGGGCTTGAAGTCGGAATGCACGATGCCGCTCGCGTGCGCGCGCTGCAACGCGCGCGCCATCCCGTCGATGAGCGGCCACGCCTCGCGCAGCGGCATCCCCGACGGACGCTCGCGAATCAGCGTGCGCAGGTCGGTGCCGTCGATGTACTCCATCGTCATGAAGACGATCGTGCCGTCCTTGTCGAAATCGTAGACGTGGACGATATGGTCGTCGGCCAGCTTCTGCGCGCGCCGCGCCTCGCGCTGCAACGCGATCAGCGAATCCGGGTGGCGCCGGAACTCGTCGTTGAGCACCTTCACGGCCAGGTACGGATCGCGGTCGCGCGCCTCCACCTTGCGCTCGTCGCGCGCGAGGTAGACCACGCCCATGCCGCCGCGCCCCAGCTCGCGTTCGAGCAGGAAGCGGCCCTTGAGCAGCGTGCCGACCGTGGCGTGGTCGCCGCCCTGGGCGCTGGCGATGCGCCGCCAGCTCTCGCGGCTCAGGCTGTCGGACCGCGTGCCGCCTCCCCCGATGCGCGCGAGCGGGCGCACCACCACGGTGGCGTCGTCGTCGGCCGATGCGGTGTGCGCGGCGGACCGCGCCGTGGCGTCGTTCACGCCGGGCCGCCCGACCTGCACGAGCGTCAGGTCGCCGTGGGCGGTCGCCGCGTGCGCGGTGCGGCTCGTCGTGGCGGCGGCCGGGCTCGGCGGGCCGCGGCGGGCCGGTTGCGGGCCGCGCGAGGGGCGCCGTGCGGAACCGCGTGCGAGACGGTCGGCGAGGCGGCGCTCGACGCCGGCCAGGAGCCGCCGCCAGCGCAGGCGGCCCGCGTTCGGAAGTGCGTGGGGATCATTCATCGGGAAGCGCTCAGGGAGCCTCGAGCCGCACGATCACGGCCGAGAGGTTGTCGCGCGCACGGCGCGCGAGCGACAGTTCGAACAGGTGGTCCACCAGCTGCCGGGGTTCGGCCGGCTGCCGCCGGAACGCGTCGGCCAGCTCGGCATCGCTCAGTTCCTTGTTGATGCCGTCCGAGCAGAGCAGGAACTGCACGCCGGGCCGGCTGCCGGCCACGGCCCAGTCGAGGAACAGCGCGTCCTCCACGCCCACCGCGCGCGTCAGCACGCCCGCACCGGGCGCCGGCGGCGGCGTGCCGTTGAAGCCGTAGTGCGTGACGTCGACGGGCTGGCCGTGGACGTGGTCGCGCGTGAGCTGCGCGAGGCGCCCTTCCTCGTGGACGTAGACGCGGCTGTCGCCCACCCAGCCGCACAGCACGAAGGCCGGATCGTGGACCACCAGCGCGACGGTCGAGCCGATCACGTCCACCTGCCGGGCGCGCGCGGCGTCGCGCAGCTCGGTGTTCACCTGCTGCAGGCATTCCTCGATCGCGACGGCGAACGCGTGGACGTCGCCATCGCGCGTCAGCGCGCCGAGCCGCTCGACGATCAGCGCGCTGGCGACATCGCCGGCCGCGTGGCCGCCGAGCCCGTCGGCCACGGCCCACAGGCCGAGGTCGTCGCGCACCAGGATCGCGTCTTCGTTGCGACGGCGCACCTTGCCCGTCTCGGTGTGGCCGGCGGAGCGGCAGCGCGTGTTCATGCATGGACTCCGAGGACCGCGAGCGGCCAGTGGGCGGATGGCGCGGCGAGGCCGGCACGCCGCGCAAGGTGGGCGCTGGCGTCGTCGCAGGTCGGCAGCGCGAGCGCATCGGCGAGGCACTCGCGCGGCAGGCCCAGCAGCGCGCGCGTGGCGAGCAGCAGCACGCGGTCGCCGGCTTCGAGGTGAAGCGTGGCCGCGTCTCGGTCGGGCTCGCCGGCCGAGCCGATGCCGGGCATCGCGAGCCATGCGTCGCCGAACAGCAGATCGTCGAATTCGCCGCCGGCGCCGGCCGTGCGCTCGACGAACGGTGCTTGCAGCACGCCGCGCCGCCAGTGCCAGACGGCGGCTGCGCCGAAGCGCAGGAGGTGGACGGAAGCGCCGCTGAAACGGGCGACCAGGGCCGCGCCGTTTTCGGGCGGCGTGGTAGCGCGGGCGGTGGCGCGCAGCCGGGCGTGCAGCGTGAGCAGCGCGCCGGGCAGGCCGGCGGGATCGGTCGCGTGCGCGGCGGCGGTCGCGCGGATCGCGCGCGCGGCGATGCGGGTCGCGGCGGGGGCTGACGTTGTGTCGAACGCGTCGTCGTCGGCGCTCAGTACCAGCGTGCGGCCGTGGTCGAGCCACAGCGCGCAGGCTGATTCGTCGTGGACGGCCGGGGCACGTGGATCGGCGGACGCGGGCATCGCGGTCGAATGCGGGCGGTGTTCGCCCAGGCTCGATGCCGATGACGGCAACGCGGCGTGCAGGCGACCGGCGGGCGGGCCGCCGTTGCCGGCATCCGTGGCCGTGCCGTCGATGCCCGCTTCGTCGTCGAGCCAATCGGCGTGAATCGTGGCCGCTTCGGTGGCGGTCGGGGCCGGCTTCGACGCATGCGGATCGATATCGGTGAACAGGGCGCCGTTCGCAACCGCCTTCGCCGTGCCGCCAGCGTTCGCCTCGCCATCGAGCCAATCGGCGCGAATCGTGGCCGCCGCGGCATCGACCGGGGCCGAGGCATGCGCAACGATGCTCGCGGGCCGATCGCCGTTCGCAACCTCTTTCGCCATGTCGTCAGCGCCCGCTTCGCCGCCGAGCCAACCGGCGCGAATCGTGGCCGCCATGGCATCGACCAGGGCCGACAAACGCGAATCCATATTCGTCTCGATCCGGCCGCCACTCGCAACCGCCTTCGCCGTGCCGCCAGCGCTCGCCTCGCCATCGAGCCAATCGGCGCGAATCGTGGCCGCCGCGGCATCGACCGGGGCCGAGGCATGCGCGACGACATCCGCGAGCCGACCGCCGTTCGCAACCCTCGCCGCCATACCGCTAGCGCCCGCCTCGCCACCGATCCCATCCGCGCGAATCGTATCCGCCTGGACATCGACCGAAGCCGACGCACGTGAATCACCGCCCGCGAACAGGTCGGCGAGATCACCATCCCGAGCGGCACCAGCCAGCCCCGCCGGCTCCAGCAACGCCGCATGGCTGCGCGGCAGCCCGCGCGTCGCGAGCAGGCGCGTCGCACCAGCCGTCCACCACAGGCACCACGGCCCGGGCCGCAGGCAAAGCTGCCGCCACGCCTCGACCAGCATCACGCCGGCGGCCGCCGCGCCCGGCATGTCGAGCCGCCATTGCCCTTCATCCCAGGGCAGCGCGCGCCAGCGCGCCGACAGATCGGCCCCGCCCGCCAGCGGCGGCGGCAGCGCGGCCACGCGCGCGTCGAACGTCTCGACGCTGGCCGCGTCGGCCTGCGCGCCGCGATAGACGCGCTCGAGCGCGTCGAACCACGCCGCGTTGCCGAGGATCCGCGCGACGTCGCCGGTGCAGGGCGCGGCGAGCACCATCGGGAACGCGCGGCCGAGCCGGTCGAGCGCCGGCCCCACCAGCCCGCACCAGGCGCCGCGGCCGCACACCTGCGGCGGCAGCACGAAGCGCCAGGCCGGCCCGTCGCGCCACGCCTGCGCCCAGCGCTCGCCCAGCTCGCGCCGGCCGGTCTCCATCGCGCGCTGGAAATGCCGATCCCAGCCCTCGATGAAATCGGCCGGCAGCCGCCGCTTCACGAAATCGCCGGCGCCCGGCAGCTTGCCGTGGAAACCCACGCCGCCGCTCATCGCGGGCACCTGAAGCGCCGCACGGCGTCGTCGGCGAACGGATTGCGCAGGCTGGCCGGCTGGATCGGCAGCTTCACCGCGTGACCGCCGAAATCGAAGCTCGCCACGAAGCGCAGCTCGCCCTGCTTCTGCAGCCGCCCCGCGTCGAGCGCATGGAACAGCGCCCAGTCGCCGTCGAACCTGTAGGGCGTGCCGAGCGGATGATTCGCGCCGTCGAACGCGCTGATCACCACGTGCCCCGGCTGCGGCCCGGGCCACGTCATCGCGCTCGACGCGGCGCTCGCGCCGTTCGCGGCGAACTCGTACTTCTGCCCGTCCACCTCCACCACCACGCGCGCGACCGCCGTGTCGAACTGCGGCGCGAGCAGCGTGAAGCCGACGTGCGGCTGCGCGGCGTCGCCGAAATAGTCCTGCCGGATCCGGTCGGCGAGCTGCGCGCCGGCCAGCACGCCGGCCGGCCCGGACGGCAGGTCCGGCTTCCAGCGCCAGCTGCTCGCGCCGGTATCGACACGCGCGGCCAGCGTGCTCTTGAAGAAGCCGTCGAAGCGCCCGCCGCCGCCGAACAGCTCGGCGAAGTTCTGCAGCGGGATGTCCGACGCGCCGCCCGCCGCGAACGGATAGCGGCCATCGACGAAGTTCGCGCAGTCGTTGCCGGCCGCCGCGCGGAACTGCTCGGCCAGCGCGGCGCTGCCGCCGCTCGCCACCAGGTCGGCGCTCTTGCCGGTCAGGCCCGAGATCAGCCCCGCCACCTGCGGCGGCAGCTGCTGCGCCTCCTGCCGCGCCGACAGCAGCGCGGGATTGTTCTGCGCGGCGGGGTCGCTCAGGTCGTTCATCGTCAGGAGCGTCTTGCCGAGCTGGTCGAGCACGCCGATCGTGTGATCGAGCGGCGTGGCGCCGGGCGTGCCGACGCTCAGCGCGTCGATCGCCGCGAAGTGCTGCTCGATCGCGGCGCCAGGCGCGGCGCCCTCCGATGCGTTCGCGTTGCGGCCGGCCAGCGTCACGCCGTAGGGCAGCGGCGCGCCGGCGGTGCGCAGTTCGCCGGCGAGCTTCGTGTTCAGCGCGCGCCGCGCGGCCAGGTTCTCGCCGACCGTCTTCGCCTGCTGAGCGGCCGGGTCGGCATCGGCCACCGCGCCCGATGCCGCCGCGCCGTTCTGGCCGCGCAGCAGGTCGCTGGTGTTGTCGCGCACGAGATTCAGCAGCGCCTTGAGCGGCGAACTCGGCCCGGACAGCTTCGCGGCCACCGTGCTCGCGTCGCGCAGGTTCGCCACCGGCTGCAGCTGCAGGTCGGACAGCAGCGCGTCCCAGTTGCGGATGTAGTCCTGCTCGTAGAGCGCCAGCACCTGCTGCGCGTAGCGCGAGCGCGCGAGCGGATCGACGCGGCCGGTGTCGAACACCCAGTAGTCCCTGACGAAGCCGTCCACCGCGCGGTCGAGGCCGCCCGTGGCCTCGTAGGCGAAAACCGGCCGCGTGAACAGCACCGGCAGCGGCTGCGCGAGCGGCGTGCCGCTGCGGCGGCGGAACACGTCGCCGAGCAGCCCGAGCGCCGCGTCGAGGCGCAGCGGCGAGACGCCCGAGCGATCGGCGTCGAGCTTCACGCTGCCGTAGATCAGCGTGGCGAGATCGGCCGTCTTCAGCGTGGCGCGCGCCTGGTCGATCAGTGCACCGTCGAGCGTGAGCGCGCGCGGCGCGGGCGTATCGCGCAGGCGCGCCGAGAAGTGCCGGTCGAGCGCGGCGCGGATCGCCGGATCGTCGGGAAACAGGCGCTGCCATTCGAGGCGCGCCAGCGCGGCCAGTTCGCTCGCGTCCAGATGCTGCGGCAGGCCCAGCATCAGATAGCCCTTCAGGTAGTCGTAGAGCGCCTGCGGATCGTTCGCGCTGGCGCCGAGCCCGTCGCGGAACCGCGCGCCCACGCCGGGCAGCAGCGTGCCGTCGAGTTCGCGCAGGTAGGCGTCGTGCGCCCGTGCCGTCAGCGCGCGGCCCTGGAACAGGCCGAAGCGCATCGGCAGCGGCACGTGATCGCGATAGCGGCCGGCCGAGTCGAGCGTGCCGGCGATCACCTCGAGCCGCGCCAGCGCGCGCGCGAAATACGTGCGGATGTCGGGTACGCCGGCGAGCGTTTCGGCGCCGGGCAGATCCGTCAGCGTCGCCTGCACCTCGGCCACGTAGGCGCGGTTGCGCGCGTAGCTGGTCGCGAAGCCGGCCACCATCAGCACCGTGAACAGCGCGATGCCCGCATAGGCGCCGATCTGCAGCAGCCGCTTGCGCCGTTCGAGCCGCGGATCGGTGCCGGCCAGCCCCGATTCGCGGAACAGCACGTCCTTGAGCAGCCGCTCGACGAAGTAGGTGCGCCGCTGCGTGTTGCCCGGCTGCACGCGCGCCGCGTCCACGCCGAAGGTGCGCGCCACGGCGCTCAGCATCCGGTCGATCGGCGCGCCCTCCTGGGTGCCCGAGGTCAGGTAGGCGCCGCGCAGCAGCGGCGGCGTGCCGTATTCGTTGCGCCCGAAGGTGCCCTCCACGAACTGCCGCGCGATCTCGCGAAACGCGCCGAGCTGCTGCGGGAAGCCCAGCACCGCCGCGCGCCGGCCGCGATCGCGCTCGGCGTGCAGCCGCTCGATCAGGCGCGTGCCGAGCCGCTCCAGCAGCAGGTCGTACTCGCCGGCGAAGCGGCCGCAGGCGCTGCCGTCGAGGCTGGCCGCGAGCGGGAACGTGGTGCCCCACACCTGCGCGCGCAGCTCGGGGCCGAGATCGTCGAAGAACTCGCCGAAGCCGGCCACCAGATCGCATTTCGTGAACATCAGGTAGACCGGCACGGCCACCTTCAGGTGCTGCGTCAGCTCGTCGAGGCGCCGCCGCACGGCGCGGATGTGCTGCTGGCGCTGCGCGTCGTCGAAGCCGAGCAGGTCCGACACGCTGATCGTCACGATCACGCCGTTCAGCGGCCGGCGCCGGCGGTAGCGGCGCAGCAGCGCGAGGAACGCCTGCCACGCCGACGCGTCGGCCGCCGCGTCGGAATCCTGGGTGGTGTAGCGGCCGGCCGTGTCGAGGAACACGGCCTCGTCGGTGAACCACCAGTCGCAGTCGCGCGTGCCGCCGATGCCGCGCAGCGCCTGGCTGCCGAAGCGCTCGGACAGCGGGAAGTCGAGCCCCGAGTTCTGCAGCAGCGTGCTCTTGCCCGAGCCGGGCGGCCCGATCACCACGTACCACGGCAGCGCGTAGAGGTTGCGGCCGTTGCGGCGCGTGCGGCGCAGCGTGTCGATCGCCTCGCGAAAGCGCTGCCGCAGCTGCGCGCGTTCGGCGTCGCCGGGCTCGCCGGCCGCGAGCCGCGCCTCCTGCCCGGCCAGCTCGCCGGACAGCCGCGCCGTCTTTTGGCGCGCACGCCATTGCAGCAGCTGCTCGACCGCCAGCCACGCCAGCACGATCGCGAGGATCAGCGCGAGCCGCGCGGCGGCGCCGGCGAGCGGCTGGTGATCGCCGATGCCGAGGTAGGGGCCGCCGAGCCAGATCAGCACGGCGATCAGCGCGAGGCCGAGCGCCACCGCGAACCACCGGGAGCGCGCCCAGGTCTTCAGGCTGTTCATGGGTTCAGTGCTCCGGGAGATAGAGGATTTCCACGCGCCGGTTGCGCGCGCGGTTCTCGGGCAGGTTCGCCGGCGTGGCGAGCGGCTGCGAGGCGCCGGCGCCGTTCGCCTCCAGCCGCCTCGGATCGTCGAGCCCCTGCGCGAGGATCGCGAGCGTGTTGCGCGCGCGTGCCGTGGACAGTTCGAAGTTGTCCTTGAACGTCAGCGAGCGGATCGGCTGGTCGTCGGTATGGCCCACCACGATCACGCGGCCCTTCACGCGGTTCAGCGCGGCGGCCACCTGGCGCAGCAGCGGCGCCTCGGCCGGCGCGATCTCGGCGCCGCCCGACGGAAACAGCAGGCCGGCGGCGAGGCGCACCGTGGCGCGGCCGTCGGGCTGCTCGTCCACGCTCAGCGCGCCGGCCTGTTCGAGCGGCGCGAGCAGCGCCTTCAGGTCGGGGCCGGCCGGCGCCGGCGCGGCGTCGCCCTGCGGCGGCGGCGCATGTTCGAGGCCGATCGCGGCCAGCTGCGCGCTGACCGGCTCGGCCAGGCCGTTCAGCTTCGTGAAAAAGTAGAGGAAGCTGGCCAGCAGGATCACGGCCGAGGCCGCCAGCGCGACCCACGGCGGCACGTGGCGCATCACCGGATTGCGGCGGTCCTCCACGCCGCGCCAGTGCGGCGCGAGCTCGGCCGCCGGCGCCTCGCGCAGGCCGCGAATCCGGCGGTACAGGTCGTCCTGGATGTCGGCGAGCCGGCCCAGACCGCCCGGCTCGACCAGATAGCGGCCGCCGAAGCCGAGCGCGAGGCAGATGTACATCAGCTCGATCAGGTCGAGATGGCGCGAGAAATCCACGCCGAGGCGATCGAGGATCTGGAAGAACTTCGCGCCGCCGTAGGTCTCGCCATGGAACGTGACGAGCAGCGTCTGCTGCGCCCAGCCGCTCGCATCGCCCCACGGCGCGTTGTTGACGGCCTCGTCGAGCAGCGTGCAGAGCACGTAGCGCGCGGCCATGACGGTCTGCGTGTTGATGCCGGCGCCCTGCGCGTGGCGCTCGAAGCCGTGGACCTGCGCCACGGCCTGCTCGCGCAGCCGCGCGACGTCGGCCGGCGGCGCGACGCTGTGGCGAAGCTGCACCGTCAGCTGCAGCAGCGGGTTGGCCGCGCGCACCAGCGGGTTGGCCACGCCGGTCATGAAATCGGCAAGCTCGGCGCGCGGCGCCGTGCGCGCGGGGGTCGGGCCAGCGGCGCGGGACGCGGCGGCGTCGAATCTCCCCGCGGCGTCGGCCGAGGGCGCGCGCGGCGCCATGATGCGCGTCGCGTCGTCGGCGCCGGCGCTGCCTTGCGGGCGCAGCACGGTGGCGTCGATGCGCAGCGCGCGGTCGGGTTGGCGGCGCTCGTCGTTCATGCGCGCACCGCCCAGAATTGCAGGTCGAGGCCCGCGAAGCCGCTGCCGAAATGCATCGCGATGCCGCCCGAGGTCTTCAGCATCCGCCACATCGACGAGTTGCGGTCGCATTCGAAATAGAGGAAGCCCGAGGTGTAGGGCAGCTGGCGCGGCGCGACCGCCATCGGCGACACGCCGATGCCGGGCAGCTGCAGGTTGACGAGATCGCGGATCTTCTCGACCGGGCCGATCTTCGACTGCGCGGGCAGCTGCCGGCGCATGTCCTCGGCCTTCATGTCGGCCTTCGCGGCCAGCACGAAGGTGGCGGTGTCGAGCAGCGTCGGGTCCGGCACCACGCCCACCCACACGCCGTACTTGCGCTGCTGCAGCGGGATCGGCACGGCGCTCTGCTCCAGCACCGCGCTCAGCGCGACGCGCAGCGCGGCGATCACGGGCTCGAAGCTCTCGCGCAGCTGCTCGTGCCGGTACGGCGCAAACGCGGGCGCGCGCTTGCCCGGCGCCGTGAAGGTGGCGAGTTCGCCAGCCAGCCCCACCAGCACGCGGTACAGCGCCTCCGGATGCAGCAGCGGCGCGGCGGCCAGATGCGCGACGAGCGGCTGGCAGCGGTTGATCACCTGCAGCATCAGGAAATCGGCGATCTCGGCCGCGCCGCCGCGATCGGTCTCGGCCACGCGCGCGGCCAGCGCCTCGCCGCGCTGGTGCAGCAGGCCGAGCAGCTCGGAGAGGAACATCACGAGCCGGTCGGCCGCCTCGACGGCCTGCGCGCTCGGCATGAAGCCCTCGTCGAGCACCACCCGGCGGTCGGCGCGGCACTCGATCACGCGCGCGAGCGGAATCCGCATCAAGCCCTCGGCGGGCTGCGCATCGGGCACGAGGCGCGTACACATGCCGGCCACCTCGAGCGCGGTCAGCCCTTCCGTGCTGCCCGAGGCGTCGCGTACCTCGGTCTCGCGCACCTGGAAGCGATGCAGCGCATCGTCGCCGGGCTTGCCGGCATCGGCCCAGGCGCTGTCGGGCCGGGTGGGCGAGCGCAGCGGCAGCGTCAGGTGGATCACCTGATCGCGCCAGTTCGGCTCGATGTCGAGCGGGGGCGGCAGCGGATCGTCGCCGGGCATCGCGAACGGCGTGCCGTCGGGGAACACGCCGCGCGCGCGCTTGATGCCGAGCTTGCCGATCGCGAGCAGGTCGCTTTCGAGTTCGAGCGACTGGAAGCCCCAGGCATGCGGGCTCAGCGCGCCGGCGCGCAGCTCCACGTAGCGCTCGAAATAGCGCTCCTGCTGCTGCATGTGCTGCGGCCGCAGAAACAGGCCTTCGCTCCAGATGACTTTGTTGCTTTGGGTCATGTCGTCAGGTCGATCAAGGGTTCGTGATGCGTCGCGCCGCGGCTGCGCGGGCAGCCATGGCGGCGCGCGGGGTCGTGCGGATCGGTGCGCCGCGCATGCTCAGCGGCGCGGCTTCAGGCGCGCGAGCTGTTCCTCGTAGGCGCGCGCGAACGCGTCGCCGAACAGCCGCCGGAAACATTCGTCGCGGTTTCTCGTCAGCGCCTCGAACTGCTCCCTGTAACGCTCCCAGTGACGCGGCCGCCCGCCGAGCGGCAGACGCCGCGCGCCGCCTTCGGCGTCCTGCTCGATGCGGGCCGGATCGAATTGCGCGAGCAGCGAATCGAACGCCGAGCGCACGCCGGCCAGCATCGCCATCTGGTGATGGCGGATGTCGTCGGCCGCGTCGACGAGCGCGGCGTGGCCGGCCAGGAAGCCGTTGTCGGGCGGCGCGAGCAGGCGCCGCACGGCCTCCTGCGCGGTGGGCGCGAACTTGAGCGGGTTGTTCTCGCTGCGCTGGATCAGCGTGGCGGGCAGGCGGAAGCTGTTCTTCAGCTCGGCGCGCGCGCGCAGCACGTCCATCATCGCGTCGACGGCGATCTCGAACAGCGCGGGCAGCTCGGCGGCGGGCGTCGAGGGTGCCGGCGGCGCGGCGGATCGGGGCGGTGCCTCGGGCGGTTCCGCGGGCAACGACGCGGCGACCGATGCCGGCGATGCGTCGCGGCGCGAGGTCGGGGCGGGCTCGACGGACGACACGGGGCGCGTGGCGGGCTCGATGTGCGGGTCGGGGCGCTGCGGTGCCGGCGCCGGCGTCGGCGACGCCGCTGCCGCCGCCTCGCTCGCGGCGATGTCGTGCGCGACGTCGGGCGCCGACCCGGGCTCGGGCAACCAGTCAGTCCATCGAGACGGGGACGGCAACGCCTGCGCGACGTGCGCGTCGGTGGCGGATGCGGCGTGCGTCGCCGGTGACGGCGAGCCCGTAGCGGCCCCCGCCTCGTGACGCGACGCATCGCTTTCGCGGCCCTCGCCCCGCCTCACGGGAGTCGGTACCAACGGCACGCCGTCGGCACGCGCCCCGGCTTCGCGCGGCACCACCCGGCTGCCCGTCGCGTCCCAATCCTCGGGCAGGAGCGGCGCGCCGGGGCGCGCGGCCTCGACACGCGGCGGGCGGAACCGGTCGGCCTCGGCCGGCGTGTGGTTCCAGCCCGGCTGCGCGGGCGCGGCGGCCGGCGTCTCGTCGAAACAAGACGACGGCGCATCGAACAGCGCGAGCGGATCGAGGCTCGCGCCCGGCACGGCCGCGTCGCGCGCGCCGGGGATCAGGCCGTCCGGGCGCCCCGCGTCGCCGGCGCGATCGCCCGGCGACGCCAGCAGCGGGCCGAGATCGAGCGGATCGCGGTTCTCGCCGATGGAAGGCAACGAGGCCGCGCCGCCCGCCTCGCGAGGGGCGGCGGCAAGATCGTCCGCAGCCGCGCCGGCCTCGCCGCGCCCGCGCCCGGCCGTGTCGTCCCGGCGCCCGCTCGTCTCGCCGCCGAGCCGCACGTCGATCTCGAACGTGTCGATCTGCAGCCGATCGCCATGCCGCAGCGCGGCGGGGTCGCCCTTGCGCAGCGGCGCGCCGTTCAGCAGCATGCCGTTGGTGCTGCGGTCCTCGACGAAATACAGCCCGTTCAGGTAGCGCACCAGCGCGTGCAGGCGCGACACGCCCTCGGCGCCGAGCACCCAGTCGCAGTCGTCGGCGCGGCCGATGCTGCCGTCGCGGCAATCGAACACGCGCTCGCGCCGGCTGCCGAGCCGTTCGGCGCGCTCGCCCTGCACGGCCAGGATCAGGCTGGGTCCGCTGTTCATCGAAGTCCTCCGTCACCACCGTTGGGAATGCCGAGCAGGCCGAGCGCGTCGCGCACGAACGCCGCCCGCCGCGCGTCGAACCGCTGCGGCGCGCGCGCCGCCAGATAGTTGAGGGCCGCCATCGCCGCCAGCGCGCTCAGATGCGCGGGCGGCGGCGTGGGCCGTTCGTGGCGCGGGTTCAGGTGGCCGCCGCTCCAGCCGGCCGCGGCGGCGGCCCACGCGCCGATGCCGCGATAGCGGTGCGCGCTCGCGAACGCGGCGGCGGCCTCGCGGCGCGCCTCGTCGGGCTCGCGCACCCAGGCCTCGGCCAGCGCGAGGCCGGCGCGGTCGGGTCCGGCGAGCGTCTCGACCTGATCGGCCGCATCGTGCGGGTCGCGGCTCGCGCACTGGCACACCCAGGCCACCGCGTAGCGATGCGGCAGCAGCCGCGCGAGCAGGCTCAGCGCGTCGGCCGCGAGGCCCGCGTCGAGCAGCGCCGAGACGGCCGCGTGCGGCGTCATCGCGGGCTGCAGCCGTGCCATCGCGGGCGCGCCAAGCCGCATCTGGCGCGCGGCGTCGAGCAGCGCGCTCACAGGATCATCGGCGCCGCGCCGCCGAGCACCGCGGTGGCCGTACCGATCAGTTGCAGGTTGGTGGACTGCACCAGGCAGTCCGCTTCGGACAGGATCTCCATCGCCGCGATCGAACTGACGTTCAGGTTCGCCTTCGAGTTGATCTCCATCGCGAGGCCCGAACTCAGCGTCACGTTCAGGTTGCCGTTGATCGTCAGGTTGGTGCCCTCGATCGCGATCTCGCCGCTGCGGTTCATCGTGATGCTGGCGAGCCCCGTCACGAGCCGGATCTGGTTGCCGGCGGTAAGCGTGTAGTTGCGGCCCACCTGCACGTCGTGGTCGTGCTCGGACTCCTCGCGCAGATCCTTCTGCGCGTGGATCAGCACCTGCTCGGCGCCCTTGCGGTCCTCGAAGCGCAGCTCGTTGTAGTCCTCGCTGCCGCCGCCCTGGTGGCTGCGGCTCTTCACGCCGCTCCGGGTCCGGTTGTCGGGCAGGCTGTAGGGCGGCATGTTGTCGGCGTTGTAGACGCTGCCGATCACGAGCGGGCGGTCGGGATTGCCGTCGAGGAAGCTCACCACCACCTCCTGCCCCACGCGCGGGATGAACTGCGCGCCCCAGCGCTTGCCGGCCCACATCTGCGCGACGCGCACCGGGCACGAGTTGGCGGCGTGCGGCTTGCCGGGGCGGCTCCAGAAGAACGTCAGCTGCACGCGTCCATATTTGTCGACGGCGATGTCCTCGGGCGTGTCGCCGGCCACCACGGCCGTCTGCAGGCCGGCGATGCGCGGCCGCGGCGTGACCGGCATGGCGCGGAACGGCTGGCGCGCGCGGATCGCGCGGAACGCGCAGTGGAACGGCGGCTCCGCGTCGTCGTCGCTGCCGCCGCCCGTGGCGTAGTCGGGCTCGACGAGGCGCGTCTCGGTCTCGATCACGAGGTATTCCTGGTTCGCCTCGGCGAGCGGGAAATCCTTGAGCCGGAACAGCGCGCCGGTGGCGAGCCCGTAGGCGTCGGTGTGGCCGTGGCTCGCGGCGAGCGGCACGTTCAGCGCGTCGGCGCGCACCTGCGCGTAGCGCTGGCCGTCGGCGAGCTTCTGGTCGTAGCCGACCGTGTCGTAGGACCAGTCGTAGCCGTCCAGGCCGTCCACGCCCGGCGCGTCGTCCTGGTCGGTCAACGCCTCGGTGGCCACCAGCGAGGCCTTCGGCTTCAGGTAGTCGTAGTCGTCGAGTTGCACGCGCGTGGTGTTGACGGTGCGCGCGGTGTGCCAGTCGCTGATCGAGGCCTTCATGCGCTTGCCGCGCTCGGTGGGCGGCGCGTAGGGAATCTGCTCGAAGCCGGGCACGCTCGCGTGCGCGCCGAGCGCGTCGGCCAGCACCATGGTGTGCGTGCCGTCGGCGTGCGTGAAGAAGTAGTAGATGCCTTCCTGCTCCATCAGCCGACTGATGAAATCGAAGTCGCTCTCGCGATACTGCACGCAATACTCGCGCGCGGGATAGCTGCCGCTCAGGCTCGGCTTCACGTCGCCGTAGCCGATCTCGCCGAGCACCGACTGCACGATCTGCGGCACCGTCATGCCGCGATAGATGCGGCAGTCGCGGCGCCGCGTGGCGAGCCACGGCTTCGGCACCAGCGTGAACGCGTAGACGGCGTAGCGCACCCCGTCGATGTTGACGAAGCCGCGCTGCTCGGCGTCGCGCACGATGCCGTTGAAGTAGCGCGTATCGCCCTGCGGGCTCACCAGCCTGACCGTCATCGGCGTGGCCAGCAGCGCGCGCAGTTCGACCGCGGCGTTGCGGCTGATCGCTTCGAGCCGGTACGTGAACAGCCGCCCGAGCGCCTCGCCGGCGGTCAGGTTCGAAAACAGCAGGCTGCTGCCGAGCTTGGAACTGAGCGTGATTGCGTGAGCCATGACGTGATCGCGGAACCTCGTTGCGTGGCGAAAGACCATGTTTCCGGCGCGAAAAACGCGCCCTTCGCCAGTCAAAACGCACGGGCACCGCGATCTATTCCGTCGTCGCGCGTGAAAAGAATCGGGGCCACGCGCGAGCCGCCGAACCGCGCATCAGAGCCAGTCGTGGAAATAGCGATCGCGCACGTGATGCATCGGGAAATACCAGTGATCGCGCAGGTCGAGCTTGCGCTGGTCGCTGAACTCGTCGCCGTCGTGCTTCGCGGCCTCGCGCGCGCGGTTGAAGCCGGTGCTGTCGGCGGCGGCGGTCGGCCCCGTCATCTGGATCGTGCTGCTGCGGATGCTGTCGAAGTAGGCGCCGCGCATCTCGTCGTCGCGCCTGAGCTTCGTGAAGTTGCCGGCGATCAGCTTGCGATAGGCCTTGAGCCCCTTGCTGCCGGCGTGGCAGGCGATGATCGAGTTGCTGATCTTCGGCGCCATCTGGCCGTTGAAGCGCTGCTTCCACCACGCGTCGCTGTTCCAGTCCTGCTCGGTGACGCCGTTGGCCCACAGCGCGCTGACGGCCGAGAAGCGCGGATACGACTGATGGCAGATCAGCTCGCCGAGCGCCGAGACGCAATCGACGTCGGTATCCACGTAGATGCCGCCGTACTGGAGCAGAATCTCGATGCGCAGGATGTCGCTGGCCGAGCCGAAGTTGGCGCCGCGATTGACGAGTTCCTGCCGGTAGATCGCCGCGTTCTTGCCCGTCTTCAGGTCGCGCTGCACCTCGCTGAGCGTGATGCCGTTGGCGCGGCAGAAATCCATGATCGAGTTGATCTGCCGGAGGCGCAGGCCTTGCAGCGCCTCGCCGCGCTGGTCGAAATGGCTCGCGAGGTAGCGGATCGTTTCCGCGTCGCCGCCGCTGCCGAGCCGCTCCGCCACCGCCTGCCATGCCTCCTTGCTCACGCTGCCGCCGTGTTGCGCCTTCACCTGGCGGCGGCGCTCGCCCGTGAGCAGCTGGTTCGCGTCGATCCACAGCCGGATCTTCCAGTCGGGGTTGTGCCTCACGAAGGTCGTGATGCACTCGCGGTTGCGTTGCGGGATGTCGCCGCCGATCCAGATGATGTGGATCACCTTGGGAATGGCCTTCATGATGGGTTGCTCCTGATGCGAACGAACGGTCGGGCGGCGCCGGCCGCCCGTTGGAAAAACCAAGAAAGACCGACGCGAGGCATCAGCCGGCCGGTAGCGCGGCGGCCTCGGCGGCGGCCGTGGAAAGCGCGTCGTGCGCGTCGAAGCGATACGCGAAGTCGCCGGCCTCGATGCCGACGCTCACGCGCGCGATCTCGCCGCCGTCGATCATGCGCGTGAGGAACGCGCGGCTGATGGCGGGCAGCATCGTGTTGGTCAGGATCGCGTCGATCATGCGGCCGCCCGATTCGCTCTCGGTGCAGCGACTCACCACGCGCTGCACGACGGCTTCGTCGTAGTCGAACGGCACGCCATAGCGCGCCGCCACGCGCCGCCGGATCCGCTCCAGCTGCAGCGTGACGATGCGCGCGAGCATCGCCGGATCGAGCGGAAAATACGGAATCGCGACCAGCCGGCCCAGCAGCGCGGGCGGAAACACGTCCAGCAGCGGCGCGCGCAGCGCCTGCGCGAGTGCCTCGGCATCGGGCATCAGCTCGGGATCGCGGCAGAGCCCAGCGATCAGGTCGGTGCCGACGTTGGTGGTCAGCAGGATCAGCGTGTTGCGGAAGTTGATCGAGCGACCCTCGCCGTCTTCCATCACGCCCTTGTCGAACACCTGGAAGAACAACTCGTGGACGTCCGGGTGCGCCTTTTCCACCTCGTCGAGCAGCACCACCGAGTACGGCTTGCGCCGCACCGCCTCGGTCAGCACGCCGCCCTCGCCGTAGCCGACGTAGCCGGGCGGCGCGCCCTTCAGCGTGGAGACGGTGTGCGCCTCCTGGAACTCGCTCATGTTGATCGTGATGAGGTTGTGCTCGCCGCCGTAGAGCGCCTCGGCCAGCGCCAGCGCCGTCTCGGTCTTGCCCACGCCCGAGGTGCCCGCCAGCAGGAACACGCCGATCGGGCGGTCCGGATTGTCGAGGCCGGCGCGCGAGGTCTGGATGCGCTTCGCGATCGCCTCCATCGCGTGATCCTGGCCGATCACGCGCGCGCGCATCAGGCTCGCGAGGTTCATCACGGTCTGCAGCTCGCTGCGCACCATGCGCCCGACGGGCACGCCGGTCCAGTCCGCCACCACGGCCGCCACGGCCTGGTGATCGACGCCCGGCAGGATCAGCGGGCGCTCGCCCTGCAAATCGGCCAGTCGCGCCTGCAGTTCGCGCAGCTCGGCCAGTTGCGCGGCGTGGCCGGCGGCATCGTTCGCATCCACATCGACATCGACATTGGCGGCCACATCGACATCCTTCCCGGCGTCAGGCGACACGTCCACCGCCACCGCCTCGCCACGCAGTTGCGCGCGCAACGACAGGATCCGCTCGATCAGCACTTTCTCGCGCTCCCAGTCCGCTTCGAGCGCGGCGAGCCGGACATGCTGCGCGTCGAGCGCGTCGGCCACGCGCGCCTCGCGCGCCGCCACCTCCACGCCCACGCGCTTCTCGCGCGCGACGATCGCGCGCTCGGTGTCGAGCGCCTCGATCCGCTTGCGCGCGTCGTCGATCTCGGCCGGCACCGCGTGCTGGCTGATCGCCACGCGCGCGCAGGCCGTGTCGAGCAGGCTCACGGCCTTGTCGGGCAGCTGCCGCGCCGGGATGTAGCGATGCGAGAGCCGCACCGCGGCCTCCAGCGCCTCGTCGAGGATCTGCACGCGGTGGTGGCGCTCCATCACGGCCGCCACGCCGCGCAGCATCAGGATGGCCTTCGCCTCGTCGGGCTCGTCCACGGTCACGGTCTGGAAGCGCCGCGTCAGCGCCGGATCCTTCTCGATGTGCTTGCGGTACTCGGCCCAGGTGGTCGCGCCGACGGTGCGCAGGCTGCCCCGCGCGAGCGCCGGCTTCAGCAGGTTCGCGGCGTCGCCGGTGCCGGCCGCGCCGCCCGCGCCCACCAGCGTATGGACCTCGTCGATGAACAGGATCACGGGCCGCGGCGAGGCCTGCACCTCGTCGATCACCTGCCGCAGCCGGTTCTCGAACTCGCCCTTCATGCTGGCGCCGGCCTGCAGCAGGCCGATGTCGAGCGTGCGCACCTGCACGTCGCGCAGCGCGGGCGGAACGTCGCCGCGCGCGATGCGCAGCGCGAAGCCCTCCACCACGGCGGTCTTGCCGACACCGGCCTCGCCCACCAGCATCGGATTGTTCTGGCGGCGCCGCATCAGGATGTCGACCACCTGGCGGATCTCGCCGTCGCGGCCGACGATCGGGTCGAGGCGGCCCTCGCGCGCCTGCGCGGTCAGATCCACCGTGAACTGCCTCAAGGCCTGCCCGCGCCCGAGCGGCGCCGGCGCCAGCGCGCCGCTCGCCTCGCCCGGCCCGGCGGCGGCGTCGGCCCGGAAGCCGTCGGTCGCGCCGAGCGCGTCCTCGGGCGAGCCGGCCACGATCCGCGCGAACGCGTCGGCGAGCGCCTCGGCCTTCAGCTTCGCGAACTCGCCCGACACCGCGTGCAGCGCATGGCGCAGATGCCGCGTGCGCAGCATCGCGACCAGCAGATAGCCGGTGCGCACCTGCGTCTCGCCGAACATCAGCGTGGCGAACACCCAGCCGCGCTCGACGGCCTCCTCCACCTCCGCCGACAGATCGGAGATCGCGCTGCTGCCGCGCGGCAGCTTCTCCAGCGAGGCGGTGACGTCGCGCGCGAGCCGCGCCGGATCGACCTCGAAATGGCGCACGATGCGATGCAGGTCCGAGTCCTGCAACTGCAGCAGCTGGTGAATCCAGTGCGTGAGTTCGACGTAGGGGTTGCCGCGCAGCTTGCAGAACACGGTGGCGCTTTCGATACCCCGATAGGCGAGCGCGTTGAGCTTGCCGAACAGGGCGCCGCGACTGATCTCGGCCATGATGTCAATCCTTTGGAGAGTGTGGCGGCCGCGGCGCGGCCACCGGTTCGAAACGAAACGATGCACACGACGACCGGTGAGGCGAACCCGGCATCGGCATGGCGGCGCGGTTCATCCGAGCGGCGCCACCACGACCTGGTCCGCGTCGGCGGGCTGCGGGTAGCGGCCCATCCAGCTGTTGAAGCCCATCCGCCCGGCACGTCCCAGGTGCATGGCCGGCACCGCCTGCCGCTTCAGCACCAGCTGCACGTCCCAGCCCTTCTCGTCGCCGGCATAGAGCCGGACCGCCGCGACCAGTTCGTCCAGTGCCTCGCCGCCGGGCAGGAAGCGATTGAACTCGCTCAGGCCCAACGGCCCGAGGCGCAGCCGGAAGCGCTGCTGCGCGCCGCGCACGTGGGCGCCGAGCGTGGCGTTGCGGCCCATCGCGGCCATCGCGCCGCCCATCCTCAGACGGGCATCGTCCGGCAGCGTCATCCAGCCGGGCACGAACTCGATCACGCTCACCGGCACGCCGAAGTAATGCTCGACGAAGCCCTTGAGCCCTTCCGCGTTGCGCGCCTGCGGCACCAGCCGGCCGGCGAAGAAACGCTTGTAGCGGTCCGGCAGCGCGTCGCGCGCCTCGAGCCGCGGCGCGGCGATGCCGATCAGCGCGCCGAGGTAGGTGCGAAAGCGGTCCTGCTCGGGCCGGTCGTGCTGCACGGTCGGCTGCGCGTCGGCCCAGGCGCGGTAGAACAGGCTCAGCATGCGGTGATGGAACACGTCGGCGAACGCCACCAGCGTGGCGTCCCTGGCGTTGCGCTGGCGGTCCACCGCGTGTTCGGTCAGGTGCAGCGGCAGCGGCCCGTTCGGCCCGAACAGCCCGAGAAAGAGGCCGTGCAGCCGGGCCGGCGCGCCGCCCTCGCCCGGCTCGAAGCGTTCGATGCTGCGCGCCGGGAATTCGAGCGAGGCCGCGTGCGCGAGCCGCACCGCGTCCTCGGCCGGCCGCGTCGACTGCCCGAAGCGCGGACGCTGCGGATACGCGCATTCGAGCCGCCGCATCGCCTCGAAGAACTCGAAATCGAACGGCCGCTCGCGCAGCGCCGCTTCGAGCGCGCGGGCCGCGGGCGGGCGCGGATCGGACGCGGGCGCGTCTGCCGATGCCGATGCCGGCGGTGTCGATGCCGTCGCCATCACAGGATCGGACGCTTGCCGAGCGTCGCGGGCCATCGGGCCACCTCGTTGCGTTCGAGCGTGCGCAGCACCGTCTCCGTGAACGAATTCAGCGAGACGTAGCGCGCGAAGAAGTGTTGCAGCACCGAGCCGAGCAGGAACGCGCTGCTGCCCTCGAACGCGGCGTCCGCGCAGGTCAGCGCGATCTCGAGCCCGCGCCCGTAGGTGACCGGCCCCGGCACCGGCACGCGCCGCGTGACGGGCCTGGCCACCACCTGCCGGATGCCCTCGATCTGCCGGCGCGCGGCGGCGTCGAACTCGTCGTGATAGAGCCCGAGCATCTCGCGCAGCGAGGCCGCGCCCTGCTCGCCGTCCTCGTCGAGCAGCGACAGGTAGTTCAGTTGCAGATGGCTGATCAGCCGCCATGCCGTCTCGCCGGTGGCGGTGGGCGCGCGCGGGCGGGTGGGGCCGGCCACGCAGCGGATCGACGCCACCGGCGCGTCGGTGTCGAGCGTGAAGTCGGTGTGGGACTTGCCCACCGGCATGTGCAGCGGCAGGTCGCGATTGGTGCAGAGCAGCTTCAGGCCGAGCTGGCGCAGCGTGGTGGCGTACGGCGCGTCGTGGCTGTCCACCAGCGCGATGAAGGCTTCGCTGCCGACGTAGCTCGAACGCGGGCCGCGCTGCTGCTGGCGCGTGGAGAGCAGGCGCGGCTCGCGGCGCAGCGTGTAGAACGCGGCCTCGCCGCCGTGCCAGCTGCGCGAGGTGCTGTCGTAGAACGGCACGAAGCGCTGCTCGGGCTCCTGGCGGTCGCCGTAGCCCTGCACGTCGAGCACGCTGTGAACCTCGAAATCCATTGGCCGCGTGCGGTCGCCGAGCACGTGGTACTCGGTGCGGCCGGCCTGCAGGTGGATCCGGTCGGCGCGCCGCTCGAACAGGTTCGCGGCTGGCGCGCAGAACAGCCGGAAGTTGCCCTTGTCGATCGCGTTGTGCAGCCGCGCGACGCCGCGATCGAGCCAGACCACGATCTCGAAGGCATGGCCGCGCGCGCGGGCGAGCGGCGCGCGCAGGCCGGTGAACTCGACGAAGCGGAACCGCTCGGGGCAGGCGAAATACTCCTGCAGCAGCCGGTAGCCGCTGAACGAGCGGCCGCCGGCGGGCAGCATCGCCTCGTGCTCGTCGAAGCCGGGCGTGCGCAGCGCCGCCGCGTCGTAGTGGGTCTCGACGAATTCGCCTTCGGTGGCCGCCGCCGTGCGCACCGTGTAGCCGGTGCCGTTGGCGAGCAACTGCTCGTGGAGCAGGCCCGGCAGCTCGTCGGCGCCGGCCAGGTGGATCGGCAGCGCGTCGAGCGCGAGCATCTTCGCCTCGACGCCGGCCAGCGTGCGCAGCCGCAGCCGCAGGCCGGCGCGCGCGGTGCGCCCGCGCGGCGGCACGAGCCCGGCCGCGGCCAATGCAGCCGGCGTCTCGAAGTAGCGCGCCTCGGCCAGCTCGATCGGCCAGAGCGTCAGCGCATGCGCGGTGCGGTATTCGCAGGCGGTGCGGTCGCCGAAGCCGGTCAGGCTGCGCAGCACGGTATGGCGCGCCACGGCATGGCCGCCGGGCGGCAGGTCCTCGGTCGCGTCGGGGTGCATCTGCACCACCGCCATCGACGGGATCGGCGCGAGGTAGTGCGGGTAGACCATCTCCAGCAGATGCTGGGTGAACACCGGGTATTGCGCGTCGAGCTTCAACTGCACGCGCGCGGCGAGGAACGCGAAGCCTTCGAGCAGCCGCTCGACGTAGGGGTCCGCGCATTCGAAGCCTTCCAGGCCGAGCCGGCCGGCCACCTTCGGATACGCGCCGGCGAACTCGGCGCCCATCTCGCGCACGTGTTGCAGCTCGCGGTTGTAGTAGCGGAGCAGACGAGGATCCATGGCGATTCAACCCAACAGTGACGAGACGCGGAACTCGCCGGTCTCCAGATCGAGATCGGTGCGCAGATAAAGGCCGAGCGGCATCGGCTGCGCCCACATCTCGGCGTCGATGCGAAAGCTCAGCGCGCGGCCGTCCATGCGCGAGGCGTCGGCGCTGACCGTCACCTGCACGGTGTCGGCGATCAGGCGCGGCTCGAAATCGAGCAGCGCGGCGCGAATCCGGCTCTGCAGCTCGCCCGCGTCGATGCCCGACAGCGCGCTGCCGGCCAGGTCGGGGATGCCGTAGTTCAGCACCGAGTCGCCGACCTGGTCGAGGCCCGCCAGCGCCTCGTCTTCCCACTGGCGCGTGCAGTTCAGCAACGCGGCGATGTCGCGCGTCACGCACTCGCGCAGCCTCGCGGCGGTGATCACGCGCTGCTCGCGGCTTTCCTCGGGCTCGGCCGGCGCGAGGTCGGTGAGCCGGTCGAGCAGCGACGGTTGCAGGCGTTCCTGCGGCGTCAGTTCGGCCATGGTGTCGGCGCTCCCGTCGGGTTCGGCTTCAGCGCGCGTCGATCGTGATCGAGCGCACGTCGAGCAGCGGATATTCGGCGCGGTCGGTCACCAGCATGCGCTGGCCGCGCCCGGTGAAGCAGTCCTCGCCGTGCTCGGTCCACGAGGTGCCGGCGGCCAGCGCGAGATCGGCGATACCCGAGCGCTCGCTGCCCGCGTAGCGGCACGGCACGAAGCCGACCGATTCGGCGCCGCTCAGCCAGACGATCCGCACCGGCGCCCAGATCTTGTCGCGCAGATCGGCCGGCGCGTCGAACGTGAGCGAGCGCAGCTGCGAGAACGGCACCCAGACGTAGCCGCTCTTCAGGATCAGTTCGAGGCACGGGCCGAAGCGCGGATCGGCATCGGCGAGCCAGTCGAACGGCTCGCCGTCGATCGTGCCGGCCACCGTCTCGGCCGCGTCGAACGCGGCCGCGCGCAGCTCGAGCGCGGCCTTCACGCGCCGCTCGGTCAGCGCATGCAGCGACCGCAGCAGCGAGGCGTGCCAGGCGGCCGGCTCGCCGGCCAGCAGCGGGCTTTTCGCGCCCGCCAGCACGGCGTCGCGCTCCAGTTCGCCGCGCAGCGCGAACGCGTAGGCGGTGGCCATCGGCGCGTTGCCCGCGTCGAGTTCGGCGGCCACCTTCAGCTGATGGCCGGCACGCTCCCAGTCGCCGTGGATCGCCAGCAGCTGGAACAGGAACACGCGCAGCGCCGCGTCGGCGGGCCGGCTGCGCACCTCGGCCGACAGCGCGCGCAGCGCCTCGTCGAGTTGCCCGTTGGCGAGCAGCGCCGCCGGGCGGGTGATGGCGGGAGTCAGGTTCACGTCGGCGATTCCGTTCAACGGGGCGCGGGCCGGGCGCGGCCGGCGTGCGGCCTGCCCGGACGGGTGACGCCAGGCGGCGGCGCCGGATGCGAGGGGAAGCGGCGCGAGCCGCGCGCGGTGACGCTCACTGCTTCGCGACCTGCTGGATGTCGTAGGTGAAGTCCTTGGTGCCGCCGTTGGCCTTGCCTTCGTCGTCCTGCGGCTGGAACGAATACTTGAACTTGCCGAAGTGCAGCGTGATGTTCTCGGTCAGGCGTTCGTCGCCGCCGGTGCCGCCGGTGGACACCGAGGTGATCAGCACGCCCTCGCTGAGCTCGATGGTCAGGAAGTCGGTCTGCTGGCCGGTGGCGTTGGTCACGTAGAGATAGGCGTTGTCGACGCGCGCGCCGGTGCAGCAGGCGTTCAGGATCGCGTTCGAGCAGCTGTCGACGTACTTCGTGATGGTGATGTCCTGGATGTTGGCCTTGCCGCCCGACGCGTAGCCGGCGCCCGTGTGCAGGTTGCCGGTGTTGCTGACGCCCCACGACCACGCGATGATCGGTACTTCGTTCTTGTGCTTCGCGTGGTTGGACGCGCCCTGGATCGTGACCGAACCGGAGCCGAATTTCAGGTGCATGTCGAATGCCATAGTTACCTCTGCTCGTTACTGGTGAATGTGCTCGCCGATCCGACGAACGTTGGGAGCCGGAGCGCAGCCCGCTCCGGCGGGTTCTCGCGTCAGGCCGCGTGGCCCGACGGCAGGCGCGACACGAGGCGCAGCGACACGGTCAGGCCTTCCAGCTGGTAGTGCGGCTTCAGGAAGAACTTCGAGGTGTAGTAGCCGGGGTTGTCCTCGACTTCCTCCACCACCACCTGCGCGGCGGCGAGCGGCTTGCGCGCCTTGGTTTCCTCGCTGGAATTCACCGGGTCGCCGTCCACGTAGTTCATGACCCAGTTCGACAGCCAGCTCTCCATCTGCTCGCGCGTGCTGAACGAGCCGATCTTGTCGCGCACGATGCACTTCAGGTAGTGCGCGAAGCGGCAGCAGGCGAACATGTAGGGCAGCCGCGCCGACAGGTTCGAGTTCGCGGTGGCGGCCGGATCGTCGTATTCCTCGGGCTTGGCCACCGACTGCGCGCCGATGAACGCGGCCACGTCCGAGTTCTTGCGATGCACGAGCGGCATCAGGCCCATCTTGTCGAGCTCGGCCGAGCGGCGGTCGGTGATCGCGATCTCGGTGGGGCACTTCATGTCCACGCCGCCGTCGTCGCTCGGGAACGTATGCACGGGCAGGTTCTCCACCGCGCCGCCCGACTCCACGCCGCGAATCCGCGTACACCAGCCGTACAGCTTGAACGAGCGGTTGATGTTCACCGCCATCGAGTAGGCCGCGTTCTGCCACGTGTACTTGCCCGAATCGGCGCCCTCGGTGTCTTCCTCGAAATCGAATTCCTCGACCGGATCGGTCTTCGCGCCGTAGGGCAGGCGCGCCAGCGTGCGCGGCATGGTCAGCGCCAGATAGCGTGCGTCGTCCATCTCGCGCAGCGAGCGCCAGCCGGCATAGTCGGGCGTGGTGAAGATCATCGAGAGGTCGCGCGGGTTGGCGAGCTCGTTCCAGTTCTCCATGCCGAGCAGCGTCGAATCGGCCGCCGAGATGAACGGCGCGTGCGCCGCCGCGGCGACCTGCGAGATGCCGCGCAACAGTTCGACGTCCTGAGGACTGTGGTCGAAGTAATAATCACCGATCAGGCAGCCATACGGCTCGCCGCCGAGCTGGCCGTATTCCTCTTCGTAGATGCGCTTGAACACGGGGCTCTGGTCCCATGCCACGCCCTTGAAGCGCTTCAGGTTGCGGGCGAGCTCCTGCTTCGACACGTTCATCACGCGGATCTTCAGCATCGGATCCGTTTCCGAGTTCGTGACGAGATGGTGCAGCCCGCGCCACGCGCCTTCGAGCTTCTGGAACTCGGCGTGGTGCATCACGCGGTTCAGCTGCTCGCCGAGCTTGCGGTCGATCTCGGCCACGTAGGCGTTGATGGTCTGCGCCACGTCGTCGGAGACGATGTTCGAATCGCGCAGCACCTGCTCGGCGAGCGTGCGCACGGCCGCCTCGACTTCCTCCTTCGCGCGCTCGTTCTTCGGCCGGAACTCGCGGTTCAGCAGGGCCGCGAAATCATCGGCCCCGGCCGTGGCCGCCTGGGCCATATCGGCCCGCGCGGCCGGATCGAATTGCTGCTGGCTTGCCATGGTCTGCTCACTCCTGTCCGGGTTCGGTGTCGGCCGCCTTCGGCGCCGCGCTCAACGACTGCAGCAGCGCCGGGTCCTTCAGCGCCTGCGCGATCAGCTTCTCCGCGCCCGACTTGCCGTCGAGATAGGTGCCGAGGTTCGCCAGCTGGGTGCGCGCCTCCAGCAGCTTCGCGAGCGAATCGACCTTGCGTGCGATCGCGGCCGGCGAGAAGTCGTCCATGCTCTCGAACGTGATGTCGACCTCGAGGCTGCCCTCGCCCGTCAGCGTGTTCGGCACCGTGAAGTTGACGCGCGGCTTCATCGACTGCATGCGGCTGTCGAAGTTGTCGACGTCCACCTCGAGCGCCTTGCGTTCCTCGATCGGCGGCAGCTCGCCCGCGTTCGCGCCAGACAGGTCCGACATCACGCCCATCACGAACGGGATCTGCACCTTCTTCTGCGCGCCGTACAGCTCCACGTCGTACTCGATCTGGACGCGTGGCGCCCGATTGCGCGCAATGAATTTCTGACTGCTCTGCCTCGTTGCCATGCGCTGTTCCTCCGGGTGCATAGGGTTTCGGAAATCCGACGAGCCGCTGGACCGGCTGCCCTCGCCGTCCACGACCACAGAACAGCGCGATGTCGCGATCTATTCCACGGCGGCGGTGTTTTCGCGGGGCCCGCGATGCCGGCAGCGGCTGCCGGCGCATCGGGTTCGTCATCGTCGTCGCAAGCCAGAACGGCTCGCGGCGCGCGAATATTCCGTGGCGGGCGGCACAAAAACGTTTTGTTACGAATTCGCCGTGACGCGGTGAGCGACGAGCGTTTCGATGACGGCGCTTCGGAGGACGTAGCAGTCGCGACGCGCCGCGCGAGCGAAGCCACGGCAGGCGATTCGTGGACGACGCGCGGAATAAACACGCGGCGCCGATCGTTCAGCAGGTATCCGATTCCTGTCCGGCGGCGGCTTGCACGCCGATGCCTTGCACCGAATGACACGTTCACGCCTTTCGATCCGCGCCCTTGTCTCGCGATGCGTCGCCTCGCTGGCCTTGCTCGCGCTCGCCGCGCAAACCCAGGCGCAAACATCGACCCGGGCGCAGACACCGGAAGGCTGGACGCTGGTGCGCGCGACGTCGCCCGTCACGACGATTCACGAGACGGTCCGCTACCTGGCGCCCGCGGGCCGGCGCCTCGCCGTGAACGACATCGTCGAGACCGCGCCGGCGGGCGGCGCGCAGTTGCAGGACGCGGACGGCAACGTGCTCGCGCTCGGCCCCGACACGCGCGTGCTGCTCGCGCGCGGCGCGCAGGTCGCGCTGCTGCGCGGCTGGCTCAAGCTGCTGTCCGCCTGCGACGGCGCCGCCGGCTGCGCGCCGCCCGCCGTCGAGACCGAACGCACGCGCTTCGCGCCGGTCGCGCGCGGCGCGCTGGTGATCGCCGCCGCGCCGCCCGGCTACGACGCCGACGCCGCGTTCTGTGAAAGCGGCGCGGCCAGCGTGGACGCACTCGGCCAGGTGCTCGGCCGGCCGGCCCACGCGAGGCTCGACGCGCCGCGCTTCGCGCAGCGCGCGAGCACGAACCGGACGATCGCCGTGCTGCCCGGCCCCGATCCGGCCTTCGTCGCCGCGATGCCGACGGCGTTCCGCGACGCCTTGCGCGCGCTGCCGGTGCCGCCCGCGCCGCACGACGCGCCGCCCGCCTCGCGCCCGGTGGCCTACGACGACGTCGCCGACTGGCTCACCAGCACGCTCGCCGTGCGCACCGCCGCGCCGACGCGCTTCGCCGGGCGGTTCCGGCCGCGCCTGTCCGACGCCGCGTTCCGCCGCGACGTGCGGCAGCACCTCGGCGCGCTGCCCGACTGGCGCGCGCTGCTGTTCCCGCCGCCGCGCCGCGCGCCGTCGCGCGCTTCATCGGGCGCGCCGCTCGCGCCGCCCGCCGCCTATCCTTCGATCCCCGTGCGCCCATGAAACTGTCGCTCGCCATCAAGTTCAATCTCGTGTTCGTCGCGATCTTCGCGATCGGGCTGACCGCGGCCGGCGTCGTGGCCGACCGCGTGCTGCAGCGGCAGGCGCTCGACGAGACGCGCCACGACGCCGACGTGCTGATGCGCGCCGCCGAGGCGATGCAGGACTACACGGCGCGGCACGTCACGCCGCTGCTCGCCACGCAGATCCAGTATTCGTTCGTGCCCGAATCGGTGCCGGCGTTCTCGGCCATCGAGATGCTGAACACGCTGCAGGGCTCGTTCCGGAACTTCTCGTACCGCTCGACCATGCTGAACCCCACCAATCCGCGCGACCGGCCGACCGATTGGGAGACCGAGGTGATCGCGCATCTGCACGACCAGCCCGCGCTGCAGGAAATCACCGGGCAGCGGCGCACGCCGGGCGGCGAGCAGCTGCTGTTCCTCGCGCGCCCAAGCCGCATCACCGACGCCACCTGCATGCAGTGTCACAGCACGCCCTCGGCCGCGCCGCGCACCATGCTCGAGAAGTACGGCCCCGCCAACGGCTTCGGCTGGGCCATGAACGACGTGATCGGCGCCGAGTTCGTGTCGGTGCCGATGTCGGAATCGATCGCGCGCGGCCGGGCGCTCTGGCGCAGCTTCATGGAAGCGCTCGCGGTGGTGTTCGCGGTGGTGCTGGTGGTGCTCAACGTGATGGTGCATTTCCTCGTCACGCGGCGCCTGCAGGTGCTGTCGCGCGCGGCCGACGCGGTCAGCCTCGGCCAGCTCGACGACGTCGAGCTGCCCACCCGCGGCGGCGACGAGATCGCCTCGCTCGCGGTGTCGTTCGGCCGGATGCGCACCAGCCTCGTGACGGCCTTCGAGATCCTCGACGAAACCGGCGCGGCCGGCACCGCGCCGGGCGGATCGCGGCCATGACGCGGCATGCCGGGGCGCCGCCGGCCCGCATCGGCCGCTACGTGGTGGAGCGGGTGCTCGGGCGTGGCGCGATGGGCACCGTCTATCTCGCCACCGATCCGCATATCCAGCGGCAGGTGGCGCTGAAGACGATCCGCGCCGAGCTGCTGCGCGACGCGCACGAAGGCGGCGACGCCGCCGACGCCGAGCTGCCCGCGCGCTTCATCAACGAGGCGCGCGCGGCCGGGCGCCTCGTCCATCCGCACATCGTCGGCGTGTTCGACTACGGCGAGGCCGACGGCGTCGCCTACCTCGCGCTCGAGTACGTGCGCGGCGAGACGCTCGCGGCGCGGCTCGCCGCGCACGCCGGCAACGGCAGCACCATGCCGCCGCCGCGCGTACTGGTGTGGTTCGCGCAGCTGCTCGACGCGCTCGCCTATGCGCACGAGGCCGGCGTGATCCATCGCGACGTCAAGCCCGCGAACCTGCTGATCGCGCCGCGCGGCGAATGCAAGATCACCGACTTCGGCATCGCCCAGCTCGACACCGGCCGCCTCACGCAGGCCGGCATGCTGATCGGCACGCCGCGCTACATGTCGCCGGAGCAGTACGCGGGCGCGCCCGTGGATGCGCGCAGCGACCTGTACTCGGCCGGCGTGGTGCTCTACGAGATGCTGACCGGGCAGTGCCCGTTCACGGGCTCGTCGGCCGCGGTGATGCGGCAGGTGCTGGACGAGCCGCCGGCGCCGCCGTCGAGCCGCGTGCCGGGCCTGCCCGCCGCGCTCGACGCGCTGGTGCTGAAGGCGCTGGAGAAGGCGCCGGACGCGCGCTACGCGTCGGCGCGGGCGTGGCGCGGCGCCGTGCTGGCGCTGCTCGATACGCTCGCCGCGCCGCGCGACCCCGACGAGACCATCGTGGCCGCGCCGCTCGCGCGGCCCGCGCTCGCGCCGCCGCCCGAGGCTGCCGGGGCGCGCACGCTGCCGGGCGGCTGGTCGGTGGAACTGCTCGCGCAACTGGAGCGGCGGCTTGCCGACCATGTCGGGCCGGTGGCGTCGCGGCTGGTCCGGCGCGCCGCCGCGCTGGCGAGCGATTCGCGCACGCTTGCGGCGGCGCTCGCACGGCATCTGCCCGACGAGGCCGCGCGGCATGACGTCGATACGCTGCTGCAACGGCACGCGGCGGCGGGGACCGGCGCGACGGATCGCGTGCATGCGGCGCATGGCGGCGGCACGGCGGCGGAGGCGGCCGCGAGCCCCATGCTCGACCCGGCCCGGATCGACGCGGCCGCGCGGCGGCTCGCGACCCATCTCGGCCCGATCGCGCGGCTCGTCGCGCAGCGCGCGGCCGTGGGCGCCGATACGGCTACGTTTCATGCGCGGCTTGTCGATGCGCTGCCGGCGTCGGTTGACAAGGTCGCGTTCTTGCGGGAGTTGGACGCGTGAGGGCGGTGAAGAGGCGGCGTCGCGCGCGGCACGGGAGGTTGCGCGCCGCGTTGCCGTGAAGGCTCAGGGGGAGCGTGGCCGCGAGTCGGTTGCTCGAGATGCCTGGGGCGCCCGGAGGCTGGCGGCCGGCACGTCCAGCAACGCGGCGGCGCGCCGCGCGGCGCGTGCCCAGGCTTGCTCGCGGCGCGAGCGGCTCGCGCGCGACGCCAGCCATCGGCCCAACCAGCCCGTGCGTGACGGCGGTGCCGTTACGGGCGCGAGATCGGTCAGCACCTCGCGCAGCACGTCGTGCAGGGCGCGCTGGTGCTCGCGCATGCCGGCGAATGCATCGCGCAGCATCGTGCGCGCCGCTTCGGCGTGCGCGCTCGCCAGCAACAGCGTCAGCGCGGCCTCGACGCTGGTGGCGTCGAGCAGCGGGTTTGGCGCCGTGGGCCGGTTCGGCGTTGCATCGCCCGGCATGGTGGCGCGGCCCGATGCGCGGCCGTGCATCGCCATCGCGCCTTCGATCGATTCGCGCAGCAGCACGCCGGCCAGATGCGTGAAGGCGATCGCGTCGGGTGGCGTGAGCGTGGTCGGAACGATGCCGAGGCCGTCCTGTAGCGCGGACAGCAGCGCGTCGTTCGGCGTCGCGTCGGCTGCATGGCCGGCTGCCGCGTGGCGTGTGGACTCCGGCGACGGAGTGCGCGGCGCGGTGGCATCGGTGGCATCGGTGGCGGTGGCGGTGGCGGTGGCGGCAACATCGACGTCACCGGCAGCATCGACAGCATCATCGGCGACCGAGGATGGAAGCGCCGCGTCGCGCGGAGCGCCAATCGCCGGATGCGCGGCGCCCCGTGCCGGACGCATCGCCGTGTCGGCACGATCGGCGGCATGGGCGGCTTCAGCGACCCGCACGCCGACCACCTGTCCCGCGTCGACGTCGGGCATGCGACCCATCGTCGGCACATCAAACGCGTCGTCATCCGGCCTCGGTGCTTCCTCATGCGCCCGTTGCGCGGTCGCGTGGCCGATCACCGATGCCGCGCCCTCACCCGCCTCGCGCCCCGGCACGCGCACCCTCGTCGGCGGATCGAAGCCGTCCTCGTGCGGCGCGGCATCGTCATCGGCAACCCCAGCCGGCAGCGCCGCAAACACAGTCGGCTCGTCGCCGGACGACGCGCCGCGAATGCCGATCTCGATCCGATAGGTATCGATGCTCAGCGTGTCCGCGTCGCGTAGCACCGCTTCGCGCGACACGCCGAGGATGTGGCCGTTGACGAGCGTCGGATTGCGGCCCGCATCGGTCAGCCGGTAGTGGCCGTCCCGCCAGTCGATGCGCGCCTGCAGCCGCGAGATCGCGCGGCGCGGATCGGCCAGCACGACGTCGCATTCGGCGCCACGGCCGATCGTGGCGCCGGTGTCGCGCACGGCGACCGTGCGGGTGGCCGACGCGTCATGGAGGGTCAGGGTCAGGGTCAGGGTCAGGGTCAGGCCGGGAGCGGCGGACATGTCGATTTCCTCGCGAGTTCAGCGCCGCGCGGCCAATCGCTACCGCGGCGCGCCCGCCCGGGCGTCTCGCGCGACGTCACGGCGCGCGGCGACAGGCAGGCGTTCTTCGAACAGAACAGGCGAGAAAGCGCATTTATTCCCGCGCCGTCGGCGCGGGCCGGCCGGACAGCGCATGACTCGGCATACGAAACGTCGGCCGGGTGGCGGCAACGCGCGTGAAAGGTCTGGCACGACACGGCTCGCCATGATCCGCCGGGTCGGTGGGCCGCCGCCGCGCACTCACTCGTCGCGCGAGGTCTCGCCTTGCTGCTCCCGCGCCGCCGCGAACGGATCGCTGAACGCGACACCTTCGGCAACGGCCGACATCGCGGGCGGCCGCCGGTCGCGCGCGGCGAGCGTGACGACGTCCTCCGTCATGGCGCCGCGCCGCCCGCCTGCCGCGGCCGGCATGGGTAACGCGCGTTCGGACCTCGATGCCCGGGCGTTGCCCGTCGAGTCGCGGCGCGCGCCGACGAACGGCGCCGAGGCATTCCACGGCGGCAAGCCGAGGCTCGTCGCCGAACCGCGCCGCGGGCCGCCGGGCTTGTCGCCGGCATCGCGGGCCGCCGTGCCCGCGTCGATGCCCGAATCGCGCCGCGGGGCAGGCGGGCCGAGCCGCGCGGCACCGGCGTCCGCCAGCGAACCACGTCGCGAAGCGCTCACATCTGCCAGCGAACCGCGCCGCGAAGCCCCCGCATCGGCCAGCGAACCGCGCCGCGAAGCGCCCGCATCGGCCAGCGAACCGCGCCGCGAAGCGCCCGCATCGGCGAGCGAACCGCGCCGCGAAGCGCTCGCATCGGCCAGCGAACCGCGCCGCGAAGCCCCCGGCGACGGCGTCCCGCCGCTCTCGCTTCCCGTCCAGCCGCTTTTGCCCTTGATACCGCGATCGCCGTAGAAACGCTTCAGCTGCGGCTCGGTGCGGATGATGTGCCAGGTGCCGCGATCGCACATCGCGACGGGCAGCGAGGGCCTGGCCACGCGCTCGTCGATCCGCGCGCCCGGCTCCTGGTTCCTCATGTGCGCGAGATAGTTGTACTGCGGCCCGTGCTGGACCACGCTCATCCACGGCTGGTCGAGCGGCCGCCGTGGATCGACGGCGGCCACCGAGCAATTGATGCCGGACATCAGGGCGGCCTCCTGCCCCTCTCCGAGCGGCCCGCGCGCGCCGCTCATGTTGATCGCGTCGTGCATGTCGTAGTCGCCCGTCACCAGCCCGCCTTCGCGGTCGGCCGTGTGACGCAGGCGCACCAGGCTCTCGCCCGGATGATCGTGATCGACCGGCAGGTACATCCAGCCCGGCGCCTCGGGCGCCGGCTTCAGCCGCAGCGCCGACATGCCGGGCGCCGTGTGCGCGACGTAGACGCCGTCGAGCCTGCCGTCGCCGTAATGGCCGACGTAGCCGTCGAGATCGTGGCGCCGCATCTGCTCCATGCGCCGCTCGGCCTCGTGCCGGTCGACGTACACCCTGGCGAGCGATTCGGGCTTGATGGTCTTGTCGGACAGATCGTGCGGCTTCGGCCGCGCGCCGGCCGCGAGGCGCTTCAGCGTCTGCGCGCCGGCGGGCCGGAAGCTCACCGCGACGTTCATGATCCGTGCCACCTCGGCGATCGCGACCAGATGCGCGGGCAGCATGAAGGTCTCGCCGATCTCGCGTTCGACCTCGGTCAGTACGCGGCCCCGGGTGCGCCTGGCCGCCTCCTCGATGCGCCGGGCCGTTGCGTCCGACAACGGCGTCACGAACGGCGCGCTGCCGCGCCGCGGCGCACCGATCGACGCGCGCCGCTCGCCGCCCTCGGCCGGTACCGAGGCGCGGCGCATCGCTACCAGCGGCCCGAGCGGTCCGTCGCCGGCATGGGATGCCGGCCCGCCGTGGTGCGAGACCGACGCGGCGGGCAGTTCCGGGGCACCGGGCGCGCGGGGCGCGGCAAACGGGTCGATGAAACTAATGGGCGGAGCGGGAATGCGCGAGGCGGGCATGGAACGATCGACGAAGCGGACAAAAATGAAGATGAATACGAAGCTGAAGACGGACGCGGTGCGCCACGGCCGGGCGGCCTCGCGCCATTTTTCCTGATTCCCGTCGATTGTCGGCGCTTGCCGCGCCGCGCCCCTGACCGCACCGGAACCCGTCAGCCGGAATGCGAAGCGCGGCGTGCCCGACGCCACTCATCGCGATCCGTTCGGCCCGGTTCGGCGCGCGGCGCCCTGCGCGTGCCGGCGGGCCGTCGCGCCGTCAGATCGCCGGCCCGGCGCGCAGCACCTCGCGGATCGCCACGTCGAAGCGCGTGCGCCGGCCGATGCCGAGCGCTTCGAGGCGCGTCGAGTCGAGATGGCAGTCGTAGGGCCGAGGCGTCGCATCGCGCGGCTCGGTGACGGCGTTCAGCCGCGGCGCGAGGCCGAGCGCGGCACCGATCCGCGTGGCGATCTCGTGCTTGGTCATCGGCTCGTCGCCGGACCACTGGCAGAGGCCCGTCACGGGCTCGCCGGCCGCGTGGCGCTCGACCAGTTGGGCGATCACGTGCGCGACGTCGGGCGTCCAGGTCGGATAGCGGATCGCCCAGGCGTCCATGTCGGCGGGCGCCGCGCCGGGCCGCGCCGACGCGACGACGGGCGGCACCAGGCTCGTGACGGCCGAATCGCCCCAGCCGATCACCGGCCCGTACAGCAGCGGCAGGCGCAGCACGCAGGCACGCGCGGAGGCGCCCAGCAGCGCCGCCTCGCCGTCGACCTTGCTGCGGCCGTAGGCGTTCAGCGGCGCGGGCGGATCGGTTTCCCGATAGGGCGCGGCGCGGCCGTCGAACACGTAGTCGGTGGACATCGCGAGCGTCCAGGCGCCGAGCGCGTCGGCGCGTTCGGCCAGCGCGGCGAGCGCCTCGACGTTGATCGCGCGCGCGGCGGCCGGATCGTGCTCGCAGACGTCGGGCCGGCGCTCGGCCGCGCAGACGATCACGGCGTCGGGACGATGCTCGGCGAAGAAGCGGTCGAGCGCGCGCGCGTCGAGCAGGTCGAGCGGCGTCAGCGCTTCAGGGGCAAGGCCCGCGACGCGTGCGGCCGCGCGCGCCGGCGCGCCATGCGGATCGCGCACCGTCGCGACCAGCCGCCATTCGCGACGCGGCGCGAGCGCGGCGGCCACGGCGCGGCCGAGCAGGCCCGAGGCGCCGATCAGGGCGAGATTCATGCAGGAGGTCTCCGGATTACGCCCGGCAAGCAGGCAGGCCGCCATTGTGCCGCGTTCAGGCGCGGCGCCCGCGATTCGTCGGGGAACCCGCCGCGGCGCCTCGTCCCGCGCGCCGAACTTTCCGCCGTCAGCGCGCGGGCCATGAATTCCTGCCGGGCCGACCTGGCGCGGTTGCGCGCGCCCGCCGGAAGATGAGGCGTCCGGCTCCCCCTGGCCCGGGACAACGAAATCGCATCGCGGGCCGAGATCGGCACGGCGGCTCCTCAAGGGGCGGCTTGTACGGAATGACGTACGCGTCATCGCGGCTTGGTGGCGGTCGTGAACGTCGTCGATCCGGGGCGACCCCGGGCATTTTTCCCGGCCCCGACACGCGCGGCCGGGATCTGGCGGCAAGCGGTATCGCGTCCCGCAACGCCTCCCGCAAGCCCTTCCGGCAACGCCCACCCGGCGGGCGCCGGACGCGGCCCGACCCGCGCCGCTCCCGCCCCCCGCCCGCATTTTTGAGCGGCACCGCACCACAACAAGGCAAAATACGGGTTTTTCCGAGCCCGTGCCGGGCTCGCCCCGCCTGCCCGCCTCGTGCGCCGCCGCCAGCCGCGCGCCGTCGCGCCGGCAGGCCCGCTCGCGCCGTGCCGCGAGCCCACTGGAGTCGCATGACCATGCCTGAGTCGAATCTGTCGTTCGTTGGCCGCCTGTCGGTCGCCATCGGATCGTTCTTCGCCATCCTCGGCGACGGCAAGCTCGCCGCCGAAGTCCGCAACCTGCGCAACGGCGTGGCCACGCCCGCCCCCGCCCCCGCGCCCACGGCCCCGGCCCCCGTCGCGCCGAAGCCGGCGCCGGCCCCGGCGGCAGCGCCCGCCCCGGCCATCCAGGCCGCGAGCCCCGACGCCGCGCTGCAGTTGCTCGGCCTGCTGCAGAAGAACGCGCGCTTCGTCGATTTCGTCGAGGAAGACATCGCGAGCTACGCCGACGCCGAGATCGGCGCGGCCGCGCGCCTCGTCCACGAAGGCTGCCGCGCGACGCTGCGCGAGCACTTCACGATCCGCCCGGTCCGCACCGAGGCCGAGGGCACGCGCGTGACGCTGGCCGAGGGCTTCGATGCGGGCGCGAACCGCCTGACCGGCAACGTGGTGGGCACCGCGCCGTTCACCGGCACGCTGAGCCATCGCGGCTGGCGCGCCGCCGAGGTGAGGCTGCCGAAGTTGGTCGGCACGCACGACGTGAGCGTGATCGCGCCGGCGGAGGTGGAGCTGTGAGCGAGCCGCGTTTCTCGATCGGTATCGATCTCGGCACCACGCACTGCGCGTTGTCCTATGTCGATCTCGCCGCCGGCGACGGCGACGCGCCGCAGCAGCAGGTGCTGCCGATCGCGCAGCTGACCTCGCCCGGCGCGATCGGCTCGCCGAGCCTGCTGCCGTCGTTCCTCTACCTGCCGCATCCGGGCGAACTCACGCCGGGCGACCTGACGCTGCCGTGGACCGCGACGCGCGACTACGCGGTGGGCGAGATGGCGCGCAGCCGCGGCGCCGGCACGCCGATCCGGCTCGTGTCGAGCGCGAAGAGCTGGCTCTGCCATCCCGGCGTCGACCGCCGCGCGGCGATCCTGCCCAACGACGCGCCGCCCGAAGTCGAACGCGTCTCGCCGCTCGACGCCTCGGTGCGCTACCTCACGCATCTGCGCGAAACCTGGGACCACGCGCATCCGGACGCGCCGTTCGCCGCGCAGGACGTGACGGTGACGATCCCCGCCTCGTTCGACCCGGCCGCGCGCGAGCTGACCGCCGAGGCCGCGCAGGCCGCCGGCTACGCGCGCATGACGCTGCTGGAGGAGCCGCAGGCCGCGCTCTACAGCTGGATCCAGAAGAGCGGCGGCGGCTGGCGCAAGGACGTGAAGGTCGGCGACATCATCCTGGTGGTGGACGTCGGCGGCGGCACCACCGACCTCTCGCTGATCGCCGTGGTCGAGCGCGACGGCAACCTCGAACTGCACCGCGTGGCGGTGGGCGAGCACATCCTGCTCGGCGGCGACAACATGGACCTCGCGCTCGCGCACGTGGTCGCGCGCAAGCTGGCCGCGCAGGGCACCCAGGCCGATCCGTGGCAGCTGCGCGCGCTCACCTACGCGTGCCGCGGCGCGAAGGAAACGCTGCTCGGCGACCGCACGCTCGACACCGTGCCGCTGGTGGTGCCGAGCCGCGGCTCGAAGCTGATCGGCGGCTCGATCCGCACCGAACTCACGCGCGCCGAACTCACGCAGATCCTGCTCGAAGGCTTCTTCCCGCAGGTGGACGCCGCCGCGCGGCCGGCGGTGCGCACGCGCGCCGGCCTCACCCAGCTCGGCCTGCCCTACGCGCAGGACGCCGGCATCACGCGCCACCTCGCCGCGTTCCTCGGCAAGCAGGTGGGCGCGCTGGCCGACCTCGGCGGGCTGCCGGCCCCGCCGGCCGAGGGCGCGAGCTTCCTGCATCCCACCGCCGTGCTGTTCAACGGCGGCGTGTTCAAGTCCGAGCTGCTGACCGAGCGGATCCTGACGATCCTGAACGGCTGGCTCGCGGCCTACTACGGCTACGTCAAGCGCGGCCGCGGCGTGCGGATTCGCGGCGGCACGGCGCGCGCCTACTACATCGCGATCGAATCGGCGATGCCGGCGATCCCCGGCATGGAGCCGCCCGTCTCGGCGCTCTGCGTCGCGCCGTTCGGCATGGAGGAAGGCTCCGACGCCGCGCTGCCCGAGCAGGAGTTCGGGCTGGTGGTGGGCGAGCCGGTGACGTTCCGCTTCTTCGGCTCGTCGGTGCGGCGCCAGGATCAGGTCGGCGCCCTGCTCGACTACTGGTCGGCCGACGAGTTGCAGGAACTGGAAGCGATCCAGGCCACGCTGCCCGCCGAGGGCCGCACGCCCGGCGAGGTGGTGGCCGTGCGGCTGCACGCGCGCGTGACCGAGGCCGGCACGCTCGAACTCGAGGCGATGCCGCGCGGCGGCGGCGAGCGCTGGAAGGTCGAATTCGACGTGCGCGGCGGCGTGGACGCCTGATGGCGCAGGCGAAGGCGCGCTACGTCGTCGGGATCGACCTCGGCACCAGCAACACCGTGGTCGCCTATGTGGAGGCGGGCGGCACCGACATTCGCCTGTTCGAGATCGACCAGCTGGTCGGCCTCGGCGAGCTGGGCGCGGCGCCGCTGCTGCCCTCGGCGCGCTACCACCCGGCCGAGGGCGAACTGGCCGCCGGGGCGCTCGCGCTACCGTGGCGGCAAGGCGAAGCCGGAGGCGACGGCGCGGCCGAAGCCGGGACGGCCGGCGGCACCACACCGCCCGCGATCATCGGCCGGCTCGCGCGGCAGCTTGGCGAGCAGGTGCCGGGCCGGCTCGTCAGCAGCGCCAAGAGCTGGCTGTCGAACGCCTCGGTGGACCGGCTCGCGCCGATCCTGCCGTGGGGCGCGCCCGAAGGCACCGGCAAGGTCTCGCCGGTGGCCGCCAGCGCCAGCTATCTCGCGCACGTGCGCGACGCCTGGAACCACCGCTTTCCCGACGCGCCGCTGGCGCGGCAGGAGGTGGTCCTGACCGTGCCCGCGTCGTTCGACGACGGCGCGCGCGCGCTCACGCTGGAAGCCGCGCGCGCGGCCGGCCTGCCCGCGCTGCGGCTGCTGGAGGAGCCGCAGGCGGCGTTCTACGACTGGCTCTACCAGCACCGCGACGGGCTGCGCGACGCGCTGGCCGGCACGCGGCTGGTGCTGGTCTGCGACGTGGGCGGCGGCACCACCGACCTCACGCTGATCCGCGTCGAACTCGACGCGCAGGGCGAGCCGACCCTCACGCGCGTGGGCGTCGGCCATCACCTGATGCTCGGCGGCGACAACATGGATCTCGCGCTCGCGCATCTGGCCGAGCGCCGGCTCGCCGGCGACGGCGGCGGCGGCGCGAAGCTGTCGGCGGCGAGCCTCTCGCAACTGGTGGAACGCTGCCGCGCCGCGAAGGAGCAACTGCTCGGCGACGACGCGCCCGAGTCGGTCCCCGTCACGCTGCTCGGCGCCGGCGCGAAGCTGATCGGCGGCGCGCGCAGCACGCGGCTCGAACGCGCCGAGGTCGAGCGGATCGTGGTGGACGGCTTCTTCCCGGCCGGCCGCGCCGACGAGCTGCCGCGCCGCGCGCGCGCGGCGCTCGTCGAATTCGGGCTGCCCTACGCGGCCGATCCGGCGATCACGCGGCACGTCGCGGCGTTCCTCGCGCGCTTCGCGTCGCAATCGCGCGACGCGCTCGCCGACGGCGCCCGTGCGGCGAACGGCGAACCCGTTGCGCAACCATCGAATCCGGCGGACGCCGCGACCGGCCACGCGCCGGCCGCGTTGGCGCTGCCCGACACGCTGCTGCTCAACGGCGGCGTGTTCCGCGCCCGCGCGCCGGCCGCGCGCCTCGCCGACACGCTCGGCACCTGGCGCGGCGCGCCGCTCAAGGTGCTCGCCAACACCCAGCCCGATCTTGCCGTGGCGCGCGGCGCGGTGGCCTACGGGCTCGCGCGCGCCGGCCTCGCGCCGAAGATCGGCGGCGGCTCGCCGCGCAGTTATTTCCTCGTGCTCGACGGCGGGCGCGACGCGCAGGCAGCGGCCGGCGCCACGGACGAGGCCGGCGCCCCCGCGCCGCGCGGCGTCTGCGTGCTGCCGCGCGGCACGCCCGAGGACGAGCCGGTGCGGCTCGACGATCGCACGTTCGCGCTGCGGCTCGGCCATCCCGTGCAGTTCCGCCTCGTCTCGACGGTGGCCGACACGCCGTGGCGTCCCGGCGAGATCGCCGAGCTGGCCGCCGGTGACGATTTCGTCTGGCTGCCGCCGCTGGCCACCGTGGTGCGGCGTCGCGACGGCGGCGCCGGCAAGGCACGCGAGCGCGCGGTGCGGCTGACGGCGGCGCTGACCGAGGTCGGCACGCTGGAGATGCACTGCGTGGCCACCGACGACGACGCGCAGCGCTGGCAGCTCGAATTCCGGCTGCGCGGCGCGGACCCGACCGGCGCCGACGCGGCCGGGGGCGGCGAGCCCGCCGACGCCGCGCGCCATCCCGGGCTCGATGCCGCGATCGCGCTGATCGAACGCGGCTTCGGCGCGCCGTCGGCACGCGTCGATCCGAAGGAAGTGAAGCGCCTGCGCGCGCAGCTCGAACAGCGGCTCGGCCCGCGCGAGGGCTGGGATCTCGCGCTGCTGCGCGACCTGTTCGGCGCGCTGTGGGAACGCGCCGCGCGGCGGCGTCGCTCGGCCGATCACGAGCGGCTGTGGCTCAATCTCGCCGGCTGGTGCATTCGTCCCGGCTTCGGCCATGCGCTCGATGCGTGGCGCGTCGAGCAGCTCTGGACGCTGTTCGACGACGGCATCCAGCACGTTCACGACGCGCAGGTGTGGTCCGAATGGTGGACGCTCTGGCGCCGCGCGGCCGGCGGCCTGCCGGCCGAGGCGCAGCAGCAGGCCTGCGAGGCGCTGGCCTGGCTCGACGAGGCGGCCGCGCGGAAGCATCACGGCCTGCCGTTCGATCCGTCGAAGCTCGGCCAGGCCGACATGACGCGTCTGTACGCCTCGCTCGAACGGATCCCCGCCGGGCGCAAGATCGCGATCGCCGGGGCGCTGCTCGACCGGCTCGCGCGCGGCGCGGGCAACCGCCAGGACTGGTGGGCGATCGGCCGGATCGGCGCGCGGCTGCCGTTCTACGGCAGCACGCACGAGGTGGTGCCGCCCGAGGTGGCCACGCGCTGGCTCGACGCGATCCTCGCGCTCGACTGGAAGAAGATCGAACCGGCCATGTTCGCGGCCGCGCAGATCGCCCGCATGACGGGCGACCGCTCGCGCGACCTGCCCGACGCGGCTCGCGACGCGGTGCTGCGCCGGCTCGCGGCCGCGCACGCGGCGCCGAGCTGGCTCGCGATGGTGCGCGAGGTCGTCACGCTCGACAGCGCGGACACCGGGCGCGTGTTCGGCGAGGCGCTGCCGGCGGGGTTGGCGTTGATCCGGTGAGACGGGCCGCGCGCGCAGCGCTTCACATGCGCTGCAGGCATCCCACCCGCGCTCCATAATGACCGCTCGCATACGAAGAGGAGCACGGCATGCAATACGAACTCCATTACTGGCCCACCATCCAGGGCCGCGGTGAATACGTTCGGCTGGCACTCGAAGCGGCCGGCGCGGACTACGTGGACGTCGCGCGCGAGCACGGCGGCAACGGCCACGGCGTGGCGGCACTGATGGACCTGCTCGACAGCCGCTCGCTCGACACGCCGCCGTTCGCGCCGCCGTTCCTGAAGGCGGGCGAGCAGATCATCGGCCAGACCCCGAACATCCTGCTGTTCCTCGGCGCGAGACATCAGCTCGCGCCGAAGGACGAAGCGGGTCGGCTCTGGGCACACCAATTGCAACTGACCGTGGCCGATTTCGTCACCGAGATCCACGACACCCACCACCCGATCGCCTCGGACCTCTATTACGAGGACCAGAAAGCCGAGGCGGCGATGCGCGCCGAGGATTTCATCAAGCACCGGCTGCCCAAGTTCCTCGGCTATTTCGACCGCGTGCGCGAGCAGAACCCGCACCAGGGCGGCTACATGGTGGGCAGCCAGCTGAGCTACGTGGACCTGTCGATCTTCCAGCTGATCGAAGGCCTGCGCTACGCGTTCCCGAAGGCCACCGCGCGCGTCGAGAAGCAGCACGCGGGCCTCACCGCGATCCGCGACCGCGTGGCCGAGCATCCACCCATCGCACGCTATCTGGCCTCGGAGCGGCGCATCCCGTTCAACAAGGAAGGAATTTTCCGGCACTACCCGGAACTCGACCACTGACGTTCGCGTTGCCACCGGCACGCCGGCGCCCCTGATCTTTCAGGCCGCTTTCGCACACGCAAAAAATGGAAGATCATCTTGCAAGTTGATCTTCCTTTAACTACGATAGCGGCCATGACGACCTCCACTGAATCCGACCGCGCGCTCGAAGCCGCCGTCGCGGACCTCACGCTCGCGATCGGTCAGCTCGTGCGCCGGGTACGCGCCGAAGTCGATCCGAGCGACTACAACCTGTCCCAGCTGAGCGTGCTGGCGCGCCTCGAGCATCGCAGCCCGATGACGATCGCCGAGCTCGCGCGCGCCGAATCGATGAAGCCGCAATCGATGGGCACGCTCGTGCAGAGCCTCGAACAGGCGGGCCTGGTGGAGCGCCAGTCCCATCCCACCGACGGCCGCCAGTGGCTGATCGCGCTGACCGAGGCCGGCGCGGCCGAGCGCCGGCAGCGCCGCAGCGCGAAGCGCGCGTGGCTGCTCCAGGCGATCCGCGAACTCAGCGAGGAGGAGCGCCGCGCGCTGGCCGCGGCCACCCCGCTGCTGCGCCGGCTCGCCGAGCGCTGAGTCGTGGCGTGCCCGCGGCATGCCCCGCGGCGCTTCGCCCGCTTCGACCCGATCCGCCGCGCTGCCGGCCACGGCCCGCGCGACATCCGCACCCGCGCGCCGCCGGCCGGCGCGCGAGCTTCACGACCGCGCCCCCGCCCCGGGCCGCGCGGCCTCGTCCCGGGCTTGCCCGGGCTCATTCCCCGTCAGCGGCCCCCGGCCCAAGGAGCTTTTCATGACCGTCACCACCCTCGATCCGAAAACCGCGCTGATCGTCGTCGACCTGCAGAAAGGCATCGTCGCGCTGCCCGTCGCGCACCAGCCCACCGCCGTCGTCGAACGCTCGGTGCGGCTGCTCGATGCGTTCCGCGAACGCGGCCTGCCCGTGGTGCTCGTCAACGTCGCCGGCATGGCGCCGGGCCGCAACGAGCAGCCGCACCGCGGCGGCGAGCTGCCGCCCGACTGGGCCGACCTGCTGCCGGAACTGAAGCAGCAAGCGGACGATATCCTCGTCACCAAGCGCACCTGGTGCGGCTTCACCAACACCGGTCTCGACGCGAAGCTGAAGGCGGCCGGCGTCACGCAGGTCGTGCTGTGCGGCATCGCCACCAGCATCGGCGTGGAATCGACCGCGCGCCTCGCCTACCAGCTCGGCTACCACGTCACGCTCGCCGTCGACGCGATGACCGACCTGCACGCCGACGCGCACGCCAACAGCATCGCGCGGATCTTCCCGCGCCTCGGCGAGACCGGCACCACCGACGACATCATCGCGCTGCTCGACACGCGCAATGCCTGACCGTCCGCGCGACGGCCGCGGCCTTTCCGGGGCCGGCGCAAACGCGGCGGCCCCGGCGCGCGCCGCGGGCCATGAAGGCAACGCGGGCGCCGCGGGCCATGCACCCGCGCCTCTCACGTCGGCGCCGGCCGACGCCACCCAAGCCGCCGCCCAAGCCGCCAAGGCATCGCCTGGCCGGCTCGACCGCTCGGTCTGGAAGATCGCCGGCGTCGCGACGCTCGGTTCGCTGCTCGCGCAGCTCGACGCGACGATCGTCAACGTCTCGCTGTCGAGCCTCGCCACGGCGCTGCATTGCAGCCTCTCGACGATCCAGTGGGTGACGAGCGGCTACCTGCTGGCCCTCACGCTGGCGCTGCCGCTGAACGGCTGGCTGGTGGACCGGATCGGCGCGAAGCGCGTGTACCTGCTCTGCTTCGCGGCGTTCACGCTCAGCTCCGCGCTGTGCGGGCTCGCCTGGTCGGCCGGCTCGCTGATCGGGTTCCGCGTGCTGCAGGGCATCAGCGGCGGCCTGCTCGCGCCGATGGCGCAGATGACCATCGCGCGCGCGGCCGGCGCCCAGATGGCGCGCGTGGTCGGCTACTCGGCGGTGCCGGTGCTGTTCGCGCCGATCCTCGGGCCGGTGCTGGCCGGCGCGCTGGTCGACTACGCGTCGTGGCGCTGGCTGTTCCTGATGAACCTGCCGATCGGCGCGCTCGGCCTCGCGCTCGCGCTGCGCGTGCTGCCGGCCGATCCGCCCGCGGCGGGGCGGCGCCGGCTCGACTGGATCGGCTTCGCGCAGCTCTCGCCGGCACTGGTGCTGCTGCTGTTCGGCTGCGAGCGCATCGGGCAGGCCGCGGGGCTCGCAGCCGCGGCGGCCGGCGCCGTGCTGCTCGCGTGGTTCGTGCATCGCGCGCGGCGCCGCGCCGACGCCGCGCTGCTCGATCTCGCGCTGTTCCGCCGGCCGGTGTTCGCGCTCGCCACGGCCATCCAGTTCGTCTGGAACGGCGCGCTGTTCGTCGGCCAGATGCTGGTGCCGCTCTACCTGATCGAGGACATCGGCCGCACGCCGGCCGAGATGGGCTGGCTGCTCGCCCCGACCGGGCTCGGCATGCTCGTCACCTACCCGTCGATGGGCGCGCTGACCGCGCGCTTCGGGCTGCGTCGCGTCTCGGCCGCGGGCTCGCTGCTCGCCTGCGTCGCGACGCTGCCGATGGTCTGGCTCGCGCTGCACGGCTTCGACCTCGGCGTGCTGCTCGTCACGCAGTTCCTGCGCGGGATGGGACAGAGCGCGATCGGCGTGCCGACCATTTCGTCGGCCTATGCGTCGGTGCCGCGCGCCTCGCTGCCGATGGCCACCACCGCGCTGAACATCGTGCAGCGCCTGGGCGGCCCGGTGCTGACCACGCTCTGCACGACGCTCGTCGCGTGGCGGCTGGCGGTGCCGGCGGCAGCCGGCGCGAACCAGGGCGGCGCGTTCGCCTGGGGCTTCGCGATGCTGGCGGCGCTCTATGCGCTCACGTTCCTCGGCGCGACGCGGCTGCCGCACCGGATCGAGCACGCGGGCGGCGCCACGGGCACCACGGCGCGCGGCTGAACGCGGCACGGCCGCCTCGCGACGAGCGCGGCGGCCATCGCCTGGTTCCGGTTGCACCGCTCGTCCCGCAACCTCCGCGCTCCGATCGATCCGGCCACGGCATCTCGCGCACACGCCCGCCCTCACCGCGCGATAATCGCATCCGCCCTCTTCGCTCCCGGAGTTTTCGCGTGACACCGATCGTCCTGATCCCCGGCCTGCTCTGCACGGCCGAAGTCTTCGCCCCGCAGATCCCCGCGCTGTGGCCGCACGGCCCGGTCATGGTCGCCTCGACGCTCGAAGGTGAGACGATACGGGAGCTGGCCGCGGCGATCCTTGCCAGCGCGCCGCCGCGTTTCGCGCTCGCCGGCTACTCGATGGGCGGCTACATCGCGCACGAGATCCTGCGCCAGGCGCCCGCGCGCGTGACGCGGCTCGCGCTCCTCAGCACCTCGGCGCGCCCGGATCTGCCGATCCACGTCGAGATGCGCCGCGCGCTGGTCGATGCCGCCTGCCACGGCGATTTCGACACGGTGCTCGCGAACGTGTCGATGACCTCCGCGCATCCGTCACGCCGCCGCGATCCGGCGCTGGCCGCCATCAAGCGGCGCATGGCCGCCGCGATCGGCCGCGACGGCTTCGCGCGCCAGAGCGAGGCCGTGATCGGCCGCGTCGATTCGCGCGCCGGCCTCGCGGCGGTCGCCGTCCCCACGCTCGTGCTGACCGGCGACAGCGACCCGCTCACGCCGCCCGATCACGCGCGCGAGATGGCCGATGCGATTGCCGGCGCCACGCTCGTGATCGTGCCCGAGTGCGGCCACAACGCGACGCTCGAATGCCCCGAGGCCGTCAATGCCGCGCTGCTCGCGTGGCTCGCGGCCTGATCCATCACGAAGTGATGGTTTCAGCGTCGCCCCGGCGGGTTTTTCACTGAAACGGATCCGCTCACGGCGGCCAGCCGCAATCGCCGAACAAAAAACGCGCCGCGCCGCGCGGCCCGCGCGATAACGTTATGAACACCCGCGCGCCAACCCGGCGCGCATCGAACAACGGCGCGCGGGGCTCGTGTATCGTGAGGGCGTACCAGGCCATTCCGGAACATCGATGACCACGATCGATACGATATCGACGCCCCGCTCCAAGCTGTCCGCCGCCTCCCGCCGCTTCACTCCGAACCCGACGAACCCGGTGCCGGCCATCACGCGCCGGCCATGCGGCCCGCGCGCGAAGCGGGCCGCCCCCGCACTCGCCGTCGCGCTCGCCGGCAGCGCGATACCGATGGTCTGCCGCGCCGACAGCGACATGCTCGGCGGCTTCGGCGAACTCGGCGGCTCCGGCCGGATCGCCATCTACGCGCTCGCCGGCGGCTGGCTGCTGCTGACGCTGTTCCTGTTCACGATGTTGCGGCGGGTACGGCCGCACGCGCGCTACGCCGCGAGCGGCCTGTTCCTGGCCGCGCCGTTCCTCTGGCTCGCCATCACTTACGGCTGGTTCGCGATGACCGAGCCGCGCGAATTCACGCCGTCCTCCCCCACCACCGCGATGCGCACCACCGACACGCCCGTGGAGCTGGGCGGCGCGACGTTCCCGGCCGGCAGCCGCGTCGCCATGCTCGCGCCCGACGATCACGGCGACGCCACGCAGCCGGCCGCCGTCGAGGCCGATCGCCCGGTCGCGCTCGGCAAGCTGTCGATCCGCGCGATCCATCGCGTGGCCGGCGGCGCCGACGACACCTACGGCGCGCGGCTCGCGTTCGACCAGACCATCGAGGGCTGGCCGTGCGCGGCGATCGCCGACATGGACACGGTGCTGCGCGTGGAGAACCGCCGCGCGCCCAAGCCGCGCCTCGTGTCGTGCCAGCTCGCGAAGACGGTGACGATCGGCAGCGTCGCGTGGCCGCCCGCTACCGTCGTGCGGCGCGGCAGGAACGGCGGCTGGACGCTGTTCTGGCAGGAGCAGACGTTCTCGCAGGTCGAACGCGCGAAGGCGTTCGCGTTCGACGTCGATTCGATGTCGGGCGACTACGGCGCGGCGCGCCAGCTGCTGTCGTGGAGCGGCACGCTGCACGGCGACGGCGAAGTGAGCGTGGGAGACGTGAAATTCGGCGGCGAACCCGCGCCGGCGCTCGCGTGGCAGAGCGACGGCGCGATCCGCGTGACGGGGCACGGCGTGGACCGCGCCGGCGCGCCGGCGAATTGCGTGGCGGTGACGTTCACGCACACCGGGCCGGCGTATCGACGCTGCACGGCGCCGCTGGCCGACGAGGCGGGATCGGGGACGAAAGGCGAAGCCGGAACGGCGGTGAAAGCCCCGGCGCATTGAGACGGCGCGCGCCATGCATGGCGCCCCGCGTCATTCACACCGCGGCGGGCGCGCCAGCGCATGAAGCAGCGCGAAGGTCTCGCAGACGAGCGGCATCGTCCCGTCCGCCACCCGGCCGATGCGCGCGCACTCGTCGGTGAAGAAGCGCCAGTGCTCGGTTTGCCAGTGCGCGAGCGACAGGTCTGCCTCGCCTTCGCTGGCCGCGAACTCAGCGGTGACTTGATCGAACGGCACGATCCGCACGTCGAGGGTGCGCAGCACCGCCGCCGGCCGGCCATGCCAGTCGAGCACGATCTCGATGTCCCCGGCCCTTGGCAGCGGCTCGCCATCGGCCTCCCACGACCAGGCGAGGCTGCAGGTGCCGCGCTTCACGCCGGTCAGCACGCACGCGATCAGGGATTCGGACAGCGCCTCCGAATCCCCGAAGCCGCCGATCCGGACGTTGCCCGCCGGCACCGCCACGCCGCGCCGCGCGAGTTCGGCGACCAGCGCCTCGACATCTTCCGTCATGCGTACCCTCTCCTCGCGCCCGCGCGCTCCTCAAACCTGCTGCCAGATCCCGCCGTCGAGCGGCGGATCCTGGCGGACCGGCGGCACCTCCGCGAGCACCACGCAGTTCCGCCCGCTGGCCTTCGCAGCATAAAGCGCGGTATCCGCCCTCGCCATCGCCTCGGCCAGCGTATCGCCGGCCCCGATCTCCGCCACGCCGGCGCTGAACGTGCAGGTCACGTCCCCCGCCGGCGCGCTCGCCACCGAGGCGGCGACGATCGCGCGCAACCGGTTCGTCAGGCGCTCGGCCTCCTCCCTGCCGGTGCGCGGCAGCAGCAGCGCGAACTCCTCGCCGCCGATCCGGCCCAGCACGTCGGCGTGCCGCGTCTCGCGCGCGATGGTCAGGGCCACGTGCGCCAGCGTCTGGTCGCCGGCCGCATGCCCATGGCAGTCGTTGATGCGCTTGAAATCGTCGATGTCGAGAATCACGATGGACAGCTGCGATTGCGCGGCCCGCGCCGATTCGAGCAGCGCCTCGCCCCGCGCGATGAAGGCACGCCGCCCGAGCAGGCCGGTCAGGTCGTCGACGGTGGCGAGGCGCTCCATCCGTTCCATCAGCCGGTCGTGGGCCAGCATCACCACGCCCACCGACAGGCACGGCAAGGTCAGCGTGGCCATGACGAGAAACGCGAGGTTGAGCGGCGTCGGCATCAGGAACGCCGTTTCATGCACGAAGCCGAAGCCGTAGGCCGCACAGCGGACCGCATGGACCAGCGCCCCGAGCGCGGCAACCACCGACACGAAATCGTAGCTGTACCTGGGCCGGCCCGCCGGCCGGTGCCGTTGCGCGAGCCAGGCGATCGCGAGCCGGACGTAGGCGAGGAAGCCCGACACCAGCGCGCCGCGTGCGTCGACGTCGGGCGACAGCCAGGTCCAGTAGACGAGCCCGGCCAGCAGCAGGCCGAACACGCCGTATTCCCGGTTCACCGAGGCACGCAGATGGAAGAACCGCCGGAAGCCGTGCAGCGCGACGAGCGAGGCCGACACCAGCAGCACGCTCGCGCCGGCCACCACGCTGTCCGAGCGGCGCAGCAGCAGCATCGCGGCGGCGGCGCCCAGCAGGCCCACCGCCGCGCACCAGTGGCGCACGCCCGGGATTCGTGCCTGCAGCAGCGAGCCGAGAACGGCGGCGCTCATCAGGCAGAACAGGGTCGCTACGCCGATAAGCGCGGTCGGGGTGGACATGGCAGCGTGACGGGAGGTCCGATCCATGAAGGCCTCGGGCGTGACACGGGATCGTGCGCCTGCCTCCACGCAAGCGCCTATCGTACCGGAAGATATTTCAGTGGCGATGCATGCGCCGGGTAAATATTTCGACGGAGTCCATGGAATGTGAGGCACGGTAAGCCCGCCGTCAGCGGGCCCGTCACCGTGATGCGCCGACCTGGCCGGCGCACGTCATGAACGGCGGGGGATGCGGATGCGGCGACGCCCGGCCGCCGCGTCGCGTCAGTTCACGGCCAGCGCCGCGCCTTCGGTCACGCCGTGCGTCACCGCCGCCTGCGAGAGCCGCCGGTAGCGCGCCAGCGCCCACAGCGGGAAGTACGCCGTGTAGCCGTGATATTTGAGGTAATAGATGCGCGGGAAGCCCGGCGCGTTGTGCGAGCGGTGCCACCAGAAGCCGTCGCCCTGCTGCACCGACAGCAGATAGCGAATGCCGCGCTGCACCGATTCCGATTCCCAGTCGCCGAACGCCATCTGCGCGAGCAGCGCCCAGGCCGTGAAGTTCGACGCGCTCTCGCCGCCATTGGTGCCGGCCAGCGCCGGATCGAGGTAGCTGTCGTTGGTTTCGCCCCAGCCGCCGTCGGCGTTCTGGCAGGCGCGCAGCCACGCGATCGCGCGCGCGATGTAGGGCTGCGAGGCGCTCTCGCCGGCCAGCGCGAGGCCGGCCAGCACGCTCCAGGTGCCGTAGATGTAGTTGGTGCCCCAGCGGCCCCACCAGCAGCCGTCGGCGCGCTGGGTAGCCTTCACGTACTCGATCGCGCGCGCGAGCGCCGGCTTGTCCTCGTCGCGGCCGGTCACGCCGAAGCAGAGCAGCACGCGCCCCGACACGTCCTCGGTGGGCGGGTCGAGCAGCGCGCCGTGATCGGCGAACGGGATCAGGTTCAGGTAGAGGCGGTCGCAATCGGCGTCGAACGCGCCGAAGCCGCCGTTGCGCGATTGCAGCCCGCGCATCCAGTCGAGCCCGCGCGCGACCACCTGCGCATACGGATCGGTGCCGGTGGTGCGCGCGAGCAGGCGGCCGCGCTGGTGCAGCATCGCGGCCACCACGGCGCTGTCGTCGATGTCGGGGTAATACGGATTCTCGTACTGGAACGCCCAGCCGCCCGCCGGCGTGCCGGCCGGCGCGTTCTCGATCCAGTCGCCGCGCACCTGCGTCACCTGCTTGCCGGCGAGCCATTCGTAGGATGCCGCGATGCGCCGCTGCAGCTCCGCTTCGGAGACCTGAGGATCGTCGCGCGTGTCGGGCACCGCGCGCGCCTGTTCGAGCGCCATCGTGGACCACGCCGTATCCCACACCGGCGACAGGCACGGCTGGCAATAGACGCTGCCGTCGGGTCGCTCGACCAGCAGCTTCTCGAGCGCGTTCTCGCAGTCGCGGCGCAGCGGGTGGTCCTCGGGATAACCGAGCACGTCCATCATCTGGTAGCTGTAGACGATCGGCGGGAAGATCCCGCCCATGCCGTCCTCGCCGTTCATGCGCTCGGCGCACCACGCCTCGGCATGGCGGATCGCCCGGCGGCGCAGCGCCTTCGGGATCAGCGCATCGACGGGACGCAGCACGCGGTCGATGGTCAGGAACAGGTTGCGCACGAAACCACCGCGCGCGAAGTAGCGGCGCTCCGCCTCGGGCGCGGTCACGAACAGCTCGCGGATCGACACGTCGTGCGGGTTCTTCGCGCGCGCCTTCAGCGAACAGAGCACCAGCAGCGGCACCATGGTGGTGCGCGCCCAGTAGGCGATCTTGTACATCGAGATCGGCACCCACTTCGGGAACAGCACGAACTCCACCGGCATGAACGGCGTGGCCCGCCACGGCACCTGGCCGAAGGTGGCGAGCAGGATCCGCGTGAACACGTTCGACCTCGCCGCGCCGCCGAGCGAGAGGATCGTCTCGCGCGCGCGCGCCATGTGCGGCGCGTCCTCGCTGTCGCCGGCCGCCTTCAGCGCGAAGTAGGCCTTCACGCTGCACGACACGTCGGGCGCGCCGTCCACGTACAGGTCCCACGCGCCGTGCGTGTCGAGCCGCTGGATCTCGCGCAGATAGCGCGCCATGCGTGCCTGCCGCGCCTCGTCGATCTTCCCCATGAAATGCATCATCAGGATGTATTCGGCGGTGATGGTGGCGTCGGATTCGAGCTCGAAGCACCAGCTGCCGTCAGCGCTCTGGCGCTGCGCGAGCGCATCGCGGCCGCGCAGGATCGCGGCGTCGAGCAGGGACGGGAGGGGAAGATCGGAATTTTTCATCGGCCGGATCATACCATCCGGCCGGATTGTTCTGCGTGCAGAAACGTCGATGGTAAGATGCGCGCATGAACGACACCCGGCCTCCCGCGCCCGGCACGCCGCCCGCCCCGGCGGACGCCGCGCCCGCCCCCCAGCAGTCCGCGCCGGATCCCGCGCCCGAGCGTGCCGGCGCGTCCACTGCCGCCGGCACCGCCCCTCCGTCCGATTCCGCCCACCCCGCCGATACCGCCGCGCCCGCCGACGACACGCGCGGCAGCCGCCGCAAGAAGGCGCCGGCCCACGTCCGCTCGGAATTGCTGCGGGCCGCCGCCGACATCGCCACCGAGCACGGCGTGCAGGCCATCACGCTCGACGCCGTGGCCGAGCGCGCCGGCGTCAGCAAGGGTGGCCTCCAGTACCATTTCCGCAGCAAGCAGGCGCTGTTCGATGCGCTGTTCGCGCAGACCCTCGAACGCTTCGAAGCCCAGATGAAGACCTCGATCGCCGCCGATCCGCATCCGGGCGGCGCGAACGCGCGCGCCTACCTGCACGCGGCGATGAACGAGGCCACGCCGGCCGCCAGCACGAACCTGCTGCGCGTGCTGGTGTCGTCGATGATGACCGACCCCGACGCGCGCGAGCGCTGGGCCGCGCCGATGCGCGAGCTGTCGCGCCCCGACCCGCTGCCGCTCGAACAGGCGGCCACGCTGATGATCTGCCGGCTCGCCGCCGACGGGCTGTGGATTTCCGAGCTGCTCGGCTACCAGAACCTCTCGCCGGCGCTGCGCGACGAGATCGTGCGGCAGCTCGAGGTGATGACGGCGGGACAATGACCTCGGGGAAAGGCGGGGCGCCTGCCCCGCCTCCCGGGCCGCCTGCCGCGTGCGCTACTATTGTAGAAAATATGCAGGCACCCGCCCGGGCGCCCGCATCGTGATCGACCTTCGACTAATCGACAATGCAAAACAAGCGGCCCGGACTGGGTCATATGACGCGAGCGGAGGCGGCGGCTGACGAACTGAGGCGCAGGATTCTCGCCGGGGATATCGCCGAAGGCACGCAGCTCAAGCAGGACGCGCTCGCCGCCGAGTTCGGCATCAGCCGCATTCCGTTGCGCGAGGCGCTGGTCCAGCTCGAAAGCGAAGGCCTCGTCCGGATCCTGCCGCACAAGGGGGCGATCGTCGCCGAGTTCTCGATCGACGAGATCACCGAGCTGTTCGAACTGCGGGCGCTGCTCGAGCCGATGCTGCTGCGCAAGTCGGTGCCCCACCTGGTCGCCGACGATTTCGCCGCGATCCAGCAGGTGCTCGATGCGTTCAGCGACGAGCTGCACGCCAACGCGCCGGCGCGCTGGGGCGAGCTGAATACGCAGCTGCACCAGCTGCTGCTGTCGCGCGCGAACCAGCCGAGGACGGCCAGCATCGTCCATTCGCTGCTGCAGCAAACCGATCGCCACACGCGCGTGCAGCTCTCGCTGACCGCGCAAAGCGCGGATCGCGCCGAACGGGAACATGCCGAGCTCGTCGAGCTCTGCCGGCAGCGCGATGCCGAGCGTGCCGCGGCCTTGCTGAAGGCGCATATCGAGCACGTCGGCGACGAACTGAAACGTTTTCTGGAATCACGGCGCGGCGCCTGAGCGGCGCCGGCATGGCGACGCGGAGCGAAGGCGGGGCGGGCACGCTTCGCCGCCCCGCTCGTCCGATCCACCGGGTCACGACGGCGGCCCGACGTTCGGGCCGCGTCGCTCGCCTCACTTCATCGACTTCACATCACTGGCCTTAGCCCGCGCGCCCGCCGGGCGACGGCCGCGCTGCCAGCCCCGCGCGTCAGGCGCGTTCGAGATCGGCCGACCACGAGCGATACCACTCGCGGAACAGCGCGTACTGCTTCTCGGCGTAGTTGCGTTGCGCGTCGCCGAGCACGTCGGTTTCGTTGAAGTGCAGCGTGTATTCGGTGTCGCCGTTCAGCACCATCAGGTACTTGTAGTACAGCACCAGGTCGGTGCCCTCGTCGAACGACGACAGCACGTTCAGCGCCGCTTCCAGCTCCTTCGCCTGACGGCGCGCGAGCGCGTCGCCGGCCGCCGCCCGCTTGCTGAGCGCCACCAGTTGCAGCACCTCGCGCGGCAGCGCGTTGCCGATGCCGGTGATCGCGCCCGTCGCGCCGCAATTGACGAAACCGTGGAACACCTGGGTGTCGACGCCGGCCATCAGGATCACGTTGTCGTCCTGCGAGGTGATGTGCTCGGCCGCGTAGCGCATGTCGGCCGCGCCGCCGAACTCCTTGAAGCCGACCAGATTCGGGAACTGCTGGCGCAGCGCGAAGAACAGGTCGGCGCGCGTGGCGAAGCCGTAGTACGGGCTGTTGTAGATCACCGCCGGCAGCGCCGGCGCGGCCGCGAGGATCGCCGAGAAGTGGGCCTTCTGGGCGGCCGGCGAGGAGCCGCGCGACAGCACGCGCGGAATCACCATCAGGCCGTGCGCGCCCACCTTCGCGGCGTGAGCGGCGTGCGACACGGCTTCCTTCGTGTTCACGGCCCCCGTGCCGACGATGGTCGGCACGCCGGCGGCCACCAGGCGCGCCACGCCTTCCTGGCGCTGCGCCTCGGTCAGCAGCGGCCAGTCGCCCATCGAGCCGCAATACACCACGGCGCGCATGCCGAGCTCGATCAGCTCGCGCCCCTTCCTGACCAGGGCGTCGAAGTCGGGCGTGCGGTCCTGCTTGCAGGGGGTCATGAGGGCCGGAATGGTCCCTTCGAAAACGTTGGTGGTCATTACAGGTTCCTGAAAGTTCGGTGAGACGGATTGAACATCACACGAAACCAGCCTGGGACGAACCGCGCTCCGGGTGACTGAATTCGATGTGCGTATATTTTATACAATGTCAAAAAAGCTGAGAAGCCCCTGGCGTGAATCGGCCGGACATCGCCCGCAATGCCCGCCCGGCGGGCCGCCGCGCCCTCGCCGCCGCGCAAGTTCGGGTAAAGTCGTCGCTTTCCGCGCGGGCCGCCGCCCGCGCGCCGCCTTCCCGCCCCACTGCCGCCTCCGGAGCCCGACGATGCCGCATCCGATCCCGTTCACCACGATCCGCGCGATCGCCTTCGATTTCGACGGCGTGATTCTCGACTCGGTCTGGATGAAGGTGAACCTGTTCCTCGAGTGCTACGAGGACTACGGCAGGCCGCTGACGCCGGCGCAGCGCGCCAAAATGCTCGCGCACCTGACGCATCATGGCGGGGTCGGCCGGGTCGCGAAGTTCGCCCACTACGAAAGCGCGATCTTCGGCCGCGAGCCCGATCCCGAGGTGGTGACCACGCTCGCGCGGCGCTACAGCGAGCTGCTGATGCCGCGCATCGACGCCTGCCCCGAGCTGCCCGGCGCGCGCGCGTTCCTCGAACGGATGCAGGGCCGGCTGTCGCTGCACCTGATCTCCGGCACCACCGACGACGACCTGCGCCACATCACGCAGCGGCGCGACTTCGCGCGCTACTTCCGCACCATCGCCGGCTCGCCGACCACCAAGCCGGTCGCGTTCGCCGACGTGCTGCGGCACGGCGGCTGGCAGCCGGCCGAGGTGCTGGCGATCGGCGATTCGTGGACGGAATTCGACGCGGCGCGCGAACTGGGCATGCCGTTCGCGGGCATCGTGGCGCCGGGCGAGCCGAACCCGTTCCCGGATCCGGTGCTGGTGTACGCGGACATGGCCGCGCTCGGGGCCGCCTGGGACGAGGCCGACGCGACGGCGTGCCGAGGCCGGATTTCTCGATGAAACCGGCTGGACCGGTCGAGCCGATCACGTCGGTTGGATCAATCAAGTCGCCGGGATCGCGCCGCCGCAACGCGGCACGCCGACGAAGCGGCGCGGTCACCCCGGCTGCCTCGCCGCTTCGCCGCCCCGCCGGCGACGCACGCCGCATCGGGCCTCAGGCGCGCCGGGCGTCCGTGCGTGCCTCGATCGCGCGCACCACGGCGGCCATGTCCTCGCCGCCGTGCCCGAGCCTCAGCGTCTCGGTGTAGAGCTCGAAACAGGTGTCGAGTAGCGGCGAGGCGAGGTTCGCGTTGCGCGCGGCCTCGGCGGCGAGCCGGTTGTTCTTCAGCACGTCGGCGATCGACGCCTGCACCTCGAAATCCTCGCGCACCAGCTTGTCGATCTTCACGCGCGAGACGGCGCTCGCCATCGGCCCGGCGTCGAGCACGGTCTGGAACTGCTTCATGTCGAGCCCGTAGAAGCGCGCGAGATGCGAGGCCTCGGCCACCGCGGTCACCATCGGGATCAGGAACGTGTTGACCGACAGCTTCATCAGCAGCCCGGTGGGCACCGGCCCGCAGACCACGGATTCATGGCACATCGGCTTGAGCAGCGGGCGCACTGCCTCGACGTCGGCCGGTTCGCCGGCCAGCATCGCCACCAGTTGGCCGGCCTCGGCCGGCTTGCGCGAGCCCGACACGGGCGCCTCCACGTACCGGCCGCCGGCGGCGCGGATGTCGGCGTCGAGGCCGCGCGAATATTCGGCCGACACGGTGCCCATGTGGACGATCAGGTGGTCCGCCACGCGCCGCGCGAAATCGGGCGTGCCGCGGCCGAGCACGGCGTCGAGCGCCTCGTCGGTCGCCATCATCAGGATCACGGTGCGCGTGTCGCGATAGACCTCGTCGACCGATCCGGCGACCTGCGCGCCGGCCTCGGCGAGCGGCGCGCAGCGTTCCGGGGAGCGATTCCAGACGACCAGCGCGGTGCCCGCGCGCGCGAGGTTGAGCGCCATGGGTTGCCCCATCACGCCGATGCCGATGAATCCGACTTTCATTGAGTGTCTCCGTATCTTCACCATCGCTCGTGGCGATGGCCAGGTGGGGATGGTTGCGGGTTCCGCTCACGATGACGGCCAACGGCAAACGGCGGGCGGCCGGACGATGCGCCGGCCCGATGCTGTCGAGCCTGCGATCGCACGGCCGCCCGTGGCGGACCCGGTCCGGGCGGCGGCGATCGGCCGCGCGCGCCGCCCAGTGTATCTAAATCGCCGCCACCTGTGCGGCCGCCGCGTAGCGGCTCTCGCGGTACGGCAGCCCGAGGTGGTCGCGCAGCGTCGCGCCGCGCAGCACCGGATCGAAGTAGCCGCGCGCGGTCAGCACCGGCAGCACGTGGCGGATCATGTCGTCGAGCCCGAAACCCACCACCGGCAGCCCGAGCATGAAGCCGTCGGCCGCGCCCTCCTCGACCCAGCGGATCATCTCGTCGGCCACGCGCTCCGGCGTGCCGATGAACGCCTCCGAGGTGCCGATGTTCGAGCGCCGCGTGGCCACTTCATAGGCCACCTCGCGCAGCGTCAGCTTGCGCTCGCGCGCGAGCCGCTTGATGTTGTCGGTGGTCGAGCGGAACCCGTCGTTGCCGAGTTCGCCGATCTCGGGGAACGGCCCGTCGAGCGGATAGACGCTGAAATCGTGCTGCTGGAAGAAGTGCCCGAGATAGGCGAGCGCCTCCTTCGGCGAGAGCAGGTCGCGCACCTGGCGATAGCGGTCGTCGGCCTCGGCGTCGGTCGCCCCGACGATCGGCCCGATGCCGGGAAACACCTTCACGTGCTCCGGATCGCGCCCGGCCTGCGCGGCGGCGTCCTTGACGCGACGGTAGAAGGCGCGCGCGTCGTCGAAGGTGCCGCCGTTCGAGAACACCGCGTCGGCGTAGCGCCCGGCGAACTCGACGCCGTCGCCCGACGAGCCGGCCTGGAAGATCACCGGCTGGCCCTGCGGCGAGCGGCGGATGTTGAGCGGGCCGTCCACCGAGTAGTAGCGGCCGCGATGATCGAGCCGGTGCAGCCCGGCCGGATCGAAGAAGCGGCCGGTGGCGCGGTCGCGCACCAGCGCGTCGTCGTCCCAGCTGTCCCACAGGCCCTGCACCACGTCGATGTGCTCGGTGGCGATCTCGTAGCGCGCCGCGTGGTCGGGATGCTCGCGGCCGTAGTTGCGCGCGGTGCCCTCGAGCGAGGACGTCACCACGTTCCAGCCCGCGCGGCCACGGCTGATCAGGTCGAGCGAGGCGAACTGGCGCGCCACGTTGAACGGCTCGGCATAGGGCGACGACACCGTGCCGACCAGCCCGATCTTCGTCGTCAGCGCGGCGAGCGCGGACAGCAGCGCGATCGGCTCGAAGCGGTTCAGGAAGTGCGGCGCCGATTTCTCGGTGATGAACAGGCCGTCGGCGATGAACGCGAACGCGATGCCGGCCGCCTCGGCCGTGCGCGTGCGCTCGGCGTAGAAATCGAAGTTGACGCTCGCGTCGGGCGGCACGCTCGGATGCTTCCAGGCGTTCATGTTCGCGCCCGGCCCCTGGATCAGCACGCCGAAATTGATGCGTTTCTTTTGCATGACGAAGCTTCCTCGCAAAGTGGGAAAGACCCGCGCGTGGCGGCCGGACGCCTGCCGGCGTCGCGCGGGAGAAGAGTCGGGCCGGCGGCCGCCTCGCGCGGCGGCGGGGCGCGCCGGCCTGGCGGGCTCGCGGCCCCGGCCCCGGCCCGCGCGGCGGCCATGCCTTGCCGCGCGGGCCTGCTCGAGCGCACCGGCTGCCTCGCGCGGCGCCCGGGGTCCGTGCATGCCTTCGCGCGTGCCCGCGCACCGGAACCCGCGCGCCAACCCGCGCATGCGCCGGCCCACGAGCGGCGCGCCATGGACGCGTCCGGCCGCGCCGCGCTCATGCGCCGAGCCCGCTCGCGGCGGCCGGCCCGCCGTTCTGCCACAACAGCGGCGCGACCGATTCGGCGGCCGTGACCGCCTCGACGCGCCCGATCACGAGATCGTGGCTGCCGTAGCCGTACATCACGTCCACCCGGCACAGCAGCGTGGCCTGCGCGCCGCTCAACACCGGCAGCCCGCGCGCCTCGCGCCACGCGCCGAACGCGAAGCGCGCCGCGTGCTCGAGCTTGCCGCTGAACGGCGCGATCAGGTCGGCCTGGCGCGCCTGCAGCAGGTTCACCGAGAAGCGCCGCGTGCGCGCGAGCGGCAGGTAGACGCTCGCGTTGCGATTGATGCAGACCACGATCGCGGGCGGCTCGGTGCTGAGCGTGCTGAGCGCGGTGGCCGTCATGCCGTAGCGCGCGCCGTGCTCGCGCGTCGCCACGATCGACACCGCGGCGGTGAGGCGGCGCATCGCGTGCCGGAACTGGCGCGCGAGCTCGGCCTCGTCCCGCCCGTCGCGCCCCGTGCCGGCCGGCTCCGGCCGCGCGGCCGCGCCGTTCTCGGCATGGGCGGCTTGAGCGTCCTTGGCCGCGTCCGCCGCCCCCACCGCGCTGACCGCGCCGGGCCGCGCGCGTCCCGCCGCCGGCGCGGCCACGGCCGCCTCGAGTGCGGCGCGTATCGCGCCGTCGGTTCTTGCGTTGCTCCATGGGCTGGCCATCGTGTCTCCTCGTCGTGTCGGTTGGTTGGAAGCGGCGCCGCGCCCGCTCAGCTCTTGAGCACCGAGTACATCAGCGTGCCGGAGAACATCAGCAGCACCAGCGAGGCGCCGCGCAACAGCGTCGAGGTGCGCTCGGCCCAGGCACGCCGCGACGTGATCAGTCCGCCCAGGCACGACCAGCCGACGCCGATCGGCGCGAGCACGATCAGGAACAGCGCGAACGCGGTCAGGTAGACGTGGATCGAGCGGAACGCCTCGACCGGGAACAGCGTGCTCGCGAACAGCAGCGCCTTCGGGTTCATCAGCGTGGCGACGAACTGGTCGCGAAAGCTGATCGGCCTCACGTCGGCCACCTCGGCCAGCACGCGGCTGCGGGTCCACATCTTCAGGGCGAGGTAGAAGATGTAGGCCGAGCTGGCGAGCTTGACGATGTCGTACAGCCACGGCCGCGTCGCCGCGAACGTGCAGAGGAACAGCCCCCACACCGACACCGCCGCCAGATAGCCGAGCGCCTCGGCGATCACGAGCGGCCAGGTCCCGCGCAGCCCGACCTTCAGGCCCGACGACAGCAGCAGCGTATTGGTGGGGCCGGGCACGACGAGCACCAGCGAGACGTACATCAGCATCCGTAACAACGCATCCTGGAGCGGCACGATGCCTCCTCGATCGGATCAGGATCAGATAACGGGTTGAAGTAACGGAAGCGGCACCGCCGTCAGCCGCGCGCCGGCTCGGCCCGCTCGCGTTCGAAATAGCGGTTGCCGCCGGGTTCGAGCCAGTCCGAGCGCGGCGGCGTGAAGATGTCGAGATCGACGGCATCCTCGAGGCACAGCGCGTTGTGCGGCAGGTTCGCGGGCAGGTGCAGGATGCCGCCCGGGCCGACCTCGGCCTCGTGTTCGAGCCGCTCGCCGTAGCGAAACAGCAGGCGGCCCGACAGGATCACCGTGAACTGCTCGTTCGGATGCGAATGCGTCGCGACGAACGCCCCTTTCTTCATGAACAGCTTCGCCATCATCAGCGCGTCGCCGTTCACCACCTGCCGCTCGATGCGCGGCGTCAGCACCTCGCGCTCGATGCCGTCCCACGTGCCGTGGCCGTGTTCGTTGAGCCCTGCCATGTCGTCTCTCTCCCGGTTGGGGTGGATCGCTTGTCGAATCTCGGCGCCGCGCTGCTCAGGCGGACAGCTCGCGCGCGGTTTCCTGGCGCCGCGCGGCCTGCTGCGCGTCGCGCGCGCGCGCGAGCCGGCTCGCCTCCTCGGTGATGATGTCTTCCTGCCCGGCCACCAGCTTGCGTTCCGCGAGCCGCCGGTACAGCTCGAACTCGTTCACGCCGAACTCGAGCGCGGCCTTCTGGATGTGCGGCACGTAGCCGGAAAAGAGCCCGTAGAGGCCGCTGGCGATGTTGGCGGCCGGGATGTGCGGCGTCTTCGGGCTCAGGAACGCGTCGGACTCGCGCGCGAGCAGCGTCACGCGCTCGAAGCTGGTGTTGGCCGCATGCCCCTCGCGCTCCATCGCGGCCACCAGCGTCTCGAGCTGCGTGTTGCCGGCGCCGGCGCCGAAGCCCTTCACGCAGGCATCGACGATGGTGGCGCCCTCCTCCAGCGCGACCAGGCTGTTGGCCACCGCGAGGCCGAGGTTGTTGTGGGCGTGGAAGCCCACCGCCACCTCCAGCTCGCCCACCAGCAGCCGCACCTTCTCGCGCACCAGCGACGGCGTCGAATAGCCGGCGCTGTCCATCAGGATCACCGCCTGCGCGCCGTAGCCCTGCATCAGCCGCGCCTGCGCGAGCAGCACCTCGGCCGGCGCCATGTGCGACATCATCAGCACGCCGAACGCGGTGCGGCCGGCCTGACGCGTCTGGTCGATGAAGCGCCGCGAGACGTTGGCCTCGGTGCAGTGGGTGGCCACGCGCACCACGTCCACGCCGGTCTCGATCGCCAGCTCGATGTCGGCCGACTTGCCGAGGCCCGGGATGAAATGCACGCCGAGCCGGCTGGTGGTGAGCGCGGCGCGCGCGGTCTCGAGCATGGTGCGGTCGTCGATCGGCGTCTGGCCGAGCAGGCACGACGAGCCGCCCAGGCCGTTGCCGTGGCCCACTTCCACGATGTCGATGCCGGCCGCGTTGGCGGCGCGCGCGTAGTCGGCGATCTGGGCGCTGCTCAACTGATGGCGGATCGCGTGATTGCCGTCCCGCAGCGTCGCATCACTGATGAGGTTCATTGCGTGACTCCTGAGCGAAGGGTTGCATGCCGATGCGTGGCTACCGCGAGCGCCGCGCAGTTGATGATGTCGAGGTTGCCCGCGTACTCGGGCAGGTAGTCGCCGCGCCCGCGCACGGTCAGGCTCACGGTGATGCGCCCCTGGCTTTCGAGCGGCCGCACCACCAACTGATAACCGGGCACGTACTCGCGCACCTGCTCGGCCATCGCCTCGATGCGCGAGCACACCCGGCCGAAGTCGCGGTAGCGCGCGTGCGCGTACAGCGTGGTCTGCATCTGGATGCCGGGTTCGGCCGGATTGATGTTGAGGATCGCCTTGGTGCGCTTCGCGCCGCTGAACTTCGCCAGCGCGTATTCGGTGGTGGTCTGGTATTCGTTGATGTTCTCGCGGGTGGCCATGCCGGCGCTGCGCGAGGCGATCGCCGAGACCACTTCCAGGTAGTCGATCTCGTCGACGGCCTGGCGCAGCGCGTAGGCGAGCGGCAGGCTCGCCTGGCCGCCGCAGGTGATCAGGTTGACGTTCTGCACCGCGTGCGTGTCGGGCAGGTTGATGCAGGGCACGCAGAGCCGGCCGACCTTGGCCGGCGTCAGGTCGATCGCGAACTTGCCGGCCTCGGCGAAGAAGCGGTTGTGCTGCGTGTGCGCGGCCGCGGAGGTGGCGTCGAACACGAGGTCGTAGGCGTCGGCGTTGGCGCGCAGGAAATCGAGCCCGTCGCTCGAGGTCGCCACATGGCATTCGCGCGCGAGCCGCAGCCCGTCGCTGTCCGCGTTGCGCCCGACCACGAACGCGAGATCGAACTGCTCGCACGCCTTCACCTTGAACATCAGGTCGATGCCGATGCTGCCCGAGCCGAGGATGGCGACACGGGTGCGTGCGGTGCCGGGGGCGCGGACCTGGCGCTCGGCACGGGTGGATCGGTTCTTCATCTGCGGTTCTCCTCGATCTGTTGGCGGGCGGCCGCGTGGCCGTGCTGCACGGGCCGGTCCGCCGACACCTGCGCCAGCGCGCGGCGCAGTTCGGCCAGCACGTCCGGCTCCTCGCTGTGCAGGAAAAAATGGTTGCCGGGAAAGCGCACGTAATGGATCGGGCCGGTGGTCTCAGCGCGCCAGCCCTCCACGCCCTCGTCGCTGACGAGCCCGTCGTGGGTGCCGCGCAGCACCAGCAGCGGGCACGCGAGCGGGGTCTGCTCGGTGTAGTGGTAGAGCGCCGAGATGGTCAGGTCCGCGCGCAGCCGCGGCATCCACAGATCACGCATCGACGGCTCGTTGATCAGTTCCTCGGGCGTGCCGTTGTAGTCGCGCACGGTGGCGAGGAACACGTCGTCGGGCAGCGCCTGGATGCCCGCGTCGCGCCACAGGTAGCGCGGCGCGTTGCGCCCCGACGCGACGAACAGAGCCGGCTCGCCGTGGCCGCGCGCGCGCAGCACGCGGGCCAGGTCGAACGCGATCAGCGCGCCCATGCTGTGGCCGAAGAACACGAACGGCAGGTCGAGCCAGTCGGGCACGCATTCGGCCAGCGCCTCGACGATCGGCGTCGCGCTCTCGAACAGCGGCTCGCCGAGCCGGTACTCGCGCCCCGGCAGCTGCACGGCCACCAGCTCGACCCAGTCGGGCAGGCCGCCGCGCCACGAGCGGAAGATCGAGGCCGTGGCGCCGGCGTAGTGGAAGCAGAACAGGCGCAACCGCGCCGGCTGGCCGCTCGCCGCCGGATGCACGATCAGCCAGGGGGATTCGTCCAGATGCGCGCTCATGCCCGCACCTCGTCGCGCGACGGCACCGCCACCGGCACCGTGGTGAGCCAGTTCCACTTGTCGGCGTGGGTGCCGCGCACGATGCCGAAGTAGCGGTCCTGGATCGCCTTGGTGACCGGCCCGCGCGCGCCGTTGCCCACCGGCATGCGGTCGATCGAGCGCACCGGGCAGATCTCCACGGCCGTGCCGGTGAAGAAGATCTCGTCGGCCAGGTACAGCATCTCGCGCGGCAGGCTGGTCTCGGTGACGGTATAGCCGAGGTCGCGCGCGATGCGCATCACGCACTGCCGCGTGATGCCGCTCAGGATGCTGCTGCCCACCGACGGCGTGAAGATCTCGTTGCGATGCACGAGAAACACGTTCTCGCCGCTGCCCTCGCTGATGAAGCCGTGCCCGTCGAGCGCGATGCCCTCGCTCAGGCCGTTCTCGCGCGCCTCCATCGCGATCGCCTGGCCGTTGATGTACTGGCCGCCGATCTTGGCCATGGTGCTGGCCGCGCCGGGGCCATGGCGCCGCCAGCTGCTGACCTGCACGTCCACCCCGCCCGTCAGCGCGGCCTCGCCCAGATAGGCGCCCCACCTGGTGGTGGCCAGCAGCGCCTCGGCCGGATGCGAGCGCGCGTCGAGGCCGAGCGAATCGCCCGCGCCGCGATAGACGAGCGGCCGGATATAGGCCGCGCGATGGCCGTTCGCGCGCAGCGTCTCGGCGCTCACCTCCATCCACTGCCCGACCGTGAGCGGCGACGGAATGCGCGCCACCTTGCAGCTGAACAGCAGCCGCTCGTAGTGTTCGCGACCGCAGAGGATCGCCGCCTTGTCGCCGATCTCGTAGGCGCGGATGCCCTCGAACACGCTCGTGCCGTAGTGCAGCGCGTGGCTCATCACGTGGACCTGCGCCCGCTCCCACGGCAGCAGCTCGCCGTTCTTCCAGATGTATTTCGCGTTCATCGCCGCTCGTCTCCTCACATCACGCTGTATTCGTTGAAGGCATCCACCACGCTGCGCCCCGCCGCCACGGCATCGCGCACCTTGCGCTCGAGCCGGTTCTTGGCGATCGCGCGCGTGATCACCTCGTGCTCCACCTCGCGCGGGATCACGCACACGCCGTCGTTGTCGCCGAACACGAGGTCGCCGGGCCGCACCCGCACCTCGCCGATGCGGATCGAGCAGCGGAAATCCACCACGTTGTGGCGCCCCTGCAGCCCGTAGGCATGGGTGCCGTGCGCGAACACCGGCAGCCCGAGTTCGCCGATCGCGTTGGCGTCGCGCACGTGGGCGTTGAGCACCACGCCGGCCGCGCCGATCTTCTTCACGCGCGAGGCCAGCAGGTCGCCGATGCGCGCGGCGCCCACCGGGCCGCCGCTGGCGATGTACACCTCGCCCGGGCGCAGCGCCTCGATCGATTCGAACAGCAAGCCGAACGGCTTCGCGTCGTAGCGCTTGAGGCCGCCGTGGGGCACCGGCGGATCGTCCTGCACCGGCATCGCGCGGCCGATCATCACCATCTCGGCGCGCAGCGGCCGGATCGCGGGCGGCAGCATCGGCGTGGCGAAACCGAGCTGTTCGAGCACGTCGCTGACGGGGCACGTCGCCAGCTCCTCGCGCATCAGCGCGAACAGTTCCTCATCCGTATTCCATTGGGCCATTGTCTTGTCATCCAGTCAGGGTGGAATCCGGCTCGCCGAGCAGCACGGCCAGCTCCCGGTTGATCTCGTCGAGCACGTCGGCCTGCTTCTCGTGGATGAAGAAGTGACCGCCCTCGAAGTTGCGCAGCCGGAACCCGCCGCGCGTGTGGCGCGCCCAGCCCGCGGCCCCCGCGTCGTCGACCATCGCGTCGGCGGTGCCCTGGAACACCACGATCGGGCAGTCGAGCGGCGGCTCGGACTCGTAGCGATAGGTCTCGAACACCTGGCCGTCGGCGCGGATTCTCGGCAGCAGCAGGTCGAGCAGCACCGGATCGTCGAGGATCGTTTCGGGCGTGCCCTTGCAGGCGCGCAGCACTTCCACGAACTGCGCGTCGTCGAGCGTGTAGCGGATCACTGCGGGCTCGACGTCGGGCGCGTACTGCGCCGAGACGATCAGCACGCGCGGCAGCGCGAACCCGGCGCGGCGCAGCCGCCGCGCCACGTCGAACGCGATCCGCGCCCCGGCGCTGTGCCCGAACATCACGTAGGGCCGGTCGAGCCAGGGCGCGAGCGCCTCGGCGACCGGCGCCCCGATCTCGTCCATGGCGTGCAGCAGCGGTTCGTCGAGCCGGTTCTCGCGGCCCGGCAGCTGCACGGCGATCAGCTCGACCTCGCCGGGCAGCTCCGCGGCCCACGGCGCGAACATCGATGCGCCGGTGCCCGCGTAGTGGAAGCAGACGAGCCGCACGCGCGCGTCGGACCTCGGACCGCCGGCGCCGAACCGGAGCCAGTCGGACTCGCGCGTCTCCAGATCGGCGCCGGTCATCGCTCAGGCCGTCGCCGTGGCCTTGGCGGCCAGCGGTTGCGAGACGCGGTTGTGACCGTAGCGATCCTCACCGGCCACCAGCACCGTCGAGTAGCGGTCGAGCGGCAGCACTTCGCCGAAGTGATGGAACGATTCCTGGCCCGCGTACACCTTCACGTGCGTCGGCACGTAGCGCGTGGCCCAGCCGAAGCGCACCGAATCCTTGGTCGAGTTCGGGTTGGAGCCGTGCATGCAGCGCGACGTGAAGATGAAGAACTGGCCGGGCTTCACTTCCATGTGAACGGCGCGGTCCTCGTCGGGCTTCCACTTCGGATCGAGCTTGAGCTTCTCGTAGTCGTAGCCGTAGAAGCCGGACTTCTGGCCGTCGTCGAGCACGCGCTGGTTGAAGTTCTCCGGCTCGAACGGGATGTTGCGCTTCTCGTCGAAGTACCAGGTGCGGTGGCTGCCGGGCATCAGCTTCAGGCAGCCGTTGGCCTTGGTGGCCTCGCTCATCGCGACCCAGGCCGTCAGCTCCCACGGGCGGCCCTCCTCGGCCGCGGTCGGTTCGAGCTTCTCGGTGCCCTCGAACTCGACGAAGCTCTCCGCCTGGTGCCAGTCGGTGCCTTCGTCGCCCGGGTACTTCGGGAACCACTCGGTGCGCCAGCTCAGCACGTCCGGCCCGAGGATGCTCGAGATCCGGTCGACGATCGCCGGATGGCTGCTCATCCGGCTCAGGTTCGTCAGGTCGAGATGGCGGTCGTAGTTGAGCTTGCTGTTCGGGAACGGCGCGTTGGTGGCATCGAGCAGATCCATGCGGACCTCCTCCCAGACGCGCGTCATCTCTTCCGGCTCGTACAGCGTGAACGGACCGGCATAGCCGTTCTCGTAAAAGAACTTCTTCTCGTCCTCGGACAGGTGAAAACGCTTCTGCATCTCAGTTCTCCTAAATTTGCATGGAAGACCATGCGCGGGGTAACGACGGGTACTGCGGGGTTCCACCGCTCGCGCGGCGCCGGGGGCGGACGAACCTCGGGATCGACCGGGCAGCGGGCTCTCGCCCGCCGCCGGTCAGCTCGCCGCGTCGGCCGTGTTGCGACTCGCCTCGCGCAGCGCGTCGGTGGCCGCCGCCAGCTCGGCGACGCTCGAACGCGTGCGGTCGAAGAACTGACGCGGCGGCGGCGTGATGCCCACCTTCGCCTTCATCTGCTTCAATACTTCGACGAGATTCAGCGAGTTGCCGCCGATATCCGGAAAACGCGTCTCGGGCGTCACGTTCTTCACGCCGATCACGTCTTCCAGAACCTGAATCAAGATGGCTTCGGTTTTCATGAATTGACTTCCTCCTGGTGGCTTGTATTGATGCGTTGCTGCAAAATCGACAGAAGCGCCTTGCGATCCGTCTTTCCCGACGACAACACCGGAAACTCGTCCAACACCGTCAGATAGCGCGGCACCATGTAGGCGGGCAGCTCGCCCGCGAGGCGCTGCCGGATCGCGGCGAGCTGCGACCCGGTATCCACCGCCTGCGCCTGTTCGAACAGCACGCCGGCCGCGAGCACCTTCTCGCCGAAGCGCGTGTCGAGCACGACGATCTCCGAGCCGTGGACGTGCGGCACGCTGTCGATCACGCGCCTCACCTCGTTCAGATGGATCCGGTAGCCGCCGAGCTTGACCTCGTTGTCGCGGCGGCCCATGTAGAACAGGCTGCCGTCGTCGAGCCAGCGGCACAGGTCGCCGGTGCGATAGAACGGCACGCCGCCCACGTGGGTGAGCCGCGCGGCGGTCTCCTCGGGCAGGTGCCAGTAGCCCTGCATCACCTGGGTGCCGCCCACCATCAGCTCGCCGGGCGTGTCGGGCGTGTCGATCGCGCGGCCGTCGTCGCCCACCAGCAGCACCTTCACGTGCTCGAGCGGCACGCCGATCGGATAGAGCGTGCGGCGCTCCGGCTCGATCTCGCGGATCACGTGGGCGGTGGACGCGCAGGTCGCCTCGGTCGGCCCGTAGGCGTTGATCACCTGCACGCCGGGGGTCTTGCGCATCCAGCGCTGGACCGTCTTGATGTCGGGCACGTCGGTGCCGGTCAGGATCTGCTTCAGATGCGGCAGCGGCGCCGTGGCGAAGTGCTCGGCCTGCGCGAGCAGGCCCAGCATCATCCCCCACGCGGAAAAGTGCGTGACGTCGTGGGCGCAGAGCGCGTCGAGCATGATGTCGGGCACCACCACGTCGTCGTGGACGTACAGGTGCGCGCCCTGCGAGAGCGGGAACAGCATGTCCATCAGGAACACGTCGAAATGCAGCGGCGAGAAGCTCGCGCAGCGCGACTGCGCCGTCACCTCGTAGACGCGGCGCGTGCCGTCGAAGAAGTCGGCGATGCCGCGATGCGCGATCAGCACGCCCTTGGGGCGGCCGGTCGAGCCCGAGGTGTAGATGCAGTAGGCGGTGGCCGAGGGGTCGAGATCGGGCAGCGGCAGCGCGCGCACGCAGGCGTCGCGCAGCGCCGAATCGTCATCGTCGTGGAGCCGCTCGACGTCGCTCACGCGCAGCACCGGCGCCGCTTCGGGCAGCGCCCCGGCCACCAGCTCGGCGATCTCGTCGTCGGCGATCACCAGCGCCGGCGCGATGTCGGTGAGGATGTAGCGCAGCCGCTCGACCGGCATCTTCGGGTCGAGCGGCACGTGGATGCAGCCCGCCTTGAAGGTGCCGACCATGGTCGCGACCATCAGCGCGCAGCGGCTCGCCACCATCACCACCCGGTCGCCCGGCGCGCAGCCATACGACTGCAGGCGCAGCGCGAAACGCGTGCTGAAGATGTCGAGGTCGGCGTAGCTGAAATCGCCGCGTGAATCGGACAGCGCCGCGCGATACGGCGTGGCCTGCGCGTGCGTCTGGATGGCTTGAACGATGTGTCCGGACATCTCGATGACCCTCCTGCGATGTGTCTCTATGGGCACCTTCTGCAAGGCGGGCGACATGGCGCACCGATCCCTCGAACGCATCGCGTGGTGCATGCAGGCAGGCATGCGCGATGCTTCCGGCCGGGTTCGGCCCCTCGGTTTGGTCGGACGGCCGTGGGTGCGCGCCGCATTGGATGCGGCGCGCCCGCGGGCTGCGTCCCTCTCTCTCATTCGTGTTTCTTCTGCTCGATTCCTGAGATGCACATTAACGGGATAGCGGCGGGGAATGACTTAGATCGTTTCCTGCATATGCATGGAAGTTTTCATCATTCCTGGATATAACCGTCGCCGAGCAGCCCGAGCTGGCGTGCCTTGTTGGCGCTGACCTTGATGTGTTCGCTGTCGAGCTTGCGGTTGATCGCGGTGAACAGCTGGTAGGCCGCGCGTTCGGCGATGCCGAGTTCCGCGGCGACGTGGCGCGCGCTGCCGCCGCGCGCCACCAGCCGCAGCGCCTGCAGCTCGCGCGCCTCCAGCGAAAGCGTGGCGGCCAGCTCGCGGCGGCGCCGCAGCACCTGCCATTCGAGCAGCTCGTTGGCGAGGCCGCGCAGCGGGCGGCGGTGCGCCCACAGCACTTCCTCGCCGCCGGGCGGCTCGGCCGCCGTGCTGACGTGCAGCACGCCGATGGTCGCCACGTCGCGCCGGTGCGCCGGGTGGAACTGGTGGCTGCGCATGCCGTGCAGCGGGCCGTGGCGGTTCAGCCAGTGGCCGGACGGCATCACCAGCGACGAGCCGCGCAGCGGCCGCGTGTCGTCGTGCGCGTGCGCGACGGCGGGATCGTTCAGGTACCAGTGGCGATCCACGTACTGCTGCGCCCAGGCCGGATCGCCGCCGATCAGCAGGTGATGCGCGGCGACCTCGCCGCTGCGCTCGTCGTAGACGAACCAGTGGAAGAAGCACTGCACGGCGCCGCAGGCGCCCGTGATGCGCCGCATCAGCGTGATCAGCTCGGCGTCGCTCTCGCATTCGGACGCGTAGGCGGGCAGCCGCTCCGGCGCGCGCGGCGCGGCCGGGGCGGAAGCACCGGAGGCACCGGGCGCGCCTGGCGAACCTTGACCACCGGCCGGGCCAGCCGCCTCGGCCGGCCCGTCGGCGGCCGCCGCCAGTGCATCGAGCACCGCGCGGTATTCGTCGCCGAGCTGCGCCGCGTAGGGATCCTGCGCGACGAATTCGGCCAGCGCCGCGCGATCGCGCGCGTCGATGCGCTGGATCGAGTGGGGCTCGCCGGGCGCGCGCCGGTGCCGCTCCAGCACGAAGCCGTGCCGGGGGCTGCCGCGCGCCACGAGCGAGATCTGCTTGCCGCCGGTCACGCCGTGGCGGACCTGCAGGAGGTCGTCGTAACCGAATTCGGGGGTAGGACGGGAAGGGGGAACGGAGTGTCGAGCCATGTGCGCCGGACCACGTGTCGAATGAGTGGAGGCGATGGCGGTCCGTCCGGCCGCCGCGCTCGCCAATCGAACCGGCACGGCGACAGGAACGGATTGCGCACGGGACGTGAACGCAATGAACGACTGGGACGATCGACTGGATTGGCATGCCTCGCTCCGCGCCACGCGCACCGACGGCCATCGGTGGGATCGAGCGCGCGGCGGATGCGCCGCCGCGCGCCGGTGATCTCGAGCGACGAGAAACGGACCCGGCCCGGAGCCAACACGGCCGGGCACGGCACGCCGCCGAAGCGGGCGCGCAGCAGCCGGCACGGCCGGGCGGTGGAAGCCGAAGTGACAGACAGACGAACGTGCGCGGCCGGCAAGGGCGGCGGCACGTGACGACGCGGCCGCGACGCGTCGATGGACGCGGCGCGGCCGCCCGATGTGCGCGGAGCCGGGAGGCCCCGCACCGGGGTCGCGAACGCAGCGCGGCGGCGCAGCGTCGCGCACGGCACGCGACCCCGCTACGGCAGGCCTGGCCGCGGCGGACGGTGCCGGTTCGCTCGTGCGGCCCGAAGCCTCTGCTGGACTCGGGCCGGATTGCGGGGACGATGACGGCGGGTGCGGTAGAGGCCGCACCCGCGCTTGCCCGCGCCGTGCGCCCTTCCGCCCCGCCATTCCTTGTAGCTGAAACTCAGACTTCGCACTCTCTCGTCGTCGAATGCCTGATGGCCGGGTCCGTCGCGCGTCCCGGCCTTGTGTTGTTCATCGTTTGCCGCGCGGGATGGCGCGCGTCCTGGCGCGCGCCATCCCGTCACCACCGGTCAGACATGCAGCGCGTGACCGAGCGCGCGCAGCGCCGCTTCCTGCACCGCCTCGCCGAGCGTCGGATGCGCGTGGATGGTGCCGCCCACGTCCTCGAGCCGCGCGCCCATCTCGAGCGACTGCGAAAACGCCGCCGCGAGTTCGGACACGCCGCGGCCGACCGCCTGCCAGCCGAGGATCCGGTGATCGTCACGCCGTGCCACCACGCGCACGAAGCCGTCGGTGCCTTCGATCGTCATCGCGCGGCCGTTGGCTACCAGCGGGAAGCTGGCCGCCAGCGCGTCGTCGGGCGCGGCGGCGTCGTGCGGCGCGAGCCCCACCGACACCACCTCGGGATCGGTGAAGCAGATCGCCGGGATCGCGGCCGGCATGAAGCGCCGCCGCTTGCCCGAGACGATCTCGGCCACCATCTCGCCCTGCGCCATCGCGCGATGCGCGAGCATCGGCTCGCCCGCCAGGTCGCCGATCGCCCAGACGTTGCGCATCGAGGTCCGGCACTGGTCGTCGACCTTCAGCGCGTGGCCGGCGCGATCGAGCTGCAGCGCCTCGAGCCCCCAGCCCTGGGTGCGCGGCCGGCGCCCCACCGCCACCAGCACGCGGTCGGCCGGCAGCGCCGTCTCGGCGCCGGCGGCATCCTGCACGCGCACCGCGTCGCCGGCCGGGCTCAGGCCCAGCACCTTGCGGCCCAGCTGCAGCGTGATGCCGAGCCGCGCGAGCGCGGCGGCCACCGGCTTGGTCAGCGCCGCGTCGTAGATCGGCAGGATGCGCTCCTGCGCCTCGACCACGCTCACTTCGGCGCCGAGCTTGCGGTAGGCGATCGCCAGCTCGAGCCCGATGTAGCCGGCGCCCACCACCACCAGCCGGCGCGGCAGCGTGGCGGGCGAGAGCGCCTCGGTGGACGACTGCACGATGCCGCCGAACGGCATCGACGGCAGCGCGACCGGCTCGGAGCCGGCCGCGAGCAGCAGGTGCTCGCAGCGGATCCGCACCGGGCCGGCGGCTTCGCGCGCGACTTCCACGGTCTTGCCGTCGATCACGCGCGCGTCGCCGCGCACCAGCTCGACGCCGTGGCGCTTGAGCAGCGTGGCCACGCTGCCGGTCAGTTTCCCGACGATGCCGTCCTTCCAGGCGACGGTGCGCGCGATGTCGATCTCGGGCGAGGCCACGCGGATGCCGAGCGGCGAGTCGCCGTTGTAGTGGCGGGCCTTGTCGAACTCGTCGGCCGCGTGGATCAGCGCCTTGGACGGGATGCAGCCGATGTTCAGGCAGGTGCCGCCCGGCTGCGCGCGCTCCACCACCACGGTGGGCACGCCCAGCTGCGCGGCGCGGATCGCGGCGACGTAGCCGCCCGGGCCGGCGCCGACGATGAGCAGCGTGGTTGTAATCGGTTCGTTCATCGGCTCAATCCACGAAAAGCAGGGCCGGCTGCTCCAGCAGCGCGCGCACGGCCTGAATGAATTCGGCGGCGTCCATGCCGTCCACCACGCGGTGATCGAACGACGAGGACAGGTTCATCAGCTTGCGCGCGACCACCAGGCCATGGCGGATCATCGGCCGCTCGACGATGCGGTTCACGCCGACGATGCCGACCTCGGGATGGTTGATCACCGGCGTCGAGACCACGCCGCCCAGCGCGCCGAGGCTCGACAGCGTGATGGTCGAGCCGCTCAGCTCGTCGCGCGCCGCGCGGCCGCTGCGCACCGCCTCGGCCAGCCGCGCCACCTCGGCCGCCAGCGCCCAGACGTTGCGCGTCTCGGCATGGCGCACCACCGGCACCATCAGCCCGGCCTTGCTCTGCGTGGCCACGCCCAGATGCACGGCGCCGTGGCGCGTGACCACGCCGGCCTCGTCGTCGTAGCGCGCGTTGATCTGCGGGAAATCGGCCAGCGCGATCACCATCGCGCGCGCGATGAACGGCAGCATCGTCAGCTTGCCGCGCGTCTCGCCGTGGCGGCGGTTCAGCTCGGCGCGCAGCGTGTCGAGCTCGGTCACGTCGATCTCCTCGACGTAGCTGAAGTGCGGGATGCGCCGCTTCGATTCCTGCATCTTCTCGGCGATCCGGCGGCGCAGCCCGATCACCTGCACCGCCTCCTCGTCGCGGCGCTCGGCATAGCCGCCGCGCGCGGCGGGCGCGCCGCCGCCCGACATGCCGCCGCGGCCCTGCAGATAGGCGTCGAGATCCTCGTGCAGGATGCGCGCCGCCTCGCCCGTGCCGCGCACGAAACGCAGCTCGATGCCGAGATCCCAGGCGCGCTTGCGCACCGCCGGCGAGGCGAGCGGCCGCTCGCCGGGCTCGCGCGCGACGGGCAGCGCGGCCTCGCGTTCGCCGTGCCCGGCCACCGGCGCGAGCGCGGCCTGCGCCGGTTCGCGGGCCGCCGGGCGGACCGACTCGCGCGTGGCTTCCTGCACGGGTTCACGAGCGGGTTCATGCTTCGGCTCGGGCGCCGCTTCGCGCGCCGGCGCGGCCGGCTGCGCCTCGTTCGCGGCCACCGCCGCCTCGCCGCGATGGTTGCCGCTGCCGTCCACCTCGATGCGGATCAGCTCCGCGCCCACCGCCATCATGTCGCCGGCATTGCCGCCGAGCGCCGCGACCACCCCGGCCACCGGCGACGGAATCTCCACCGACGCCTTGTCCGTCATCACGTCGGCCAGCGCCTGATCCTCCTTCACGAGGTCGCCCACCTTCACGTGCCACAGCCCCAGTTCGACTTCCGCGATGCCTTCGCCGATGTCCGGCATCTTGATCACATGGATACCCATCTCAGCCCTCCATCACGCGTCGCATCGCCTCGCCCACGCGGCTCGGCCCCGGAAAATACGCCCATTCCTGCGCATGCGGATAAGGCGTGTCCCACCCGGTGACGCGCTCCACCGGCGCTTCGAGCCAGTGGAAGCAGTGCTCCTGGACGAGCGCGATCAGCTCGGCGCCGAACCCGCAGGTGCGGGTGGCCTCATGCACCACCACGCAGCGCCCGGTCTTGCGCACCGACGCGACGATCGCGTCGAGATCGAGCGGCCACAGGCTGCGCAGGTCGATCACCTCGGCGTCGATGCCGGTTTCCTGCGCGGCCGCGAGCGAGACGTGGACGGTGGTGCCGTAGGTCAGCACCGTCATCGCGTGGCCGGGCCGCACCACCGCGGCCGTTTCGAGCGGCACGGTGTAGTAGCCCTCGGGCACGAGGCTCGCCGGATGCTGGTTCCACGGCGTGACGGGACGCTCGTGGTGGCCGTCGAACGGGCCGTTGTAGAGGCGCTTCGGCTCGAGGAAGATCACCGGATCGTCGTTCTCGATCGCGGCGATCAGCAGGCCCTTCGCGTCATACGGGTTCGACGGCATCACCGTGCGCAGCCCGCAGACCTGCGTGAACATCGCCTCGGGGCTCTGGCTGTGCGTCTGGCCGCCGTAGATGCCGCCGCCGCACGGCATGCGGATGGTGAGCGGCGCGGTGAATTCGGCCGCCGAGCGGTAGCGCAGGCGCGCTGCCTCGGAGACGATCTGGTCGGAGGCCGGATAGAAATAGTCGGCGAACTGGATCTCGCAGACGGGCCGCAGCCCGTAGGCGCCCATCCCCACCGCCACGCCGACGATGCCGCCCTCGGAGATCGGCGCGTCGAACACGCGCGAGCTGCCGAACTTCGCCTGCAGGCCCTCGGTGCAGCGGAACACGCCGCCGAAATAGCCGACGTCCTGGCCGAACACCACCACGTCGCCGCTGCGTTCGAGCATCACGTCCATCGCGGAGCGCAATGCCTGGATCATGGTCATGGTCGTGGCCGACTGACCCTTCGGTTGTGCTGTGGTCATCGGTCAGACTCCGAGTTGCTGGCGCTGGCGCCGCAGGTGTTCCGGCATGTCCTTGTAGACATCCTCGAAGAAGCTCGCCACGTCGGCGACGCGGTCGTCGCCGAGCGTGCCGAAGCGCTCCGCCTCCTTCTGCGCGGCGATCACCTCGGCCTCGAGCACGCCCTTCAGGTCGGCATGCTCCTGCTCGGACCAGATGCCCTCGCGGATCAGGTGGCGCTTGAAGCGCTCGATCGGATCACCGAGCGGGAAATGGGTCCAGTCGTCGCCGGGGCGGTACTTCGACGGATCGTCCGAGGTCGAATGCGGGCCGGCGCGGTAGGTGACCCATTCGATCAGCGTCGGGCCGAGGTTGCGCCGCGCGCGCTCGGCGGCCCAGCGCGAGGCCGCGTAAACCGCCAGGAAGTCGTTGCCGTCCACGCGCAGCGAGGCGATCCCGCAGCCCACGCCGCGCCCGGCGAAGGTCGCGCCCTCGCCGCCCGCGATCGCCTGGAACGTCGAGATCGCCCACTGGTTGTTGACCACGTTGAGGATCACCGGCGCGCGGTAGACGTGCGCGAAGGTCAGCGCGGTGTGGAAGTCCGCCTCGGCGGTGGCGCCGTCGCCGATCCAGGCCGACGCGATGCGCGTGTCGCCCTTGATCGCCGAGGCCATCGCCCAGCCCACCGCCTGGATGAACTGGGTGGCGAGGTTGCCCGAGATCGTGAAGAAGCCGGCCGCGCGGTTCGAGTACATCACCGGCAGCTGGCGGCCCTTCAGCGGATCGCGCTCGTTCGACATCAGCTGGCACATCAGCTCGACGAGCGGCACCTCGCGCGTGATCAGGATGCTTTGCTGGCGGTAGCTCGGAAAGCACATGTCGCCGTTGTCGAGCGCGAAGGTGTGCGCGGTGCCGATCGCCTCCTCGCCCAGGCTCTGCATGTAGAACGAGATCTTGCGCTGGCGCTGCGCGATCAGCATCCGCGAATCGAACACGCGCGTCTTGAGCATGGCATGCATGCCGGCGCGCAGCCGCTCGCGATCGAGTTCGGGTGCCCAGGGACCGACCGCGCGTCCGTCGTCGTCGAGCACCCGCACCAGGCCATGGGCCAGATCGCTGGTATCGACCGGCGTGACGTCGATCGGCGGCCTGCGCACCTTGCCGGCCGGGGAAAGTTGCAGATAGGAAAAATCGGTTTTGCAGCCCGGTCGCCCGGTCGGCTCCGGTACATGCAATTTCAATGGCCCGTATTGGCTCATTTAATCATCTCCACGTTTGATTTTGTCGCCCGCTTCGGCGGTGATCGTAACAATTCGCCGTCCGGAGTGATAGAGCCTTTCGTCCCGGAGTCGTACCGATTTTCAAAATGTTTTTTCGATGTTATTGAAAACCGAAATAGAACGAAAAAAGTGGTATTTCCGATCACCGCCGGCGCGCGGAAAAGCAAGGCCCGGCGGGGCCGGAGCGCAAATTGGCCGGATTTTTCGGCCGGCGTGAGCGGCGTGCCGTTTTTATTTCTCCCGTAATCGTCTGGATTTATTCATTACGCGCGGGACTCGCATGGTTTTTGAATTCCATGGTGATATTGCGCGCAGTTCGCGGCTTGTGCGGGGCGCTGCCGGGAAACCGCCGGCGCGCCGGCGTGAAAGATTGCGCGCGGGGGCGGCGCAGGGCGGGGGAAATCGGGGGCGGAGCGGGAGGGACGGGTGGAAAGCTGACGAAGGACGGCGCGCGGGACCGGTCCCGGTGATGGGACCGGTCCCCGGCTCGTCGGGCACGGCGCCCGACGAGCCGGCCGGCGCTAGGCGTCCACCGCCTGGGACAGCAGGTTCTTGAAGTGATTCAACAGCTGCTGCGCCATCTGCAGATGGGGATCTTCACCGGGCTCGCCCACCACGCCGAGCATCGTGTTCACGGCCGGCAGCATGTTCTGCGGCGGCAGGTGGACGATCTGCATCGTCAGGTTCTGGACGGCCTCCCCGCGATCGGGCCCGGCGAGCTTGTCGATGCGCGGCAGCAGTTCGTCGAACGCCTTCTGCCGCTCGCCCGGGTCCGGCAGCTGATGCACGGCCGCGGCCAGCGCGGTCAGCTCGGCCTTGCCCCCGCCGCCCGGTTCCAGATGCGCGATCGCGCCGTCGAACGCGGCCTGCCGCACGCCGGGATCGGCCACGTCGAGCCGGTACGCGAGGCTGCTGATCGGCGCGCCGCGCGAGCCTTGCGGCAGCTTGCCGATCTGCGTCATCAGCCGCCCGACTTCGGCCTGCTGCTGCCCGGGCGTCAGGCCCGGCACCGAATAGGCGAGACCGGCCAGCATCTGCGCGTGCTCGCCCGGCGTGGCCTGACCGCTGCTCACCACGTGTTCCATCGACGCGAACGTGTTCTGGAACGCGCGCGCGCGATCGCCCTCGGGCAGCTCGCAGGCCTGGAAGCCGAGGCGGGCGAGCGGGTGCGCTTGGGCCGCTGGCGGCAGCTCGCCGACCGCCTTCGACACGGCCTGGAACGCCGCCGCGCGATCCTCCGGCGGCAGCGTCTCGATGCGGTTGGCCAGCGCTCCGAGCGGCTTCGCGTGCAGGCTTGGGTCGAGGCCGCCCAGTTCGCCGAGCGCCGCCTGCAGGGCCGGCAGCGTCGTGATCGTCTCGGCGGCGGCGACGATGCGCGCCGACTCGGCGGGATCGGTCGAGCGGGCCGGCGCGGGCGTTGCGACGTCTTGGGACGCGGCGCGGCCGCGGCCGGTGCGGGCCGCTTCGGCACCGCCCTCGCCGCGAACCGGCGACGGCGGCCGGGAACGCAGCCCGGCCAGCTGGGCCGGACCGCTCTGCTGCGCGGCGGGCAGGCCGCGGCCGGTGCGCGCGTCGGCGCCGTCCGTCGTCCCCGGCGAGGCGGGCGTGGACGGTGTGGTGATCGACGGCGTCGACGGGGAGGGGGAACGGATCGGAGCCATGCGCTTTCCTGGCAAAACCTCGATGGGACCATCGCTGGCCGACGACGAGCCGACAACGGCGAACCGGTTTGCGGGAAAACGAACCGCCGCAGGGCGGCGGGCGCCGCGGTTGCGTGCCGGGCCCCCTCGGGCCGGCCGGGCGCGGGCGATGTCGGCCGCCCGGAGCCCGGAGCCCGGCGTCAGGCGTTCGCGGCTTCGCGCGCGATACGCGCCTCGTAGGCCTTCAGGTGGTTGTAGGCGACGCGCAGTAGCGACAGGCCGCCCGTGCCCGGCTCGGAGGGCGCGCGCGCGAGCAGGTCGCCGATCACGTGGTCGGCCTCCACGCGCGAGCGGTTCTCTACGTCGCGCAGCATCGAGGCCGTCATCGCCGACGGCGTGAACAGGATCCGCCGCGACCGCTCGTGGGTGGCGGCGGGCGGCGGGTAGCCGTGATGCGCGGCGATCGCGCCGGTTTCGGCATAGAGCGCCTCGAGCAGCTGCCGGCCGTCCGGCGCCGCGAGGATGTCGCCGATCGAGGCGCGCATCAGCGTGGTGGCCGCCGCGAGCGTGGCGAGGAAGGTCCACTTGTCCCACATGCGGGCGACGATGTCGTCGCTCGGCAGCACGTCGAAGCCCGCGCCCGAGAACGTCTCGGTGATCGCCCGCACGCGCGCCGGCATGCCGCCGGCGAGATCGCCGAAGCCCACCGCCTGCGAGTCGTTCAGGTGGACGATGCGCTGCCCGGCGTCGAGCGTCGAGGCGATCATGCAGAGGCCGCCCAGCACACGCTCGCGGCCGAAGCGGGCCTGCAGCACGTCGAGGTGGCGCATGCCGTTGAGCACCGGCAGGATCAGCGTGTCGGGGCCGACGAACGGCGCGAACGAGTCGATCGCGTCGTCGAGGCCGTAGGCCTTGCAGCTCAGGAACACCAGGTCGAACGCGCCGGCGCGCGCGGCGTCGCCGGCCTGCACCGTGTTCACGCCGGCGAGCGTCAGGTCCCCGGCGTGCGGGCTGCGGATCACGAGGCCGTCGCGCGCCAGCGCGCGGGCGCGGCCCTCGCGCACGAGAAACGTCACGTCACGTCCGGCCGCCGCCAGCCGTCCGCCGAAATAGCCGCCCGTCGCGCCCGCGCCCACCACCAGAATCCGCATCGCCATCTCCTTGCATTCGTCTTTCAAAGGGTTCGCCATTGGTGCCCATGGCGCCGCGCGGGCGCCGGGGCGCGGTGACTGTAGCGGAATTCGGGGGAACGCGTCGGGCGGCGGGGCAAAGACCGACGGCCGCCAGGTGGCGGCATGGACCGGGTTTCGCGGCGGCGGCTCGGACCGCCGTCGCGTGGTGATCTACGTGGTTCACGGCCCATTGACCGTGAACCAATCAGGAAACCGGATCAATCACGGCGGGCTGCCGCACGCCAGGCCCGGCGACCGTGAAACTACGCAGCCTCGCGCTGCGGCTGCACCACCCTCTCCGCATCCGGAATCGCTTCGGTTTCCTTCAGAAACGCCTTCAGGTAGCGCCCGCGAATATAGCGGCACTCGTCGCGCAGCATCCCGTACAGGATGAAGTCGGTGCCGTCGCTGGCCGCGCCGCGCATCACGCCCTCGCGCACGAAGCCGAGATGCTCGTCGAGGCGCTGCGCGTCGGGGTTGTCCACGCGCACCAGCCCCGTCACGCGGCGGCAGCCGAGCATCGCGAACGGATAGAGGAACGCGGCGGCCACGAACGCCGCCGTGATCAGGTGGCGCGAGCCGTCGAGCGCGAAATGCATCAGCAGGTTCGGCCCGTTGTGCCCCTGGAACACCACGCCGGCCACCAGCTCGCCGTCCTTCGCGAGCCCGATCGCCTTGGCGTCGTCGTAGCGCGCCTCGCCGGTGCGCGCCGCGACGAAGTGCATGACTTCGTCGTGGCGGTCGAATACCAGATTGCGCATGGCGCCTCCGGGGATCAGGACGGCAGCGGAATACCGAACTGCTGCAGCGTCGGATTCACGTTCGACGCGAACTTCTTCTGGTCGTTGTGCTTCTTCACGGCCTCGACGATCGCGAAGATGATGCCGGCCACGCCGACCACGGCCGCGCCCACCGCCATCACCGGTGCCGCCGCCGCGAGCGCGCCGCCAACCGCGCCGGCCACGCCCTCGGCCGCCGCCGCGCCGCCTTCGACACCGGCCGCCGCGCCTTCGGCCGCCTCGGCACCGGCCGCCGCGCCCTCGGCCGCGCCTTCCGCGCCGCCCGTTGCCGCCGCGCCGGCCGCCTCGGCCGCCGCGCTGTCGCCGCCCAGGCCCATGAAGCCGTCACCCTTGGCGAGATCGCTCAGCGTGTCGGTGACCGTCTTCGCGTCGCTCAGGCCGCGATGCACGTCGTCGATGGTCTGGCCGGCCGACTGGCCGTTGCCGCCCGTGGCCGTGGCGCCATCGGTGCCGTCGTCGGCGCCGCTGCCGGCCGTGCTGATGCCGCCCGCCTGCTGGAACTGGCCCGACATCTGCTGCATCTCGGGCGGCACCGTCTTCTGCAGGTAGGCCGCCGTGTCCGGGTCGCTCGCCAGCTTCTGGATGTCCTGCTGGAGCGCGGCCACCGTCTTGTCGACGTTGCGCAGCTTGTCCGAGCCGCCGGCCTGCACGTCCACCAGCGTCTCCATCAGCTTCACCATCACCGCCGCCTTCTGTTGCGGCGAGTAGTTCTGCGGGTTCTGGATCACGTCGCCGTTGAGCTGGCTGATGTCGGTGTTGCCGGTGATGTTCTGCAGGCTCGCGTCCTGCAGGAACTGCTGCGAGCCGGCCTGGGTGGTCGGCGCGTCCTTCTTCAGGAAGTTGTCGATGTTGTTGGTCGAGTAGATCTGGTCGCGCTTGTTGGTGGCCTTGTCGTCGCCGCTGCGGTCCAGGTCGTCGAAGCCGCCGTCCGAGCCGAACGCCTGCGCGGCCGCCTTCAGCGACGAGCTGAAGCCCGCGTCGTTCTGCAGGTCCTGGATCTGTTTCTGGGTGGTCAGGCCGCCGCCGCTCTTGCCGCCGTTGGTGTAGTTGTTGCCGTTCTTGCCGTGCGACTTGTGGCCCTCGGACTCGCCGGCGATCGCGTTGTAGGCCTTGAGCAGGCCCGCCGAACGCTCGACGTTCACCGAATCGGCATCCGCGTCGGGATGCTTCTTCATGTAGTCCTTGATGTCGGAGTCGGCCTGGTCGAGGTTGGTGCTGACCTGGCCCATGAACTTGTCCATCTTCTTCGTGTCGACGGTGCCGTCGGACTTCAGCGCGCCGGTGTTCTGCAGCGCCGTCTTCAGCGACGGGTTGTCGTTCACGAACTGCATCGCCGCGGCCTTCTGCGCGTCGGTCGGCGGCTGGCCGTCCGGGCCGGCCTTGCCGCTCAGGATCTGCATCGCCGCGAGCGGACGCTCGAGCGAGGCACCCTGGTCGGGCGGCGCGAGATCGGCCCACTTCGAGAGATCGGACTGGTCGTTGGCCTGGCTGTAGCTGTCGAGCGCCGCGTACTTGCCGTCATCGGTCGCCGCGCCGCTCGCGGCACCCGCTCCCGCCCCCGCGCCCGTCGCGTCGGTGCCGCCCGGCGTGCCGTCCTGCGGCAGCGAGGCGGCATCGGTTTGCGGCATCTGCAGGCCGCCCGACGGCGCCGCGTCGCTGCTGCCCGACGCGCCGCCGGCGTCCTGCTGCTGCGCGGACGACACCAGCGCGCGCACCATCTGCTGCAGTTGCGAGTCGATCTGTTCGAGCTGCTGCATGCCGGCCTGCAGGCTGCTCGACGGGTCTGCCACGCCCGTCATCGACGGAGCGGCGACGGTCGGAGAAAACGAGAGCGTTGAGAGCGAGGTCATGGGAACGGAAGATGAGAATTCGAAAATGGAAACACGGAGCGGCGCCTGCCGCCCCGTGTGACGCCGATGCGCACGGCCCGCCGCCGAAGCCGCGGGCCGCCGGCATCAGACGTTGTCGTCGTCGTCCTGCGCCTTCGGCATCTGCATGCCGCCCATGCCGCCCATGCCGAAGCCGCCCGTCGAACCGAACGGGTTCATGGCCAGGCCCTGCATGTTCATCAGCATCTGCGGATGGAAGCCCTCGAGCACCGGCGACTCGGACGCGGTGGCCGTCGAGGCCGGCATCTGCACTTCGCCCTGCGCGGCCTTGCCGAAGTTCGAGGCGGCGGACAGGCCGTCCGCGCCCGCCACGTCGGCGGTCTCGATGGCCTTGTAGGCTTCCGGGCTGGAGAGCAGCGCCTTGGCGGCGTTCTGCACATCCGGCGGCGTGCCGGCCGGCGGGTTCATCGCCAGCTGGTACATCGCGTTCGGGTCGACGGTCTGCGTGCCCTGTTGCTGGAAGTAGGCCGACAGCGCGCCGGCAGCCGACTGCATCGTCATCGGCGAGCCGTCCGACATGGTCGGCGCGGACTGCGCGCTCTGCATGCTGTCGAGGCCGCCCTGCGCGGCCCACTGCATGTCGCCGATGCCGGCTTTGCCGTCCGTGCTCGGATCGTCGTGCGTCTCGATCGCCTGGAACACGTCGGGGTTCTGCAACATGAAGGCAGCGGCCTTCGACACGTCCGGCGGCGTACCCGGCGGCGGGTTGACCGCCAGCTGATAGAGCTGGTTCGGCGTGATCGGGTCGATGCCGTTCTGCTGCATGTACGCCGAAAGCGCGCCCGCCGCCGATTGCGTGGTCATGCCCGAGGTGTCGATCTGGCCGACCCCGCCCGCGCCGATCGCGCCGTTGCCGGCCACGCCCTCGCCGGTGCCGGCCGTGTTCGGCAGTCCCGCGCCGCCCGTCGGCGCGCCGGCGCCGCCGGCCTGCTCGCCCGTGTTGGGGAACGCGCTTTCCAGCTGCTGCATCAGGCTCTGGATCTGCGACATGTACCCTTGCATCAGCGAGCTGACCGCCTGCTCCACCTGGCTCTGGACCTGCTGCATCGACGACTCGATCTGCGATGCCATGCCCGACACCCCGCCCAGGCTGCCGAGCGTTTGCTGGATCGGCTGGCTGATGCCAAGACCGCTGGGAAAATTCATGTATGGCCTCCTATGGTGTGTTCCAAGAAACGACGTCCCGAATGACTCTCCATACGCCGCCCGTCATAGGAGGCGCAATGCCGTTGCCAATACTAGACAAGCGCCGCATTTCGAAACTTCGCCGATCCGAATCGCTTGCCGGAAATGCGAAGCGGATGCGAGCCACGCGCCGCGATCGGCGGCGCGGCGCCCCGGGTCGCTGCGCCTCGCCGCGCAGCGCTTCGTATCGCTGCGCGCGGGCACCATCCGGTTACGGTCTGATGTGGGTTTACCGACTCTGCGTCTCGCGGCCATGCACGTGTTTTCGTTCGCCGACCGGCTTGCCTTCCGGTGGAAAGCGCCTTGCGCGCGCACGCCCGACGGCGGCGCGCCGATGACGCGCGATGCCGCGCTTCATGGTGGAGCCCCCCGTGGCCCGCGTTCGCGCGCGGCGCTCGGCGCCGGCGCGCTCGCGCTGCTGGCCGCGCTGGCCGGCTGCGCCACGCCGCCGCCCGGCCCGCCCGACGCGGCCGTGCCCGACGCGCTGCGCGGCGCGACGCCCGAGCAATGGCAGGAAACGCTGAACGCCGGCGGCGACGAGGTCTACCGCTGCCGCCGCGTGGCGGCGCTCGACGCCGGCGCGCCGGGCGAAGCGGCCGGCCAGACATTGCGCTGGCGCGCCTACGGCCCCGAAGCCACGCTGGTGGATGCCCACGGCCACAACGTCGGCTCGATCGTGCCGGGCCGCTACTTCCTCTCCTACGACGGCAGCTTCGCCGTCGCCGGCACCGAGACCGCCACCATCGTCGACGCGAACGCGCTGCCGTGGGTGCGCTACCAGGTCCACGCCAGCACCAACGCGCGCGACGGCAGCGGTGGCCGCATGACGAACATCAGCACGGTGGTGCGCATCAACACGCGCGGCGGCCTGCCGGCCAGCGACCGCTGCCGCCTCGAAGGCGCCACGCTGTATGTGCCGTACTTCGCGACCTATCTGTTATATCGCCGCGCCGCGCTCGCCCAATAACACGTCTTTTTGTTTTCCCGGTTAAATCGGCGCAATCCCGGATTTAAATTTCCATCTGCCTGTGAGTGACCATCGGTATTGCCGTTTCTTCAATGGCATTTCATTACTCACCAAATATCAGCAAACATTACAAACTGAAAAGTTCCTGGATGACATCGACTTTTACCTGTTTCCAGGTATCTGACGAAATCCTTACAAACTTGTCTGCCGCAACGCGCCCGAAGCTTACAAATACATATCGCAACATTCTGTTTAGGTTAAAAACTAAACATTGCATTCCATGATTCGAAAAACATGCCTCAATGGCACCGGAATCATGGCAATTTCTTTCCGGCGGTTAACAATAAGTTACACCCTTGGATTTTCGATGCCTGTACTTTCGCTCCGTGCCAGTAGCCTGCCGGTTCATTTCACGTCGGGACAAGTAGAGGAGGTTCAGGTTGAAGTTCGCCGTATTAACGCCCAACGTCAGCATGTTTGAACGACTGCGCCAGCATTTTCTCGATGCTTCCGTCGAATGCATTCAATTCGAGGATGACGTCGCATTGGCGCGTGGCCTTTACCGAGATGATTACCGCGTGATCCTGGTCGACGCCGCCACCGGCATCGACGGCACGCGCACCGTATTCGCGCGCCGCGCGTTCTACGGCGGCCGACGGGCGCCGCTGCTGGTGGTCGGTACGTTTACCGATCGCGACAGCCTGGAGCGCGCCTTCGACGCGGGCGCCGACGACGTGGTGCTCGCCCCGTTCGACCGCAACGAGCTGGCGGCCCGCGCGTTCCGCGCCATGCGCCGCGTGGAGGCCGAACCCGCCCCGCGCGACGAGCAGCGCGTCACGCTCGGCGCCTATACGCTCGACCAGCAGGCCAGCACCGTGCAGATCGCGGGCCGCACCGTGCGCGTGACCACGCGCGAGTTCGCGATCGCCTGGCTGCTGTTCTCGCGGGCCGGTGAATACGTCACGCGCCGCCAGCTGGCGGGCGCGATCTGGGGCAGCACGGAGGATATCGTCGGCCGGCGGCTGGAGCAGCATATCTACAAGCTGCGCCGCAAGCTGGAACTGACGGGAGAGTCCGGCGTCGCGCTTCGCACGATGTATGCGCACGGCTACCGGATCGAACAGACCGACGGCATGGCGATCGACGCAGGAGCCGGTCCGCACGAGCTCGCCGACACGCAGCTCGACAGTCTGGGCGTGCGCGCCGAAGCGCCCGCCACCTGCGCACCGCAAGCGCGCAGCACGGGGCTGACTTTGCCCGCCGATCGCGCAAACGTTGTCGCGCCCGGCGCGGGGGCCACGGTGCATGCGCGCCACAGCCTCACGGCCTCGCTCGCGCAGCCCTGGGCCTCGTATGCCAACCCGTGGCACATCGGCGCCACCATGATCGCGAAGGCCGTTCACGACGACGGCGCCGCGGCCGATCACCAGATCCGCATGCCGACGCTGTCTGGCTCGCGCGGCGACGGTTGAGTCCGCAACGGGCGGGGCCGCCGGCCCCGTCGTCTCGCCGCCTGCAAGCATCCCGCCGCCGGCGGGATGTTTTCGTTTACGGCGGCGGGTGACGTGCCGCCTACGGTCCGACCTACGCGCCCAGCTGCTGCGCGAACTGCGCCGCGTACTGGTTGCGGTTCTGCATTTCCGGATCGGTCGCGCCTTCGAACTGCCGGCACCAGGTCGCCGCGGCGGCCTGCGGGGAGCCGGCGCTGTTCATCGCGTCCTTCAGACCCGGCATGTTGTTGGCTTCCTGGATCATGAACTGCACCTGGGTGCCGAGATCGGTGACCGGCTTGCCCTGCTGCTGCGCGAACTGCTCGAGCGCTTCCTTGCGCGAGCCGCCCCACTGCGCGAGGCCGTAGCCGTGCGCGTTGTCGTCGGCGTTGTTCGACGACGGGCCGCCGGTCGCTCCGCCCTGGTTGATGTCGGGCTGCAGGCCGCTTTCCTGCTGCAGGTTGCCGAGGATCCCGGCGATCGCGGTGTTGTTGTAGCCCGCGTCCTTCAGCGCGCTGGCGATCTGGTTCGCGTTGTCGCCGCCGAGGCTCGTGATCGGCGTGCCGCTGCCGGCGCCCGTGGTGCCCGACGAGGCGTCGACCGGCGAACCGGCGCCGGCGCCGGCACCCGCGCCGGCGGCCGCCGGAATACCGCCGCCACCACCGCCGCCTCCGCCACCGGCCGGGGCCGCCGCCAGGTTCTGCGCCATCGGGAAACCGCCGCCTCCGCCGCCTCCACCGCCACCATTGCCAAGCCCGGAGCCATTGCCCTGATCCGCGGCCATCTTCAGCAGCTGGGCCATCTGGGCCATCTCCTGGATGATCTGCATGATCATCTGCATGATCTGGTTCATCTGCGAACTGCTGGCGCTATCCGCACCACCCAGCGGATCGCTCGACGAAAGCGCGTCGAGCCCCGGCGGTTGGGTGGCGTTTGAAATCATCACCGACATGAGCGACTCCTGGTTGGAACGGCGGTTTTGCCGACTCATCGCACTATAGGGAAGCCGGTGCAAGCTGCCCGCGAGCGGTGCGAAGCCGGCACCGGCGATGCGAAACGAACACGGGCCGCGCGCGCGGCCCTGCTCGATGGGCCGGAGCCGCCTGCCCGCCGCCCTGCCCCGCCGCGCGCTCAGCTGCCGGCGTCGATGATGCGCGGCGTCAGCAGGAACACGGTTTCGTTGTGATCGTGCTCGTTGCTGTTGTCGCGGAACAGCGCGCCGAGCAGCGGGATCTTCGACAGGAACGGCACGCCCGTCACGCCGTTGGTGGTCTTGTCGGTCGTGAAGCCGGCGATCAGCAGGCTGTCGCCCTCGCCGACGAAGGCCTGCGTGTTGATCTGGCTGGTCGTGATCACCGGGATGTTGTCCACCTGCTGCTGGGTCAGCGAACCGTTCTCGATATGGACGCTGAGCTTGATGCGCGTGCCGTCCTTGTCACGCACGATCAGCGGCAGCACGCGCAGCGACACGCCGGTGGACACGCTGTAGAGGTCCGCCGAGGTGTAGCCCTGCACCCGCACGTAGAACTTGGTGGTGTTGTCCATGGTGGCCTCGACGTTGTCGAGCGTCGCGACCAGCGGGGTCGCGTCGATCTTCGCCTTCGAGTTGGACTGCAGCGCGTTCACGCTGGCCAGCAGGTAGCGCCCGGCACCGCCCACCACGGCCGAGATCGCGGCGCCGGTGGGCGTGGCGCTGACGATGGTGTTGCCCGGGCCGGCCTGCTGCGCCGAGCCGAAGGTCGGGTTCAGCTGGCCGGTGGAGAACGAATTCTGCGCGGTCTGCCCGTTGCCGGTCTGGAAGTCGAGATGGCTGCTGTGCGCGTGCCAGTCCACCCCGATCTGCTGCAGCGTGGTGTCGTCCATCTCGATGATGTGCGCCTGGATCTCGACGATCTGCGGGCGCACGTCGAGCTGCCGGATCAGGTCCTCGTACTGGCCGACGCGGTCCGGCGTGTCGCGGATCAGCACCGAGTTGGTGATCGGGTCCGGCTGGATCACCGGCAGGCCGTCGCTGCCGTCGGTCACCGCCACGTCGTTGCTGTTCAGGTCGCCGAAGCCGCCGCCGCCACCGCCGCGCCGGCGCCGCGTGTAACCGCCGCCGCCGCTGTTGTCATAGGCGCCGCCGAACGCCTGGCCCGCGCTGCCCACCGATTGCGAGCCCATCATCGAGGGCGGCAGCGGCGGCGGCTGCGAGCCGTTGCCGCCGCCGCCGATCGAACCGGTCGACGAGCCCGACACGTCGTTCATCGACTGCACGCGCTGCATGTTCGGCGCGCTGCTCGGCTGGCCGCCGCCGGAGCCCGACTTCACGCTGTACATGTTGGCGAGGATGGTGGCCACGCCCGGCACGCTCACGCTGCTGCCGTCCACCTGCACGCTGTGGTCGGTGGCCCAGGCGTTCTTGAGCTTGTAGATGCGGATCACCGAGCCCGAGCGATGGCCGGTGGTGGCGTCGAGCCGCGCGGCCACGTCGGCGATCATCTGCACGTATTGCGCGGGGCCGCTCACCAGCACGGTGCCCGAGGTCGAATCGTAGCTGAGCGGGAAGCGCGGATCGTCGAGGCCGATCTGCTTGAGCGTCGAGCGCAGCGCGCCGATCTCGCTGTGGTCGAGCTGCAGCACCTGCCGCGTCACGTCATTGGAACTGCTGATCGACAGCACGTTGCCGTCGTAGAACCAGATGAAGCCGAAAGTCGAGGCGAGCGTATCGAGGAACCGCTGCGGCGACAGGTCGAAGCGCCCCGTCACGGTGCCCTGCACGTTCTGCGCGATCGAGGCCGCGATGCCCTGGCTGGCCGCGAAATCGCGCAGCACGTCCTTCAGATCCTTGCCGTCGAGCTGGACGTGGACGGTGGCGCTGCGCCAGCGCACGGGAGCCGCGTCGGCCGCGCCGGGCAGGCAGGCGAGGATCGCCGCCGCGAGGCACGCGGCGGCAGCAAGCTGCTTCACTCTCATGGTGTCGAATCAGGAAGAAAGGTGGGGAAGCGGGGTCAGCGCTCGAGCGTCTCGGAGGGCGCTTCGCGGAATTGCTTGCGGTAGCCGGTGACGAGCGTCGAGCGGCTTTGCACGCCCCAGCGGCGCGCGGTTTCGAGCACGCGCTGGTCGCCCGCGTCGGCGTGGTCGATCAGCGCCTCGCGGATGCGCTCCATGCGGCGCGTGCGGATCAGCTCGCTCGGCGAGAGGCCCAGGCAGCTCTTGAACGCGCTCTGCAGCGCGCGCTCGGTCACGCCGATCTGGGTGGCGATCTCGCGTACCGACAGGTCGGCGCGGTCGAGGTTGTCGAGCACGTAGCGATAAGCGCGCCGGTACTTGGCCGGCAGCCGCGCGCTGACGTCGTCGGGGGCGGCCTTCGGCTGGCGGTCGAGCGCCGGCGTGCGCACGTGCGAATCCTCGCGCAGGCACTGCATCGCCACCAGCGCGTAGCGGCTGTACCACTGCAGCGATTCCTGCGCGCGGCCCTGGGTCTCGCGCAGCTTGGCCGCGCAGTAGAGATATTCGAGCTGGCGGTGGCCGGTGTCGGAGCCGCGCACGCCCTGGTGCAGCGGCTCGACGATGCTCTGCGCGACGTGCGGCGCGTCGCCGACGAAGGTGGCCAGCGCGATCTCCAGGCGCACCGCGCGCTGGTAGTCGACGAAGCCCTGCTCGCGGATCCGTTCGAGATAGGCGCAGACGTTGGCGATCGCGTCGCGGTCGCCGCCCGTCACGTTGCGCAGGTCGCGCAGGTAGGCCACGCGTGCGGCCAGCAGCGGCGCGCGCACGCCGGCCGCGGCCTGCAGCGCCTCGGCGAAGCCGATGCGCGGCGCCGGCACGTAGGCGGCCGGGCTCGCCAGCGCGGCCGAGCGCCAGTAGACGTGATCCTGCAGCGCGTTGGCGCAGCGCAGCTCGTGCTGCGCGACCAGGTCGAAGCGCAGCGCGGTGACCAGCTCGCGCCAGCGCGTGCTGGTGGCCACCACTTCGTCGAGCGCGTCGAGCGCTTCCCGCGTGCGGCCCAGTTCGTGCAACGCGCAGGCGATGCCGATGCGCGCCTCGATGCGGCGCGCCGGGTGCGCCTCGGCCTCGTCGGCGGCGCGTGCGAAGCAGGCCAGCGCGGTGCCGATGCGATGGCGGAACAGCGCCTGCCACGCGGCGTTGCGGCAGGTCGCGACGCGGATCTCGGCCTTCGAGGCACGCATCCGGCGCTGCGCGCGGCGGTAGGCATCCTCGGCCTCGGCATCGAAGCCGAGCACCAGTTGCAGATCGGCGTGCCACTGCAGATCCTGCGCGCTCACGCCCGCCGCCGAATCATCGAGACGGCGGCCCGACTGCTGCACGGCGGCGGCGAATTCGCCGTCGAGGATCGAATCGACCGCACGGGCCGCGATGCCGGAACCGGCATCCTCGTCGGACGCGGCAAGCGCGGACACGACCGGGAAATAGAGCATCGAAAACATGAAGCGACTCTCCTTGCTGTTGCCTGGGCACCGGATCGCGGCGCAGTTCGAGCAATGTAGTCGTGGCCTCGTTTTCAAACTCTCAGTTTGGCTGAGCAATCTTCAGCAATGATGCCGATTTGAGATTCGCGCACGGCGTGGCGCGGCCCCGTGCGAGTCTCATGATTGCTCAGGCGAAGTTCTTGCCGGCGTGCCGAACGCGCGCGGTATTTTTGGCGCGTGAAAACTCATTTTGTGTGAGCGGTGCCGTCGCGCGCGGCATCGGCCCAGGCCTGGAACTGCGAGGTGAACGCGGTCAGCGTGAGCTGGTCGCGCACCTGGTCGACGAACACGCCGACGAACAGCGCGAGCAGCAGCACCGCCACCGCGCCCTTCACGGGCTGGCTCAGGCCCATCAGTTCGAGCTTGCTGGCCGACTTCGCCGCGAACGCGAACGCGAAGTCGATCAATAACAGAATCATCACGGCCGGCGCGGCGAGCTTGGCCACCTGCTGCATCAGCGTGTCGGTCTCCTTCATCGCGAACGCCTCGAGCACGTTCGACACGTCGATGCTGGGCGAATTGAGCGGCCACCACTGATATGACTGGTAGAGCGTGCCGAGCAGGAAGGTCATGCCGCCGAGGCTCCAGAACGCCACCGTGGCCACCTGCTGCAGCAGCGTGGAGGTGGGCGTGGCCTGCTCGTTGCGCAGCGGGTTCTGCACCTGCGCGTTGTTGTAGCCGGTCAGGTCGTCGATGTAGTAGCCCGCGCATTCGGCCACCCAGAACACCGACGACGCCGCGAAGCCGAGCACGAGCCCGATCATCCCCTCGCGCAGGCCGATCTCGACGAGCGCCGCGCCGTGCAGCCCGTCGGCGAACGCGAGCGGCTGGCCGTAGGCCACGAAGGTGCTGAACAGCAGCACGATGGCGTTGCGCACCGGGCCTTGCAGCACGCCGTCGGCCGAGGGCGGGAAGATCGTCATGATCACGAACAGACGCACCGACGAGACGCCGATCAGCGTCAGGTAACCCATCACCAGACGGGTCATGTCGGGCAGGACCTGCAGCGTCGGGCTCAAGCGGCCGCCTTGTCGCGCGCGCGGCGCGCCAGCACGCCGTCCTCGGCCTCGTCGTCGGCCGCGTCGTCCTCGGCGCGCTGGTAGCCGCGCCGCATCACCGCGATGCGCTGCTGGCAGGCGTCCACGCTGCCGAGATTGCGCGCGATCGTGCGGTTGGTCTCGGTGATCGCGCTGGCCGCGTCGTCCACCGCCTGACGCGCCACCTCCACCTGCTCCTCGCTCGCGTAGAGCCGCTCGGTGGCGATCCCGAGCACGATCCGGCAGGCGTTGAAATCGTCGAGCACGAACGGCGCCGCGCCCGTCATCATCGCGTCGATCTGGTCGTTGATCGACTGCACGGCGGCCAGATCGCGCTCCACCTGCTCGCGCGCGGCCACGAGTTCGGACTCGCGCTGCGCGAGCGCGGCGCGCTGCGTGACGAGCTGCGCACGCAGCGCGTCGTTCTGCTTGCGGCGGCGGTCGCTCGCGCGGTTCAGCGCGATCGCGCGGCGGTCGCGCGCGAGGCGGGCGTCGGCGCTCATGCGTTCACCCCGGACAGCTCGTGCAGATACGCGCCGGTTTCCTCGTAGGGCGCGTAGTCGCTGGTGCGCTGGCACAGGAAGGCGCGGATCGCGTCGGCCTTCTGGATCGCCTCGTCGGCGAGCGGGTTCTGGCCCGGCTGATATTCGCCCACCTGCAGCAGCACTTCCACCTCGCGATGCTTGGCCATCAGCTCGCGAATCCGCGAGGCCGCGCGCGTGTGCGCGTCGGGTACCACCAGCGACATCACGCGCGACAGGCTGCCGAGCACGTCGATCGCCGGATACTGGTTCTTCGCCGCGATCTCGCGCGACAGGATCATGTGGCCGTCCAGGATGCCTCGCACTTCCTCGGCCACCGGGTCGCCGCCCGTCTCGTCCTCGGCCAGCACCGTGTAGAGCGCCGTGATCGAACCGGTCGCGCCCATCCCGGTGCGCTCCAGAAGGCGCGGCAGCTCGGCGAACACCGAGGGCGGGAAGCCGCGCCGCGCCGGCGGCTCGCCCGCGGCCAGGCCGATCTCACGGCCCGCGCGCGCGAAACGCGTCAGCGAGTCCATCATCAGCAGCACGCGCAGGCCGCGGTCGCGGAAGTATTCGGCGATCGCGGTGGCCGTGTGCGCGGCCTTGGCGCGCTCCATCGACGAACGGTCCGAAGTCGCGCACACCACCACCGAGCGCGCCATGCCCTCCGGGCCGAGGATCAGCTCGATGAATTCGCGCACTTCGCGACCCCGTTCGCCAATTAGCGCGATCACGTTGATGTCGCACGCCGCGCCGCGCGCGAACATGCCCATCAGCGTCGATTTACCGACGCCGGCCGGCGCGAAGATGCCCATCCGCTGCCCTTCGCCGAGCGTCATCATCGCGTCGACCACGCGCACGCCGGTGGGCATCGGCGTATCCACCATGCGCCGCTTCATCGGGTCGGGCGGCTGCACGATCACCGGGCGCCAGTCGTCGGAATCGAGCGGCGGGCCGCCGTCGATCGGGTCGCCGAGGCCGTCGAGCACGCGGCCGAGCAGCTGGTCGCCGACCTGGATCGACAGCGGCCGGCCGAGGCCGATCACCTGCGTGGCGCGCGACACGTTCTCGAGCCGCGCGAACGGCGAGAGCAGCGCCACGTCGCGCGTGAAGCCCACCACCTCGGCGCGCTGCAACAGCGTGCCGTCGGGCGCGCGCAGTTCGCAGAGTTCGCCGAGCGTGACGTCGAGGCCGGACACCTTGATCACCGTGCCGACCACTTCCATGACCTTGCCGGTGCGCGCCACGGCGGGCACGGCGAGGATCTCGCGCTCGATCGCGTCGGTCAGCCGCTCGAAATCGTCGGTGCGCGACAGCCAGGACACGTTCATCGGCCACCTCCGCCGTGGGCCGGCGCGCGCGGCGCCGAGTACGGATCGTCTTGCGCCTGGGCCGGCTGCGGATCGCGGTGGCGTTCGTCTGGCACGTAGCCTTGCGCGGCAGGCTGCGGATCGCGGTGGCGCTCGTCGGGCACGTAGCCCTGCGCGGCAGGCTGCGGATCGCGGTGGCGTTCGTCGGGCACGTAGCCTTGCGCGGCAGGCTGCGGATCGCGGTGGCGCTCGTCGGGGACGTAGCCCTGCGCCGCATACGGATCGGCATGAGGGTCCGCATACGGGTCCGCGCCGCCCTCGGATGGATAGGCGTCCGGCGCCGCCGCATAGGGATCGCCGCCGGCCGCCGGATACGCGCCGCCCTGCGCGCCATACGGATCGCCGCCAGCCGCGTCGTCCTCGGGCGCGGCGGCCTCGATCTCGACCAGCGTGCGCTTGAGCGCGCGCGATACCGCGCCGTGCATCGCGCGCAGTTGCGTGTCGAGGCTCGCGTCCACGGCGCCGAAATCGGATTCGCAGATGCAGCTGCCGGGCGCGAGCCGCTTGTCGCCCACCACCGACATCGGGATCGGCCGGCCCAGCTCGCGCCAGCGCGTGGCGAGCCGGTCGAAGGTGTCCTTGGCGCTGTCGAGATCGTCGGGATGCACGGCCACGCGCAGGTAGGTCGCGCCGTCCACGATCCGCTCGACCGAGGCCAGCGCGCGCTCGAACAGCGCCGCGCGGTTCTCGGTGCGCACGATCTGCTCGACGGCCGAGGCGACGATGTCGGCGAGCCGCTCGCGCATGCGCACCTGCAGCTGGTTCTGCGCGTGCGCGACGTCGGCGAGCCGGTCCATCCAGTCGCCGAGCGCGCGGTCGTAGCCGTCGCGGTAGCCGGCGCGCGCGGCGTCGTCACGCTCGCGCTGGGCGGCGTCGAGGATCTCGCCGGCCTGCTCGCGGCCCGCGTCGACGATCCGCTCGGCCTCGTCGTGGGCCGCCTCGATCAGCGCGGCGCGATCGGCGGCGAGCGCCGCGTAGGCGTCCTCGAGCGACACCAGCGCGCCGAACATCTCGCGCGGCAGCACGTCGGCGGCCGCGCCCAGGCGCGCGTGCAGCACGCTCTCGTCGGGCTGGTGATGGGCGTCCTGCGGACGGCTCAACCAAATAGCCATGCAACCTCCGGCATCAGTTCGGGCATCCGCGCGAACAGGCGCACGGAACCGGCCGCGTCCAGCCCGCTCGCGGCCGGCAGCGAGGCCGGCGGCGCGAACGCGCGCGGCAGCGCGAGCCGCGTCAGCGACGGCGGACGCGTATCGGCCGCGCCGCCCGCGTCACGCGCGAGCAGCAGCCAGCCCTCGGCGGCCATCGCGGTCGCGTCGAGCCGCGCGAGCGGCGGCAGGCCGGTCTTCATCGTCAGGTGCGCCACGTCGGGCGCGTCGGCGGCGTGCGGGTCCTGCGCGATCGCGTCGGGGTGGACGCCGGTCCACTCGGCCAGCCGCGAACGCGTCTGCCTGTCGATCAGCCGGCGCACCTCGGCGCGCCGGAACGACAGCGAGCGCACGCGCAGCACGGCCAGCGCCTGCGCCATCGGCAGCGCGTCGAGCAGCGCCAGATTCGGTTTCGGGCCGATGCCCGGCGCGCTGCCGGCCAGGCCCAGCACGGCGGCCGTGGCGAACGCGCCGAACGGCGGCTCGCGCACGCCGGCCGCGCGCGCGAACGCATGCGAGCAGGCGCGGCGCGCGGCGGCCGAGGCACGCGCGAGCGCGTCGCGCCAGCCGTGGTCGGGCAGCGCGGACCACGACGCGTCGGCCCACAGGGCCGCGCTGTCGAGGTTGTCGCGATAGCCGGTCAACGCGGCGGCCACCCGCTGTGGGGGATAGAACGCGGCAGACGCCATGCGGTTCGCGGCGCGCCGTTCAGTTCGCGGGACGCGGACGCAGCCGCGAGGTCAGCGCGCCGAGCTTGCCGCGCAGGCCGCCGGCCGGCTCCTGCGCGTCGCCGCCCGCGGCCCCGCCGGCCTGGCCGTCGCCTTGCGGCAGCTTCCGGCGCAGCACCACCAGCAGCGCCGCCGCGACGATCAGCACCACGCCGGCCGCGCCGCTCACGATCCACACCACCGGCAGGCCGCCCTGCGGCTGGCTCGGCTGGCGCGCGAGGTCGGACGGATCGGCCGCCACGGCCGTCACGCTGACCTGGTCGTAGGTGAGCCCTTCCACGCTGTGCATCACGAGCGTCTTGATCTGCGGCACCAGCGCGCCGACGTCGGAATTGGGCCGGTACTTGATGAACACGGCCGCCGACGAGGGCTTGATGGTCTGCGCGAGCGGGTCGTTGTTGGGCAGCACGATCTGCACGCGCGCCACCAGCACGCCGTCGATCTTCGAGAGCGTGGACGACAGCTCCTGCGACATGCCGTAGATGAAGCGCACGCGCTCCTCGGTCGGCGTCGAGACGAGGCCGTCCTTCTTGAACAGGTCGCCGAGATTGTCGAAGCGGCTCTTGGGCAGGCCGCGCGAGCGCAGCGCTTCCATCGCGCGCACCATCTGGTCGCCGTCGACCTCGAGCGTCCAGGTCTTGCCGGCGTCGGGCGTCTCCTTGGACGCGTCGACCCCGTTCTCGAGCAGCGCCACGACCATCTCGTTGACGTCCTGCTCGGACAGGTTTCCGTACAGCTCCTTCTTGCAACCGGCGAGCAGCGCGCAGAGCGCGAACACGCCCGCGACGGACGCGCGCCGCCATCCGGACCGTGACTGTGACATGGCGTAATTTCCGCGGGTGACCGCGCGGCGCCCGCGGGCGCCGCGGGTCACTGGTTTTTCATCAGCGTTTCGATCGACGACTTCGACGCGTTCACGACGCCCATCTTCGCTTCCATGTCGAGCTGCGTGCTGGCCAGCTCGTAGGTGAGGCGGATCGAACCGGCGTTCATCTCGTTGAGGCTCATCTCGGGGGCGCGCTGCATGAACTCGGCCGCGTCGGTGACGCTGCGCTGCAGTTCCGCGTCCTGCGCCGCCACCAGCTTCGAGGCGACCTCCAGCGAATGGCTCTGCTCGGCATGCGGCGGCGCCATCGACGGCTTTTCCATCAGCGCCTTGAACTTGTCGGCCGCGGCGGGCGAACCGCTCGCGGCTTCCGGCTTCGAGAGGGCTTCGAGCGACGCGCGCAGCGCCGCGGAATGGTCGATGGCGGTCATCGGCGTTCTCCGTGCGGGGAAGGAAAGGCGCTCAGGCGCGCAGCGCGACGCCGAACGGCAGCGATTCGATGCCGGCCGACGGCGGCTGGCTGACCGGCGCGACGTCGGGCTTGTCGCCGCGGGCGGCCAGTTCCTCGTTCAGTTCCTCGACCGAGGCCGGCGTGATGAAGGTGCTGCCGTTGCGGCTCGCCTGCACCGCGTTGACGAGTTCCTCGCGCGCATGCAGCGCCTTCACCAGCGAGACGGTATCGCGCGTCGGGTTGCCTTCGAGCACCTCGTTGGCCACCATCTTCCAGTCCGCGTCACCCTTGGTGGACAGGCAGAACGCCAGCAGCGCCTTCGCGTAGGCGAAGCGCGGCGCGCTCTCGCTGACCTCGCGCAGCACCAGGATCGCGTCGTCCCAGTGGTTGCGCACCATGTGCAGGATGCCGTCGAGCATCTGGATTTCCGGCACCTTCGGGCGCAGCACGCGCAGCGCGTCGAGCATCAGCTCGATGTCGTAGGGATCGACCGACACCTTCGGGAAGGTCTGCAACAGTGCATCGGATGCCGTCTCGATCAGTCCTCCGACGATCTCCGGGCTGCAGTTCAGGTAATCGGGTGTGGCGTTGGTCATCGCGCATTCTCCTGGCGGTATTCTTCGCGCCGCGCTCGGGGTCGATCGGACGCACGACGGAACCTTAGCAACCGGCCGTGACCCGCGCGGTGCGCGATGCGAAGCGAACGCACCGAAAACGAAGCCTCCCGAAGGGTGCAGGAGCGGCGCCGGGCGGGCGCCGGCGCGCGCCACTCGCGCCGCCCGCACAAAATCCGCACGAAATGCGCAAAGCCGCGCCGGACAACGGTTTTGCCGCGCCGCGGCCGGTCCCGGGCGGCCCGCCATCGGGCCCCCCATCCGCGCCGCCGCGCGAGACTTCGCATGCGCAGCGCCCGATTCGCGTCGGGGGGCCTGCCGCCGCCCCCGCGCGGCTATCTTCGTCCGACCGGCCCGCTCCATGCCGCGCCCAGCCGCGCGCGAGCGGCCACCCCGCCACCCAGTCCGCCCCCGGGCCGACGCGTCTGCGACGAAGCACCGAGCGATGAGCGACGAAAAAACCGAAGAGCCAACCGACAAGAAGCTGCGCGACGCCCGCAAGGACGGCCAGGCGTCGAAGAGCTCGGACCTGGCGGACGCGATCTCGATGCTGGCCGCGATCGGCTTCGTGATCGCCGCGAGCGCCCACCTGCGCGACTCGATGCGCCAGCTGGTGGTGAGCGCGCTCGACTTCGTCACCACCGACCACGCGCTGCCCGACATGTTCGACCGGCTCTACCGCTTCGGCGGCATCGCGCTGCTGGCGGTGGTGCCGCTCGCGCTGGCCGCCGCGCTCGCGGGCGTGATGGGCTCGGCGATGCAGGTCGGGCTGCAGATCGCGTTCAAGCCGGTGATGCCGAACCTGAACGCGCTGAACCCGGGCGAGGGGCTCAAGAAGATCTTCTCGATGAAGACGGTGATCGAGACGATCAAGATGGTCGTCAAGGCCTCGCTGATCTTCGCCGTGATGTGGGTGGTGGTGCGCGGCCTGATCCCGCTCGTCTCGGGCGCGATCTACCAGCCGCTCGCCGAGATCTCGGCGATGTACTGGGGCATCCTGCTCAAGCTGATGATGATCGCCGCGGTGATCTTCGTGCTGGTGGGCGCGGCCGACGTCAAGCTGCAGAAGATGCTGTTCATGAAGCAGATGAAGATGTCGAAGGACGAGATCAAGCGCGAGCACAAGAACGACGAGGGCGACCCGATGATCAAGGGCGAGCGCCGCCGCATCGCGCGCGAGATGGCCAACGCGCCGCCGCCGCGCATGGCGCGCGCCAACGTGGTGGTGGTCAACCCCACCCACTACGCGGTGGCGCTGCGCTACGCGCCCGACGAGCACCCGCTGCCGGTGGTGATCGCCAAGGGCATGGACGAGGCCGCCGCCGCGATCCGGCGCGCCGCCGCCGAGGCCGAGGTGCCGATCGTCGGCAACCCGCCGGTGGCGCGCGCGCTCTACAAGGTCGGGCTCGACGAGCCGATCCCCGACGCGCTGTTCGAGACCATCGCCGCGATCCTGCGCTGGGTCGATTCGATCGGCGCGGCCCGCAGCGACACGCAACACTGACCGCCGAGAGCCGGAGCCACGATGCTGAAGTCCCTGAAACTCCCCGCCGGCGGCGAAATCGGAATCGTCGCGCTGGTGGTGGCGATCATCTCGCTGATGATCCTGCCGCTGCCGCCGCTGCTGATCGACATGCTGCTCGGCCTGAACATCACCATCAGCGTGACGCTGCTGATGATCACGATGTACGTGCCCGACATCTCGGCGCTCTCGGCGTTCCCGTCGCTGCTGCTGTTCACCACGCTGTTCCGGCTCTCGCTGAACATCGCCTCCACCAAGTCGATCCTGCTGCACGCCGAGGCCGGCAACATCATCGAGAGCTTCGGCAAGCTGGTGGTGGGCGGCAACCTGGTGGTGGGTCTCGTGGTGTTCGCGATCATCACCACCGTGCAGTTCATCGTGATCGCCAAGGGCTCGGAGCGGGTGGCCGAGGTGGGCGCGCGCTTCACGCTCGACGCGCTGCCCGGCAAGCAGATGAGCATCGACGCCGACCTGCGCGCGAACCTGCTCACGCCCGAGGAAGCCAAGCGCAAGCGCGCCACGCTGGCGGTGGAAAGCCAGCTGCACGGCGGCATGGACGGCGCGATGAAGTTCGTGAAGGGCGACGCGATCGCCGGCCTCATCATCACGATGATCAACATCCTGGCCGGTATCGCGGTGGGCGTGGCCTACCACGGCATGTCGGCCGGCGACGCGGCGAACCGCTTCTCGGTGCTGTCGGTCGGTGACGCGATGGTCTCGCAGATCCCCTCGCTGCTGCTGTCGGTGGCCGCCGGCGTGATGATCACGCGGGTGGCCGACGAGCGCCAGACCAAGCAGCGCTCGCTCGGCGACGAGATCGGCCACCAGCTCGGCTCGAGCGCCCGCGCGCTGTTCTTCGCCGCGGTGCTGCTGCTCGGCTTCGCGATCGTGCCGGGCTTCCCGTCGCTGCTGTTCGTGCTGCTGGCCGCGGCGCTGTCGTTCGCCGGCTACCGGCTGTCGGTCAAGAAGCCCTCGTCGCGCGACGGCGAGCACGGCGGCGCCGAGACGCTCGCCTCGATGCAGCGCGTGGGCGCCAAGACCGAGGTGCCGCCGATCCTGCCGCGCGCGCCGCAGTTCGCCTGCGCGGTGGGCGTGCGGATCTCGCCGGACCTGGCCGCGAAGCTGGCCATGCCGGTCCTCGACGCCGCCTTCGAGGCCGAGCGCGCGGCGCTGCAGGAGGCGCTCGGGCTGCCGTTCCCCGGCATCACGATGTGGGTCCACGCGGCGCTGCCGATCGCCACCTTCGAGATCCTGATCCACGACGTGCCGCACCTGATGGTGACGATCCCGACCGGCAAGGCGATGCTGCCCGACACGCGCCTGCTGCCGGCCGAGGTCGCGGCGGCCTCGGCGGAGAAGCTGCAGGCGCTGGCCGAGAAGACCGAGGACGGCCCGTCGCTCGACTCGGCGGGCACCCCCACGCGCTGGATCGACGAGCGCGGCGTGCCGGCCAAGACGCCGGTGTGGCGCGCCGAGCAGGTCATCGCACACGCCTGCGTGGCCGCCATGCAGCGCCACGCGACGCTGTTCCTCGGCATCCAGGAGGTGCAGTGGATCCTCGACCAGCTGAGCCACGACGCGCCGGGCCTGGTGGCCGAGGTGCAGAAGGTGCTGCCGCCGCAGCGGATCGCCGACGTGCTGCGCCGGCTGCTGGAGGAACAGGTGTCGATCCGCAACGTGCGCTCGATCATGGAGAGCCTGATCGCCTGGGGCGCCAAGGAAAAGGACATGCTGATGCTGACCGAGTACGTGCGCGGCGACCTCTCGCGCTTCCTCGCGCATCGCGCCGCCAAGGGCGAGCGGCAGCTCTCGGCGGTGCTGTTCGACATGCAGGCCGAGCAGCACATCCGCGCCGCGATCAAGCAGACGCCGACCGGCAACTTCCTCGCGCTGCCGCCCAACGACGCCGCGTTCCTGATCGACCGGATCCAGTCGTTCACGGGCGCCGCGCCGCGTGAGGGCGTGGTGCTGGTCACCTCGATGGACATCCGCCGCTACGTGCGGCGCATGATCGAGTCGCGGCTCGGCTGGCTGTCGGTCTATTCGTACCAGGAGCTCGGCGAGCACGTCGAGCTGAAGCCCGTCGGCCGCGTGACGCTGACCGCATGACGAGCATCGATTCGCGCGCCGCGCGCATCATCCCCGGCACCGCCGCCGACGAGCCGGGCGGCGCGCGCGAGCGGCGCTTCGACTACGCGTCGCTGGCCGCGCGCCGTTCCCCGCACCGCCTGCCCGCGCGCGGCCAGCCGCAGCAGGGCGGCCGCGAGGCGCCGGACGACGAACCGGCCGGCCAGGCCGAGATCGCGCTCTACTTCGACCCGCGCACGGCGCCCGACGAGAGCGCCGCCGCGCCGCCCGAGCCGCCCGAGGCACCGGCGCCGTCCGAGGACACCCGGGACAGCCTGAGTTCGCGCGTCGAGCGCGCCGCCGTGCCGGTGGTGTCGGCCGTCTACATGCACCAGCAGCAATACCTGAAGGTGCTCGGCGTGCTCACGCGCGAGATCGCCGCGTTCTGCGGCGACCCGGCCATCGCCAACGCCGGCAACTGGGAAGCCCAGATGACGCTGGATCCCGCGCTGCTGCCGCATACGCGGCTCGCGCTGTCGCTTTCGCGTTTCAGTCTCCGACTTCGGTTCGACGCGCAGGACCCGGCCTCGCGCGACTTACTCTTGACCCACAGCACGATGCTTGAGCGCGAGCTCGCCGACACGCTGCGCGCGTGGGGCGAACTCCGCGACATCGAACTCACCGTCTGGTAATCCGATTCCCGCATGGCCGACTTTCTCACCGCGACGACCCGCGACGGCGACGCGAGCGCAGTTCCTGCCCGCGTGCCGACGGCGCCGGCCGCCCCCGCGGCGGGCCCGGCCATGCCCGCCGGCGGCGCGCCCGATGTGCCCGATGCACGCGCCGGCGGCGCGCCGATCGCGCGCGCGGTGCCGCGCCGGATCGACAGCGCCACCGCGCGCCTGACCCAGACGCTGCACGACACGCGCTTCGGCGCGGCGGTGCTGGCCGCCACCGGCGCCACCGTGCTGCACGCGGCGCCGCTCGCCGGCCTCGCCGCGGGGCGTCCGGGCGCGGGGCCGGCCGCGCGCGATCCGGCCGTGATCGAGCTGTCGGTGGCCGCGCCGGGCGCCGCGCCGCGCCCGGTGTTCGTCGAGCTCGACCTCGACGCGCATCCGGCGCTCGCGATCGTCGCGTGGCCCGACCGCGCCGGCGCGCCGGGCGGCCCGGCCATGCTCGCGCCGGGCGGCGCCGAACTCGCGCTGCGCCAGACCGTGGCCGGCGTGCTGCTCGATCCGCTCGCCGCCGCGCTCGCGCGGCTCGGCTTCGACGCGCCGCGCGTGGTCTCGGTCACGCGCCGCCCGCTGGCCGACTGCGTGGCCGAGCTCGCCTTCGACGTGCCGCCCGCGGCGCTGTCGATCAGCTTCGGCGAGACCCGCATCGATTGCACCGTGGCCCTCGGCAGCGCCGCGCTCGCCACCGTGGACGCGCTGATCGCTCGCACCCCGAGCGACGCCTGGCGCACGGCGTTCCCCGCGCTGACCCTACCGGGCAGCGCGATCGTCGGCACGCGAACCTTCGCGGTCGACACGCTCGCCGCGCTCGAACCCGGAGACGTGCTGCTGCGCTGTCTGTTCCCAACCTTCGACGCGGCGTCGCTGCAGGCCGGCGGCCGCGGCGACGGCGCGGGACCGCGCGTCGTCGCGACGTGGGGCGCGCGCGGCCATGCGCGCGTCCACGCGCAGGCGGTGCTCGACGGGCGGTCGCTTACCTTAAATCAGGAGTGGTACATGTCCGACGAACTCGATTCGACCCGCGCCGATCTCGGCCTAGCGACGGATCGCCCCGACGAAGCGATCACCGTCGGCAACATCGAGCTACCGGTGCAGTTCGAGATCGACACGGTCGCGCTGCCGCTCGACCAGCTGTCCTCGCTCGGGCCGGGCTACGTGGTCGAGCTGCCGGTGCCGGCCGCCGACGCGCAGCTGCGGCTCGTGGTACACGGCCAGACGGTCGGTTTCGGGGAGCTCGTGACGGTTGGCGAGCATCTTGGCGTGCGCATCATCAGGATGGCCCATCGGCATGGTTCAGTTCAGTGACATTACCGGGCTGCTGCTGGTCGTCATCGCGATCAGCCTGCTGCCCTTCGTGGCGATGGTGGTCACCTCCTACGCGAAGATCGTGGTGGTGCTCGGCCTGCTGCGCAACGCGCTCGGCGTGCAGCAGGTGCCGCCCAACATGGTGCTCAACGGCATCGCGATCCTGGTCTCGCTGTACGTGATGGCGCCGATCGGCATGCAGGCGTCGAAGTCGCTGGAAGGCCAGCAGCTCGCCTCGCAGCCGTCGCAGGCGCTGATCCAGGCGTTCGGCGCGGCCAAGGAGCCGTTCCGCGCGTTCCTCGAGAAACACACCCAGGAGCGCGAGAAGCGCTTCTTCCTGCGCTCGGCCGCCGTGGTGTGGCCCAAGGAGCAGGCCCAGCAGCTATCCGAGCACGACCTGATCGTGCTCGCGCCGTCGTTCACGCTCTCGGAGCTGACCGACGCGTTCAAGATCGGCTTCCTGCTCTACATCGCGTTCATCGTGGTCGACCTGATCATCGCCAACGTGCTGCTCGCGCTGGGGCTGAACCAGGTCACGCCGACCAACGTCGCGATCCCGTTCAAGCTGCTGCTGTTCGTGGTGATGGACGGCTGGTCGACGCTGATCCACGGCCTCGTGATGACCTACAAGTAACCTGGAGCCTCGACGATGGATGTCGATTCGCTGATCCGCTTCACCACCGAGGGCATGCTGCTGTGCCTGACCGTGTCGCTGCCGCCCGTGATCGTCGCCGCCGTGGTCGGGCTCGGCGTGTCGTTCGTGCAGGCCATCACGTCGCTGCAGGACCAGACGCTGCCGCAGGTGCTCAAGCTGATCGCCGTGACCATCACGATCGTGATCGCCGCGCCGGTGTGCTGCGCGGCCGTGCTGCACTTCGCGAACCAGTTGATGCGCACCGCGGTGCCGCTGTAACGGCAAGGAGGATTCGATGGCAATCAATCGCGCACCGAGCAGCAACGCGCAGGCCAACGCCGCCGGTCAGGCGCGCCTGGCCGACGCGCAGCAGAACGCCGCCGGCAAGGAAGGCGCGCGCGCGGCGCAGCGCGCCACCAGCTACAACGGCACGCTGTTCACCAACACCAACCAGGCGCAGAACGGCAACCAGGCCGCGCAGCGCAAGTTCGCGAGCCTCGCGCGCAACAAGAAGCGCGCCAACGTGGCGCGCGCCAGGCGCAACGCCGCGAGCGGCGCCGGGGACGACGAGGGCGGCGACGTGCAGGTCAAGCAGGACGACATGGATGCGCTGAACGGCGGCCGCGGCGGTGGCGGCGGGCGCCAGCAGCAGGAGCAGAACGATCAGCCCGAGATCGGCGCGGCGGGCGGCGACGCCGCGGCGTCGGACGTGCGGCCGGCCTCGGCGCAGGCCGCGCCGCCGAGCCAGCTCGACGCGATCGCGGCGAAGTTCGGCCCCGGCGACGAGGCGCAGCGCGCCGAGGCCGTGCGCAACGCGTGGCACGACATGGTGCGTGATCTGTTCCAGACCGCCGGCAACAGCGAGGCCGGACCGTGGGCGATGCGCCTCTCCGCGCTGATGGTGGCGCTGCAGCAGATCGAGATGAAGATCGGCCCGGTGGGGGCCGGCGGCGTGCAGGTGCTGCGCGAGATGCTGCAGCATCTGGGCAAGGGCGGCGGCAGCGAGTCGTTCCACCTGATCCTGCCGATGATGATGCTGCGCGCCTCGTACAAGGCCGGCGGGCGGCCCGGCGAGGAGCCCGGCGCCTCGCCGCTGCGCGGCAAGGCAAGGCGTGAGCGCGGCGGGGCGATCCAGCAGAGCGTGGGGGCGGGGCTCGCGGGGCGGATGGCGAAGGCGGCGCAGGGGAAGAAGCCTTGAGCGGCCGGGTCGCGCCGGACCGCCTGGCCGGCCCCGCCTGCCCCCGATCCCTCACCCGCAGATCGCGAGGCTGTTTTTCCGTACCGGTTGCGGCATGCGCGCGGCGATGCCGCCCGGTGTCCCGTCGCCCGGCTCCCGCCGCCGCACCGTGGAAACGGGGGTGTCGACATGAAGCGCGGACACGCTCCGGCTGACGTTCGCGTCCTCGCGAATGCAGGCGATATCCGCCGGATCGGATTGCGGCGCCTTTCCGATATGGAAAACGTCGCATTCGCGCCTCGTCGTCCTGCCGACGACCTTCGCGATGCAGGCCGGCGGCGGCGCCATGAATCGCCGCCAGGACATCACGCTTGAAGCGGGTTCCGGCCATGGCGGATCGCCACGAGTTCCGTTGAATCCACCATCTCGCCCGGGTCGGCGGCCCTTGCCCCGCCGTCGTGCCGGGCGAGCGTCCCCGGCGCCTCCTTCCCCTGCCCCCACCCACCCCCTGTCTCGACAAGACTTCAATCCCCATTTCCCCCCCTTCGCCCCCGCCAGCCGGCGTCCGACGGCCCGCCAATCCACGCTCCGCCCCCCTCCCCCGCCGCCCCGCATCTCCGTTCGCATACCGCGTTCTCGCTTCGCATTCGTCGCCCGCGGCCATGGGCCGACCGCCTACAGTAGCCGCAACGAAAGCTCAGGCTGTGACCAGATCGACGGACCCATGAAACTGCTGCGGATTCTGACCGGCACCCACGCAGGCGCGCAATTGCAGCTCGCGCCCGGCGCGCACCGCATCGGCACGGACGACGCGGCCGACATTCGCCTGACCGACTGGCGCGGGGCGGATCTGTGGCTGACGGTCAGCGATACCGGCGTGGTGTCGGCGCAGGCGGTCGCCTCGCCCACGGGCGCCGTCGACCCGGGCGCCACCAGCGGCCCGCTCGAACAGATCCTGCTGGTGGACTTCGTGCCGATGCAGTTCGAAGGCACGATCCTCTGCGTGGGCGACGAGAACGGCGTGTGGCCGTCCGACTACGAACTGCTCTCGACGCTGCTGGCCGCCAAGCCGGCCGCGAAGGCCTCGCCGCTGCGCCGCCGCTATCTCGGCATCGCGGCGGCCTGCTTCTGCGTCGGCGCGGTGATCGTCACGATCTCGGTGCTGTCCACCGCGCAGATGAGCCGCGCGGCGCTGCCGCCGAACGGCGACGACCACGCGCGCCGCGTCACCGAGGCGCTCGCCGCCGCGCACATCGACGGCCTGAACGCGCACGCGGTGGGCGACACGGTGGTGGTCACCGGCATGCTGGCCAGCTCGGCCGACGATTCGGCGGTGCGCCAGCTGCTGAATCGCCTCGCGATCGCGCAGGTCGCGCGCCAGTACGACGTGGCGCCCGAAGTGGCGCGCAGCATCGAGGATTCGCTCGGCGTGCCGGGCGCGCGCGTGCAGTACGGCGGCGCGGGCCGCTTCGTGATCAAGGGCTCGGTGGGCAACAAGAACGCGCTCGACTCGGCGATCGCGCGGATTCGCGCCGATCTCGATCCGAACGTGAAGGACATCGTCGCCGACGTGTCGGAATCGTCGGGCGGCGCGAACGCCTCGGACGGCCTCGCCTACTCGGAAATGCTCTCGGCCGACGGCGTGCAGTACGCGCAGACGCCCGACGGCGTGAAGCACATCTACGCGTCGGACCTGCCGGACGCCTCCGGCGCGGCGGCTGTCGGCGCACCGCAGAACGCGGCCGCGGCGGGCAACAACGCGGGCGGCACCGGCGCGAACCGCGGCGTCGCGGCCCCGGCGAACGTCGCCGCGAACAGCGCACCGAACGGGGCGGACGGAAACGGCGGCGCCGAAACGACCGCCGCCGCCACGGCGAACCCGGGTGACAACCCGGCCGGCGGCGCCCGTAACGGGAATGGCAACGGCAGCCGCGCCGCCGCGAAGCGCGCCGCGCCGCAGCCGCGCAACACCGCCGACGAATTCGTGCCGCTGCCGCACGCGTTCGCGGCACCACCGAATCCGCCGATGCTCGCATCGGCCAACGTTCCCGCCGCGCCCGAGGCGCGCCGGGCCGAACCATCGTCCCGGCCGCCGGCTTCGCCGATCGCGAGCTGAGCCCGGCACGTCATTCACAGGGATAGGTCATGTACGAATCGCTCGCCCCGTACGCCAAGGATTTCAACGACATCCGCGCGCTGCTGAACGCGCCGGACGGCCAGGCACGCGTGAACGCGCTGCGCGCGGCACTCGACGCGACCGCCGAAAAGATCGGCGCGACCCCGTCGACCAACGAACTCGACCGCAGCAACCTCGCGAAGCTGTATCGCGGCTTCCTGGCCACCTCGCGCGCGATCGCGAAGCTCCAGGAGCAGCGCGCGACCAAGTCGTAATCGATTCGCTGGCGGCCCGCCGCCTTCGAAAGCCGCCGGCTCCGCGCCACGGGCACGTGCCCGGGAAGGGACGGCACCTATCCGCAGTTGCAGTATCCGTGACTATCGCAACCGCTTTTTTAAACAACGCGAGGTAATAGCATGACAAATCCCGTCAATAGCGCCAGCAGCGTCCTGGGCGGCGCCTCCAGCATCGCCAGCACGGCCGGTAACGCCATCGGCGGCGCGGCCGCCGCGGCTTCGGGCGGCGCGAGCGCTGCTTCGACGCAATCGCAGATGCAAGGCATCAGCGATCAGATGAACCAGATGACGCTCGCATCGGCCCAGATGCAGTTGCAACAGAGCATGGCCGCGGCGCTCGCCAACGTCATGAAAAGCGGCGCGAGCAACGTCAAAAGCGCATCGCAAGGCGGCTAATGGCGCCATCCGGCGTCGCGCCACGCGGCGCCATCGCGGCGGGCCGTGCCCATCCCCGGGCGGCCGCCGTTCCCGTCTGTTTCATTCACTTCGTATTTGATCCGCGCATCGCATGAGCTCCGACCGATATACCTGGCTGATCGAGGACCTCTGTGCCGTCATCGATCTGCCCGACGTCCAGCACGTGCTGACCACGCGCGCGATCGAGGTCGAGGGTTTCGACGTCCGCCTCGATTATTTCGACAACGACATCGACGCGATGTACGCGAATTTCCACTACGGCGCCGTCACGGCCGGCCGTACGTTGACGATCTTCCGCCTGATGCTGGAGGCGAACCTGCTGGTGTACGCGCAGGATCAGGCGCAAATGGGGATCGACACAGATACCGGGAACGTGGTACTGATACTGCGCATCCCGTTCGACAGCGGCGTGGACGGTGCGGAACTGGCCGACCTGCTCGCCCACTACGCGGAACACGGCCGCTACTGGCGGCGCAACATCATGGAATCGAGCGACGACATGTTCGACGGCATCGCCTCCGGGGAATACATCTGGCTGCGCGCATGACCGTCTAGGCGCCGCTCGGCCGATCAACCCGAGTCTGGCGTCACGCGCAGTTCCCGATGTCGAAATCCGCTTCTCCGCGTGCGCCTACCCGGCGGCACGCCACCGCGCCGTCCGACACCCCGGGCGGCCGCACGATCGCCTTTTCCCGCTTCTGGCTGCTGCGCGACGCGGGCCTGCTGATCGCCGACGGCGAGATCGTCTCGCTCGGCGCGCGCCCCCTCGCGATCCTGATCCGGCTGATCGACGCGAACGGCCGGGCCGTGTCGGTGGCCGCGCTGCGCGAGGCCGTCTGGCCCGGGCTCGAGGTCGACGCCAACACCGTCCAGTCGCAGATCTCGGCGCTGCGCCGCGCGCTCGGCGACGACCGCGACCTGATCGAGACCGTGCCGGCCCGCGGCTACCGCTTCGCGGGCGACCTGCGCGTGGTCGAGCATCCCGATGCCGACGGCACCGGGCACGCCGCCGACCCGGCCGCGCCGGCCGCCGATCCGCTCCCACCCGACCCCGCGCCGGCCGCCGCCGCGCCGCTCGCCCGCAACACGCTCGCGCAGGCCCAGCCGCACGACCCGGCGCCGTTCGTCGGCCGCCACGCCGAGCTGGCCGAACTGCTCGCGACGGTGCCCGCCGCGCGCACCCTCACGCTGACCGGCGCGGCCGGGATCGGCAAGACCCGGCTCGCGATCGAGGCCGCGCGCAGCCTCGCCCCGCAATTCCCGGACGGCGTGGCCTACGTGCCGCTCGCCACGCTGTCGGCGCCCGACCGGCTGATCCACGCGATCGCCGACGCGCTCGAGATCGACACGCGCGGCGGCGAGATCGACGCCGCCCAGCTCGCCGAGGCGCTCGGCGAACGGCGCCTGCTGATCCTGCTCGACCACGCGGCGCCGCTGCGCCACGCCGTGGCGCGCGCGGCCGAGCGGCTCACCGCCGCCACGCCCGGCGTCCACCTGCTGATCACCAGCGACGCCGCGCTCGCGGTCGGCGGCGAGCGCGCGATGGCGGTGGCCCCGCTCGGCGTGTCGGCCGACGCGCACCAGCCCGACGACATCGGCAACAGCGACGCGCTCGCCCTGTTCTTCGCGGCGTTCGAGCGCCGCCAGCGCCGCGACGGCACCCCCGCGCCGGCGCGGCTGCCGGCCGATGCGCTGGCCGCGGCCGCCTCGATCTGCGCGAGCCTCGACGGCATGCCGCATCCGGTCGAGCTGCTGGCGGCCGACATCGCCGCGAAGCTGGCCTCGAACGGCGACGTGCGCGCGGCGTTCGTGGCCTGCGCGACCGAGCTGGACCGCTTCCTCGCCCAGCGCACCGGCTCGCGGCGCCGGCTGCTGCCGCACGCGGACCTGCAGCTGGCCAGCCTCGATTTCGTCTATGGCCGGCTCGACGCGGGCACCCGCACCGTGCTGCGCCGCCTCGGCCTGTTCCACGGCGCGTTCGAGGAAGGCGCGGCGGCCGAGCTGCTGGTGGCGTTCGATCGCGCGCTCGGCCTCGACGACACCCCCGCCGAGGCCACCCGCCAGCGGCTGCGCCAGTTGGTCGGCGCCGGGCTCGTCGAGGACGTCGAATGCGACGGCGAGATGCGGCTGCAACTGCCGCCCTCGGTGCGCCGCTACGCGCTGGCCACGCTCGCGCGCACGCCCGAGCGCGCCACGCCCGGCGCGCTGCACGCGGCGCTGGTGGCGCGCATGGTGGCGCGCCGCTTCGGCGCCGGCCCGTTCCTTGCTCCGCCCACCGTGCGCCACGACCTGGCCGACCTGCGCGCCGCGCTCGAATGGGCGATCGACGCCGGCAAGCCGGAACTCGGCGCGGACCTGCTCGATCACTCGGCACCGCTCTGGGTGCGGCTCTCGCTCGGCGACGAATACGTGGGCTGGGCGCGGCGCGTGGCCGTCTGCGGCAACGGCGGCGAGGTCCGGCGGATCCGCCCCGAGATGCGGGTGGCCGCCGCGCTCGCCAACGCGCTCACCTGCAAGCGCAACGCCGCCAGCGAGGCGGCGCTGCAATGGCAGCGCGCCTACGAGATCGCCAGCGCCTGCGCCGACAATTCCACGCGACTGCGCGCGCTGCTGCACCTGTTCTTCCGCGCCCAGATCCGCGGCGAGACCGACCGCGCGCGCGAGCTGGCCCGCAAGTACACCGAGATCGCCGACGCCGCGCGCTGGCCCGCCGCGCAGCACAACGCGCGGCTGATCGAGGGGCTGCTGCGCGCCTACACCGGCGACCTGCACGTGGCGATCCCGCTGCTCGGCGGCGCCAACGGCACGCACCCCGACGTGATCCGCGAGGCGCGCGCGCTGGCCACGCGCCACGGCCTGTCGCTGCACCTGATCGCGAGCGCGGCGCTGTCCACCGTGCAATGGCTGGTGGGCGGCACCCCGCGCGACAGCGAGATTCCCGAGCTGGCCGCCACCGACAACGAGCCGATGTCGTGCTGCGTCGCGCTGCGCCACGCCTGCGCGCTCGCCGTGGTCGAGGACGACGCGCCGCGCGCCGAGGCCTACGCCGCCGCGCTGGTCGAGCTGGCCAGCTCGTCCGCGCCGCGCCGCTGGCTGCGCACCGGCCTCGACGTGCAGCGCTGGCTGCTCGGCCGGCAGGGCGACCACGCCACCGGCCTGCAGCTGGTGGAGGAAATCGCGCAGCGCTTCGAATCGCACCGCGTGCCGCCCGTCGATCTCGCGTTCGTGACCACGCTGATGCCGTCGATCGACTTCACGCGCCACGGCGCGCTCGCGGACACGCTCGTGCAGGGCATCACGCAGGCCGTGCGGCGCGCCGATCGCACCGGCGAGCGCTGGACCAAGCCGTGGCTGCTGCACCTGCAAGGGGTGCTGTCGCGCGCGCGCGGCGAGCCGCCCGCGTTCACGCGGCGCGGCCTCGCGCATGCGCTGCGCTGCGCGTCCCAACAGGGCGCCTATCGCATCGTCGAGCGGATTCGCGCGGACCTCGACGCACTCGATGCAACGATCGAAAGCAATGATCCCAATTGAACCGATATCCGCCCATTCGCTTCGGATGGCACGACATCGCTTCGCCCACCGCCTCGGGTTTTACCTGATGGGTGTCACACACAGAAATTAATGTGAGGCTCCGTCCAGCCCGTCGGGAGCGTGCGCCGAAAACGCACGCCCCGCACGGAATCCCGGAGCCCAGATGTCGTTCAAGTCAGTCCTCGCCCGTGTTGGCGGCGGCAGCGCCGACGCGCGGCCGGCCGCCGAGGCCCGGGGTATCCCCGGCGTCACGCACGCGGTGCCGGCCCCGGCCGCGCAACCGGCGGCGCCGCTGCCGGCCCGGCGCGACGCGACGCATCCGGGCGCGCCCGCCACGCGCCACGCGCAGCCCCATCCCGCGCCGGCGCATGGCCAGACCGGCGCGGCCGGCGCCGAGGCGCGGCGCCGGCAGGGCACCGACCGGCTGAAGGCGATGTTCACGCGCGCCAGGCCCGACGCGCGCGGCACCGCGCCGAAGCCGCCGAGCCAGTCGCCGGGCACCCTCGCCAACGCCGTCGCGCACGTCAACGCGGCCGCCACCGACATCTCGACGCCGTTCTCGCAGCACTCGGACCGCCATCGTCCGCTCTCCGCGCAGCAGTACCGCACCGACGTCACGCGCTACGCCACCGACACCAGGGCCTCGCACGCGGCCGCGCTCGCGCGCAAGCAGCGCAAGCGCGTGGACGACGCGCTCGGCGCGGCGATGCCCGCGATCCCCGAGGACGAGCCTCCCGACGCCGACGAAGCCGCGCTGCAGCTCGAATCGCTCGACAGCCGCGCCGGCCTGAGCGTGCAGGTACAGACCTGGTTTCCCGATCCGCACGCCGGCGCGCAGGCGAGCCGGCAGCTTGCCGACCGCCTTGCGGGGCTCGGCGCGCCCGAGCGCGCGCCCGCGATGCTGCGCGGCGTGCTCACCGCCGGCGCGCTGCGCGAGGCCGGCGTACACGATCCGGCGCAGGCGCGCGACGTGCTCGACGCGCTCGCCGCGCTCGACTTCGCGCGCATGGATACGCAGACCAGCGCGCTGCCGGCCGGCGCCGCGCGCGAAGTCGACGCCACGCGCGCGCGGGCCTGGCTGGTCGCGCGCACGCTGTCGCGCACCGACGAGGGCTTCGACGCGCTGCGCACGCTGCGCGGGCCGGGCCACGAGCCGCCGCTCCAGCTGATGGCGCAGCGCATGATGCTGCAGGCCGCCGACCACGCCGACCCCGGCCCGCACGACACGCTCACCGCCGCCGGCGATCCGGCGCCGGGCGCGGTGCAGGCGCGGCTGCTGGCGGGCCCGGACGCCGCGAAGCTGCCCGCGCGCGCGTTCGCGGCGGCTGCGATCGCGAACACCGGCGGCGCGACGCGGATGCGGCCCGACCAGAAGGGCGATTTCTTCGCGTGGCGCCAGCATTTCCGCGACGAAGGCGCGGGCACGCCGCTCGCGATGACGCGCGAGCGTCTGCACCGCTTCACCGGCAAGACGCTCGATCGCGCCGGCGAGAACCGCTGGAAGACCTTCGCCGCGCGCGCGGTCGGCAAGCACCGTTCGCCGCTCGCGGCGGTGCGCAACGGCACGCAGGACGTCACGCGGCTGACCATCGCCAAGGAGAAGAAGGCGCTCGGCGAACTCGCCGACCGGCGCGAGGCGCTGCTCGGCCTGCCGGCGATGCAGCCGGCCGCCACGCTCGGCCACGCGCAGCCCGCCCACTCGCTCGTCGAGCTGGCCGCGCTGCACGTCTGGTTCGACAGCGGCGGCTTCAAGACCGGCAAGCCCGACGCCGCGCAGAGGAAGGCCATCGTCGCGAAGGCCAGGCAGATGCGCGGCGAGATCGCCAGGCAGCCCGCCTCGCCCGCGCGCGACGCGTTCCTGCGCGACACCGAGGCCTGGGACGGCCGGCACGCGCAGGACCACGCCGCGTTCGCGGGCGTGGGCAACGTGCCGTTCGACCTCGATCGCCTGGCCGGCTGGGCGCAGCGCGCGCAGGTGGAGGATCCCGCCTTCGTCGCCGAACTCGACGCGCTGAAAGCCAGCGCGAAGAACCTGCCGCGCGCGGTCGGCACGCCCGATCGCGAGCACGTGGTGGACGCGCTCGGCGAGGTCGTCAAGCAGCTGCCGTCGGGCGCGCGGCTGCGCGTGCAGGACGGCAACCGCGCCGGCATCAGCACGCGCGGGCTGTCGGCGAACTTCGGCAAGCTGCTCAACGCCACCGGCATCCCGCTCACCGCGCGCGTGGACGCGCGCTACAACAAGAACCGCTCGGCGCTCGTCGAGTTCGCGCGCAGCAACTACGGCGCCGAGATCTTCGCCGGCACCGCCGACGGCAGCAGCTGGCAGGCCGGCGCCGGCGTGCGGGTGGGCTACGACTTCGACGTCGGCCTGTCCTACGTGCGCGCCGGCGTGACCGCGCAGGGCATGCTCTACCAGTCCGAGACCAACAACCCGCGCGGCGTGTCGCTGCGCGTCACGCGCCGCGTCAAGGAAGACGGCAGCAACTTCGACGACAAGACGCTCGAAACGAAATACGCCGGGCTCTTCAAGCATCTGGTCGACAGCTCGGCCGCGGCACCCGACAAGAGCGCCGAGGGCACCTGGAACCACCTCGCCGACCAGTACCTCGAGGACGAGGACATCTCGGTGGGCTGGACCGACGGCACCGACAAGACCTCGCGCAGCGGCGCGACCTTCGACGTCGGCGTCTACGGCGGGATTCCGCACACGCCGCTGTCGGCCGGCGTGGGCGTCGGCGTCGGCTACACGTCCACCCACCATCACATCCGCGAGCAGCGCGACCACGGCGGCTCGCTGCAGCTCGAACAGCACCGCTCGGGCGGCGGCTCGCAGTGGGTGGGCCGCCTGACCGCCGGCCTGAGCGGCTCGGTGCCGATCGGCACGAAGCCGCACACGGTCGGGCTCGGCACCACGTCGGTGGACACGCCCTCCATCAATCTCGCGCTGCGCGACACCGGCATCGAATCGCGTGTGCAGATCGCACGCGACAACGGCGTGCTGATGCCGCGCTCGTGCATCGTCGACGTCGAATACAAGTCGCCGCGGATGTTCACGCGCGCGATCGACGCGCAGCGCGGCGCCTGGCGCGATCTCTACGCGCTCGACTCGCTGAAGAAGCAGGGCGTGACGATCGAGACGGCCGGCCCCGGGCATTGGGCCACCGCGCACGCGCGCGCCGACGAGAAGATCGACCGGCTGCTCGGCGAGGTGCGCGGCAACTCGGCGCCGAACCAGACGTATTTCCACCGGTTCCGCCTGCGCGGCGACGCGGCCACGCGCATCAACGCGCTCACCGCCAGCGAGGTGGGCGGACGGCCGAACCCGGCTGTCGCGCGCGAGATCAACCGGATCATGTCGGATCCGGCCTCGTGGATCGCGTCGGATCTGAAGGTCAAGGAAGTCAATTCGAGCGCCTCGCGCGCCGGCCTCAACGTGGCGCTGCACGTGACCGCCGTCACGCAGGTGTCGGGCGAGCACGAGATCGTCTCGGAGACGGCCGACTTCGCGCAGCTCGACGCGCTCGAACGGTATCAGGCCGATCGCGCGGCGGCGGCTGGCGTCGAGGATGAGGCGGAGGTGGGCGACGAGGACGAGGAGACGGCGGTCATGCCGGCCGACGCCGCGCCCGTGCGCGATGCGGGCGGGCCGCCGGCCCGGGCGGCGATCGAGGGCAACCATGCCGGGATCGACGGGCGCCGCCCGGTGACGGCGCACGCGCCGCCGCCTCAGCCCCGGCCCCGGCCGCAGCCCCGGCCGCCGAGGCCGGACCGGGCACCGTTGCCGTTGCCCACGCCCACGCCGCTCGATGCCGCCGGCGGCGCGCGGCGCGCGAGCGGCCTTGCGGCGCTCGACAGGCTGCGTGAACCGGCACCAGCGTCGCAATTCGGCTCGCTCGGCGCGGCGCTCGACGGTGGCCGGCAAACGACGACGACGCTTGATGCCGCGCGCGAACCGGCACCAGCGCCACAATTCGGCTCGCTCGGCGCGGCCCTCGACGGCGGCCGGCAAACACCGACGACGCTCGATGCCGCGCGTGAGCCGGCACCCGCGCCGCAATTCGACTCGCTCGGCGCGGCCCTCGACGGCGGCCGGCAAACACCGACGACGCTCGATGCCGCGCGTGAGCCGGCACCCGCGCCGCAATTCGGTTCGCTCGGCGCGGCCCTCGACGGCGGCCGGCAAACACCGACGACGCTCGATGCCGCGCGCACCCCGGCCCCGCAACGCGCATCGCTTGCCACGACGCTCGACGGCCGTCGGCCCGTGCGCCCCGCGCAACCGGCAAGCCAGCCGCCGCGCGCGCCGCTCGGCACGCCGCGTTTCGGCTCGATCGACGCCATGCTCGACGATCGCCAGCTCGCGCGCGATGCGCAACCGGGCATCGCGTCGGTAATGGAACGTGGCCGGACCGGAAGCACGTCGACATCCGCCGTGCCGGGCGGCGGCAACCCGCCCGCGCGCGCACCGCTCGACACGGCCGGCACGACGACCGCGCCCCGCGCGGAGGAAACGCCCGACACGGACGACGACGACGACGTCTTCCACGACGCACCGGAGTCGTTCGACAACGCTCCACCGAGCGCCTGACCGCAGGCCATGAGCGCGCCGCGGCGACCGGCGCACACCGGGCGCGCGATTGACCATCGCGACGCCGCTCGTTATCGTGGTCGATCCCGTCGGCCCCGGCGGGATCGACCGCGACCGCGACCATGACCGACCTCTGCGACCGAATCTGGACCCTGCTCGAAGAAGGCGCCGGCGCCGGCCGCGAGCGCTCGCCGTTCACGATGCTGCAAGCGGCCACGCTCGGGCTCGACGGCGCGCCGAAGGTGCGCACCGTGGTGCTGCGCGGCGCGGACCGGCAGGCGCGCACGCTGATGTTCCATACCGACACGCGCTCCGCGAAGGTCGCCGAACTGGCGCGCGACGCACGCATCGCGATGGTGGGCTGCGATCTCGCGAACGGCCTGCAGATCCGCGTCGAAGGCACGGCGACACCACGCGCCGACAGCGCCGGGCGCCTCGCGATCTGGCGGGCCAGCCGGCCGCGCACGCTGATCCTCTATCGTGCGCCGCTGCCGCCCGGCACCCCGGTCGCGACCCCGGCCGACGCGCAGCCGCCCGCCGCCGGGGACGACGCGCCGCTCGACGGCTTCGCGCATTTCGCCGTGATCGACGTGTGTGTTAACGCGATCGACTGGCTCGATCTCTCGGGCGAGGGCCACCAGCGCGCACGGCTCGTGTTCGGCGCGAACGGCTGGCAGGCCGGCTGGATCGCGCCCTGAACCGGCGGGCCAAGCCACACCGGCAACCTGCCCGGCTCCGCTTTCGCGCCGCCCCTGCATCGACCGTCACGCCGCTCACATCCGCAGCGCGCTGGTCCCGTGCAAGCGCCGGTCCTCGTCGCGCTGCGCGAACAGCCAGTCGCGCAGCGTGCGCCGCGCGCCGGACTCCACCGCCCCCTGCGGATACACGACGTAATAGCCGATCGACAGCGGAAACGAGAAGTCGAGCACGCGACGCAGCCGGCCGGCGGCGATGTCGCGCTCGACGAGCGGCTCGCTCATCAGCGCGATCCCCTGCCCGCCGATCGCCGCGTCGATCGCCAGCGACGACTGGTTGAAGCGCGGCCCCTTGGCCGGGTCGACGGCGCTGCCTGCCTGCAGGGCCTCCAGGAACTCGGGCCACAGGTCGTGCGCGTCGTGCAGCAGCGCGTGCCCGGCGAGATCGGCGACGCAGCGCACCGGCCGCGCGCCGTCGAGCAGCGCCGGCGCGGCCACCGCGAACACGTCGAGCGGGAACAGCAGCTCGCCCGTCAGCCCCTTGCCGAACGGCGGCTTGCAGAAGCGGATCGCGATATCGACGCCGTCGCCGCGAAACGTCGCGAGCCGCTCGTCGGCGATCACGCGCACCTCCAGCTGCGGCAGCGCCTCGCGCAACTGCGTGAGCCGCGGAATCAGCCACTTCGACGCGAACGACGGCGCGGTGCTGATGGTCAGCGTGGAAGGCCGGCGGTCCAGCGCGTCGGTTGCGTCCGCAACGATCGAGAAGGCGCGCTGCACGGCCGGGAAGTAGGCGCGGCCGTCGGCCGTGAGCGCGAGGCCGCGCGGCAGCCGCTCGAACAGCGGGCGCTGCAGGATGTCCTCGAGATGTCGGACCTGCTGCGCGACCGCGCCCTGCGTCACGCCGATTTCCTCGGCGGCGAGCCGGAAGTTGAGATGGCGCGCGGCGGCCTCGAACGCGCGCAGGGCGTTCAGCGGCGGCAGGCGGCGAGGTTTGGGAATACGGTTCATGGAATCGGTCGGGCACGGCCGACAAGCGGGCGCGCCGGCGGCTCGCCCATCGAAGCGGGCATTCTAGCGCCGGGCCGCGAGACCGGCACGAAACGAACGCGCAACGGCCACGCGACGCGCCGGCCGGCCCACCGCGCAACGCCACGTCGGCGGATACCGGAGTGCGCAACGCTTCGGCAAGCGGCGGCAATGGCAATGACGGCGGCGGCGGCAACGCGAACCCCGGCCCCGGTCACGGTCACCCGGACCAAACCTCGCTGCACACCGCCCTTCACGCCGCCCTTCACGCCGCCCTTCACACCGCACGATCGTGCGCGCCAAGCGGCGCAACGCGCTTGCCGCCCTGGCCTCGCCACCCGTGACTGCGATCGCACAAGCTCGCGGCACCGGCCCTGCCACGCGACGCGGTTCTCGCGCCGTTCGCCGTCCTGAGCATCGCCGCATTCACCCGCCCATTCACCCGCCCCGGCACGCGACTGCCACAAATGGCAGGGCCGACCCGCGCACGGCCAACATAAACGCCATCAGGCATTTTTAGGCGCGCCCGAGGCTGGTAGACTTGCGCACACGGCGCGATCCGCGCCACGCAGGCCAGGCGCGTCGCACCCGCGCGAACGTCGGAACCGTCCCGCAACGCAAGGACGACAGGCCCCGACCGCAGGGCCTCGCATCGTGCGTGCCGCCCATGCCGTTCGCCGCATCATGCCTGCCCGATTCCAATAGTGCCGCCGGCGTGCGACGTGAGCCGGCCGCGACTCGACGAAGGTAGGCCAAGTGCAGAGCAGGACCGAAGTTTATTCGCTGCCTCGCGGCAGGCTGGCGACGTGGCTGACCGCGCCGGGCCAGGATGCGCCGCACGAAATTCGCGTCGCGCTGGTGGGCACCCTGTTCGGCACGCTGCCGATCTTCTTCGGCGGCGTCTTCAACACGATCGCCGTGGCCTGGGTGCTCGAGGCCCGCCATCCCACGGCGATGTTCCGCTTCTGGCTGATCGCCGAGATTCTGGTCTGCACCGTGCGCCTGATCGTGCTCGTGATATCGCGCCGCCGCGCGCTGCAGCATCGCCCCACGCCCACCGATCTCTACATCACGCTCGCGCCGCTATGGGGCGCGACGGTGGGCTACGGCGCGTTCGTCAGCGCGATCAGCGGCGACTGGGTGGCCGCCACGCTGTCGTTCCTGTCAGCCGCCGCGATGGTGGGCGGCATCTGCTTTCGCAACTTCGCGGCGCCGCGCCTGGTGGCGGCGATGATCGTGCTCTCGCTCGGCCCCTGCGCGATCGGCGCGCTGCTCTCGGGCGAGTACGTGCTGCTGCTCACGCTGGTGCAGATCCCGTTCTACCTGTTCGCGATGAGCGGCGCCGCGCGCCGGCTCAACGCGCTGCTGATCTCGACCATGAAGGCCGAGCGCGAGAACAGCCATCGCGCGCGCCACGACATGCTGACCGGCCTGCTCAATCGCGCGGGCCTGTTCAACGCGGCCAACGGCGACACGCGCGCGCGCATCCGCGCGGGCATGACGCTGCTCTACCTCGATCTCGACGGCTTCAAGCCGATCAACGACGCCTACGGCCACGAGGCCGGCGACCGCCTGCTGGTGCAGGTGGCCGAGCGGCTGCTGCGGCTGGCGGGCAGCGAGGCGCTGGTGGCGCGCATGGGCGGCGACGAATTCGTGGTGGTGGGCGACTGCCGCGACAGCGCGACGGCGCGCGAACTCGCCAACGCGATCGCGCGCGAGATCGCGCGGCCGTTCGACCTCGCGCCCGGCATTTCCGTGCATGTGGGCGCGAGCGTCGGCATCGCGCCCGTGTCGAGCGAGGACACCGACATCGACGCGCTGCTGCGCATCGCCGACGCGGCGATGTACGACGCCAAGCGCAACAAGAAGGGCGACCTGCCCCCCGCCCAGGCCGTGGCCTAGCCGCCGGTCCGCGCGACGGGTTTGTGCCATCATCGTGGCACCCCGACACGACAGGCGGCGCCCACCATGAAGCAAGGCCAGTGGTTCTCGCGGTTCTCCAGCATGCTGTCGACGGCCACCGGCCGTCCCGCCACGTTCATCCTCGCCGGCGCGCTCGTGATCGTCTGGGCCGTCTCCGGCCCGCTGTTCCACTTCAGCGACACGTGGCAGCTGGTGATCAACACCTCCACCACCATCGTCACGTTCCTGATGGTGTTCCTGATCCAGAACACGCAAAACCGCGATACCGCGGCCATGCAGATCAAGCTCGACGAGCTGATCCGCGCCGTCAACGGCGCGCACAACGCGCTGCTCGATCTGGAGGAACTCGACGAAAAGGAACTCGAACGCTTTCGCAGGCATTACGAAGCGCTGGCCGAACGCGCGCGCCACGCGCTGCGCAACGGCGCATCCGACACCGATTCGCCGTTCGTCGACACGGCCCGGCGCGACGACGACGGGAAGGACGAGAAGGACGGGCGGGGCAAAAAGGGCGAGAACGCCGAACGGGAAGATTGATCCGCTCGGGCACCGCGCTGGATGTTTTCCTCTACCGGCGCCGCCGTGACGACGCGCTCGCGCCGCGCGCGGCCCCCACCCCTCGCCGGCTGACGAAATGCTGACACTCGCACCGTCATGCAGCCATCGCGCCCCATCGCGGTGCGCAGCCGTCGGGAATCGCCGTTATATCAATGAAAACAACGCCCCGCGCGGCACGAGACGTTGCGACGATCACGATTCGATCAGCGAAAACGGCCCGGTTCAAGGTAATCTGTGCGTCTGATCCGAATCCCGACATATCGTCCGACGGATATCCCGTCCGCCGGAAGATGTGCCCATGAAACGCGGCCTCCGATTGCGGGGGGTGTCCGCCGGCCCGGGTGGACAAAGGAAGTCCGACGCATGAGTACCAAGAAGCAGAACATCGTCGATACCGCCACACGCCTGTTCGCCGAGAACGGCTACCACGCGGTCGGCATCGATCGAATCATCAAGGAATCCGGCGTCGCGAAGATGACCTTGTTCCGTCACTTCGCGACCAAGAACGACCTGATCTCGGAAGTGCTGTCGCAGCGCGCCAGCCAGGCGCTGCAGTCGATGGCCGACGCGATCGCCACGCGGCCCACGCCCGACGAGCAGTTGCACGAGCTGTTCGAATGGCATCACCGCTGGTTCATGTCGAGCGACTTTTCCGGCTGCATGTTCGTCGGCGCGCTGTCCGAGTTTCATGCGGGCGCGGGCGAGATCGTGCGCATCTCGGTGTCGCAGAAGCAGGGGCTGCGCGGGTTCGTGCAGAACCTGCTGCGCGACCTGGTTTCGCCGACCATGGTCGAGCCGGTGGCGCGGCAGCTCGTGATGATCCTGGACGGCGCGATCATCGCGGCCACCAGCGGCGATCGCGATCACGCGGCCGGCGAGGCATGGGAAGCGGCCGAGCGGCTGCTGGCCGCCTATCGCCGCGCGCCGGCCGAGCACGAGGCCGCGGCGGCCTGACCCCCCGGCCTCGCAGGCTCCGCAGGGCCCGGTCAGCCGCGAGCCGCGCGGCTGACTCGTCGACGCCTTACGCGTGGCTGGCCGGCAGCGCCGTCAGCTTCGCGTAAAGCGAGTCGTAATACGCTTCGCAGGTCGCCATGCGCAGCGCGGCGCCGAACAGGATGTCGTCGCCCACCGACGGCGTCTGCTCCACCACCGGCACGATCACGTCGGCCAGCCATCCTTCCGCGTGGACGATGTCGATCGTCACGTGCTCCTCGTAGTACGCAAGCTCGCCGCTCGCGCCGAAGCCCACGCGCTTGCAGCCGCGCACGAGCTTCTCGTACTGCGAGGGATCGAGCAGTTCCGTCATCGCCATCACGCCCAGCAGCATGAAATAGTGCGTGCGGTTCAGGCTCGTCAGCATGAACAGGTTGTAGCCCGCGTGGCCGTCCACTTCGAGCTGGTTCGCGTGATTGTCGGGCGACTGGCCCACGCCCGCCACGTCGAGCAGGCGGCGGAACAGGTTGACGTGGCTCAGGGTCGGGTTGCCGCGACCCGATTCGTCCCACAGGTTCTGCACGAGTTCGCGGCGCACCTCGACGCGCGAGCCGATCAGCGCATACAGCAGCAGGTCGAAGAAGCGGATGTTCAGCGCGCTGTCGTTGCGGAAGAACGCGACGATCTGCTCGCGCGTGGCGTCCTTCTCCAGGAAATCGAACAGCGGATGCGACGCGGCGCGATGCCCGGACCAGATCGCCTTCAGCGCGCTCACCACCGCCGCGCTGTCGGTCACGCCGGTCTCGACCGACAGCCGCTCGCGCTCGCTGCCGAGCCAGGCGCGCTCGATCACGCGGCGCGCCTGCGTGAGCAGCGGATTGAACTGGTTGACCGCGCGCGGATCGGTGCCGTCGGCGACGTGCAGGTCGTACAGCGTGAACAGCGCCGCGTGGACATCAGCCAGCGCCGCCGCCTCCCGCGCGCCGAACGCGCGCGCCACCGTCTCGCGCAGCTTCGCGAGGAACGCCTCGCTCCAGCCCGGCGCGACGTCGAGCCATGCCTCGAGTTCGGGCTCGGCGCACAGCGCCGCCACCGCCGACCCGAGCGGCAGCGTCAGCATCGACGCGAGTGCTTCGTTGACCTGGGTTTCATTGACCGAATCGCGATCGAACGCGCGAAACGGGATCTCGTTTGCCACCGCTGCCATTTCGTGTCGCATGCTGTCCTGACTGTTTCGTTGTGGAGTGCGTCCGGCGGCGCCCATCGCCGAATCCGTCAACGCACTTGCCGGCATTCTACATAATCGAAATGACGATACGGGAGGGGCATCGCTGTCGTATTGGCATGGCCCGCATGTGTCATATCAATAGCCGATCGAATGCAATCGCCGGCCGTGTACCGGCACCCGCGCCGAATTGCCGGGCCGCGTTTCCCGCACGCAATGATCGAAGCAATCAAAATCATTCATAGAAATGCGGATATCGATCATGTGCAAACGCAGCAATCGATTTTCGCGGCGCGTTCGCGGCCGCAGCGATCCATTCGCGAGCAGGGAAGAAACCGGGTTAAATGGCCGGAAAGCCAGACAGGGCGGGGAGTTTCGCGAATCGGGGGACATCGCCGTCAGGCGGATTCCAATACCTTGCATATTGGAATCCGCGTCCTTGCTCGACAGCCTCTCAGGTCTTCGTTATTCGACCGGATATGATTTTTTTCTGAATATCCGTCCCGCCTTCGGAATGTCGAATTCGGACGTACACCGCGATAGACCATCGGTATCAATAGACTATCGGTATCATTTTGATCCGCCTTTTTTTGCCGCCAGATCAATCACGCCGTTGTCATTTCACGGAGCATTTTGATATCGGCGAGACAAGACAGATCAGTATCGCGCAGAGAATACCTTGAGATTTTTCCCAATGCAACAATTGGCCGACACCGATTGCATCGAGCACGACGGACAGCGATTCCGGACGAGGATTTTCGGCGGCATTTTCGGGCCGGCACGCTCAGGCGCCACCCGCCAGCAGCTTGTCGAAGCGATAACCGGGCTCGGCGTCCTCGCCGAAATCATGCGCGGCCAGCAGCCGATAGCCGCTCGTCAGGTACAGCGAGATCGCCTCCGGCTGGCGCGGCCCGGTGCCGAGATAGACGCGCGTATAGCCCTGCACGGCCGCGCGCCGCTCCAGTTCGGCCAGCACGCGGCGCGACAGGCCCTGCCGGCGGTGCGCGCGGTCCACCCAGATGCGCTTGAACTCGGTCGTGCCGGGGTCTGCGTGGGGCATGAACGCGCCGCCCGCGATCGCCGTGCCGCCGCGCAGCAGCAGGATGAACGCGCCGGCGGGCGGCACGAACAGCGCGGCCGGATAGCGGACCATCTCGTCGCGCAGCGCGGCGTCGTCGATCAGGCCCGCGTAGCGGCTGCGGTATTCGAACGCGAGCTCGTCGAACAGCGGACGCGCGCGCGGATCGTCGGCGACGATCGACACGAACACGTCGGGCGCGGCGGCCACGGCCGGCTTCAACAGCGGTGAACTCATAACACCTTCGACAGGAAATCACGCGTGCGCGGATGGGCCGGATCGACCAGCACGCGCGACGGCGGCCCCGATTCGACGATACGCCCCTGGTCCATGAACACGATGGTATCGGCCACCTCGCGCGCGAAGCCGATCTCGTGCGTGACGATCACGAGCGTGGTGCCGGAGCGCGCGAGCTGGCGGATCACGTCGAGCACCTCGTTGACGAGCTCGGGATCGAGCGCCGAAGTCGGCTCGTCGAACAGCAGCACCTTCGGCTTGAGCGCCAGCGCCCGCGCGATCGCCACGCGCTGCTGCTGGCCGCCCGACAGCTGGCGCGGCCAGGCCCGCGCCTTGTCGGCCAGGCCCACCCGCGCCAGCAGCGCGAGCGCCTCGTCGCGCGCCCGCGCGCGCGGCACGCCGGCCGCGAGCGGCGCCTCGAGCAGATTGTCGAGCACCGTCAGGTGCGGGAACAGGTTGAAGCTCTGGAACACCATGCCGACGTCGCCGCGCCGGCGCAGGATCTCCGCCTCCTTCAGTTCGTGGAGCGCGCGGCCCGCGCGACGGTAGCCGACCAGCTCGCCGTCGACCTCGATGAAGCCGTCGTCGATGCGCTCGAAGTGGTTGATCGAGCGCAGCAGCGTGGATTTGCCGGAGCCGGACTGGCCGAGGATCACCGTCACGCTGCCCGGCGCCGCCGCCAGCGAGAGGCGGTCGAGCACGACGTGCGCGCCGAAGCGCTTCGTCACGTTGTGGATCCGCACCGCGCCGCCCGCGCGGCGAGCGGCCCAGCCCGCGTCGCCGGCGGCATGCGCCGGTTCGGCCGGGCCCGCGTCCCGGGCCGCGTCAGGGTCCGCCTCCGCGCGGCGCCGCGCACGGCGCCACCACGCGCCGAGCCGCGACGGCGCGACGCCCTCGCGCGTCGCGCCGCGCGCGAAATGGCGCTCGACGTGGACCTGCAGCGCCGACAGCGCGGTCAGGATGATCAGGTACCAGACCGTCGCGACCATCAGCAGCGGGATCACCTCGAGATTGCGGTGATAGATGATCTGCACCGTGTAGAACAGGTCCGGCATCGCGAGGATGTAGACCACCGAGGTGCTCTTGGCCAGCCCGATCACGTCGTTGAACGCGCCGGGCAGCAGCGCGCGCATTGCCTGCGGCAGCACGATGCGGCGGATCTGCCGGCCGCGTGGCAGCCCGAGCGCGGCGGCGGCCTCGCGCTGGCCGTGATCGACCGACAGCAGCCCGCCGCGGATCGCCTCGGCCGAGAACGCGGCCTGGCTCAGCGACAGGCCGATCACGGCCGCGAGGAACGGCGTGATCAGCCCCGTGGTGGGCGCCTCGAACAGCACGCGCTGCGTGAACGGCACGCCGATCCGCACCGTCTCGTAGAGATAGCCGAGGTTGTTCAGCAACAGCAGCAGCACGATCAGCGGAATCGAGCGGAACAGCCAGATGTAGCCCCACGCGAGCGCGCGCAGCAGCGGCGAGGCCGACAGCCGCGCGAGCGCGACCGGCAGCGCCAGCGCGAAGCCGAACACGGCGCCCAGCAGCGTCAGCACCAGCGTCTGGCCGAGGCCGTCGAGCACCGGCGCCGCGAGGAACCACTTCGCGAACACGTCCCAGCCCCAGCGCGGGTTGCCGAGCACCGACTCGAGCCCGAGCGCGATCAGCGCGAGCGCGAGCACGGTGCCGGCCGTGCGCGCGTGATGGCGGACCGGGACGATCCGCAGATGCCGGTAGTCGTCGGCCGGCGCGGCCTCGCCGGCGGCGCCGAGCGGCGCGGTGGCGAGACGGGTGGTGTCGTTCATGATCTGGACTCCTGCACGAAGCTGACTGATGAAGCGGCTCGATGAAGCGGCCAAACGCCCCGCCGGATCGCCATGGCGATGCCGGCCGGCGGCGGGCGGCGCGCCTCAGGCCACGGCGCGCGCGAGCGTGTGGCGGCTCTCGCGGCGCGGCAGGCCGAGGTGCTCGCGCAGCGTCGTGCCGGCCAGCTGGCGCGTGTAGCGCCCGCGCGCCTCCAGCACCGGAATCACGTACCGGGCGAAATCGTCGAAGCCCTGCGCCTGCACCGGGAAACCGAGGATGAAACCGTCGGCCGCGCCCACGTCGAGCCAGTGGATCAGCGCGTCGGCGACCTCCTCGCCGGTGCCGATGAAGTGCGTCTTCGGCGTGGTCACGTCGAGCGCCACCTCGCGCAGCGTCGCGCCGCTCGCCTTCGCGGTCGCCTTGATGCGGTCGGTGGTCGAGCGGAAGCTGTTGCGGCCGATCTCGCCCAGCTCGGGAAACGGCGCGTCGAGCGGATACTGGCGGAAATCGTGATGGTCGAAGAAGCGGCCGAGATAGGCGAGCGCCTCGTCGATCGTGACCAGCTCGCGGATCACGCGGTACTTCTCCTCGGCCTCCTCGCGCGTGGCGCCGACGATCGGCCCGATGCCGGGGAACAGCTTCACCGCGTCGGGCGCGCGGCCGTGCGCCACCGCGCTCGCGCGCACGCGCCCGGCGAACTCGCGGGTCTCGTCGAGCGACGGCGAATGCGTGAAGACCGCGTCGGCATACTTGCCGGCCAGCGCGATGCCGGCGTCCGACGAGCCGGCCTGGAAGATCACCGGCTGGCCCTGCGGCGAACGCTGGATGTTGAGCGGGCCGGCCACCTCGAAGAAGCGGCCCTTGTGGTCGAGCGTGTGCAGCTTGTCGCGATCGAAGAAGCGGCCGCTCGCGCGGTCGCGCACGAACGCGTCGTCGTCCCAGCTGTCCCACAGGCCCTGCACGACCTCGAGGTATTCGTCGGCGATCTCGTAGCGCAGCGCATGCTCGGGATGCGCGCCGCCGTAGTTCTTCGCCGAGCCCTCCAGCGGCGAGGTCACCACGTTCCAGCCGGCGCGCCCGCCGCTCAGCAGGTCGAGCGAGGCGAACTGGCGCGCCACCGTGAACGGATGGCTGTACGAGGTGGACAGCGTGCCGGCCAGGCCGATCCGGCTGGTGGCCGCGGCCAGCGCCGAGAGCAGCGAGATCGGCTCGAAGCGGTTCAGGAAATGCGGGATCGAGCGATCGTTGATGTAGAGGCCGTCGGCGACGAACGCGAACGCGATGCCGTTCGCCTCCGCCTCGCGCGCGATGCGCGTCATGAACGCGAGGTTGACGCTCGCGTCGGCCGGGCCGGCCGGGTGCCGCCAGGCGTTCATGTGGCTGCCGGCGCCTTGCAGCATGATGCCGAAGTTCAGGTTTTTCCGTGTCATGTCGAGATCCGCCAGAGAGTGGGCAATGACCGGCGCGGCCAACCGCGGCGCCGGGTTCGAACCGGCGTCAGGCCGGCTCCGTGAGCGCCGCGCCGGCGATCGCCTCGATCGAGGCGAGCCGTTTCGCGTAGTCGGCCACCGGCGTGTCGATCACGAATTCCTCGACGCCGAAGCGCCGGTGCAGCGCGTCGAGTTCCGCACGGATCTCGTCGCCGCTGCCCGCGACCGCGTGCGGGCGCAGCTCCTCGATCCGGTAGTCGGTCGCGCCGACCTGCGCCGCGTAGTCGGCCGCCGCCTCCGGGCTGCCGAGGTTCACGGCCTGCCCGTTGGCCAGTTGCAGCCGGAAGATGCGCAGCGCGCCCGCCTCGCGGCGCGCGGCCTCGGCCGAATCGGCCGCGAACGCGTACAGCGCGAGCAGCGGCGCGCGGCCGGTGGCGTCGCGATAGGCCGCGAGCGAGCGCTCGAGGTTCGACACGTCGCCGTTGAAGTGGCCCGCGTAGCAGAACTGCCAGCCGTGGCGCGCGGCCAGCGCCGCGCTCGCCGGGCTGCCGCCCAGCAGCACGCGCTGCGGCGCCTCGGGCGGCTCGGGCAACGCGCGCGCGGCGGGCGGCGCGGCGGCATCGGTCACCGCCGCGGCATCGGCCGGCGCGACGAACGCGTCGAGTTCGGCCAGCAGCGCGTCGAACGACGGCTGCGCGGCGCCGGCGTAGCGGGCCTGCAGGGCGCGCGTCGTGGCGGGCAGGCCGCCCGGCGCCTTGCCCACGCCGAGATCGACGCGGCCCGGCGCGAGCGCGGCGAGCAGCCGGAACGTCTCGGCCACCTTGAACGGGCTGTAGTGCTGCAGCATCACGCCACCCGAGCCGACGCGGATGTGCGAGGTCACGGCCAGCAGATGCGCGATCAGCACCTCGGGCGCGGAGCTGGCGAGGCCCGGCGCGCCGTGATGCTCGGCCACCCAGAAGCGGCGGTAGCCGAGCGCCTCGGCGCGGCGCGCGAGCCGCAGCGTGGCCTGCAGCGCGTCGGCGGCCGTCGTGCCGTCGGCGACGGGGCTCTTGTCCAGCAGCGAAACGGAATAGGTCATGGTTCGACTCGGTCGGCCGCGCCGGCGCGCGGGCCTCGGTGAGGAAAGCGGCCCGGCGCGGCGACGCGCCGGATGCGGGCGGCAGCGGGGCGAGATCGGCCGGGGCAGTGCGCCCGGCGGGCGCGAGGCGATCGGCGCGGCATGGCTCAACTCTTCGGCAGGCCCGGCGGATTGGTGCGCGCCGCGTCGATCGCCTCGCTGCCGAGGTTCCAGCGGTCGAGCACCTGCCGGTACTTGCCGTTGCGGATCAGGTCGTTGAGCAGCAGCGTGATCGGCGCGGCGAGCCCGCTGCCCTTGCGGGTGGTGATCGCCACCTCGGCGGTGACCGGCCAGCCGCCGCTCACGGTGCCCACCAGCCGCGTGTCGTGGGTGCGCGACTGCTGGTAGGCGAGGCCCGCGTTGACGCTGAAGATCGCATCCACGCGCCCCGATTGCAGCGCGACGTTGCGCACCGCGATGTCGTCGTAATAGACGATCTTCACGGGCTTCAGGCCTTTCGCGACGTTCTGCTTGTCCCAGGCGATCAGGATCGCTTCCTGGTTGGTGCCCGAGTCGGTCACCACGCGCAGCCCGGCCACGTCCTTCGGCTCGCGGATCGCCTTGATCGGGCTGCCGTTGGCCACGTAGAAGCCGAGCACGTCGCGGCGGTAGGTCGAGAAGTCGAACTTCTCCTTGCGCTCCTCGGTGACGGTCACGTTCGACAGCACCGCGTCCACCTTGCCCGAGGCCACCGCGAGCGGCCAGTCCTCCCAGGCGAGCGGCACGATGCGCAGCTTGCGGCCGAGCCCGTCGGCCACCACCTGCGCGAGATCGGGGTCGTAGCCGACCAGTGTTTTCGCGTCGGTGGCGTAGGTGTCGAGCGGCGGCCACGACACGGCCATGCCCACCACCAGTTCGCCCTTCGACACGAACGGATAGCTGGCCGGAATCGCCGCGATCGCCGCGCTGTCCGGCGCGGCCCGCACGCGGTCGTGCTGGTCGGGGCTCAGGTTCAGGTCCGGCGCCGCCGCGTGGGCCGCCGTCGCAAGGCAGGCCGCGGCTGCGAGGAGCCATGCCGCCCATGTCGATTGTTTCGTCATGCTGAATTTCATCGGTTCTCGTTTCGTGAACATCGTCGGTGGGTGGCCGGCAGCGGGTGCCGTGCCTTCTGGTTCGTACCGTTCCTGCCGTTCGTGCCGCTCTTGCCGCCCTTGCCGCGTGTTCAGCGCCGGCCGAGCGGCCCGGCGCGCCGCAGGTCGGCCAGCGAATCGGTGCGCCGCGGCGAGAGCAGATCCTTGCCGAACGGCAGCCGCCAATGCACCTCGATCGGGATCGCCGGATCGTAGAGCCGCGCGTAACCGGCCGCGTCGTAGAGCCCGGCGGCCTCGGGCTGCCGGAAGCCGGTGGTCAGGTAGACGCGCCGGTAGCCCTGCGCGCGCGCCCGCGTCTCCAGCGCGTCGAGCACCTGCCGCGCCACGCCGCGCCGGCGCCAGTCGTCGTGGGTCCAGATCCGCTTCAGCTCGGCGGTATGCGCGTCGTAGCGCTGGAACGCGCCGCCGCCCACCGCCGTGCCCGCGTGCAGCAGCAGCACGAACGCGCCCGCCGGCGGCGCGAAGTGCGCGACTGGATAGGTGGCGAGCTCGTCGCGCGCCTCGGCGAGGCCGCCGGGCCGCACGTCGGCGTAGCGCGTCGCGTACTCCACGGCCAGCCCGTCGAGCAGCGGTGCCGCGATCGGATCGAGCGGCGTGGTATCGAGAATGTCGTAGGTGGGGCTCATGGCGAATGCGGATGCGCTGACTGACATCGCGCGCGGCACGGCTTGCACGGCGCGATCGACGGCTTTGACGATAGCAGCGCGCCGACACGCGGCGAACCAAGCTTTCGGCAGAACCTTATGCACTCGGCGGCGGGTTCGCGCGCGCGGCAGCGGCCAGCCGCTGCCGCGTATCGCATAACGCCGCTCGTGCGCCGATGCGCGACGCCGCATGCCACGAGCTGCCGCTGCGCCGCCGCGGCTTGTTCCATGCGCCGACACCGGCGGCCGGGGTTTTTCCTGTTCGCGCCCGATGTTCGTCCGTGCCGGGTTCCCGGTGCCGCGCCCCGCCGCCGCCGCCGCCGCATGGCGGCCCCGCTCCGCGCCCGATCCGCCGCCGTGCCGCGCGTATCCGTTAGAATCGCGTCACGCGCGATCCCCGATCGCCCCACCTCACCCGCGCCTGCGCGCCCCTACCCCCTGCCCGGCCGCGCCGCGAGCCGGACGCCGCCCACCGCGGCGCATGGCGCGCGAGCGCCCCGGCCGGCCCGGGGCGCCACCCCATCCCGTTGGAGAAGAACGTGTTCATTTGCAAAAACCAGAGCTGCGGCACGCCGTGGGAACTGAGCGAAGTCGTCATCAAGGACGAGGGACAGGGCGACCTGTTCCGCTGCACCGTGTGCGGCGCGCGCAACTATCTCGAGCGCTTCGAGGACGACGAAGGCAACGTCGTCTACGAGCAGATCGAAGGCCGCCCCTTCTGAGCCCGGAGCCCCGATGACCCAGCCCACGCCCGCCCGGCCGTTCAGCGCGCTGCCGCTCGCTCCCGCCGCGCTCGCCAACCTCACGCAGCTCGGCTATGTCGAGATGACGCCGATCCAGGCCGCCAGCCTGCCGGTGGCGCTCGCCGGCCAGGACCTGATCGCCCAGGCCAAGACCGGCAGCGGCAAGACCGCCGCGTTCTCGCTCGCGCTGCTCGCGCGGCTCGACGCGCGCCGCTTCGACGTGCAGGCGATGATCCTGTGCCCGACCCGCGAACTCGCCGACCAGGTCACGCAGGAAATCCGGCGCCTCGCGCGCGCCGAGGAAAACGTCAAGGTGCTGACGCTCTGCGGCGGCACGCCGATGCGTCCGCAGACGGCCAGCCTCGAGCACGGCGCGCACATCGTGGTCGGCACGCCGGGCCGCATCATGGACCACCTCGAACGCGGCAGCCTCGCGCTCGGCGCGCTCAACACGCTGGTGCTCGACGAAGCGGACCGCATGCTCGACATGGGCTTCTTCGACGACATCGCCACCGTCGCGCGCCAGTGCCCCACCGATCGGCTCACGATGCTGTTCTCGGCCACCTACCCGGAAGGCATCACGAAGCTGAGCCGCCAGTTCCTGCGCAATCCGAAGGAAATCCGGCTGGAGGAAACCCACGACGCCGGCAAGATCCGCCAGCGCTTCTACGAGGTGACCGAGGACGAGCGCCTGCACGCGGTGGGCCTGCTGCTGAACCATTACCGGCCGGCCAGCACCATCGCGTTCTGCAACACCAAGCAGCAGTGCCGCGACCTGCTCGACGTGCTGACGGCGCAGGGCTTCCACGCGCTCGCGCTGCACGGCGAACTCGAACAGCGCGAGCGCGACCAGGTGCTGATCCAGTTCGCGAACCGCAGTTGCTCGGTGCTGGTGGCGACCGACGTCGCCGCGCGCGGGCTCGACATCGCGCAGCTGGAGGCCGTGATCAACGTGGACGTGACGCCGGACCCGGAAGTCCACGTCCACCGGATCGGCCGCACCGGCCGCGCCGACCAGGAAGGCTGGGCGCTGAGCCTCGCGAGCATGAACGAGATGGGGCGGGTGGGCGCGATCGAGCAGGCGCAGGGGCGCGACCTCGAATGGCAGCCGCTCGCCGCGCTCGCGCCGACCGGCGACGGCCCGCTGCTGCCGCCGATGGAGACGCTGCAGATCCTCGGCGGGCGCAAGGAGAAGATCCGCCCCGGCGACGTACTCGGCGCGCTGACCGGCGACGCCGGCTTCCAGAGCACGCAGATCGGCAAGATCAACGTGACCGAGTTCTCGACCTACGTGGCCGTGGAGCGCAGCATCGCGCGCGACGCGCTGCGCCGCCTCAACGGCGGCAAGATCAAGGGCAAGAAGGTCAAGGTCCGGCTGATGACCGAGTGAGGTCGGCGGGATGGCGGGACGGCGGATCGATCACGGGATCACTGAGCGCTGGTCGCTGGTCGCTGAGCGCTGGTCGCTGAGCGGCCGGCACGCCTCGCGCGTGCCGGCCGCTATCTTCAACGGCGCCGGCCAGCTAGACCGTTAGTTGCATCAATCATTCGTCCCGCCGCTCACCACGGCAGCGTCGCGCCGAAGCGGTCGACGAACCGCAGGCCCGCCCGGCCTTGCTGGCGCGCCACCATCTCCACCACGCGCGGAATGCTCTCCTCGATCGAGAGGCTCGCCTCGCTGCCGCCCATCTCGGTACGCACCCAGCCCGGCGCGACCAGCAGCACGGCGCGGCGATTGTCGGGCCGGCGCGCGAGATGGCATTTGACGAGCATGTTGAGCGCCGCCTTGCTCGACGCGTAGAGGTCCCAGGCGCCCTCGTTGCCGGCGATGCTCGCGAGTTCGGACGACATGATCGCGATCGTGCCGTCGGCCGCCACGCGATCCTCGAACATCTCGACCAGCCGCACCGGGCTGAACGCGTTGACCCGCATCATCTCAAGGAAATCGTGCTCGGGCGCCGTGGCCGGCGTCAGTTCGATCGAGCGCGCGATGCCGGCGTTCACGAACAGCAGGTCGAGCGTGCGGCCCGCGAGGCGGTCGTGCAGCGCGCGCAGCCCGGCCGGATCGGCGATCTCGACGCCGGTCTCGATCTCGAGCCGCCCCGGATGGCGAGCGGCCAGCGCCGCGAGCTCGGCCGACTCGCCGCGCACGGTGGCGATCACGCGCCAGCCGAGCCGGCAATATTCCCCGGCGAGCGCGAGCCCCAGCCCGCGCGACGCGCCGACGATCAGTACGGTGGATTCCGAAGTCATGTTGATGCCCTCCCGATGCAGGGCGACGCTGGCGCGTCGCCGGATTCGAACGAGGCTGTCGCGCTCCGCACGCGCCGTGCGATCCTCACGATCCTCACGACACGGCGGCGGCCCGACAGCCGACCCGTCGATTGTCGAGGCGGCGCGCCGGCGCAACCATGCCGCGCCCGTCATCACCGCGATGACGAATCCGCAGGCTCGTGCCGGCAGGCAAAGGGGAAAGGAGGGAAAAAGCGAGGAGGTAAACGAAACACCGCCCCGTGCGTTGCGAGCCGCAGGGGCGGTGCGGGGGGCGAGGCGGCGGGCGGCGTGAAACCCGCCCGAACCGCGTACCGTGTGCGGGCGGCGGCTCGCGCCGCGCCCGCAAGCGCCATCAGAAGCGCGTGATGATACCGGCGCCGACAGCCACCTGGCTGCGCGACGACGACGGTGCGCTGTTCTGGCCGTCGCCGATGTCGGCCGTGGCGTTGATGATGTTGCCGCCGAGCGCGAGCGTCTGGCCGCCGGCGCGCTGGTACGCTTCGAGGGCGTAGAGGCCGGTGCGCTTCGACAGGCTGTAGTACTGCGACAGGTTGAACTGATGGTAGTACGCAGCATGCTGGACGCCGTTGGCGAGCGTCGCGCGCGTGTAGCTGTAGCCTGCCGCCAGATCCAGCGTCGGGGTCGGCTTGAAGTGCAGCACGCCGCCGAACGTGTTGAAGATCGCCGTGTTCGCGAACTTCGAACCCGTGCCCGGGATGTATTGCACGTTCGAGTACGACGCCGTCACGTCCCACTGCGAGTTGAACGTCCAGCCGGCCGTGGTCGCGAGACGCTGCTGCGCCGCCGCGAACTGGTAGCCGTTGTTGATGCCCGACACGCTCGGCTCCGAGCCGTTGTTCGAGGCCGTCGAGTTCGCACCCCACGCGCCGCCGCCCACCGTCGAGTTGTTCAAGCGCATGAAGCCCACCGCGATGCCGGCCGGGCCTGCCGCGTAACGGCCGCCCACGCTCCAGGTCGAGCCGTTGTTGACGCTGCCCGGCGTGCCGCCGAACGCATACGAACCGCCGAACGTGAAGCCGCCGTAAGTCGGCGACATGTAGACCAGCGAGTTGTTGACGCGGTACGTCGTATCCAGCGAGTCGATATCACCCGGGTGCGCGCCGTAGGCGCCCGTCAGCCACGTGGTCGGGCTGTACGGTGAGAGCAGCGTGTAGTAGGCGGTGTACTGGCGGCCGGCCGTCAGCGCGCCGAAGCGGGCGTCCTGCAGACCGACGAACGCCTGACGGTTGAACGCCAGACCCGACACCGACTGCGCGCCGGTCGAGCTGTTGTAGCCTTCTTCCAACGTGAAGATCGCCTTCAGGCCACCGCCCAGATCCTCGCTGCCCTTCAGGCCGAAGCGGCTGCCGGCCCAAATGCCGTTGACCATCTTCGTCACCGACTTGCCGCCGGTGGTCGAGCCGAGAGAGGTCTGGCTGCTTTGGTAGCCGATACCGGTATCGACGATGCCGTACAGCGTCACGCTGCTTTGTGCGTTCGCGACGCCGGCGGTCAGGCCGGTGAGCGTGGCGGCCGCCACCATGATGCGTTTCTTCATTGCGTCCCCTGTTCCAAAGCCTGCACCCCGCAGGCAATGAGTGATCCGTTTTCAATCAGCCGACGTTTTGCGCGCCGGCCGGTCTCCAGGTGAGGTGTGATTTGTATTGCGCGCCGAGCACCTCATCTAGTCAGACATCCTATAACAATGTTGCAAAATTCAGCATTAACAATTGCCCATTATTAGGGAAATCTCTGTGTCATTTATGTTGAAACCATCCCTTGACAGCCCGGCACTACTTTTCATCTTATTGATTTATATGAGTATTTTATTTCTTTCGTTTTAATTTCAAAAGCTTTCTGTGCCCGGCACCGGATGGTCTCCGTCCTCGGACAACAATCAGGCTTTTCAACATTGACCAGACAAATCATGAGATGTACGACCAGTTAAAGACCAGCCGAGCATTCACGGGATTGACAAGGGGATCGATGCGGGAACCGGGACCGCCGGCGGCGCACGCCGCCGGCATCTTACGGCACGATTGACACCATTACGTAATTATTACGACAGCATTTTGCAATGTCCGGCCGGCCGGCCCGCTCCCGCCGCCCGGCCGCAGGTGGCTGCCACGCGATCCGTTTTCGCAAGCGGCGGGCGGGCGGAACGGGCCGGCGGCGGCGCCGCGCCGCCGCGCCGCTCAGCGCTGGTCGGCCGTTTCCGCCATCAGCATGTCGAGGAACGCGATGGGCGCCGGGTCGAGCAGATCGGGCGCGTCGCCGGCCGCCGAGGCCGCGTGCGTGACCACCAGCTCCCAGCACAGCTGGGTCTGTTCGAGCCGCACGCAGGCGAGCATGTCGGGGCGGCGCACCACGATGTCCTCGGGCAGCAGCGCGACGCCGAGCCCCTGGCAGACCAGGTCGAGCAGCGTATCGAGATCGCCGATCTCGAAGGCCACGCGCCGCTGCAGCCCGGCCTCGGCAAAGCCGCGATCGACGAGCCGGCGCGTGCCCTGCCCCGGCACGAAATCGACGAACGCCTCCTTCGTGAGCCGCGACAGCGGCACCGGCCCCGACGTGGCGAGCGGGTGATCGCGTCCACAGGCGAGCACCATCTCATCGCAGGCGATCACATGCGATTCGAGCCGCTCGTTGCGCTCCTCGATCGGCAGGATCGCCAGATCAAGTTCGCGCGCGCTCACTTTTTCGTTCAGTTCGGTCGCGCCGCCCTGTACGAGCCGCACCTCCACGCCCGGATGCGCGTGGTAGAAACGCGACAGCAGCGCGGGCAGTTCGAGGAACTGCGGCAGGCTCTGCACCGTGCCGATCGACAGCTTGCCGCGCCGCACCGAGGTGATGTCGGCCACCTCCAGCCCGGCCCGGTCGAGGATGTCGAGCGCGCGCCGCGCGCTGTCGAGGAACACCGCGCCGGCCGCCGACAGGCTCACGCGGCGCGTGGTCCGCACCAGCAGCCGCGCGCCGAGTTCCTCCTCCAGCAGGCGGATCGAGGTGGACAGCGCGGACTGCACGATGTGGCAGCGCTCGGCGGCCCGCGTGAAGTTCGCCTCCTCGGCGACGGCGACGAAATGGCGTAGTTGTCTCAATTCCACTGCAATCCTCTGGTCATTCCTGGTGCCTTGTTCCGGCCTTGTTGTTGCCTTGCCTGCGCCGGTCTCGTCTTCGGCGAGCCCGGGGCATTCCCGGATAACGGCCGCGGCGGCCATCGGGTTCAGGTCAGGCCGCCTCCGTCGCGCCGAGCCCCCGCAGCACGAAGCCGATCAAGCGCGTGGCCTGCGCCTCGCTGGCCTCGCCCGGCTTCATGCGCCAGAGGAAACCGAGCAGCAGCAGCAGGTCGTCGGGATCGGTGCCGGGGCGAAACGCGCCGGCCCGCTCGCCCGCCTGCAGCAGCCGGCGCAGCGCGTCGACCATCGGGAAATAGGTGCTGCGGAAGATCGCCTCCGTCATCGCCGCGTGCAGCACCTCGGCAATGCCGTGCTTCAGCCGCCCGTAGCGGCCGAGTGCTTCGAGCCAGTGGCGCATCGCCTCGACCGGCGCGTCGGCGTGTTCCTCGATCAGCGCCGGCGCGAGCGCCACCAGCTGCGCGATCTGTTCCTCGTAGACGGCCAGCACCAGCGCCTCGCGCGTGGGGAAATGCCGGTACAGCGTGCCGGGGCCGACGCCCGCGGCCTTCGCGATCGCGTTCAGCGAGACATCGGGGGACGCCGCGTATGCGTCGCGCGCCACCGCCAGCAGCCGCTCGCGATTGCGGGCGGCGTCGGATCGGGTCATCGATGGACATCCTGTGTTGACAAAACGGAGAGTTCTCCGTATTGTTCGCCAAAAACGGAGATGTCTCCGATTAAAGGCGAATGATGGCAAATATTCTGGTGACCGGCGGTTCCGGTTACATCGGCAGCTGGTGCCTGCTGGCCCTGCTCGCAGCCGGTCACACGGTGCGGACGACGGTGCGCGATCTGTCCCGCGCGCCGTCGGTACGCGAGATGTTACGCCGTGGCGGCGCCGCGGACGTGGGCTCGGTGCGATTCTTCGCGGCCGATCTCGAACACGACGCGGGCTGGGACGCGGCCGTGGCCGGCTGCGACGCGATCCTGCACGTGGCCTCGCCCACGCTCGTGCGGATCCCGCGCGACGACGACGAGATGGTGCGGCCCGCGCGCGACGGCGTGCTGCGGGTGCTGCGCGCCGCGCACCGCGCCGGCGTGCGCCGGGTGGTGCTGACCTCGGCGTTCGGCGCGGTCGGCTACGGGCATCCCCCGCGCGCGACGCCGTTCACCGAGGCAGACTGGACCGACGTGGACGCCGGCATCCCGCCGTACCAGAAGTCGAAGACGCTGGCCGAGCGCGCCGCCTGGGACTTCGTGCGCGACGAGGCGCCCGGGCTGGAGCTGGTGGCGATCAATCCGGTCGGCGTGCTCGGGCCGCTGCTCGGGCCGGACTATTCGCCGTCGCTGACGCTGATCCGCCGCATGCTCGACGGCTCGATGCCGGCCATCCCGCGCTTCGCGATCGGCTTCGTCGACGTGCGCGACGTGGCCGACCTGCATCTGCGCGCGATCGACCATCCGGCCGCGGCCGGCGAGCGCTTCCTCGCCGTATCGGGACGCAGCCTGTGGATTCGCGAGATCGCGGCGCTGCTGCGCGAGCGGCTCGGCGCGCGCGCGAGCCGCGTGCCGACGCGCGAGCTGCCGATCTGGGTCGCGCGCGTGCTGGCGCTCGTGAACCCGGGCGTGAAGGTGCTGGTGCCGCACATGGGCAAAAACTTCGATTCGTCGGGCGAGAAGGCGATGCGCCTGCTCGGCTGGCAGCCGCGGCCGATCGAAGGCACCATCGTCGAGACCGCCGAGGCGCTGCTCGCGCTGGCGGCGCAGCAAGCGGCCTGACGCGGGATCGACTCCAGGCCGGGCACGCGATCCGATAGTCAGGAGAACGATCGATCCCGGCGGTCGGCGGTCGGCGGTCGGCGGTCGGCGGTCGGCGGTCGGCGGTCGGCGCTCGGCGCTCGGCGCTCGGCGCTCGGCGCTCGGCGCTCGGCGCTCGGCGCTCGGCGCTCGGCGCTCGGCGCTCGGCGCTCGGCGCTCGGCGGGATGCGCGGCAAGCGATATCGGCAACGCATCGCCGCCCGCAATCCGTCACCGCCAACACCGCCCTCAAAAGGAAACCGAACCACCACCGCCCGGCTCCAATCCGCCGTTAGTTGCACCCTACCAGCCCTCCACCCCCGCGCCCGATCACACCAGGCACACCGACAACCAGGCGCGCGCCCCGCGCAGGCGCTAAAATCCGCCGCCAGAGGCATCCCACGGCGAGCACACGTTTTGACTGATTTCGAGCAGGGTTTCATCCTGACCCGTCACTGGCGGGACACCGCGGCCGGCGTCGAGATCGAATTCTGGCTCGCGACCGACGCCGGCGCGCGCCGCGTGCGGCTGCGTCCGCAGGAATCGGTCGCGTTCGTGCCGGCCGCGCAGCGCGAGGCCGCCGAGCGCGCGCTGGCGGGCGAAACCGGCGTCGAGCTGCGCCCGCTCGCGCTGCGCGATTTCCGCCAGCGCCCCGTGGCGGGCCTCTATTGCCGCCGCCATCGCCATCTCGCGGCGCTGCAGAAGCGCCTCGCGCAGGCCGGCATCGACGTCTACGAAGCCGACGTGAGCCCGCCCGACCGCTACACGATGGAGCGCTTCATCACGGCGCCGGTGCGCTTTCGCGGCCAGCCGGCCGGCACGGGCGTCCTGACCGACGGCGAACTCAAGCCCGACGACGCCTACCGCCCCGCGCTGCGCTGCGTCTCGCTCGACATCGAGACCAGCGCGCGCGGCGAACTCTATTCGATCGCGCTCGAAGGCTGCGGCCAACGCGACGTCTACATGCTCGGCCCGGCCAACGGCGGCACGCCCGACCCGGGCCTCACGCTGGTCTACTGCGAAAGCCGCGCCGAGCTGCTCGTGCAGCTGAACGACTGGTTCGCGCGCCACGATCCCGACGTGCTGATCGGCTGGAACCTGATCCAGTTCGACCTGCGCGTGCTGCACGCGCATTCGCAGCAGCTCGGCGTGCCGCTGCGGCTCGGCCGCGACGGCAGCGTGCTCGACTGGCGCGCACACGGCGCGCAGCCCGACCACTTCTTCGCCGGCGCGGCCGGGCGGCTCGTGATCGACGGCATCGACGCGCTGAAATCGGCCACCTGGAGCTTTCCGTCGTTCAGCCTCGAATACGTGGCGCAGACGCTGCTCGGCGAAGGCAAGGCCATCGACAATCCGTATCAACGCATGGACGAGATCCAGCGCCGCTTCGATCACGACAAGCCCGCGCTCGCGCACTACAACCTGAAGGACTGCGAGCTCGTCACGCGCATCTTCGCGAAGGCGGACCTGCTGTCGTTCATGCTCGAGCGCGCGACCGTCACCGGGCTCGCGGCCGACCGCACCGGCGGCTCGGTGGCCGCGTTCACGCATCTGTACCTGCCGCGCATGCACCGGCTCGGCTACGTCGCGCCGAACCTCGGCGACGTGACCGGCCAGAACAGCCCCGGCGGCTTCGTGATGGATTCGCGCCCGGGGCTCTACGATTCGGTGCTGGTGCTCGACTACAAGAGCCTCTATCCGTCGATCATCCGCACCTTCCTGATCGATCCGGCCGGGCTCGTCGAAGGCCTCGCGCGCCCCGACGACGCCCACTCGGTGCCCGGCTTCCTCGGCGCGCGCTTCTCGCGCACGCAGCACTGCCTGCCCGACATCGTGCGGCGCGTCTGGGAAGGCCGCGAACTCGCCAAGCGCCAGCGCAACGCGCCGCTTTCGCAGGCGCTGAAGATCATCATGAACGCGTTCTACGGCGTGCTCGGCTCGTCGGGCTGCCGCTTCTTCGATCCGCGCCTGGCCTCGTCGATCACCATGCGCGGCCACGAGATCATGCACCGCACCCGCGAGCTGATCGAGGGACTCGGCCACGAGGTGATCTACGGCGATACCGATTCGACCTTCGTCTGGCTGCGCGAGCCGCATCGCGACGAGGACGCCGCCGCCAAGGGCCGCGCCATCGTCGAGCACGTCAACGGCTGGTGGCGCACCCACCTGCGCGAGCGCTTCGGCCTCGACAGCGCGCTCGAGCTGCAGTACGAGCGGCACTACCTGCGCTTCCTGATGCCGACCGTGCGCGGCGCCGAGGAAGGCAGCAAGAAGCGCTACGCGGGCCTTGCGCGCGCGGCCGACGGCGGCGACGACGTGGTGTTCAAGGGCCTGGAGACGGTGCGCACCGACTGGACGCCGCTCGCGCAGCAGTTCCAGCGCGAGCTCTACACGCGCGTGTTCCGCCGCGAACCCTACGGCGACTTCATCCGCGACACGGTGCGCAAGACGCTGGCCGGCGAACTCGACGCGCTGCTGGTGTACCGCAAGCGCGTGCGCCGGCCGCTCAGCGAATACCAGCGCAACGTGCCGCCGCACGTGCGCGCCGCGCGCACCGCCGACGAATTCAACCGCGAGCAGGGCCGCCCGCAGCAATACCAGCGCGGCGGCTGGATCAGCTACGTGATGACCACCGCCGGCCCCGAGCCGCTGGAGACGATGCGCTCGCCGATCGACTACGCGTTCTACCTGAGCCGCCAGCTGCAACCGGTGGCCGACGCGATCCTGCCGTTCCTGAAGGACGATTTCGAATCGGTGATCTCGGGGCAGGGGCGGCTGTTTCCGGCCTGAGCGCGGCGATGGCGGGAGGCGCTCGTGCCGACACATCGACCGCGACGAGCCGAGCGCGCCATATCGGCAGCGGATGCCGGGGCATGCCGTGCGGTCGAGGGCAGGCTCGCCGCCATCCGCCTGCCGTCCAACCATTGGCGGAACCGGGCATCGCATGGAGCCGCGTTTTCATCCGGATACGTCACGCCCCATCCTCCGCCTCGAGGTTGCACGCGCAACGATTTTAATCGCGGCGGTCAAGATTTACCCATATCACCCGGGCAATATCGGAATTCATGCGGAAACGGCGGAAACCGGCATGAGGAGGCGAAGGCCGGCGGGGCGAAAAAGAGGCGGGACGCCGCCACGAAGTGGCCGGCGCCCCTGGCCCCCGGGGGTAACAACGGGAGGAGGTAAGGGGTTGGGACAAGCGTAACGGGTCGACGTCGCGCTGAACAGCGGCTACGGATGAAATCTCAATTCGTTCCGCGCGAACAACGCCACGCCGCCGGTGCGCGGCTTCGCGAATCGGGTCCGCTCGTTGCGCCGCACCTGCGCCCGGTGATTCGCTCAGCGCACCGAGAAGCGCAGCACGGTTTCCTCGCGCAGCGTGTCACCGGGCTTGAGCACCGTGGTCGGGAACGCCGGATGGTTCGGCGAATCGGGGAAGTGCTCGGCTTCGAGCGCGAACGCGTCGGTCTGCCGGTAGGCATGGCCGCTCGCGCCCACCGCGCTGCCGTCGAGCGAATTCGCCGAGTAGAACTGCAGGCCCGGCTGCGTGGTGTCGACGCTCAGCACGCGTCCGCCGTGCGGGTCGCGCACGCTGGCCGCGAACGCCGGCACGCGCTGGCCGCCGTGGTCGAGCACCCAGTTGTGGTCGTAGCCGCGCGCGTACACCATCTGCTCGAAGTTCGAGCGCAAGTACCTACCGATCGGCGTGAACTGGCGCAGGTCGAGCGGCGTGCCTTCCACCGGCGCCAGTTCACCGGTGGGGATCGAGGTGCGATCGGTGGGCGTGTAGCGCGAGGCGGCGATCCGGATCTCCTGCTGCTCCACGCTGCCGCTGCCCTCGCCGGCCAGGTTGAAGTAGGTATGGTTGGTCAGGTTGACGACCGTGTCCTTGTCGGTGGTCGCCTCGTAGCGGATGTGCAGCGCGTTGTCGTCGGTCAGCAGGTAGGTGACGCGCGCCGTCAGCGTGCCGGGAAAGCCGTTCTCGCCGTCGGGGCTCACGTAGGTCAGCTCGACGCCGGCGCCGTCCTTGCCGCTCGCGGGCTTCGCGCTCCATACCTTCGAATCGAAGCTGTCGGGGCCGCCGTGCAGCGTGTTCGGCGCGTTGTTGACCGGCAGCTGGTAGGTCTTGCCGTCGAGCGTGAACTTGCCGCCGGCGATGCGGTTCGCGTAGCGGCCGATCAGGGCGCCGAAATGAATGTCGCCGTTGTAGGTCTCGTAGTCCTTCAGCGACGCGAAGCCGAGCACGATGTTGGCGAATTTGCCATGGCGGTCGGGCACCTCGATCGCGGTGATGCAGCCGCCGTAGTTGATCAGCCTGACGGTGGTGCCGTGGGCGTTCTTCAGCGTGTATTCGGTTACCGGCTTGCCGTCCCGGGTGGTGCCGTAGGGCGCCTCGGTCATCGTTGCCGACCAGGCGGGCGTGGCGGCCAGCCAGGCCGAGGCGGCGAGCGCGCAGGCGGCCAGCTTCAGGCCGGGGACGAGACCGCGGCGGGCGGGGCGGGCAGTGAGGCGGGAAGCCGGGCGGGACATGGGCAGGGAAAGCGCTCTCATCGGATACCTGTTCCTTTCTGGCGAGGCTGGGAGGATCGCCGGCCGGTGCGGCATGGCACGCTGCCACGCCGCGCATGCTGCGCGGGCCGGCCGGACGCTGCGTTCTGCATGCGGTAATGAGCGCCTTCGATTCTAATCATTCGGGGGTTGCATCGTCATTCCGGCCCGCGCCGGCACCATCGACCACGATGCACGCCGTGCCGCCGGCCGAGGCCCGCCCGCGATGCGCCGAAACGTGCCATGCATCGGCCCCCGGCCGGCCCGCGCGCCGCGATGGCAGGCGCGCCGGAATTGCCGCAGACTGACGGGCCGGCCGGCGTCCCGGCCCGCCGCGCGGTGTCGCCATGGCGCATGGCGGGGCCGGGACGCAATTCCGGTGCCCGCCGCATCGCGCGCCGGCGCTGCCGCCCATGCCTCGCCCCACGAACCCGAACCCGGCGCCCCGCGCCACCATGGACCACCAAGGACACGACATGCCCCGCACTCCCGCCGAAAAACGCGCCGCCTTCCGTCAGCTCCACGAAAGCGGCTGCTTCCTGCTGCCGAACCCGTGGGACGTCGGCAGCGCGCGCTACCTCGCCTCGCTCGGCTTCCAGGCGCTCGCCACCACCAGCTCGGGCTACGCGTGGTCCACCGGCCACGCCGACAACACGGTGTCGCGCGCCGCCGTGCTCGCGCATCTGCGCGACATCGTCGGTGCCACCGATCTGCCCGTGAACGCCGATTTCGAGAACGGCTTCGGCGCGACCCCGGACGAGGTTGGCGAGAGCGTGCGGCTGGCGGTGGAGACCGGCATCGCCGGGCTCTCGATCGAGGACGCGACGGGCGACCCCGACACGCCGCTGTACCCGATCGACGAGGCGGCGGAGCGGATCGCCGCCGCACGCCGCGCGATCGACGCGACCGGCGGCGACACGCTGCTGGTGGGCCGCGCCGAGAATTTCGTGGCCAACGTCCCCGATCTCGACGACGCGATCGCGCGGCTGCGCGCCTATTCGGCGGCCGGCGCCGACTGCCTCTACGCGCCCGGGATCCGCACGCGCGGGCAGATCGAGGCGGTGGTGGCCGCGCTCGCGCCGAAGCCGGTCAACCTGCTGGTGGGCGCGCCGAGCGAATTCACGCTGGCCGAGATTGCCGGGTTCGGGGTGCGCCGCGTGAGCGTGGGCGGGGCGCTTGCGCGCGCGGCCTGGGACGGCTTCATGAACGCCTCGCTGGGCCTGCTCGACGGCAGCTTCGCGCGGCTGCCGACGCTGCCGGGCAAGCAGATTGACGCGCAGTTCTGAGTAACCGTGTCTCGAGTCAAGCGAGATGAAGCGAATCGTCCCAGGGGGTGTTGGATTTGACCATGGCATTGAGCATGGTCAGGAGCTTGCGCATGCAGGCAACCAGCGCGACCTTGGGCAGTTTGCCGGCTGCTTTGAGACGTTGATGGAAGGCCTTGATAGCCGGGTTGTGGCGGGTTGCAGTGAGCGTCGCCATGTACAGCACGCGGCGAATTTCAAAGCGCCCGCCCTGCACACGTCGTCGTCCTTGGCGCGAGCCCGAATCGCAAGCGACAGGGGCAACGCCCACGAGTGCCGCAATCTGGCGACGATTGAGCTTGCCCAGTTCCGGCAGTTGAGCAATCAGGCAGGCACTGGATACCTGGCCGATGCCGCGAGTCGATTGCAGCAATCGGTCGAGTTCACCAAAGTGTTCGCGAACGTGGCTGACCATTTGACCATCGATGTCGTCGAGCTGGGCCTGAATGGCGGCGATGATGGCCTGCAAACTGGCGGGCAAACGCTCGGACGTGCTTTGCAACCGCTGTCGCCCGGATTAAACATACAGCCGGGACTGTCTTCGTGGACCAAGCGGCGCCACGTGGCCATGTATGAAGGTTCCAAGCTTTCAGACCGACGGCCGCGGTCTGGATCAGGCCCCCCCGATGATCGTTGACCGTTGTTTGGCTGGCGGTTCCGCCTCTGCTTTTGGCCTCCGAGGAACTGTTCTCACGCCTCTTTGATTTTGTCGTGGCAGCAGTCGATGCGCCGACGTTTCGCGGCTCGACTCCGGACTGAAGTGAGGCGAGACAATTCACCGCCATTATCGATCTGCGCGTGTTGCATCGACTGCCGAGGGACCGCACAGATTCTTCCCTCGCTCGAACTGTCATTCTTGGGCCGCGTGCGTTCGTGACTAATGCCCGCCTCGATAATTTCAGGATCACGCTAGGATCACACTTGAGGCGTTACCTCGATGCGCTCGCGCCACGGAGGCTTTGGGTCAGACAGATCTCCTGTGAAAACTCGACACGGGACAGCATTCAAATTATGAGGTAGCCTCTCTTCCAAGTTTAGCTTCCTCTCGAGGTGACTCGAAAGCCAATCTGCTCAACAATCTGTTCAAATATACAGATTTATTTTGCAACTGCGATCATCACAATATTTCGCTTGGTTTTGCTTTTCCTGCAGCTTTTCATTCAGCATCGGACCGGAGACCAGCAGACTAGGGCGTGATTGAGCAAGATTGAGCAACCGAGGATCACTTAAAGGCAAAAACCAAGGAACCTCAAACCCTCGAAGCCATTTCCTCGCCTACTCTCGCTCACGCCTTGAATCGCCGACACACCCAAAATCAGAAGAAAGGATATCTAATTTTCCAGACCAAATGCCAATGACAATCTATTATATTCTTTACATAATATCCATCATCTATCCGATTTATCGGATTTTTTGGACTCGATCCGCAAGCGAGCCTCGGATGGCGCAGCTCATTTGGGGTGGATGCCTCTTTATAATTATAAGCGGAACACTTGTTACTATTTGGACCATCCGAACTGCGTCAGATTTTCCAGCAACAACTTCGTCGGCCATGTTGATAGTTTTTGCTGGTGTGATCTGGGGATGCGTTGGGGCGCTGCTTCATCTCGTCGTATGGATCTACCAGCATCTTATTTCACATGTAAATGGATATGGCAGAAAGAAAAAATAAAGATGGCGCATATTACCAATCGTTGAATGATTTCATTGACTGCGCTTCAATTTCAGTAATTCACTACGTTGCGATTTCTGAATAACCCTCCAGTCGATCTCCTGGCTCCGGGTGAGGCAAAAAATTTACTAGGCCTTGGCCCGGACAAGTTCACCTCCTTGCTGCCGGTGAACAGAATGTCATAATCCACATGTCCTAGCGATCCAATTCTCGAAAGAAAGGATGTGAGAACCTCTTGTGTGAATGTGCGATTGGATGGATATGCCTCATATCGGTCCGGATTCAATGTCCACTCTCCATTGAACGCATATGATTCATCTCCGTTGAGGACAAGGGTACCAACGACGTGCCCTGATACGCGCCCATTGACGAGCGCAGTCCAGAGATTACTGGCATGATTAAATAAATTAAAGCTGAATTCTGCATTAATATTGTAAGTTCCCGGCCCCATATCCGGGTTGCCGATAATTTCAAAGACTGGACCAAAATCATTGATGTTCACGTCCAAATTCATTGCATTTAAATTCATAGTCGTTGTCGCACCATTACCAAATAACCAGTAATAAATTGAAGATAGAGTTGTAAACGGCGACCCGTAGAATTTGAATTCCGACACCGGAAGATAAAAACCCTGCAACCAATATTTGGTACCATACAATCCAAAAAGCTTTGTGATATTTCCCAGGTTGCTTGCCGTGAGCCCATACGGACCCGTTCCGTCTACTGTTTTATACCCACCGTTAGCAAGCCAGCTTGTGAATGTTCCATAGATCATGGCTTGACTCCGGATTGCACCATCTCTTGCCTGGATTAAACCTTCGGCAAATGCAACAAGTACCTGTATCGGGTCGTCCATCGCCGCAGCCGTCAATATTTTCGCTCCATTTACCAGCCAGAGATTGCCAACCTGAAGTAGTGGGGCCGTAATGCCTGCAGTTAGTAGCGGCAATGCTGGTATTGGCACGCGTAAGTCTTGGGCAAGAGGATCCATGCCAAACGGAAACTGAAGGCAATCGTTCGAAAAATTACATGAATTGGTTTGCCCATTAACATCGATCGGCGCCAGATTGATATCTCCCCAGGATTTTTTTGGATTCAACAGGGCAATGAGCGGTAGCAAACCAGAGTTTTTGATAAAAGCCCGCCTTGTTGTTGAGAGCCTGGAGTTAGGTTTTTCTTCATGAAAATTGATCATCTATTGACTCGCCTTGATAAATTTAGAAAATCCACGCCGGAATCAACTGCCATGACTGTCTTTTTGATTCAAGGAACTTTCATCTGCCGCATTACAGCCTTGAGCGACGGGTCAGGAAGAAGACAAACCAACATCACAATACTCAATTATTTTGCATCACCATCTGTGCCACGATGTCACATTTTTCCCGTATAGAATCGATTCGGTTTTTTTTGGAGATTTCAAGGCCAGCGAAATCGAATCCAGAATGAAGGCTTCCTCCTGAAAATCCTGGAGCGTGCAGTATGTTTTGCACGCAAACACCGCGGCAACCAGCCGCCGGTGTGAGACGATCGAATAGATTGCACCGGTGATCATCGACGCGCGGTAAATGCTGCGCGATTGGGCGGGCACTTTGAGACGTTGATAGAACGCCTTGTTAGCCGGACTGCAGCGAGCCGCAACGAGAATCACCAGGTACAGCACGCGACAAATGCCGAAGCACCCTCCTCATACGCCATCGTCCATAACGCGAGCTTGAATCGCGGAGGATAGGGACAACGCCTAAAAGTGCTGCAATCTGGCGACGATCGAGCTCGCTCAGTTGCGACAGTTGGACGATCAGGCAAGCATGGAATACCGGCGCACTGCCACGGCTCGGTTGCAGCAATCGGTTGGACTCACGGAAATGCTCACGAACGTAGTCGACTATCTGACCGTCGATGTCGCCGAGCTACCGTCACACGTCACCGCACTGGCCTGACGTAAACATCCAAACTGCGCTGCGCGCCGGATCGTACATCGACGACCTGCGTCATGCGCCGCTCCGTCGCGCGAGACCCGTTCGCGCAGCCGATGTATGCGTCCGGTCATTGGCGCGCGCCGCACGCCTAGGTATCCATGATCGGCCGCAGCAGCGCCTGGCCTTCGTAGAGAAAACGCAGGTAGCGCTCGCGGATCTCGGCGAGCGACAGCGCCGACACCTGCGTGGTGATGGTCAGGCTCGCGCGCATCTGGCCGTGACGGTCGGTGAGCGGCACGCCGAGGATGCGCATGCCCACCTCGTACTCCTGATCCAGCTCCGCGTAGCCCTGCTCGCGGATCCGCGCCACGATCGCCTTGATCGCGGCCACGTCGGTGCAGGTGTAGGGCGTGAGCGCCTGGCGGTCGACCCGCGCGAGATAGGCGTCCACCTCGGCGTCGGGCAGCGAGGCGAGCCACAGCCGCCCGCTCCCCGTGCAGTACATCGGCAGGCGCCAGCCCTGGCGCATCGACAGCGACGACACGTTCATCACGCGGCTGCGCACGATGTGGACCACCTCGTCGCCGTCGCGCACGGCCACCGACACATGCTCGCGCGTCTCGGCCGCCACCTTCTCGACGATCGGCCGCATCATGCGCGGCAGCCGCGCCGACTCCACGTAGGCCTGGCCGATCCGCAGGTTCTTCGCGGTCAGCCAGTAGTAGCGGCCGTCGGTCTCCGCGTAGCCGTCGTGGACCAGCGTGAGCAGGAAGCGCCGCGCCGCGCTGGGCGTGAGACCCGCCAGCCGCGCCGCCTCGGGCACGGTCAGGCGCGGCGTCTGGTCGTTGAACAGCAGGATCAGCGCGAGCCCTTTCTGCAGGCCGGCGATCAGGTCGCGGTCGTGGATGACGGGGGTTTTCATCGGATCATTGGGGAACACGGAAATCGCAGTGGCAGTGCGATTATCGCAATGCCGATCCGCTGATCGCAACATTTTCATTTTTTTAGCGTTGTCCGCCGCCCGGCCCGGTCGCACCATAAGGCCACGTTCACAACGACATCCGGTGCGCCTCAATGATTCGCGGTACGACCGAACTGGTGGCCATCGTCGGCTCCCCCATCGCGCAGGTGAAATCGCCGCAGAACTTCAACGACTGGTTCGAGCGCCAGGGCCGCGACGCGTCGATGATTCCGATCGACCTCGACGGCGATTCGCTGGAACCGTTCGTCGACGCGCTGCGCGCGTGGCGCAACCTGCGCGGCTGCGTCGTCACGGTGCCCTACAAGCAGCGCATGGCCGCGCGGCTCGACGCGCTCAGCGAACGCGCCGAGGCGCTGGCCTGCGTGAACGTGATCCGCCGCGAGCACGACGGCCGGCTGGTGGGCGACATCGTCGACGGCGACGGCTTCCTGAACGCGGCGCGCCAGCACGGCTTCGCGGCCGCCGGCGCGCGCGCACTGGTAGTGGGCGCGGGCGGCGTGGGCAGCGCGATCGCCTGGGCGCTCTGCGAGCAGGGCGCCGCGGCGCTGACCGTCACCGATCTCGACGCCACGCGCGCCGCGCGGCTGCGCGAGCTGCTGGCGCGGCGCTACCCGGCCACCGCGATCGACCCGCATTTCGACACGCTCGCGCCGTTCGACCTGGTGGTCAACGCGAGCCCGGCCGGCATGGCCGGCTACGCCGCGCTGCCGCTGCCCGAGGCGATGCTCGCGACGCTGCGCGGCGGCACGCTCGCGGCCGACGTGGTGACGGCACCCGAGGTCACGCGCTTCCTCGAACTGGCGCGCAGCGCCGGCTGCCGGATCCAGACCGGCGCCGAGATGGCGTTAGCGCAGTTCGGCAATCTGGGCGCGTTCATGAACGTCACGCCGCTGGAGGTGTAGGCACGGCGCGCGCGAAGCGAGCAGCGAGAAGTGCAGGAGACCGGCATCGACGCAGCGGCCGGACCGCTGCGCGGCAGTTCCCGTCCGCGAGGACGGCATTCCAATATTATTCAGGAGACCCGATCGATGAACGACGGACAGGCAACCCCCACCCCGAGCGCGCAGCAGACGCGGCGCGCCACCGCCAGCGGCTGGATCGGCTCGGCGCTCGAATACTACGATTTCTTCATCTACGCGCAGGCCGCGGCGATGGTGTTCCCGCAGCTGTTTTTCCCGGCCGGCAACCCGAAGCTCGCGATCGTGGCGTCGCTCGCCACCTACGGGGTGGGCTACGTGGCGCGCCCGATCGGCGGCTTCCTGCTGGGCCGGCGCGGCGACACGCACGGCCGCAAGCACCTGCTGCTGCTCTGCATGTTCCTGATGGGCGGCTCGACGTTCGCGGTGGGCCTGCTGCCCACCTACCACCAGATCGGCATCCTCGCGCCGATCCTGCTGGTGCTGCTGCGGCTGATCCAGGGCTTCGCGGTGGCCGGCGAGATCTCGGGCGCCAGCTCGATGATCCTCGAACAGGCACCGCCCGGCCGGCGCGGCTACTACGCGAGCTTCGCGCTGCAGGGCACGCAGGCCGGCCAGATCTTCGCGGCGGCGATCTTCATGCCGCTCGCCTACTGGATGCCGACCGCGTCGCTGGTGGCCTGGGGCTGGCGCATCCCGTTCCTGCTCAGCGCGCTGGTGCTGGTGGCCGGCGTCGTGATCCGCCGCAACGTGTCGGAATCGGCCGCGTTCGTGAACGAGGACGCCAACGGCGCGATCCCCGCCTCGCCCGTCACCATCGCGCTGCGCGAGAGCTGGCGCGACATGATCCGCATCGCCGTGATGGCCACCGCCGCCGTGATCGCGATGGTCGCCACCATCTTCGGCGCGGCCTACGCGGTGCAGCCTTCGTATGGCATCGGCTTCCATCCGAACACCTATCTGGCGATCCCGCTGATCGGCAACATCGTGGCCGTGATCGTGATCCCGTATGTCGGCCGGCTGTCGGACCGGATCGGACGACGCATCCCGGTGGTGGTCGGCTCGCTCGGCGCGGGGCTGCTGTCCTACGTCTATCTCTACGCGATCAGCGTGAAGGACGCGCCGGTGGCGATCGTCACCTCGGTGCTGATGTGGGGGGTGATCTACCAGGGCTTCAACGCCGTGTTCCCGAGCTTCATGCCGGAGCTGTTCCCCACCCGCACGCGCGTCTCGGCGATGTCGATCGGGCAGAACATCGGCATGGCGCTCACCGCGCTGCTGCCCTCGCTGTTCGCGGCGATCGCGCCGCCGGGCACGCAGCACATCCCGCTTCTGATCGGCACCGTCACGCTCGCGATCACGGCGCTGGCCGCGCTCTCGGCGTGGACCGCGCGCGAAACCTACCGCACGCCGCTGCACGAGCTGGGCGGGCCGCGCGCGGGCAGCGGCACGGCGCGGCACCGCGCGAACCGGCAGGATGCCGCGGCGGGACCGGCGGCGGGTGCGCGGTCGCGGTGAAGTAAAGGGCGCCGGCGTTATGGTGTGGGCGACGCCGGCGGTCGGGGCGTTGCCTGGAAGCTCGCGCGGGAATTCGCTCGGGCATTCTCCCGGGAGTTGGCCCGAGGATCGCCCCGAAATCGCTCCGAAATCGCCCGGATTTTCGCCGGGCATCCGCCCGGGGATTCACTCGGGATTCACTCGGGATTCACTCGGGATTCACTCGGGATTCGCTCGGGATTCACTCGGGATTCACTCGGGATTCGCTCGGGATTCGCTCGGGATTCGCTCGGAATTCGCTCGGAAGTTCGTCCGGAAATCCGCTCGGGAGTCGGTCCCGAAGTGTGCTCGGGAATCGCCCTGAAGTCCGTCCGCGAGTCGCCCGGGAATTCGCTCCCGGGAATCACCCGAGGATTCGCGCGCCGCGCAATCCGCCATCACCCACGCAACATGGCCTCGCTCAGCGTCCACAGCGCCTCCGCCCGCTCCGCGTCCACCGCGTAGGGCGCCACGCCCGTCAGACGCAGCGCGTCGGCCATCACGATGCCGGCCGGCGGCTCGACGCGCAGCGGCGCGACATCCACGTTCTCGCAATAGAGGCCGCCCAGGCCGTCGAGCCGCGGGCTCGTCGCGCACCAGACCTGGGTGGCCGCGCCCTGCTCGACCGTCTTCAACTGCCGCGATGGATCGCGTACCGGCTTGCCGTCGACGTCGAGCACGCCGGCCTCGATCAGCTGCTCGCGCGTGACGTGCTTGCCGAGCCCGGTTTCCACGATCGCGCCCGGATGCAGCGAGAACGCGCGCACGCCGTGCATCTGCTCGCGGCGGTCGAGCGCCACCGCGAACAGGATGTTGGCCGTCTTCGACTGGCCGTAGGCCGTGTACGGGTGATAGTCGCGCCGCGCGAAGTTCGGATCGTCGAGCCACACGTCCGAATAGCGGTGGCCGAGCGACGACACCGATACCACGCGCGCGCCGCCCGCCGCGCGCCGCGCGCAGCAGCGGCAGCAGTCGCGTGGTCAGCTGGAAGTGGCCGAGATGGTTGGTGGCGAACTGCAGTTCATGGCCTCGCGCGTCGAGCGTGCATTCGGGCACGGCCATGATGCCGGCGCTGTTGACGAGCATATGCAGCGCCGGCACGCGGGCCGCGAGCGACGCGGCGAACGCGTCGATCGAGGCCGGGTCGAGCAGGTCCATCGGATGCACCTGAGCGTCGATGCCGGCGAGCGCGGCTTCGGCCCTGGTCCACGGTACGCGTTGAACATGCAGGCAGTAGCCAAACGGCACCGAATCTGCAGGTTCAGACGATCGGTGGCACACTTGCCGCCGCGCTACAGTATGTCTATTAACTCAATCGCTGATCGGGAGAGATCGATGGCCGGCAGACAGACTTCCCATACCTCCGCAGCACGTTCTCTGGTTCTTATCGCAGTCGTCGTGGTCGCGCTTGTTGCGGCGTTCGCCTATACGGCGGGCTGGCTCACGCCCGCTCGGCTCACGCCGACGAAGCTCGTTAACGGACTCGCGCCACCTGGAGGCCCGGCACTCGGCTTCCGTCGCAACCATGCCAAAGGCATCTGCTTCACGGGTACATTCGAATCGAACGGGAAGGGTGCCGCACTCTCTTCAGCGCCGATGTTCGCGCAGGGTTCGTATCCTGTCGTCGGCCGCTTCAACCTTGCGACAGCCGATCCCAATGCGCCTGACGCTACCGTGCGCGTCCGCGGCATGGGCTTGCGCATCGCTGCGCCGGACGGCAGCGAATGGCGCTCTGCAATGATCGACGCGCCGGTGTTTCCAGTTGCGACGCCACGGGCGTTTTATGGCCTGCTGGAGGCGTCAGCGAACAAGACGGACCGGGACGCAATGAAGAAATTCGCTGCCGCGCATCCGGAGTTAGGCGCGTTCGTTCAGTGGGCGGGCAGTGCCCCATGGACGGGCTCCTTTACACAAGATCCGTACAACAGTCTGAACAGCTTCGTCTTCACGAATGCGTCGGGCCAGGATTCGACCGTGCGCTGGTCGTACGTGCCGGTCGATAAGCCCGTAGCCGTTACACCTGACGCGCTGAAACAGCGTGGCGCTGATTTCCTCGATCAGGACGTCACGCAGCGTGTCCAAAGCGGACCGCAACGCTGGCGGCTGATTGTCACCGTCGCGAATCCCGGCGACCCTACCGCGGATCCGAGCAAGGCGTGGCCAGAGGATCGCCGCAAGGTGGACACGGGCATGCTCGTAGTGAACGCGATCGAACCCGAGCCAAACGGGCCATGTCGAGACGTTAACTTCGATCCGACCGTGCTGCCGCGTGGCATGCATGTTTCGGACGATCCGTTCCCGGCTGCGCGTTCGGCTGCATATTCGGTGTCCTTCAACCGACGAACCGCCGAGGACAAAGATTATCCGCACCATCCCGTGGAAGGAGCCACGCCATGACGCCAGATCACGACCGCTTCTCTCCGCTGCAGCACGCGCTGCACTGGCTCATGGCCGTCTGCATTCTGGCCATGCTCTTCATTGGCGTGGGCATGGTGTCCACGGTGAGGCCGGACTATCTGACGCTCGTATCGATTCACAAGCCGCTGGGCATCACGATTCTCGTGCTTGCGCTGATACGTCTCGTCGTGAGACTCGTTAAGGGCGCACCTCCATTGCCTGCTTCGATGCCCGAGCCGATGAAACTCGCCGCGCGCCTGTCGCATCTCGCGTTCTATCTGCTGATGATTGGCTTGCCGCTGATCGGCTGGGGCATGCTGTCCGCGGCTGATTATCCGGTCATCGTGTTCGGTGTGCGTTTGCCGTCCATCCTGCCGCACAGCAATAGCCTGCACTCGCTTTTGTGGAATGCGCACGAAATTCTTGCGCTGTGTTTCTTCGCGCTGATCGTGGTGCATCTCGCGGCGGCGTTGCTGCACGCGCTGGTGAGACGCGACGGCGTGTTCGAAGCCATGGCGCCGTGGAGCGACAAGTCCACGGAACGCTGAATCGGCAATCACGTAGCGTAAGTAAGCGTGCCTCGCTTCATACGTCGACGGCAGACTGCGAGGCACTGGGCCGCTGCATGCGAGCGCACCGTGTCTAAGTAAGGACCGACCCGTTAGGGTCGGCGCCGTTCCCCGGAAAAATCCAGGCATGCTTGCCGCACTTACTTCCATTGGTGTTGCCCTCATCGTCGCATCCGTGCCGGTCTGCAAAGCTCCGCGCAGCCGTGATCCGCTCGGTTAGAGATTGGTCTTCGAGTGCTAGCGCACTTGCCCCGCCCCGAGGGGAACGGCTCTCAACTCCAGGACCATCCCCGATCCAAGTGTGCTCTTGAGTCCTGCTGATCACTGCGGCGCTGATGTTGGGCGAAGGCGCCAAGCGGACGTGCAGAGAACCTGTCACGAAGCGACCTGATTCTGTTCGAAGTCAGAGCGTCCCGACTGACCGGCGGAGTGCTCGGTCGCAAGCCACACCATGCCTGCGGCCGCCTGTTCCACCGTGCGGTAACCCGAGTGATTATTGGAATCGGTGGCGGTGTTGCCTGGATCGACCGCATCGACCTTAATGCTGAGTGGCGCGAGCTCCTTTGCAAAAGCGAGCACGACAGCTTTGAGGGTCGACTTGGAGCTGTTGCAGCCGCGAATGTTAACGCCATAGAACTGGTCAGACGGGTCATCGGGGTGCGCCAGCTGCTGACTGCGCGTTTCGCTTCACCGCGTTCACACATCTGCGCGCCGGCGCATTTTATCTCGTGCTTCTTTTCGTTTTGCCTGACCGTTTGACGTCAATGAGGAGATCGGCATGCTTCTGCGAGGGCGCGGATGTAGCGTCTGCGCTGGCACATGTGACTCGCACTCATAGGATCACAAGACGCCTTCCTAGCCTCGTTCTCGTTTCGTAATCTACAACCACTGCAGCGTTACTGGCTCCGGTTCTCGCAGCAACAAGGCTGCAAATGGATCGCCGCATCTGCTGCATTGGCTTTAGACGATACGTCAACCCTACGGAGAAAGACATGAACGTACTGATGGTTCTCACTTCGCACGATCAACTCGGCAACACCGGCCGCAAGACCGGCTTCTGGCTTGAAGAGCTTGCCGCGCCTTACTACACCTTCAAGGACGCGGGCGCCAACATCGTTCTGGCGTCGCCCAAAGGCGGCCAGCCGCCGCTCGATCCGAAAAGCAATGAACCGGCGAACCAGACGGATCTCACACGCCGCTTCGAGCGCGATGCACAGGCCATGGCTGAACTGTCGAGCACGGTTCGCCTCGACAGCGTTTCGACCGACGACTTCGACGCCGTCTTCTATCCCGGGGGCCACGGTCCGATGTGGGACCTGGCCGAGGACGCGACGTCGATCCAGTTGATCCAATCGTTCATCGCTGCTGGCAAGCCGACAGCGCTGGTTTGCCACGCGCCTGGCGTTCTGCGGCACACGGTCACCGCGGAAGGGCGGCCGCTCGTCGAGGGCAAGAAGGTCACCGGGTTCACCAACTCAGAGGAAGACGCTGTCGGGCTGACCGACGTCGTACCGTTCCTCGTCGAAGACATGTTGAAGGCCAATGGCGGCAGCTATTCGAAGCTGGAAGACTGGGCACCGTACGTCGTTGTCGATGGCTTGCTGATCACCGGCCAGAACCCCGCTTCGTCCGGTCCTGCCGCCGCCCGCCTGCTCAAGCATCCCGCGCTGGGCGCGAAGGTGTAAGCGCGCGCAATGGCAAACGCCTTATTCGATGACCGTGGTCTGGGTCCTGCCTCTGCGCTTGTGCGAGGAGCGCGCGGCGCAACGGTGGGGACCCAGCCGCCCGGAAACATTCACGTAACGAGGTCTACGATGTACCACCAAAAACTGTTTGAACCCGTGCCGCTGGGCGAATATATGCTGAAAAACCGCATCGTCCTGCCGCCACTCACCCGACAGCGTAGTGCCCGCGATGGCGATGTTGCCACCGACCTGATGGCGGCCTACTACAGCCAGCGCGCCGGCGCAGGTCTTATTGTCAGCGAGGGGACGCAGATCGAACCCCGAGGGCAGGGTTATGCATGGACTCCAGGGATTCACAGTAGCGCGCAGATTGCGGGATGGCGCAAGGTCACCGACGCCGTGCACGCAGCGGGCGGCGTGATGTTTGCGCAACTGTGGCATGTTGGACGTGTGTCACACACCGAGCTTCAACCGGGCGGCGACCTGCCAGTTGCGCCTTCCGCGATTCGCGCCGAAAAGGTCAAGGCGTTCATCGCCACTGGCCCCGATACGGGTACCCTGATCGAACCGTCAGTTCCAAGAGAACTTCGCGTGGCGGAAATCAGGGAGCTTGTCGCCCTGTATGCGCAGGCCGCGAGGAATGCGCTCGAAGCCGGCTTCGATGGCGTCGAGATCCATGCGGCCAACGGGTATCTCATCAATCAGTTCATTTCCGCACACTCGAACCATCGTGCCGACGAATATGGCGGCTCGCTGAGCAATCGCCTGCGGTTCCTGCGCGAAGTCGTGCATGCAGTCATGGAAGTCGTCGGGCCGGGTCGCCTTGGCGTGCGGTTCACGCCTCTGTTCACCGGTACGGATCAGGACCGGGTTTATATCGGGCTGGTCGAAGAGGACCCGCATCGCACGTATCTGGAGGCTATCAAGATTCTTGAGGCCGAAGGTGTTGCGTACCTGTCGATTGCTGAAGCCGACTGGGATAACGCGCCGGACTTGCCGGACGACTTCCGCCGCGACGTCCGCGCGGCTTTCAGCGGACGGATTCTTTACGCGGGCCGATATACCGCAGAACGCGGGGCGCGGCTTGTCGAGTCCGGACTGGCCGACCTTATCGCTTTCGGCCGCCCCTTCATTGCGAATCCCGATCTGCCGGATCGCATTGCGAACGGATGGCCACTGAACCCGTTGGATAGCGCGAGCCTGTACGGCGGCGCGGAACGCGGCTTCACCGACTATCCGAGATATGCCGCGACTGCGACCATTCACAATCAAACGGATGAGGTCACTGTATGAACAGCAATATTGAAAACAAGGTGGTACTCATCACCGGCGCCAGCAGCGGCATCGGTGCGGTCACAGCGCGCTACCTCGCGGATCGCGGTGCGCGAGTCGCGGTGGCGGCGCGCCGCAAAGATCGACTCGAACAGCTTGTCGCCGGCATCGTCTCGTCCGGCGGCTCGGCGCGGTCGTATGCACTGGACGTCACCGCGAAAGCGGAGGTTGAAGCCGTGGTCGCTGCCACCGTTGCTGACTTTGGGCGAATCGACGTTCTCGTGAACAATGCGGGATTGATGCCCATTCGCCCAATGATCGAGGTGAACACCGACGAGTGGGATGCGATGATCGACGTGAACATCAAGGGCACGCTGTATGGCATTGCGGCCGTGCTGCCGCGCTTCGCCGCGCAAGGTGGCGGACACATCATCAACCTGAGTTCGGTCGCCGGCATCAAGGTCTTTGCACCCGGCGGCACGGTGTATTCGGGAACCAAGTTCGCTGTGCGAGCGATCTCGGAAGGGCTTCGGCAGGAAGTCGGCGGGTCGGTTCGAGTCACCTCGATCGAGCCCGGTGCGGTCGAAAGTGAACTGAAGCACAGCACGTCCGGAACCGCAAAGGACACCGTGCTCGACTTCTATAAGCTCGCAATTCCGACCGAGTCGGTGGCACGTGCGATTGCTTTTGCGATCAAGCAGCCCGACGACGTCGACATTAACGAGATCGTGTTGCGGCCCACGCGGCAAGACTTCTAAGAGGCCAGTTCGAAAAGGCCGCTCAGATCGGCTGAAGATGTTCCAGTAGACGAGCGAGCAGGCTAGTTTGAGGAATGCTTCGTGAATGTCAGATCGGCGTTCGAAGCGAGTGCGAAGACGACGGAAACCATGGAGCCACGAATGAGTCCGTTCGACGACCCAACGGAATTTGCCGAGGCCGCTGCCGTGTTCGGTGCGGCGCCTGGCGATGACCGGTCTGATGCCGCGCTCGCGAAGTCGGCGGCGATGCGAGTCGGAATCGTAGCCACGGTCGGCGTAGATGACCTTGGGCTTGCGAAGCGGTCGGCCGCGAGTGCCGCGAATCGGCGGGATCGCGTCGACCAACGGCAGCAGTTGCGTGACATCGTTGCGGTTCGCGCCGGTCAGGATCGCACTGACAGGAACGCCGTTCGCGTCTACGAGGACGTGGTGTTTGGACCCTGGTCGTGCGCGATCGGTGGGGTTTGGCCCAGTTTTTGGCCTGCCTTTCCAGCGCCGAATCCGGGAAGCTAGTCCGTTTCACGTTCGAGCGGATGGGGGACCATGCGATCGTCGCCACTCTTCTGAATGGCAGCATGACGTCCGAGGGAACGGGGGCAGTGTGCGCTCCGGAGACGCCGCTTCACCGACGTCCCCCATTTTCAGTAGCGCCCGACTTTAGAATCCGGGGTTGAAGTCTCTGTTTTTGCCGCCAGTTGGCGAGCGTAGGTCGCAGGCGTTAGCCCGCCCAGCGATTTCTTCGGCCGCTCTTCGTTGTATTCTCGTCGCCATGTCTCGATCAGCACCTTGGCATGAGACAGGCTGGTAAACCAGTGCTCATTCAAGCATTCGTTGCGGAAGCGTCCGTTGAATGACTCGATATAGGCATTCTGGTTCGGCTTGCCAGGTTCGATCAGAAACAGCTTTACGCCTCGCCGATGCGCCCAGGTCAACATTGCCCAACCGCAGAACTCCTTGCCGTTGTCGGTCCGAATCGCCTTCGGCAAGCCGCGAAGCAATGCAACGCGATCGAGGATTCGCGTCAATGCATGCCCACCGATTGCCCGCTCCGGCACAATGGCCACGGCTTCGTGCGTGGCATCGTCGACCACGGTCAGGTTCTTGATCACGCGGCCTTCAGCCGTGCGGTCGAACACAAAATCCATTGACCACACCTGATTGGCAGCCGACGGTCGGCCCAATGGCTGGCGTTGCGCAACCGGAACCTTCTTGCGCTTGCGCCGGCGCACCTGCAGTTTCTCTTGCGCGTACAACCGCTCCACGCGCTTGTGGTTCACGATCATGCCGGACTGCCGCAGCTTCAGATAAATCATGCCCGAGCCATAGCGACGGTGCCGCTGCGCCAATGCGACGATCTGCGCCCGCAAGGTGAGATTGCGGTCCGGCGCGGGCTGATAGCGATAAGCGCTGGCGCTCATGCCGATCACCCGCAACGCATGTCGCTCGCTCAAGCCGCCGGCGCACCAAGTCTCGGCGTGACGGTGCGCTCACCACTTTTTTCGTAGCGCCTCGCGAGTGACTTCGTTCTCCAGCATCGATTCCGCGAGCAACTGCTTCAGCCGGTTGTTTTCGGCCTCCAGTTCTTTCAGGCGCTTCGCGTCGGACACGCTCATGCCGCCGAACTTGCTGCGCCACAGGTAGTAGCTTGCCTCGGAAAAGCCATGCTGCCGACAAAGCTCCTTGATCGGCAAGCCGGCCTCCGCCTCGCGCAGGAAACCAATGATCCGCTCTTCGGTGAATCGTTTCTTCATGCCCAATCTCCTGACTACGTGATTGGACTCTAAAGCGTCGTGCTACTCAAGAGCGGGGGGACGTCGAACCTGACAATACCCATCCGGCCGACGCCTGCCGCATTCTCATTCGACCATCACGCTGCGCCTGTCGACTTCATGCACGGGAATCTCGCGCCATTGCCGTACCCGCGCCTCGCCGCGCACGAACCATCGATGCAACCAGAGCGTCGAGGCGAGCAACACGAAAGCCTGATTCTCCTTGGTGCCGATCTGCTCGGGCGGACTGTCGAAGATCCGTGCGATCAGACCCTCGACGAAGCGCGGATCCAGTACGTCGATTTCCTGGATCACGTCGCGGTCGGCGAACAGGTCTCGATAATCCGGCCTTGAACGCACAAAGGCGGCGCTGTCCGGCGCGCGATAGGGGAATTTCCCCTTGTTGATGATGCTGGGCGGCAGCACGTCGGCGTAGGCGAGCTTGAGCAAGCGTTTCTCGTCGAAGCCGTCGTCGAAGCGAAGGTTGACCGAGGCCGCCAGTTCCACCACGGCCGGATCGAGGAACGGGCAGCGATTTTCCACCCCATGCGCGAGCGCCATGCGATCGCCCTGCGTGGACAGCAGATAACCCGACAACAAGGTACGGAATTCGAGCCACTGGGCCTTCTGCACCGGCGACAGCCGCGCATATCCCGGCTCGTCGGCCACCAGCGAGGTCAGTGCCGCGAACGGCTCGCTCGGCCCCTTGAGCAGACGCGCGGCAAAGCGCCCATTCTGGTAGCGCATCTGGTGCGAGAACAGCCCCGGCAGCCGCTCCTCCGCGAACTGCTGGTAAAGCCCGATCATGCGGCGATGCCCGTCGTCTCCGCTGAAATGGCTGAGGTACGGATAGAGCTGGGCCATGCGGCGCATGCGTGTGGCATCGTCGAGCTCATGCCATCTGGAAAGCAGCTGCGTATCCTTGAAGATGCCGTAGCCCAGGAAGGCCTCGTCGGCGCCCTCGCCGCTGAGCACCACCTTGATGCCGGCTTCGCGCACCCGGCGCGACAGCAGATACATCGGCACGAAGGCGGTACGGAATGCCGGCACCTCGGCGTGGCGCAGCGCGTCGCCGAACGCGTCGACCAGGTCGATATCCCTGATATGCACGGCCGTGTGCTCCGTCCCGAGATGGGCGCTCAGGGCCTGCTGCTCCGCCGATTCATCGAATTCCGCATCCTCGAACTGCACCGAGAACGTGCGCAGCTTGCGCGTGGTCTTGCCGGCCGCGATGTGCGCGATGATCGACGAATCGAGACCGCCGCTGGCATACACACCGACCTCGACATCGCTGCGAAGCCGAAGATCCACCGCGCGATCGAGCTCGCCGCGGATTCGCTCGATCGCCTCGTCCTGCGAGGCGGGCGGCGACGCGCCCTCGAGTTCGAGCTCGGCCCAGCATACCGACTCCATCTGGTTGCCGTCGATCACCCGATACTCGCCCATCGGCAACTGCTCGATGCCGGCATAAGCGCTCTGTCCCGGCAAGGGCGTCCAGGTGGCGAAGATCGACGCGAGCTGCTCGCGATCGAACTGAAAACGAAACTCGGGATAAGCGAGAAACGCCTTCATCTCCGAGGCAAACAGCACGGCGCCGCCGCGCCGGGCGACGAACAGGGGGCGCTTGCCATAACGGTCGCGCACCAGATGAAGGCGCCCGCTCGCGCTGTCGTAGATCGAGAACGCGAATGCGCCGTTGAACCGCTGCAGGCAGCGCGGCCCCCAGGCGATCCACGCATTGAGCACGACCTCGGTATCCGAATCGGTATGAAACGAATAACCGCCGGCGTGCAGCTCGTCGCGGATCTCGCGGTAGTTGTACAGCTCGCCGTTATAGCAGAGCCAGTAACGATGGTCCGCGCTGCCGATAGGCTGGGTGCCCGACTTCAGGTCGATGATGCTCAGCCGGGCCGTGCCCATCGCCAGGCGATCGTCGACGAAGTAGCCGGCTTCATCCGGGCCGCGATGCTGGATCTGTCCCAGCATGTCGCGCACGATCCGGGGATAGTGCGCGGGAGAGAGCTCGCTGCGGTAAAACCCGACAATTCCGCACATGTCACGACTCCCCTTGAACCGGTTCGCGTCGTTTCGATTCGACAAGCGTCACCAGTTGCGTCAGCGATACCGCATGGCGAATCTCGCTCTCCCCCTCGTCGAAGCGCACGCCGTACTCGCGTTCAAGGTGGCTGATCAGGTGGATGTAGCCGAACGAATCGAGAATTCCAGCCTCGAACAGATCGCTGTCTTCGGTGACCTGCTCATCGAACTCGAAAAGAAAGTTCGTCTGCAGATACTGTTTCAGTGCTTCTTTCATCGATAGCATTCCTATAAGGTTCGATCGAACGGGCCGTCTCAGGCGGGTACGCTGCCGCCGGCCCAGGTCATGACTCGTGCCGCGATCGCCTCGGCTATCGCCTGGCCGGCCATCGCGGGATGCCGGCTGCGCACGGTGATGCCGAAGCCGTCGTGCTCGCGGTAGAACAGCAGATGCGTCTCGCCGTCATCGATGCGGTCATACACATCGAAGCGTGCCGGCCGCGTGCCGGGGTGCTCGGTATCCGGCAATTCGAGCAGCGGCGCCATGCCGACATAGTCGAAATAGTTGAAAAATACCGGCGCGCCCCGCTCGCCCGGCAGGGTCGACACGGCCAGCATCGATACCGGCAATCGCGCCGTCTCGTCACGCAGATACTGTTGAAACGAGACCGCGCCCGAGCATGGATCGGTGCCGGCCAGCATCTCGCGGGTCAGGACCAGGGGCAGCATGCGGTAATGGCAGCCAATGCTGGTCATGTGCCGCAACGAGCGGTCGCTGATCACGTCGTACAGCACGAAATCCGCGGCCGGCGAGAACCGCTCCGCCAGCACCTGGGCTGCCGCATATTTCAGCCCCGCCGCCAGTTGCAGCTTGTTTTTCGCGCACCAGCGCGCCAGGACGCGGACGCTGCCGGTATCGAGCCGCACATGGTTGCGCGTTTCGTGTCCCGCCAGTGCCGCGGGCAGCAGCGCGCGCGTGCCGACAAAAGCATCGCGACACGCCGCTATCGCGGGTGCGCTGTCGACCGTCGCCGCCGCTCGCCCGGCCCACTCGGTGAAGCGTTCGTCGACAACGGCGCCGGTGCTCCCTGCCCCGCCGGCCCCGGCCGCCGCCCACGCCGCGAACACCTCGCCGAAGAACAGCGCCGCCGACATGGTGTCGATGGCAATATGGTGTGCCACCAGCACCGCCGTCGCGAACCCGTCGCCGAGCAGCAGCAGATGTCGAACCGCCCCGTCGAACAGCTCGAACGGCCGGCTGCGCGCGGCTTCGATCACGCTTGCCGCCGCGGCCGCGTCGGCCACCCGGATCACCTCGAGCGGCGCGATTGCCTGCGTATCGACGATCTGGAGCAGCGCCTGCCGGATCTCGACATACCGACTGCGGAACGTCGGGGCACGCCGTTCCGCCACACGCAATGCCGCGCGCCAGGCGTCGACATCGACATCGGCACGCAAGGCAAGGGCATAAGCCAGGATGTAAGTCAGGTTGTCCGGATCGCGACAGGCATGCAGGTACAAGTCGCGTTGCGAAGGCGCCAGCGGCGTGACCGATTCGACGCTCGGCGCGACCGCGCGCAAGGCCGCGAGCAGGACGCTCGGGCTCTGCTCCGCGGTAATCTGGTCGGCCTCGAGCGCATCTTCGATATCGAACAGGTCATTGAGGCCGAGCCCGGCGGCGCCTGCGTCCGGCGGGCGAACATCATGAGCGGTCTGCATCAGCGCCCCACCGCCTTGTCCCGCGCCGGCTCGCCGGACGAGAATATCAGCGGCGCTAGCAGTGCAACCGTCGGCTTGTCGAATACGTCGCGCATCGAGATGCGCTTGCGCAAGCTCGTCCGGACCTGGCTGACGAGTTTCATCGCGAGCAGGGAGTGGCCGCCGATGTCGAAAAAACTCACCTCGGCACCGACCTGCGGCAGATCCAGCACCTTGCAGAACAGCGCGGCGATCGCGAGCTCCTCCTCGCCGCACGGCTCGCGCGTGTGCTTGCCGCCGGCATCGAACTCGGGTTTCGGAAGACGCGCGCGGTCGAGCTTGCCATTGGTGGTCAGGGGCAGGCGCTCGAGTCCGATCACCGCGGCCGGCAGCATGAACGTCGGCAGCAGGTCGGCGGCATGGCGAGCGACCGCGGCCGTGTCGAGCACCGCCGCGTCCTTCGGCACCACGTAGGCAACCAGACGCCGGTCGCCGTCGCCGCTCTCATGCACCGTGACGCGCGCATGGGCAACATCGGGCGCACCGGCCAGCGCCGCCTCGATCTCGCCCAGTTCGATGCGGAAACCCCGAATCTTGACCTGGTCGTCGGCACGCCCAAGGTAGTCGAGTGTGCCGTCGGCGCGCCAGCGGGCAAGGTCGCCGCTGCGATACATGCGGCTGCCCGCCGGGCCGAACGGGCAGGCGATAAAGCGTCCGGCGCTCATGCCCGGGCGATTCAGGTAACCATGCGCAAGTCCGGCGCCGGACACATACAGCTCGCCGATCGTGCCGGGCGGCACCGGATTCAGGTGCGCGTCGAGCAGATGCACGTTGAGGTCGGCAATCGGCCGCCCCACCGGGCTGTTGCCGGCCGCATCGAGATGGCCGGCATCGAGCGCGACGTGGGTCACATGCACGGTCGTTTCAGTGATGCCGTACATGTTGACGAGCCGCGGGCCGCCGTCGCCATGGCGTTCGTACCAGTCTCGCAGCAAGGCCGTCTCGAGCGCCTCGCCGCCGAACACCACGTAGCGCAGCGCGGGCGGCGCCGGTTCGCCCTGCGCGCGCATCTCCTCGGCCAGCTGGTAAAACGCCGACGGCGTCTGGTTCAGCACGCTGACACGCTCCTGCGCGAGCAACTGCAGGAAGCCCGACGGCGAACGGCTGAGCAGATAGGGCACCACGACGAGGCGCCCGCCGTGCAGCAGTGCTCCCCAGATCTCCCAGACGGAGAAGTCGAACGCGTAGGAGTGGAACATGGTCCAGACGTCGTCGGCGCCGAAGCCGAACTCAGCGTGCGTCGCCGCGAACAGTCTCGCGACGTTGCGATGCGAGACCATCACGCCCTTGGGCTTGCCGGTGGAGCCCGAGGTGTAGATCACATAGGCGGTGTCGTGCGGCACCGGGCCGATGTCGGGCCGGGCGGCGCCGGGATTGTCGGGAGGCATGCTCGCGAGTTCCGCTGCCGTGGCCGGGTCGTCGAGTGTGATCCGGATGGCGCATGCCGCATCCGCGACGGCGACTCCGGACAGGGTGACGACGGCCTTGGGCCGCGCATCGTCCACCATGTATTGCAGGCGCTCGGCCGGATAGTCCGGATCGAGGGGCAGGTATGCCGCGCCCGTCTTGGTGACGGCAACGATCGCGACGATCATCGCGATCGAGCGCGGCAAGGCGAGCGCGACGATATCGCCCGGGCCAACGCCCTGCGCGATCAGGTGGTGGGCGAGCCGGTTCGCGCGCGCGTTCAGTTGCGCATAGTCGATCGTCTCGCCTTCGAAGCTGACAGCCGGGGCCACGGGCGTGAGCGCGACCCGTGCCTCGAACAGCCCGGGCAGCGTCGCCGCCCCGAGATCGCGCTCCGGGTTCGCCCAGACGCGCAAGCGATCGCGTTCGGCGGGCGTGAGCAGCGGCAAGTCGGAAAGCCGAACCGCGGGATTCGCCGCGATCGCGTCGAGCACGCCAAGCAGGCGTTCGCCGAGCGTCTCGATGGTGGCGCGATCGTAGAGTTGTGCCGCATACGCGATGGTGCCGGCCAGGGAGCGACGCGTGTCGTGAAGCGCGAGCGCGATGTCGCCGCCCTGCTCGATCCAGGCCGTCTGCTCCGGCGCCGGATTGTCCGAGATGACCAGCATGACCTGGAATACCGGGTGGTGGCCGGCGGGTTCAATGCCTGCGGCCTGCACCACCTCATCGAACCGGATATCGCCATGCGCGAGCGCCCGGCGATTGGCCGAACCGGCGCGCTGGATCAGATCGACGGCGCTCGGATTGCCGGCCAGGTCCAGGCGCAGCGCGACAAGGTTCGGCTCGACGAGGCCGCGTGAATCGCTCGCGCATGTGCCGATCGCCAGATCGGTCTCGGCGGCGAGCGCGCCCAGGACGATCGCCGTGGCGGCATGCACCACGTCGAACAGTGTCACGTCACGGCTTCGCGCCAAGCTCGAGAGCTTCGCATGGCGCGCGCCGTCCACATGAAAGCCTAGCTGCCCGGACACCGGCCTGGCCGCGCTGCGCGGGCGATCCGTCGGCAGCGCCAGGCAGGCCGGCAGCCCGGCCAGCGCGTCGCGCCAGAACGCCAGCGGATCGGCAACGGCGAGCGCCGGCGTCGCGACGCCGGAGAACACGGAGAGGTCGTCGCGCACGGTCAGCGGCTCCGCGGGTTGTCACCGCGCGCGGTCGCGCCGGCGGCATCGCGTTGCCCGCTCAACGGCCGGATATCGGTCCAATGCGTCTCGACGAAACGCAGGCAGTCGGCACGCGATGCCGGTCCGTGCCGGCGGTCCCAGCCGGCCGGTTGCGCGGCGAAAGCCGGCCAAAGCGAATGCTGGCCTTCGGCATTGCGCAGAACCGTGAATTCGGCAGCGTCATTATCAAATGGATTCGGCATCACGCATTTCCCTTTTAAATAAAAAAACCTAAATCTAATTGCGTCGAATTTGACTCCATATCGATTCACATTGTCAGCCCATGATTTCCGGGACAGTGTTGTTTTTATAATTCGCATACATATAAATTACAAAATCCATTTTTCATGAATGTCCCGAAAATCCTCTACAGACTTCACTTTGTCGCCATGATTCAATGCGCCTCGATCGAAAACCCGCCGAGTTCCTTATTTTGGAATTTAAAATTTTATGGACAACGTTTCTCAAGAAATTGTCGTTTCTCACGAAAGTCTCAGTACCGATAATCTCGGGATAATTGGAATCCGGAATCGATTGAGCGAACTTGGATGGGCGCGTTTCGATGCCGACGATTTCGCTTTGACGGCACATGAGCGCGACGAACTCGACTTTCTCGCGCGCTACGGCGAATCATTGCCACTCGACCGCTTCGGCGGCGACGGGCGTCGCCGCGCCTACTGCGAGGGCATCGTCGATCTGGCGAGCCGTCAGATCGCCTGGCGTCCCGGACATCGCGCCGAGGACGGCGGCATCGAGATCGAATACCAGCAGGACGAGATCTACCAGCCCGAATACGGCGGCGTGGTGCGCCGTTTCCGCCGCCTGGGCTCGGAGGTGCTCGAGACCGGCCTGATCAACCGGCTGATCTGGCACGACCTCGACCTGACGCCGCTGCCGGAACGCCACGAGACGCTGCTCTGCGGCCTGCACATGATCTGCATGACGGCGATCGGCACCGAGCCCGCGCGCATCACCCCCGACTGCTTGCATCGCGACGGCCAGCCCTACACGGCCGCGCATCTGATCCGCCGCCACAACGCAAAAGGCGGCGTCAACTACATCGCACCGCCCAGGTTTTCGGGCTGGCGCGTCGAAGCCGTGCCGGACGATCAGTTGCAGGTCTTCACCCTGCACGAGGCACTGGACAGCTACGTGATCGACGACGAGGCGGTCAGCCACCACGTCACCTCGGTGTCATGCGACGACCCGGCGCTGCCGGGCATGCGCACCATCCTGCTCGTCGATTTCACGCCTGTTTCGTAGTTCTGCAAAATTTCCATTCCGCGCCAGGTGCCTGCCAGCAAGCGGCTCCGTTTTCCGTCGACCGACACGCCAGACTTCCATGAACCTCGAAGAGCATCATTTCGCCACCGCCCTTGATGGCGCGGCCCATGCCAACCGCCTGCAGCCGACCGACGCGCAACGGCGTCTGTGGCTGGTGGCCGGCAACGACATCGCCTCCGCCACCTACAACGTGCCGTTCGTGATCCGCCTGCGCGGCCGGCTCGACGTCGACGCGCTGGAACGCGCCCTGGCGACGCTGCCGCAGCGCCATCCCCCGCTGCGTGCCCGCTTCCGCGGCGAGGGCGAGCAGTTCGTGATCGAGACCGGGCACGCCAGCCCTGCCCTGCGTCGGCTGGATCTCGCGGCCACGCCGGCGCAAGGCGTCGAGCAGGCGATCGACCAGCAGATCGAGCGCGAATCCACGCATGCCTTCGACCTGCGCACCGAGGCGCCGATGCGCTCGCTGCTGATGCGGGTCGACGATGTCCATCACGTGCTGCTGATGAACGTGCACCACGTCGTCTTCGACAGCTGGTCGCTGAGGATCCTTCTCGACGACCTGGCCACCGCCTACAACGCGTACCGTCTCGGCCAGGCACCGGAATTCGCGCCGCTCGACTACCAGCTGGAAGACGAGACGCCCGACGAGGCGGAGATCGCCTACCAGCGCGAATACTGGCGGGCCCGCCTGGACGATGCGCCCGCCCTGCACGCGATCCCGACCGATCGGCCGCGCCCGCGCGTGGCGCGCAACCGGGGCGCGCGCCTAGGCTTCACGCTCGATCCGGCGCTCGCCGAGCCGTTTCGCAAGCTGACCCGCGAGGCCGGCGTGACGCCCTACATGGCGGGCCTTGCCGCGTTCGGCGCCCTGCTCCACCGTTATTCGTCGGCCGGCGACATCGTGATCGGCAGCCCGTTCGCGAACCGCTTCACGAAGCTCGGCCAGGAGCGCATCGGTTTCTACTCCAACCTGCTGCCGCTGCGCCTGAGCTTCGAGCCGGCGACCAGCTTCAGCGCCCTGCTGGCCCAGACGCGCGACACCGTGCTCGACGCCTTCGACCACGCCAACCTGTCGTTCGACGAAATCGTCGATGGCGCCCGGCCGACGCGCTCGCTCGCGCACGCGCCGCTGTTCCAGGTGATGTTCGACATGGTGGGCGGCTCGCTGCACGCGTTCGCGCTCGACGGCCTCGAGGTCGAGGCCAGCCTGCTCGACACCGGCACCTCGAAATACGATCTCAACTTCGAGCTGGAGGAGCGCGCGAGCGGCTTCGCCGGCGTGCTCGAATACGATACCGACCTGTTCGACGCGGGGACGGCCGAGCGCTTCGTCGGCCATTTCGAGCGGCTGCTGGCGAGCGTGCTGCGTGCGCCCGAGGCGCCGATCGCGCAGTCCGCGCTGCTGTCGGCCGACGAGCTAGCCGAGGTTCGCCGCCATGCCAGGCCGGCCCGCCCGCTCGGCGAGGTGCCCTTCGTCTCGCTGCCACAGCGCATTCGCGACCAGGCGCGCGCCACGCCCGAAGTGGTGGCGCTGGTGCATGTCGACGAGCGTCTCACCTACCGGGAACTCGACGCGCGCATCGAGCGGCTCGCCACGCGCATCCGCGCGGCAGGCGTCACGCCCGGCCAGCGGGTCGCGACCTTCGTGTCCTACTCGCCCGACAACGTGATCGCCTACCTCGCGGTCGAGCGCGCGGGCGCGGTGTTCCTGCCACTCGCGCCGTCGGACCAGCGCGTGGCCGACAAGCTCGCGGACAGCCAGCCGGCCCTGATCGTCAGCCGACGCGCCGACGCGCCGGCGCTGGCCGGCCAGCCGGCCCCGCCCGTGCTGCTGATCGACGACGACGATGCCGGCCCGCTGCCGGTGTTCGAGCCGGTCCGGATCGAGGCGCACGACCCGGCCTACGTGATCTACACCTCGGGCTCGACCGGCAAGCCCAAGGGCGTGGAGGTCAGCCACGGTAGCCTGCACGCCTCGTTCTTCGGCTGGTGCGACGCCTATCGTTTCGGCGAGCGCGGCCAGCTGGTATCGCTGCAATTGCCCGGGCCGACCTTCGATCTGTATGTCGGCGACGTGGCCCGCGCGCTCGCCGTCGGCGGGCGGCTCGTGATGTGCCCGCGCGAGTGGCTGCTCGAAGCCGAGACCCTGCATCGCCTGATCGAGACCGAACGCGTGACCTTCGCCGATTTCCCGCCGGTCGTGCTGCGCCAGTTGATTCGCCATTGCAACGAGGCCGGCAAGCGGCTCGACAGCTTCGATACCCTGGTGTGCGGCGCGGACGTCTGGTTCGGCCACGAACTGCAGGCGGCCCAGGCCCTGTGCGCCCCGCACGCGCGCGTGCTCGGCTCCTATGGCGTGACCGAAGCCGCCATCGACAGCTCGGTGTTCGACCCGGCCGAGCATGCGCTCGCGCCCTTGAGCGTGGTGCCGATCGGCCGGCCGCTATCCAGTTGCGAGCTGTATGTCGCCGATTCGCTGCTGCAACTGGTGCCGGTCGGCCTGCCTGGCGAGTTGCTGATCGCCGGCACGCCGGTGGCCAACGGTTATCTGAACCGCCCGGAGCTGAACGCCGAGAAGTTCATCGAGGGCGGCTTCGACGAGGCCGGCCGCTTCGTGCCGGGCAGCGGCGCGGGTAGCATGCGGATCTACCGGACCGGCGACGTCTGCCGCTTGCTGGCCGACGGCACCATCGAGTTCCTCGGCCGTCGCGACAACCAGGTCAAGATCCGCGGTTTGCGGGTCGAGCTCGGCGAGATCGAGGGCGTGCTGGCCGAGCATCCCGACGTCGAGCAAAGCGCCGTGATCGCGCATGGCACCAATTCCGATGATCGGGTGTTGATCGGCTACGCGGTGTCGTCGACGTCGGCCGTCGCGCTGCTGGACTATCTGCGCGCCCGCCTGCCGGCGCACATGGTGCCGGTGGCGCTCGAACGGCTGCCCGAACTGCCGCTCACCCCGAGCGGCAAGATCGACCGCAAGCGCCTGCCGATTCCCGATTTCTCGATAGCCCAGGCCGAACGGACCGCCCCGCGCAACGCGGGCGAGACGCGCATGCTGGCGCTCTGGCAGGCCGTGCTCGGCGACACACCGCTCGGCGTGCACGACAACTTCTTCCATTGCGGCGGCCATTCACTGGCGGCCGCGAAGCTCGTCTCACAGATCAACCGCGCGTTCGGCACCGGCTGGAACATGAGCGTGGTGTTCGAGCGGCCGACCATCGCCGAGCTGGCGGCGCTGGCGATCGAGGAGATGCTGGCGGCGAAGTTCGAGGCCGCGCCGGACGCCGCCCAGGGTGCCGCCCCTGCCGCCGATCTCGCGGCGAACGCCGACCCCAGCCTGCTGTCGTTCGGCCAGCGCAGCCTGTGGTTCGTGGCGATGAGCCGCCAGGGCGCAAGCGACTACAACCTGCCGGACGCGCTGCGGCTCGAAGGCGAGCTCAACCACGCGGCGCTGGCCGCCGCGCTGCGGGACGTGGTGGCGCGCCACCCGATCCTGCGCACGACCTATTCGTCGTCGGTGCGCAACCTGCCGAACGCCAGCGGCGGCATCGACCACGAACCGTCGCTGGTGCTGCATGCGCAGATGTCGGCCACGCTCGACACGATCGAGGCGTTCGGCATCGATCCCGACGAACTGACCGGCCGGCTTCACGCCGAAGCCGCGCGCGCGTTCGATCTCACGGCCGGGCCGGTGTTTCGCGCCACGCTGTTCGTGCTTGGCGCGCGCCGTCACGTGCTGTGCATGAACTTCCATCACATCGCCGTCGACGGCCAGTCGCTCGCGGTGTTCTGGCGGGATCTCGAATCCTGCTACAACGCGCATGCGGCCGGACGCGCGCCGGCACTCGCGCCGTTGAGCGGCAGTCACGCGGCCCACGTGGCGCGTGAGCGCGCCTTCGTCGGCGGCAGCGCCCATGCGCGACAGATCGCGTTCTGGCGCGAACGGCTGGCGGCATTACCCGCGCCGCTCACGCTCGGCCGGCCGGCGCTGGCGGCCGCGCAGGCGGGCCGCGCCGCGTCGAGCACGGCTCGATTCGCGCTCGGCCGCGACCTCGCCGCGGCGATCGAAACCCTGGCACGCGAGGCCGGCTGCACGCCATTCGTGGTCTACACGGCGCTATACGTGCTGCTGCTGCGACGCGAAAGCGGGCAGACCGACGTGGTGACCGGCATTCCGGTATCGACGCGCCATGACGAGGCGCTCGAACACGTGATGGGCTTCTTCGTCAATACCTTGCCGCTGCGCGTGCGCTTCGACGAGCTGCCCAACTTCCGCGCGCTGCTGCAGCGCGTTCGCCAGCTCAGCCTCGAGGTGCTGGCTCATGCCGAGGTGCCGTTCGAGACGCTGGTGCAGGCATTGAACCCGCCGCGCACCCCGGGCCGCAACCCGATCTTCCAGACCAGCTTCACCTGCGACCTGGACGATGCGGCCACGCCAAGGCTGACCGCCTTGCAGGCGAGCCGTATCGCGATCGACACCGACAACGCCAAGCTCGACCTCGACATGTCGGTCGAGAAACTCGGCGGCACGGTGCAGTGCCGCCTGCTGTCGCGTCATCCGGGATGCGACGGCGACGAGCTGGCCCGCATCGGCGCGCATTTCGCGGCGCTCGCGCAGGCCGTGGTCGGCGATCCCGACATGCACTGGGACGCGCTCGCGATCGACGCCGACACGCTACCCGCCTCGCTGCGTCCGGCCGACAGCGGGCTCACCCTGCTGAGCCTGCTCGAACCCGGCATCGCCGAACATGCCGAGCGCGTCGCGCTCGAACGCGACGGCATGGCGATCCGCTATCGCGGCATGGACGCGCTGGCCGCCGCGCTGGCGCAGCGGCTCGCCGGGCTCGGCATCGCAGCCGGCGCGCGGGTCGGCATCTTCACCGGCAGCCACCCGCACATGGTCACCGCGATGCTCGGCATCCTGCGTGCCGGCGCCGCCTTCGTGCCGATGGACCCGGCCCAGCTCGATCGCGGCTGGAACCAGCATGTCGTGACCGACGCCGCGCTCGCGGCCGTCGTCAGCCGGGGCGAGCTCGCCGAGATGGCGGCCACGCTCGGGCTGCCGGTAATCGACCTCGACCGGCTCGACACCGCCGCGCCGGCGGCCGCGCCGCGCCTGCGCGCGCCGCGCCCCGACGACTGCGCCTGCGTGATCTACACCTCCGGCTCGACCGGCGTACCGAAGGGCGCCGTGCTTTCGCACCGCAACCTGGTCGCGACCTCGGTCGGCATCCGCCGGGCCATGCGCACCACGCCGGCCTCGCGCGTCGCGCAGTTCTTCGCGCCGAGCTTCGACGGCGTGCTGGCCGAGGTGCTGCCCGCGCTGATGGCCGGCGGCACGGTGGTGTTCGGCTCGCGCATGCAACTGCTGCCCGGGCCGGCGATGGTCGAGTGGCTCGCGCGCGAACGCATCACGCATCTCGCGATCGTGCCCTCGGCGCTCGGCCTGATGCCCCAGGCGTCGCTGCCCGAACTGGAAACCATCGTGATGGCCGGCGAGGCGACGCCTGCCGAGACCGCGCGGCGCTGGGCGCCGGGACGCAGGATGGTGAATTGTTATGGGCCGACCGAATGCGCGATCTGCGTGTCGATGTGCGAATACTGGGAGGAAAACGCGGCCATGGTGCTCGCGCCGCTCGACGGGCTGCGTTTCCACGTGCTCGATGAGACGCTGGCCGAGGTCTCGCCCGGCGACGCCGGCGAACTGTACCTGGGCGGCGACAGTATCGGCCATGGCTATCTCGGACTGCCGGGCCGCACCGCGCAGACCTTCGTGGCCGATCCGTTCGGCGCGCCCGGCGCGCGCCTCTACCGCACCGGCGACACCGTGCGCCGCATTGCCAACGGGCGCGTCGAATTCGTCGGCCGCGCCGACCGGCAGGTCAAGATCCGCGGCAACCGGATCGAACTCGACGCCGTGGCCGACGCGCTGAGCGCGATCCCCGGCGTTCGCCAGGCCGCGGCCCTGGCCCGCGTCGACCAGCACGGCCAGAAGGAACTGGTGGCCTACGTGGTGGCCAGTTGCAGCAAGGCCGAGCTGCTGGCGGCGCTGCGTGCCAAGGTGCCGCCCGCGATGGTGCCCTCCAGTCTCACCTTCCTCGACGCCATGCCGCTCGGCCGCACCGGCAAGATCGACATGAAGGCGCTGGCCGCGCTCAGGCCGTCGCATGATGCCGGCACGGCCGCCGTTGCGGCGCCCGCCGGCGGCTCGTCCACCATGGCCGCGCCCTTCACGCCCGCCGCCCCGGCGCCTCGCGCCGCCGGCGCCCGGCGCGCCCCGCGCGTGCCGACCGCCGAACGCGTCGCCGCGCTGTGGTGCGAGCTGCTCGAGCGCGACGCGATCGAGCACGACGAGAACTTCTTCGACGCGGGCGGCCACTCCTTGCGCGCGGTGGCCCTGCATGCCCAGCTGGTCGAGGCATTCGGTCCCGCCGTCACGCTGACCGACATCTTCGCGTATCCGACCATCGCGGCGCTCGCCGCGCAGATCGACACGCTGCTGCCGCCCGAGTCGCTGCTCGACGCGCTGCCGGACGAACTCGAGGCGACACCCGCGGCCGCGCCCGAGGTCGATCATGACGCCATCGCGATCATCGGCATGGTCGGCCGCTTCCCCGGCGCGCCGGACCTGCCCGCGTTCTGGCGCGGGCTGCTCGCCGGCTACGAGGGCGGGCGTTTCCTCAGCGAGGAGGAATGTCTCGCGCTGGGCGTGGACCCGGCGCTGCTGCGCAATCCGAATTTCGTGCGGCACGTCTCGCCGCTCGACGGCGCGCCCGATTTCGACGCCGGCTATTTCGGCCTGTCGCCGCGCGAAGCCCAGATGATGGACCCGCAGCAGCGGCTGTTCCTCGAAATGGCGCACGAGCTGCTCGAACGCGCCGGCTACGGCAACGACGCCAGCTCGCGCCCGGTCGGCGTATTCGCGAGCTGCAGCTTCAGCCACTACCTGATGCAGAACGTGGTGCCCAACCTCGGCCGCCTCGACCTCGATTCGAGCCACCTGCAGTTCGGCAACGACAAGGATTTCCTGGCCACCCGCACCGCCTACAAGCTGAATCTGCGCGGGCCGGCCTTGAGCATCAGCACCGCCTGCTCGTCGTCGCTGGTCGCCATCCACCAGGCCTGCGCGAGCGTGCGCAACGGCGAGACCGAGATGGCGCTGGCCGGCGCGGTCTCGCTCGACCCGGATACGATCGGCTACCTGCATGCCGAGGGCGGCATCATGTCGGCCGACGGCCACTGCCGCCCGTTCGACGCCAGCGCCGGCGGCACCACCAACGGCAGCGGCGGCGGCCTGGTGCTGCTGAAGTCGCTGGCCGCCGCGCGGCGCGACGGCGACACGATCCATGCCGTGATCCGCGGCTCGGCGATCAACAACGACGGCGCCGACAAGGTCAGCTACACGGCACCGAGCGTGGCCGGCCAGGCCGCCGCGATTCGCGACGCGATGCGTGCCGCGCGCGTCACGCCGGATACGATCGACTATGTCGAGGCGCACGGCACCGGCACGCGGCTCGGCGATCCGATCGAGGTGCGCGCGCTGACCGACGCCTACACCGAGCTGGCCGTCGACGGGCCGCTGCCCGCGGGTTCGTGCGCGCTCGGCTCGGTGAAGGGCAATATTGGCCATCTGGACGCCGCCGCGGGCATGGCGGGCCTGATCAAGATCGTGCTGTCGCTGGAGAACGGCACGCTGCCGCCGAGCATCAACTGCAGCACGCCGAACCCCGAAATCCGCTTCGAGCGCACGCCCTTCTCGGTGGTGACGCAGGCCCGCGCCTGGCCGCGCCGCGCGGATCGCCCGCGCCGCGCCGGGATCAGCGCGTTCGGCGTGGGCGGCACCAATGCGCACCTGATCGTCGAGGAAGCGCCGCCGGCCGGCGACGCGCGCCGGCATCCCGGCGCCGACGCAGTGCAGCTGGTGCCGCTGTCGGCCCGAACCCCGGCGGCGCTCGCGCGGCAGGCCGAGCAGCTCGCCGAGTACCTGGCGAGCACCGCCGAGGCGAGCGGCCACGGCGCGGCGCCGCGCGATGTCGCCTATACGATGCAGACCGGGCGCAGCGCCCACCGGCATCGCGCCTTCGCGTTGAGCGACGGCAACGGCCGGCTGGTCGAGCCGTTGCGGCTCGCGGTGCGCAACACGGCCGCGCAGCGCCGCGCCAATCCGCCGGTGGTGTTCCTGTTCCCCGGACAAGGCAGCCAGTACCTCGGCATGGGCGCCGATCTTTATCGCGCCGGCGGCGCGTTCCGCGACGCGTTCGATCGCTGCGCGGACGGCTTTGCGCGCCATCTCGATCGCGACCTCCGCGATTTCGTGCTCGGCCCGGCCGACGACGCCGTGCTGCGCCGCGAATTGAACGAAACGCGCTATACCCAGCCCGCCCTGTTCGCGCTCAGTTACGCGCTGGCCTGCCAGTTGCGCGAGTACGGCGTGGTGCCGAAGGCCGTGATCGGCCACAGCCTGGGCGAACTGGTGGGCGCCTGCGTGGCGGAAATGCTCGATCTCGACGACGCGCTGGCCCTGGTCGCGCGCCGAGCGGCCGTGATGCAGCGCCAGCCGGCCGGCGCCATGCTGGCGGTCGAAGCGCCCGAGTCCGCGCTGGACGACCTGCTCGCGACGGGTTGCGAGATCGCCGCCGTCAACGGCGTCGAATACTACGTGCTGGCCGGTCCCGAGGCCGCGATCGCGGCCGCCGAGGCCAGCTGCGCGCGCACCGGCCTGGCCTGCCGCCGGCTCGCCACCTCGCACGCGTTCCACAGCGCGTCGATGGAGCAGGCGATCACGCCGATCAACCTGGCCAGCCCGGCGCTGGCCAAGGGCAACGGCATCCGCTTGATCTCGAACCGCAGCGGCCGCTGGTTCGACGAGGCGGACCGCGCCGACGCCGGCTACTGGGGCGACCACGCGCGCCAGCCGGTGCAGTTCCACCGCGGCGTCGAGACCCTGCTCTCGACCCTGCGCGAGCCGATCCTCATCGAGGTCGGCCCCGGCCGCGCGCTGAGTTCGCTGCTGCGGCGGCGCGCCGACCTCGAGCCGGCGCGCCTGCTCACCAGCCTGCCTCACCCCCAGGAACGCAGAACGGACCAAGAAGTCCTCCTGAAGAGTCTCGGCACGCTCTGGACCCAGGGCGTGTCGATCGACTGGGCACGCCTGCATGACGGTCACGAGCCGAAACGCATCGCGTTGCCCACCTACCCCTTCGAACGCACGCGGCACTGGCTCGACCGCCCGGCGGGCGGCTCGATGTATGGCGCGGCGCGCGACGGCGCGCTGGTCTTCACGCGCGGCGACGGGCCGAACGGCAGCAGCGTGATGCGCTGCGAACTGCACGAGCAGCTCTGGTTCCTCGACGAACACCGGATCTTCGAGGGCGATGCGGTACTGCCTGGCACCGGCTGCCTCGAACTGGTACGGCGCGCGTTCGCCGCTTGGCGCGGCGTGGCCGAGCTCACGCTGTCGGACATTTATTTCCCTGCCGCGCTGGTGCTGCCGCGCGGCGGCCGCCGCGAGGCGCGCGTGCGCTTCGCCACGCGCGGCGCGACGCTCGAGTTCACGCTCGAAAGCCGCCAGCCTGACGAAGGCGGCGATGGCCATGGCGACGAATGGCTGCCGCACGCCACCGGCACGGTGGCCGCCTCGGTGGCGCCTGCCGCCGCGATCGACAGCCCCGCCGAGCTGCGTGCCCGCCACGCGATGGGCGCGCTCGACGCGGCGCGCCAACACTTCGCGACCGCCTTCGCCGAATACGGCCCGCGCTGGCACTCGGCGCAGGCCGTCTGGCTCGGCGAGCGGCAGGGCCTGAAGCACGGCCTGGCGCGACTGCGCCTGGATTCGGCATTCGCCGGCGACCTTCGCGAGCATGCCCTGCATCCGGCGCTGCTCGATCTCGCCACCGCGTTCCTGAACGTCTGCACGCGGCCCGATGCCGGCGCGATCCCGTTCCACTATGGCGAACTGAGGTGCCACGCGCCGCTCACCGCCGAGTGCTACAGCTTCGTGGTCGAGACCGCGCCGGGCCGCTACGACGTGACGATCTTCTCGGCCGACGGCGATCACGGCGCCCCCGTGGTGCTGGCCGAAGTCCGTGGCTATAGCCTGCGCCGGCTGCCGGGCGGCCCCGATGCGCGCCGCGGCCGCGATCTCGCGGACTGGTGCCGCGTGCCGCGCTGGCGCGACGAAGCGGCGAGCGCCGGGCGCGCGCGGCTCGATGCGCCGTGGCTGGTGTTCGCCGACGATACGGCCGTGGCCGGGCGACTCGCGGCCCACGCGCCGGCAGGCAGCCTCACGATCGTGCCGGGCGAGCGCTTCGCGCACGCCGATGCCGCTTGCATCACCCTGCGCGCCAATGCGGCCGACGACTACCGGCGTCTGCTCGAGTGGCTCGGCCAAGCGTCGATCGCGCCCTCGCAGATCGTCTACGGCTGGTCGGCCGCCGATCCGCTCGACGCCTTCGAACGGCTGGCGCTGCTGGTCCAGGCACTCGGCGCGCGCCACCTCGCGACCACGCTCACGCTCGTCACGCGCGGCTGGCGCACGGCGCAGGCCGCCGACGACGGCGCCGCCACCATGGCCGGGCTGTTGCAGGCCGTCAACTGGGAATTCCCGAAGCTGCTGGTGCGCCACCTGGATCGGGACGACGACAGCGACGCCACGCTCACGGCCCTAGCCGACGAACTCGCGCATGCCACCGTGCCGCGCGAGCAGGCCGCGGCGAGCACCCTCGCCTTCGCGGCCGGGCGTCGTCAGACGCTCCGCTATGTGCCGATCGAGAGCGAGGGCGAAAGCCTGGCGGTGCGCGACGGCGGCACCTACCTGATCACCGGGGGCCTGGACGGGATCGGCTACGAGATTGCCCACCATCTCGCCACGGCGGGACGGGGGGTGAAGCTCGGCCTCGTCAGCCGCTCGGGCCTCGATGGCCGCCACGCCACCGACACCCGCACGGATGCGCGGCGCCAGCGCGTGGCCGCGCTCGAACAGGCCGGTGCCGAGGTGCTGGTGCTGCAGGCCGACATCGGCGACGCGCAGCAGAGCGCACAGGCGTTCTCCGCGGTACGTGCCCGTTTCGGCGAGATCAACGGGATTGCCCACTCGGCCGGGCTGGAAGCCAGCGGCCTGCTCGGAAGCGGCACGCCGCAAGCATGGCGCCGCGTGCTCGGCCCCAAGGTCGACGGCACCCGGCACCTGGTCGCGCAACTCGGCGAGACCAGGCCTGACTTCGTGCTGTTGTGCTCCTCGCTCGCCTCGGTGCTCGGCGGCCTCGGCCAGGCCGACTACAGCGCGGCCAATGCCAGCCTCGACGCCAGCGCCCGCCACCTGCGCCGGCGCGGCATCCGGGCCGTGTCGGTGAACTGGGATGCCTGGGCCGAGACCGGCATGGCGCTGGCCTACGCCGCGCGGGCCGCGAAGGCCGGCAAGGGCGCCGCGGCCCCGATCCGGGGGCTGTCCAATCAGGAGGGCCGCGCGCTCTTCGCGCTGGCCGCCGCCGGCGGCGAGGCACAGGTCACGGTCAGCAAGTATGGCTCGATCGAGCGCCTGATCGAGCGTGAGCTGGCTCAACGCCATGCGGACAGCGGCGCACGCGCGGGCGAGAGCCGCCAGGACGGCGGTGCCGAGACGGTCGAGGCGTTTGTCTCGCGGCTCTGGCGCGACATGCTCGGCGTCGACGCCCTCACGGCCGACGACGATTTCTTCGAGCTCGGCGGCCACTCCTTGCTCGCCACCCAGCTGATCTCGCGAATCCGTGAACGCTACGACCACTGCCTCACGCTCGCCGAGTTCCTCGACATGCCGACCATCGCGCGCATCGCCGCGTCGATCGAGGCCGCCCAGGACCAGCCGCGGGATGCCAGGGAGCCCGCCCGTTCGGACGACCCGGCGATCCGCTACTGCATCGTGCCGCTGAATCGCGCCGGATCGAAGCCGCCGTTTTTCTGCGTGCCCGGGATGGGCGGCAACGTCACCCAGCTGTTGCCGCTCAGCGAGGCGCTCGGCAAGGATCGGCCGTTCATCGGGCTGCAATGTCTGGGGCTCGATGGCATCGCCGAGCCTCACGGCTCGGTCGAACAGATGGCGGCGCACTACATCGCCTGCATGAAATCGATCCAGGCGAACGGGCCGTATCATCTCGGCGGGCACTCGCTGGGCGGCAAGGTCGCCTATGAAATGGCGCGTCAACTGCTGGCCGCCGGCGACCAGGTCGGCCTGCTCGCGCTGTTCGATTCCGCCGCACCGCCCTACACCACCACCACGCGCATCGATGATTGCGTGGTGACCGAGGTGATCCTCAGCATCTTCGCGTACTACACCGGCAAGCCGGACATCCTGGCCGGCGCGAGCGCCGAGCAGTTGCGCGAGCTCAGCCTCGAACAGCAGCTCGCCGAGATCGAGGCGCGCCTCGAACGGCATGGCGTGATCCACGCCCAGACGGACGGCGGGGCGATCCGTGGCCTGTTCAACGTGTATCGCGCGGCTGCCGACCTCGGGCCCAGGTACGACCCGCCGAAGCTGCCGCTGCCGTTGCCGGTGCTGCTGTTCAAGGCGGCCGAGCCGATGCCGGAGGGCATGAACCTGCCCGAAACGCGCGACACCGAAGGCTGGGGCTGGGAGCATTTCACGACGCAGCCGGTGCGCGCCGTCACGGTGCCGGGCGATCACTTCTCCTGCCTGATGGAGCAATCGGTCGGCGCCGTCGCCACGCCGCTGCGCGCGGCGCTCGACGCGGGAGGTGCGCGATGACGGTCGAGCAGCGCACCATCCCGGCCGCGCCGGCGCAAGGCGCGCGCGAGATGGCCCCGGTCTCGGTGATCATGATCACGCTGGCGCTCGATGCGCTCGGCTTCGGGATCGCGATCCCCGTGCTGCCGGACCAGGTATCGGCCGTGATGGGCGGGCGCGAGGCCGGCACGCTGTTTCTCGGCGTGCTGGTGGCCTGCTATTCGCTGATGCAGTTCGTGTTCGCGCCGCTGCTCGGCGCCGCCAGCGACGCATGGGGCAGGCGCCCCGTCATGATGGTTGCCCTGGGCGGCGCGCTCGCCAGCAATCTGATGCTGGCGTTCGCACCCGGCTTCGGCTGGCTGCTGGCCGGCCGCCTGTGCGCCGGCGCGACCGCCGCCAGCGCGTCGGTGGCCACCGCCTACCTGGCCGACATCACCACGCCCGAGCGACGCGCGGCCCGTTTCGGGCTGATGGGCGGCATGGTCGGGCTCGGGCTGGTGGCCGGCCCCGCCTGCGGCGGCCTGCTCGGCACCTTCGGCGCCAGCGTGCCCTTTGTCGTCACCAGCGTGTTGGCGGCCGTCAACGTGCTGGGCGCCGTGCTGTGGCTGCCCGAAAGCCATCCGCCCGAGTTGCGCGTGCAGTTCACGGTATCGCGGGCCAACCCGCTCGGCAGCATGCAGCTGCTGCGACACAACGCAACGCTCAGACGCATCGTGATCGCCGCCTGCTTCGGCATGACGGCCTACGGGATCTTCCTCGCCTGCTTCGTGCTCAGCAATGAGTTGCGCTTCGGCTGGGGCTCTCGCGAGAACGGCATCGCGCTCGGCGCGCTCGGGCTCGGCATCACGCTCACCCAGACCTTCCTGATGCGCCACGTGGTGGCCCGCTGCGGCGAGCGGCGCACGGCGCTGCTTGGTTATCTGCTGTTTATCGGCGCCTACATGGCATACGGCTTCGCCGCCTCGGTGACGATGATGGCGATCGCGATCGCGATGCACTCCCTGGCTCTCGTCAACGATCCGGCGCTTCGGGCACTGGTGTCCATCGAGGCGGGACCGAGCCGCCAGGGTGAATATCTTGGCGCCATGGTGTGCCTGATGGAGCTTGCGGCCACGATCGCGCCCTTGCTGGGGGCGGCCATGCTGCATTACGTGCAGCGCAGCGCGGCGCCGGCCCACTATCTCGGCTTGCCGTTTTTCGTCGCAGCCCTGCTTTACCTGTTTGCATTCGGCGCGCTGCTGCTGGAGCACTCGGACAAGGCCAATGCATTACGTGCGAAACGATCCTAGAGAGTGTTATGCACTTTCAAAAATACTGGGCCGCGCGAGTGAGCATCAAGGAGACAAAGACGACGAAGTGCAAGCCGGCCAGCGTTTCAGGCAGACGCTCGTAATCACGCGCCAGCCTGCGAAAGCGATTGAGCGAGCCGAAGCTGCGCTCGACCACCCAGCGTCGTGGCAAAAGCACGAAGCCTTTCTTCGCTTCGGGTATTGATCGCGAGCTGTATGTGCCCAAGGCGTGGACCGACGACCGTATGCGCTGCAAGGCAGCGGGCATTCCCGAATCGGCGGAGTTTGCAACGAAGCCGCAACTCGCGCGCAGCATGCTTGAACGGGCGCTGGATGCAGGCGTGCCGTGTGGCTGGGTTACGGGTGATGAAGCTTACGGCGGCGACCGTCATCTCAGGTTGTGGCTCGAATCACGAGGCCAGTCATTCGTGCTGGCCGTCGCGAAGAACGAACCTCTGTGGTGGCAGGATCCCGACTACGTACGTGCCGAGCAGATCGCCAAATCCCTGCCGGCACGGGCGTGGCGACGCCTGTCATCGAGTGCAGGTGCCAAGCGGGAGCGCCTGTATGACTGGGCACTTACACCGCTGTGGCGTTTGCAGATCACCGCCGAAGCGCGTCGCTTCGGACATGATCTGTTGGTACGGCGCAGCCCCGATGAGAAACGCGAACACGCGTATTACGTCGTGTTCGCGCCGCGCAGCAAGGCGACAAGGCAAACCTTGGTCAACGTCGCGGGTCGGCGCTGGGAAATCGAAACGGGCTTCGAGGCAACCCAAGGCGAATGTGGGCTTGACCACTACGAGGTGCGCCGGTGGCATGGCTGGTATCGCCACATCACGCTATCCCTACTGGCGCATGCCGTGCTCGTAGCCCTGAGGGCACATGGCAAAAAAACACCTGAAGGTTCGGTGCCGCTTAGCGTACAAGAGATACGTAGGCTGCTATGCCGGCTGCTATGGCGAGGCACATACTCCGTCGAGTACGTGCTGGCGTGGTCCACATGGCGCCGAAGACACCAGTATCGCGCACAGCAATGCCGCTACCGGCGACGGGGTGGCGTACCTCCCTCTTCGTTCTATCTACGGCTGTGGTATTAGTGTCGCCAACACAAGTCATCCACGAATCTGGAGCAGATGACGGCGGCAGCCAGGACAAGCAGAGCGGTATGAATATCGAGGCGTCGTTCGAAGCGAATTCGAAGCTTGCCGAATCCGGCGAACCAGGCATGCGTGCGCTCGACGACCCAACGATGCCTCCCCAGCCGTTCGCTGCTTTCGATACCGCGGCGTGCGATACGAGCCTTGATGCCGCGCTGTCTCAGAGAACGTCGGCAACGCCCGAAGTCATACCCTTTGTCAACGTGCAGTTTGCTCGGGCGCTTGCGTGGCGGACCGTTCAGCCCGGGTACCGCAGGAATGGCATCGAGCGTGGACTCGAATGCCATCGAATCGTGGCGGTTGGCCCCCGTGAAAGTGAGCCACCTGAATCTGATCTGACAGTCACGCACTGTCGGAACGGGTAACTGTCGGATCGGGTTGCGACTTCTACACTTCAAGGACGGCACTCCGGTGATAGAGAGCACACCGGCTCCTCAAGCGCTGGCCGCCTGATCATGCCAACCGACCCGCATACACCACTCGTGACGATTTTTAGCCGCCGACAGGGTTACAGGTAGAATGAGCGCCGTCTCCCTTATCTACTTGCCGAGCGGGCCGATCCAGCCTCGCCTGCATCCGTAAGGATTCTGTCAGGCCCGGCGGATCGGTGACTCGTCGGGTTGCTGACGCTCTTGGGCAGGCCTCCGGCTTGGATGATTTCCGTGCACGCAAAGCGAAATGAGGGCGTCTTGTCTTGGTGAACGACATGCAATCGCAAACTGTCGATGAGGGATCTTTCGTATTTGGACCTTTCGTGTTTCTGCCCGATCGCCAGTTGCTCCTGAAAGATCAGAAACAAGTTCGAATCGGCTCTCGCGCGGCGGCGATCCTTCATTTGCTTGTCTCTCGCGCGGGCGACCTGATTACGAAACAGGAGTTGGTTTCACATACCTGGCCCAGCACCTTCGTCGACGAATCGAATCTTAAGGTTCACATCAGCAGTCTGCGCCGATCTCTTGGAGAGAGCCGCTCTCAAGTCACATACATCGCTACGGTGACGGGCCGCGGCTATCGTTTCTTGGCGCCGGTTCTTATCACGAGAGAGAGAGAGCCTGGCGAATTCACGGTCGGCTTGAACAGGGCTGACGTTCCGCCCGGCGCGAAGATCGTTGGACGTGACAGCGAGATACAGGGCGTGAAGCGTGCGCTTGACTGCGAACGTGTCGTCACGCTTGTCGGACCGGTTGGGGTCGGCAAAGCCTCCGTTGCACGAGCGGCAGCCGCGGCGGTAGGAGCAAAATTCAGCGGGGGCTCATGGGTTGTCGACTTTTCGATGATGGCTGAGCTAAGCGACGCAGCGAATTATATCGCGGGGACGCTGGGCCTTCGGGCATCTTCTGCAGATATGACTGCACCGTTGCTAGACTATCTGCAGCATCGGGAGGCGCTGTTAGTACTGGACCATTGTGAGCGCGTGACCGTTTCCTTGCGACTTTTCATGTCCCGCCTCGCTGCTTCTTCGAGCCGGTCGAGAATCCTTGCAATCAGTCTTGAACCGCTGCGTGTACCGGGAGAATGCGTCCACCGGATCGGGTTGCTTCCGTACCCGGGCGAGCAGGAAAGAATGAGACTTTCCAGGAAAGAAGCGCTTCGATACCCAGCTGTGCTTATGCTTGCTGAGCGAGCTCACGACCTGGCTGGCTATGAACTGGCAGACGAAGACCTCCCAGCGATCATTGGCCTGACGCAGATTACCGACGGCAGGCCCCGCTCGATAATGAGCGCCCTGTCTAACCTGCTGTTTCACTTTTCGTTTGTTGAAATGCTGGACATTGTGACGAGGCGTGTCCTTCATGGCCCGCAGCCGGGAGAGCCGGACGACCCGCAATGCCTGATGTCCGGAAAAACAGATTTTGGATACGGCCGATTGTTGTCGGACGAAGCCGCACTGTTCAGAGCGCTTTCAGTTTTCTGCGGCAGTTTTTCGCTTGAAGACGCTGTTGCTATGACCGATCCGCTTGGGTGGGACCCACATCGGACATTCATGGCGCTTAGCAATCTCATCTCCAAGTCTCTGGTGTGGGTCGACATCACCGGCGGGTCTGTCACGTATCGTATCCTTGCCGCTGAACGGTTCTTTGCGCGAGCGCGGCTGAAGGAAGCGTCGGAAGATTGCAGGCGCGCGCGCACCATACATGCGCGGCTGATATCTGAGTTCATCCGACGGCCAGGGAATGAACAACCCTGGGACGAGCCTGAATCATGGCGTTGCCAGCTTCTCAGCAGTAGTGAGGGCCTTCGTGAGGCGATCGAATGGGCCTCGGGTGACACTGATACCAAGCTCGTGTCCAAACTCATGGAAGCTGCTGTCAGGCTACGCGGCGGGCCATCATAATTTGGCGTGGAACTGTCGAACTTACCGGGGCACACAATCACATGGATCGAGCCGTGACAATGTCATCCTGACCGCGCCGACGGTTGCCATCTTTGCGCATGGAGCCTCGCAATCCACGCTGCCTCCACGAGGCAAGGATCCAGCCTGGTTAGAGGCCGTCGGAATTGCAACGAATTTAAGAGACGCGAGAAAGCTACCGGCGGTCTTCACTCAGCGTGTCATATGTTACTGACGATGCACAGCGTCAAATGCGCGAGGCAACCGCGCGTTACTTTGCGTTGGCGGTGCGCTCGCTTGTAAGCGCCCGGTGAAGTCATCTTGTCCGTCCGCTTCCCGACCGGGAGGATCGTGTCCACTTCATTTTTAGTGGACACGTGTACACCATGGACGGAAACGAAGCTGAGGCATTGGAACAGATCGAGCCGATGCACCGACGTCGGCATAGCCGCGAGTTCAAAGAGAAGGTCATACGCGCTGCGATGCAGCCGAACGTGTCGATCGCAGCGGTCGCGTTGCACTATCGCCTGCGGTGATCTATGAGTTTGCCGACAGCCGTGCTGGCGAAAAGGCTCGCGCGTTCCTCGGCAAGTGGCGCGGCAAGCTGGTGTGCGACGACTACAGCGCGTACAAAGCCGGATTCGAGCTGGGCATCACCGAAATCGGATGTATCGCTCACGCGAGGCGGAAGTTCGGCTATGAAACTGCGCGACAACTCGGTCGACTGGGATATCGGATATGGCTTGGGTCCCGCGACGCGCGGCAAGGCAGCGCAGCAGTCTCTTCTAGTCTTACTGTGTCAATAAATCACTCTTGAACACTGAACAAAACGGACATCGCGGTAGCCGGCGCGCGATGTATGCAGCGATACGCCAGCGCAGCGTGGTGATGAAATCAGCCACGTGGCGTTGCGCGCACTGGGGACCCGCGTGGCACGCAATCCGAGGGTAAGGCAAATGGGTCGCGGATCGCGGAGTTTTTTTTACTGTCGCCTTGAACGAGGCGTTGAGCAACAAGAAACCCGTAGGCAGCAATACACAACGATGCGTGGTGATGGAATCCACGCCAACCGCGCCCTTCGAAGTGTCCCAGGCCGAATTCCTGCTTGAGATCCTGATAGTCCCGCTCGATACGCCAGCGCATCTTGGCAACATGAACCATGCGTTCGAGCGTCGTGTCCGGGGGTAAAGTCGAAAGCCAATACTTGAGTGGCTCATGCGCTGAGCGACAACCGCCATGGGCCGGAGTGCATTGCACGTCGTCGATGTAGCTGATGTTCGAGGTTGGCGCTTCGACCCTCGGTAGGCGCAAGTCGGATGTCGCAACAGGGTCGTTCGAGTCTGGTGCTTTACCACAATTAACTTTCTGAATGATAGGTCGTCCGCTAGAGTGAGCTCCAGCCTGTACTTCTTTCGGCGGCCTGCTTCGAACGCAAGCATCGAATCCTTGCGTCGCTGATTCGTTTTCCCGCTAGCTGAAGAAATATGAAGGCCTGTGACTACATGGCGAGGCGTCATGGGCGCATCGTCGATCTTATGGACCGAAGCTTGTCTCCGCCAAGCCGCCTTTCGACCGCAATCCTTAAGGAGTGTTGCATGAAAGTACTGATAGCGCTGACTTCTCACGACGAACTCGGTACCACCGGCCGAAAGACCGGTTTCTGGCTTGAAGAACTCGCTGCGCCTTATTACACATTCAAGAAAGCAGGCGCGCAGATTACCTTGGCGTCGCCCAAGGGCGGCCGGCCACCTCTCGACCCCAAGAGCAACGAACCTGCCAATCAGACTGATGATACCCGCCGATTCGAAACCGACGAATATGCGTTGCGAGCCCTGTCGAGCACTGAGCGTCTGGCGGATATCAAAGAGGCTGACTTTGACATGCTGTTCTATCCTGGCGGTCACGGGCCGCTATGGGATCTCGCGGAGGATCCGGCGTCCATCGCACTGATCGAAGCTTTTCTTGCAGCCCGCAAGCCGGTTGCTCTGGTGTGTCACGCTCCGGGTGTATTGCGCCATGTAAAGACCAGCGACGGTCGCCCCGTGGTAGAAGGCAAGCGCGTTACCGGTTTTGCAAACACGGAGGAGGAGGCGGTTGGCCTGACCACTATCGTGCCGTTTCTTGTCGAAGACGAACTCAAGGCGAAAGGCGGCATCTATTCGCGGGGGCCTGATTGGGGCTCCTATGTGGTTGAGGATGGATTGCTCATCACGGGGCAGAATCCTGGTTCCTCACCCGCAACCGCGCGCGCCCTCATCAGTGCATTGAGCGCCGGAAAATGACGGCGTATCTCGTCATCGTGCGGGAGCAGACGATTGATTCAACATCTCTCAGCCGCTATCGAAACCTTGCAGCGCTTGCGCGAGACAGGCATCCCTTGACTCCTTTAGCGTACTACGGCGAGCACGCGGTGCTTGAAGGGACGCCAGCCGAAGGCGTGGCGATTCTGTCCTTTCCAACCATGTCGGCCGCGCGTGCCTGGTACGGTAGCCATGAGTACCAGGCTGCGCTGCCTCACAGGCGCAAAGGCAGCGTTTCGCGCGTTCTCCTCGTCGCTGGTAACGACGAGACCGATAGCGCAACGGGCTAGGCTGTCGTGCCAAACCCGAGGAGATGGCTCGTCGCAATTCTTCTGACTCAACCGTTTTATCACATGGAGATCCAGATTGCATACGCAATTCTGTCCTCCGCTCCGCCGTGGTGGCGTCTCGTCCCGAGAAAAAGAGCACGCCCATCAGCCCCAGATAGCCAATGATTGCAAGTAAGTTTGGGTTTTGTCAGTCGGAGTGACGGCCGTCGGTGCTACGGCGCCAGGAACGTTACTGAGTGATGCCCCAAGTCGAAAAGAGGAAAAGGTGACCATGAATAAAGTTAGCAATGCAAACGAAAATGAAGCGGCGTGCATGGCGATCGTGCAACGCCTCTACGACGCATTTGAGCGACGGGATGCCACTGCCGCGCTCGCCGACATGGCGCCTGAGATTGAATGGAATGAGGCGGAAAGCTTTCTCTATTCGGACCGAAACCCATACCTGACTCCCGTAGAGGTGGCGGAAGGCGTATTCGGCAGGCTTGCAAGTGAATGGCTCGACTATCGGGCTACGGCCACGGAGAATCTTTTTGCGCATGACGTCGTCGTGTCGATCGGTCGTTCCACCGGCACCCATTTAAAGACAGGGAAACCGCTGGATGCTCAGTTCGTTCATGTCTGGAGGCTCCGAAGCAACAGGATTATCGGCTTCCAGCAATTCACCGACACGCTGCAATTCTGGCGCGCAGCGCACGTTTGACTTGACGTACAAAGTCCTGCGTCATTCGGAGGATCACCACCTTGCAAAACAACCGCCATTTCCAGGCTAGAGAGCAGCCGCGATCGACCTCGGCAATCTGGGATCACGTCATGCGGAACCTTTTGGGGCTTCCCCGGCAGGTGTTCGACGACGACACTCAAAAGAATGACGCGTCGTCACGGCACGCGCGCGTCCGAGTCTTGGAGCGCGTGAGCGCAAACACGATCGTTGTCCTCTGGCAGGATGCGACCCGCTGTCATTACAGCGATCAAACATGGATCCGCTGCATGACGCGTGTTCGTGGTGTCTGTGCTCTTCGCGGCGAAATCATCCGGCGGGGTGACGTCGTTTATAAGCCCCAGGCGCTTCGTCGCACAGTAGCGAACGGTCAGGCAATGATCCTGGCAAGTGAAGTCGCATATGAGCTCGCTGAGTTGGGCAGCGACGAGGTGAGCGCATCTATTTCTTCACAGAGCGCAGAGCGAAATTCGAACGGCGGTGGACATGGTGTCCGCCATCAAATCAGGAGATTCACATGAAAAACATGAACGCGCCGTTCCCGTACGTCGTCTGCATGGCGCTTCTCGTGCTAGTCAGTGGCACTGGTGTTGCATTTGCCGACGAGGCGAATATCGCATACCGGCCGGCGGTTCAGCCGTATGTGGCGCCGCCGAAAGACCCTGCAAAGGTGCAGCGCGCGGCGTTAAGAAAGGCGATCCGCGTTGAGAACCGCCATCTTGCCGCCAGCGTACGGAAGTCGCTGGTCAAGGGGGGCGGCATCGATACGGCGCACGTGTCTGTTCTGGCGAAGTCCGGGACGATAACACTTGCTGGGACGGTGCCGGAGGTATCGCAGATCGACCTCGCACAACAGCGGGCGCGGCAAGTTCCGGGGGTGACAGAGGTCTCGAACCGGTTGAGTCTTGGCAGCGAAGGACACTGAACCCGCATTGGCTTCCTGGCGGCTTCGCCCGGCGACGGGAGTACCTTAGCCGGTATGGCGCGATACGTTCTGCTCGACTCTGGCAACGTCTCCGACGCCTCTCTGCAGTGAATTTGCCTTTTTTCAATGCTTGTTATTCCTGCAAAGTGTGCGGGGGCAGCAAGACCCAGCATAGAAAACAACCTTAAAAAGCGGGACCAACCTGATGTCTAATACTTCGAAGTGCCCATTCAATCACGCCAATCACACGGCCGGCGGCGGCACCACCAATCGCGACTGGTGGCCCAAAGCGCTGCGACTGGACCTGCTGAGCCAGCACTCCAGCAAGTCGAACCCGCTCGATCCGCAATTCAACTATGCCCAGGCATTCAATACGCTCGACCTCGCTGCACTCAAGACGGACCTGACCGCCGTCATGACGGACTCGAAGGAGTGGTGGCCTGCTGACTTCGGTCACTACGGTCCGCTTTTCGTTCGCATGGCCTGGCATAGCGCCGGCACCTACCGCACGGGTGACGGACGCGGCGGCGCGGGACGAGGGCAGCAGCGATTCGCGCCGCTTAACAGCTGGCCTGACAATGTGAGCCTCGACAAGGCGCGCCGACTCCTGTGGCCGGTCAAACAGAAGTATGGCCAGAAGATTTCGTGGGCCGATCTGCTTGTCCTCGCCGGCAACGTGGCGCTCGAAAGCATGGGCTTCAGGACGTTAGGTTTCGCCGGAGGCCGGGAGGATACGTGGGAACCGGATCAGGACGTCTATTGGGGCAACGAAAAGACCTGGTTGGGTGGCGATGTTCGCTATGGAAAGGCGGCGGCTGACGGCGGGGAAGGCGTGATTGTCGCCGATGAAGAACTGCACGGAGTCGAGCAAAGCCGCACGGATGCGGGCCGCGATCTTGAGAACCCGCTTGCAGCCGTGCAGATGGGCCTCATCTATGTGAATCCCGAAGGCCCCGATGGCAACCCCGACCCACTTGCCGCCGCGCACGACATTCGTGACACGTTCGCGCGCATGGCGATGAACGACGAAGAAACGGTCGCCCTGATCGCGGGCGGCCACACGTTTGGCAAGACGCATGGTGCGGGCCCCGCCGACCACGTGGGATCAGAGCCTGAAGCGGCTGGCCTTGAAAATCAGGGCCTTGGATGGCAAAGCACGTTCGGCACTGGCAAGGGCGCCGACACGATCACCAGTGGGCTCGAAGTGACGTGGACCAGCACACCCACCCAATGGGGTATGGGATTTTTTGAAAACCTGTTCGGCCACGAATGGGAGCTCACCAGGAGCCCGGCCGGCGCCCACCAGTGGGTTGCGAAAGACGCTACGGAGACGATCCCGCATGCACATGATTCATCGAAGAAGGTCCTTCCCAGCATGCTGACCACGGATCTCTCCCTGCGGTTCGATCCGGAATACGAGAAAATCTCGCGCCGCTTTCTGGAGCATCCCGATCAGTTCGCCGATGCGTTCGCCCGCGCCTGGTTCAAGCTGACGCATCGCGACATGGGCCCTCGCGCCCGATACCTCGGTCCGGAAGTGCCCACCGAAAAGTTTGACTGGCAAGACCCGATTCCACCGGTCGATCATCCGTTAGTAAACGACGCGGACATTGCCACGCTCAAGCAGCAGATCGCCGGATCGAGGCTTTCCGTGACCGAGCTTGTGTCAACTGCGTGGGCTTCGGCCTCGACGTTCCGGGGGTCGGACAAGCGCGGCGGTGCCAACGGCGCACGCATCCGTCTTGCGCCCCAGAAGGATTGGGAAGTAAATCGGCCACAGCAGTTAAGGCGAGTGTTGGACATCTTGCGAGGCATTCAACGCACCTTCAACGACTCGGGGAAAGATGGCAGGAAGATATCGTTTGCAGACCTTATTGTTCTGGCGGGAAGCGTTGGCGTTGAAGAGGCCGCGAAAAAGGCGGGTCGCGCGGTCTCGATTCCGTTCGTAGCGGGCCGCACGGATGCGTCGCAGGCAGACACAGACGTCGAGTCTTTCAGCGCCCTGGAGCCCCTGGCGGACGCATTCCGCAATTACCGGAAGCGCGGCGTGCCGGTGCCCGCTGAGGCTCTGCTTATCGACAAGGCGCAACTGCTCACACTGACTGCGCCCGAGATGACGGCACTGATCGGTGGCTTGCGGGCGCTGGGTGTCTCGACAGACACTGACGCACCCGGTGTGTTCACTGACCGTCCAGGCGTGCTTACCAATGATTTTTTCGTTAATCTGCTCAGCATGGACACACAGTGGAAGCCAGTCTCCGCTGCGGGCGACGAGTTTGTCGGTACTGATCGCGTCACCGGCAAGTTTAGGTGGATGGGCACGCGTGTTGATCTGGTGTTCGGATCACACTCTGTGCTACGGGCGCTCAGCGAAGTGTATGCAAGCGAGGACGGCAAGGACAAGTTTGTGCACGACTTCGTTGCGGCATGGACGAAGGTTATGAACCTCGATCGCTTTGATCTGCGTGTGTCCTGATGTCGACGACGCGCCGCGATGTTGTTGTCATGTCACCAGCGAGTCTTCACGGATGCAGACGACGACTCGCGTTGGCGACCGCGACTGCGCGGAGTATGACCGGCGAAGTTGGCGTTGCCAGGGAACTCGCGGTGCGCGACAGGCACACTTGGCCGCTCAATTGAGGCCAAAACGCATCCATCGTTCGAACCGGGCTCCTTCTAACAGACGATATGCACTAAGTTGCGCCGCCTGACAATCACTCAACTTTGACTGAAAAAATGTCCAGACGACCTTCTCCCGACCAACGCCGCGAGCTTGGTTCTTTCCTGTCTAGCCGCCGGAGCCGTCTACAGCCTGCTGACTTCAAGCTGCCTGAAGGCGGGCGCCGCACTCCCGGTCTGCGGCGCGAAGAAGTGGCCATGCTCGCCGGAGTCAGCGTGAGCTGGTACACGTGGCTTGAGCAGGGCCGCGACATCCAGCCGTCCGCTGACGCGCTGCGCAGGCTGTCGGCCGTGTTCAAGCTCGATGCCGTCGAAGCCGCGCACCTGTTCGCGCTCTCCGCTCGGGAGCTTTCACAGGTCGCGACTGGAAGCGGCGTCACCGAGGGGCTGGAACTGCTCGTACGGTCGATCAATGTCCCGGCGTATGTTCGCAATACGCGCCTGGACATCCTTGCATGGAACGACGCGATCTGCGATCTGTTTGTCGACTACGGATCGCTCGAGTCGCACGAACGTAATACGTTGCGTCTGCTATTCCTTTACAAGCCGTATCGTACGCTCATCCTCGACTGGGAACAGATGACCCGGGGCATGATCTCGGCCTTTCGTGCGGCGCGCGCGCAGGCACCGGACAAAGCTCCGTTTGACAAGCTGGTGAGGGAACTTACGGAGCTAAGCGCCGAGTTCCGCGACTGGTGGCAGGACACCAACGTAAAGGGATTCGACGAGGGCGATAAACGGCTTCGGCATCCTTCTGGCGGCCACATCGAATTCACATACGTTGCACTGACACCGACGGGGAGACCAGACCTCTCACTCGTGACCTACCTTCCGCGACTTGCGGGGGGAGGCAATTCCGATGCGTAGGCTCATGAGATTCGGCGCCGATGGGCACGGTTGACAGCACCGGATCGACACAATCAATCTGAGCTTGTGCGAGTCGGTGGTCCGCTCGCCGAGGCGCCAAGAGAATACTGGTACGGGGGAGATTCGACGGGCTATTCCGACTGGCCCGAGATGCACCGCGAGCCTGTGGTTGACGCGTGATTTACCGCGAGATCCATCAACCAACACCCCAAACTTTTTTGCTGATCCATCTGGAGCTTTTCATGAAAACGACCACCCGAGTTCGCCGTTTTGCCACTGCCATCGCGTTCGGCGTGGCAGCACTTTCCACGCAGATCGCCACCGCTGCGCCCGTCAAGAACGTTGTCCTGGTCCATGGATTCTTTGCTGACGGTTCAGGCTGGCAGGCCGTGTCGAACATTCTCACCCGCGACGGCTACAAGGTGTCCGTGGTCCAGGAACCGGAAACGTCGTTCAAGGACGACGTCGCGGCGACCACCCGTGTGGTCGATGCGCAGGACGGCCCCAGCATCCTCGTCGGACACAGCTACGGCGGAGCGGTTATCACAGAAGCCGGCAACGATGCGCGCGTCTCGGGACTCGTCTACGTTGCCGCCTTTGAACCCGATGCCGGTGAGAGCCTGAAGGATCTGACCACCAGAATGCCTGCCGCGATCAAAAGCATCAAGGAGACGGGCGACGGTCATCTGTACATCGATCCTTCGCGGTTCCATGCCGACTTTGCATCCGACGTCCCGGAGCCAGAGGCCGCATTCATGGCTTCTTCCCAGGTGATGCCCGCCGTCGGCTCGTTCGTGGCGCCCGTCATGCAGGCAGCGTGGAAATCGAAGCCGAGTTGGGCGGTCGTCGCGGCGTCGGACCGCACTGTCAATCCGGACCTGGAGCGCTGGATGGCCAAGCGCGCCGGCAGTAAAGTGACGGAAGTCGACTCGAGCCATGTCGCCTTTCTTTCACATCCCGAAGCAATCGCGAAGGTCATCGAGCAGGCGGCCGCGGCCAGCGGCGATCGTTGAACTGTACGCGTAGCGAGGCTACGGGGATATGTTGCTCTCAGTGCGGTGGGCAGGCCTAAAGGGCTCGGCGCACTGCGAACTTCCGTCAGTCGTGTCGCTGTCGGCATGACTGCAAGGGCGGAAGGTCACCGGGGAACGTGCAGCCCGCGCGACGTCGATGAGATCGCGCGCCGCGGGGCGATCCTACCGGCGACGGCGGGGAGAGCGACAAGCCGAGTCTGGCAACCGATGTGATGTCGCGTATGCGTGCACTGCAGACAACGGCCGCCTACCACGGAATCCGGTCGTGCTCGAAGTAAAATTGTCCCGCTGGCCCGGACACGACGCTCGAACGAATGGTTCATGTTGCCAAGATGCGCTGGCGTATCGCTGCATACATCGCGCGCCGGCTACCGCGATGTCCGTTTTGTTCAGTGTTCAAGAGTGATTTATCGACACAGTAAGACTAACGGATCTCACACAATTCTCTTCGACAGAAAACCGTGCTGCCCCGGAGATCCCGGGTGCTCGGATGCGAACTCCGCGCGCGAGCACGTCGATGACGATCGTCGGTGCGGCCAATGCGGGCTGGTAAACACAGGCCGGGTCTTGATGATGGCATCGTCCGCTGACAGGCTAATCTCGAGGCGGATGTGCAGCAAGTCGGGCATCGCGAGACTTGCGCGGCGTTGATGTGCTCAACTGCCGAACCTGCGCGCCATCAGATCGCTCTCGCGAAACAGCAGTTCCTGCCCTCGTTCCCCGGTTGCAACTCGATCTGACCTCGGATCAAGGTGATCGGTGTTTGCAGTTCGTACGCAGCTGAAGCATGATACTTTTCATGCACCGTGAAGCCGTTTTCAAGTCTGCCGAGCGTCTCTTTGAATACGATGAGATACGCAGCGCGTCGCGACACGCGGCATCGCGCTCGACTACCGAATCAGTTGTTTCATACGCCCCTCTTTCGCGTTAGAGGGTTGGTCGGGCACACCATCCAGTCCGTTTTCGTTAGCGGCGTGCAGCGCAAACCCGCGCCACGGATGTTCGCGAGCCTCGTTGCGGCACCAAGCGCCGTCAGCTTCTTGCGCAGCGGGTGCAGGTCACTTCCAGCGCGTTCGGTGTGACCGCCTCGCCTAGGCCCCGGACTGCATGCTCGAGTGCCGCGTGCCGCACGGTCCGGCCACCGGCCTTGACAAGGCACAGCATGATCTACAGTTCGGCCTGCGCGAGCGTGACCGTCTCGGCGCCGCGGCGCATCGCGCGCTGCTGCGGGTCCACGGTGATGTCGGCGAACGACACAACCAGTTTCGCCGGTGTGGGCGGCCGGCGCATCAGCGTGCGCACCCGGGCGACCAGTTCGCTCATCGCGAACGGTCTGGTCACGTACTCGCCGTCACGGGGTGACATCGGTGATTGCATCGTGTCAAGTTGACCCAGAATGCAAAATCCATGTCCCAAAATATCAATCCAAAGAGACCGGGGACGGTAGACTGAGCCGCGTCCCATCAGGCGGGACAGCTATAGAACCGGAACAGCCGAGGGCAGGTGCGTCGTTGGCGGCACACCGGACTTCGCGTAGGTGAAGTCGTGTCAATGCCGGTTGGCCATATTCGCGAGTCTGTACCGGCGCCGATCCGCGTGGCACGCGGGTCGGATGTCCGAGAAACATGGCGCAATGTATTGCCTGCACACCGGCGCGTTCCGAATGGTTAACGCTAGAGGTCTATCAGCATGACAAATTTCGTCTTCGTTCACGGCGCTTTCCACGGGGGTTGGTGCTTCGATAAACTCCGCCCTTCTCTGGAGGCTGCCGGTCACCGTGTGCTGACACCCACGCTAACGGGCGTCGGGGAACGCTCTCATCTTTCGGCGTTGGGACCGATCAATCTGGACACCCACATCCTCGATATCGCCAACCTCATCACGTGGCGAGACCTAGATAATGTCGTGCTCTGTGGCCACTCATACGGTTGTCTCGTCATTACCGGGGTGGCCGACCAGTTGCACGACCGGATTGCCTCGCTCGTTTATCTCGACGGCCCGCTCCCGGAAAAAAGCGGCGACTCGCTCTTTTCATTGTTGCCCAATCTGCTATTGCCGTTCACCGAACTCAGCGCGTCGCTCGGCGGTACGCAGGTTGCGAACTGGCCTTCGAAAGTATTCGGTGTCGGCGAGGAACATCAGGCGTGGGCCGACTCGAAATTAACGTCGCACCCATTGGCTTGCTTTACGCAGCAACTGTCTCTCACCGGCAACTTCAAGAAAGTACCGAAGAAGGTATTCATCTACAACTCGAAAGACATCGGCATCCCAAGCCCTATCCCGGATTGGTACGAGGCGCAGCGCGATCTTCCTGAAACTCACGTCTATTCATTGGACGGCGGGCACGATCTGATGATCGACAAGGCAAGCGAGGTTGCGGAGATATTGCTGAAGCATGCGTGAGGCTGTCGAGCGGCGACCGCTCTTGCAAGGAGCTCCGGTTCAACGGGATTTGTCTCGCCGCCGTCCGTCCTGAAGCACTTCTTCGAAATCGACCCTACCCCACGGGTATGGACGGCGCCCAGCGGGCGCCACACGGAGCTCTCATGAGTCGCCCCCTTCTGTTTACACCGACCCAGATCGATAACCTGAAACTAGACAACCGCATCGTGATCGCCCCGATGGCCCAATATTCGGCCGAAAACGGGCAGATGAACGAATGGCACCTGATTCATCTTGGGCAACTGGCAAGCTCGGGTGCAGGACTGCTGACGATCGAGGCGACAGCGGTCACGCCCGACGGACGCAACACCCGTGGCGACGTAGGACTCTATTCCGACGACTGCGAGGCTGCCATGGCGCGAGTGCTGCGCGGCGTCCGACGTTGGTCAGACATGCCGATCGGCATTCAGCTCAATCATGCCGGGCGAAAAGCGTCGCGGCAAAAGTCGTGGGAAGGCGGTGCACAGGTTCCGCCTGGGCAGCCGGACGGCTGGACGACCTATGCGCCGTCACCGCTCGCGTTTACGTCCGGCGAGATGCCGCCGACCGCCCTGGACCGCGACGGTCTCGCGGCAATACGCAACGCGTTCGGTAGCGCGGCGCGACGCGCATCCCGGCTTGGCCTCGATTTCATCCAGATTCTTGGCGCGCACGGCTATCTTCTCCATGAGTTTCTCTCGCCTCTCTCGAATCAGAGAACAGACGAGTACGGCGGCTCACTGGAAAACAGAATGCGGTTTCCGCTGGAAGTCTTCGAGGCGGTGCGGGATGTGTTTCCGCATGACCGCCCCGTGACGATGCGGGTGTCCGCAACCGATTGGGTGGGAGGCGGTTGGTCCGTCGAGGATACGATCGCCTTTGTCGACGCATTGCAGGCGAGAGGCTGCGCCGCTATCAATGTCTCGAGCGGCGGATCGAGCCCCGCACAGCAAATCCCGATCGGACCCGGCTATCAGGTTCCTCTTGCACGCGCGATAAAACAGGCGACCACACTGCCGGTTATCGCCGTTGGCCTGATCACCGACTTCGAGCACGCCGAAGCTATCCTCAGCACCGGGGACGCCGATCTTATTGCGCTCGCGAGAGCCGTGCTGTACGACCCGCGATGGCCTTGGCATGCCGCCGCTCACTTCGGGGTTCAAATCAAGGCACCGAAACAGTATCTCCGCTCTCAACCCAACCGGTTGCGCGATCTGTTCGTCTGAGTCGCCCCGCCGGGGAGACTGCCCTGATGCAGCGACTGGCATCCCCAGTCGCATCGGCGGTCCGCTTCAGTCTTCGTGCCGCAGGCCTCCCCGCCGCGGCACGTACAACGCTACCTGAGCTCACCTCCGGTCGTCAACGAAGCTTCGCATTCTGCAGCACATAGTTCACTACTTCATCGTGACGGGCAAACCATACACCGTCAGGCAAGCTCTTCGCGTACCTGATCAGTTCTTCGACAATCCAGATGCGCGAGCGATTCGTGATCACGTGCGGATGCATGGTGAGCTCGAACAGTCCCCCCTCCGCATACGCGGCGTCCAGTTCCCGCCGGAAAATGTCGAATACGTCCGAAGGCGGCGTATAGGGACGTAATCCCTGAAATCGATGCATCAGGAAATAAACGGCATCGTCGCGCACCCAGTCGAACGGGATTTCGACCAGCCCGGTAGGCTCGCCATCCATCTCTAATTCATAGCAGTCGTCGTCGGCGCTCAGGGATGAGTCGTAGGAAAACCCGAGCTCCTGAAGAATCTGCAGCGTATTTTTTGAAAAATCACCCGACGGCGAGCGAAAGCCCGTCGGACGTTTGCCAGTAATTTTTTCAAGGGTGTCCATCGAGCGGCCGAGCAAGTCCCGTTCGTCGACGAACTCCAGCTTCGAGTTGAGCTCGTGAATCCAGCCGTGCACGCCGATCTCGTGTCCCGCGTCCACAATGCGACGCTGCTCGTCGGGGTACAGCAGCGCCGAGACGGCAGGCACATAGAAGCTGACAGGAACGCTGTATTTTTCGAGGAGCGACAGGATGCGCGGTACACCGACCCGATTTCCATACTGTCCCCACGAAAGACGGTTAACCGAACTGCCTCCATCTCGCAGCTCGTTGGTTTCGTGATCCGAATCGAACGAAAGGGCGACAGCAACCCGTGCGCCACCTTTCCATTTGTCCGGACGCAGACGGCGCCCCGCACGAACGTGGGTCACGATTCGTCGCCACTCCTGCTCGGACCATTGCCAAGGTTGCATCCCATTTTGATCGCTCATCACGGCCTCTCTATCTGCGCGTCGCGCAGTTTGTTGTTAAAAATCCCATCAATGTTGGACGTTTCTCGATGTGAGGCGGCAATTCGCGCAAAGCTTTGAAACGCCGTCAGCCGTCACTATTGTGGAACCTAGGGATTTTGTTTAGTTGACATTCCGTGCCTCACACTTTTCAATATGAGACACACCTCCCCTTCCGAGGAACAACGGTTATGCGCAAGCGAGTTGTCAGAAGCGCCACCTTGCATGGCTATTTGCGGGCTGCCTGCGACGTCGGCATTGACGGCAAAGCGCTCATGGCTCGGGTCGGATTGAGCAGCGACATCGCTGAAAGTCCGGATAGCCTGATTCCGTTAGATGCGTGGATCAGGCTCCTGGATTTGTCCGTTGCCGCATCGGCCCGCACCGATTTCGGCGCGCGCGTCGCGATCGCCCGCGGCGTTCCCGACTACGGACTAGTAAGTCTTATGTTGAGAGAAGAGGAAACGCTACGAGATGCGCTGCGCACGTATTCGACCCAGCTGCATCACCACTGCGACGGCATCTTCATTGATCTGGACGAACGCTTCGACAAACCGCTGCTGACGTTCAAAATCGAGTCCGAGATTCCTTCGATACACGTCATGGAATACTGCGCCTGCGGCATCGTCCAGATGATTCGCTGGCTCGTCGGACCGGACTGGCAACCCGATGCGGTCTGCCAGGAACATTCGCGTCCCGCCCATACGCTGGTGCAAAGCAACTTCATGCGATGCGAGCTCCGCTATGACCAGATGGTCAGCGGGATCCTGCTCTCACGCAATGCGTTGTCCCTGAAGGTGATCGCTTCATCCGCCGTACTCCGGCGTCACGCTAAAACCTTGCTCGGGCAAACCTTCAATCATTCGCCGGAAGACTTCGAAGCACGCGTCGAGTGGCTCATGCATCAGCAGTTGCGCGACTCGCGATGCAGCGTCGAGACTCTCGCGTCCAGTCTGGGAATGAATCGACGCACCCTCCATAGACGACTCGCGGACAAGGGATCGTCCTACTCCGCGCTTTTGCAGCAAGTTCGGTGCGATACGGCCAGGCGGTTGCTCAGCATGCAAACCGTGTCATTGACAGAAGCAGCCGAAGCACTAGGGTTCGGTAGTCTGAGCGCGTTCTCCAGATGGTTCCAGACCAGCTTCGGCTGCAGCGCCTCGAGATGGAAACGCAACCTGGAAGCATCCGGTTAAGGCCTCCGTAAATTCGCGGTTCGACTTGCTGCATAGACGGTCGCGCGTCCCGTGTTGTCAAACACCTGTCCCGTTAAGTAAAACGTAACGACATCGTTGGACTAAAGTAGGCCAACCTGTGTCATCGATTCGGACTCCGGAATGGGATGCCGATTCGTGCCAGCTAATACGACCTTTCTTTACCAACGAGGAACTCCAGTCATGTCAGACGACAACGCTCTTTTCGAAAAGGGCATGCCTATCCGTCGCGCCGTACTTGGGGCGGAATACGTAGATGCTTCGATGCAGAAAGCCGACTCCTTCATGATGTCTTTTCAGCGGGCCACCACCGCGTGGGCATGGGGATGGGCGTGGGGAGACGAAACGCTCGACCGCAGGACCAGAAGTCTGCTGAATCTCGCCATGCTGACGATCGCAGGCCACACGGACGAACTGAAGCTGCACGTCAAGGGCGCCCTGAACAACGGCCTCACGGTTGAGGAAATCAAGGCCACGCTGCTGCATGCCACTGCATACTCAGGAATTCCTTCTGGCCTCAGCGCGTTCAAAGCAGCTCATGAAGTCCTTGTCCGGAATGGGGCGCTGTGATGGGTAGCAGAACGTTCAGGAAAGTCGCGTTTATCGGCATCGGTCACATGGGGTGGCCTATGGCCGCCCGACTCGTCAATGCAGGCTTCCACGTCGCGGTTTTCGATCTGGACCGCGAACGCGCGGCAGCGTTCTCGAGCAGGATCGGCGGCGAATCGCCGGATACGCTCGAGGCGGCCGTCGAGTCGGCAGATGCGGTCATTACCATGCTTCCGAAAAGCCAACATGTGTCACAGGTGATTACGGCCGTTCGGCCCATGCTCAGGGCTGGTGCGCTGGTCATCGACATGACATCGGGAATTCCCAGAATCACGCAGGAGATCGCGGCCAGCCTCGAATCGGGCGGTATTCTGATGATCGACGCCCCTGTCTCAGGCGGCGTTTCGCGGGCTCAAACCGGCGAACTCGCCATTATGGTTGGGGGCCCCGCGACGGCTGTCGAACAGGCCAAACCCTTGCTGCTTGCCATCGGAACTACGGTTACCGAAGTGGGCAAGATTGGGGCGGGCCAGGCGATGAAAGCGCTAAACAACCTCGTGTCGGCCGGCGGGTTTCTGATTGGTGTAGAAGCGCTGATTATCGGCCGGAAATTTGGACTCGACGCCGGAAAAATGGTCGACGTACTCAATGCTTCCACCGGCACCAATAACAGTACGCAGAAGAAGTTTCGTCAATTTGTCCTGTCCCGGACTTTCGACAGCAATTTCGGTCTCGACCTGATGGTCAAAGACCTGGGCATCGCCCTTGAAGTCGCACAGGACGAAGGCGTTACAGTTCCGTTTGCCGCGCTGTGCAGCGAACTGTGGGCGAATGCGGCGCAAACGCTGGGGCGAGGTAAAGACCACACCGAAATGGCGCGGTTCTGCGAGGAGACCTCCGGCGTCCCGCTCGCGCATTGAATGAGGCGTTACGCAAGGGCTTGCCGGATGGTCATTTCGCCCATCCGGCAAGCCTCCCTGCAAGTCCGGGCCGAAAGCGTACGTCTGCTCAAGGACGGCGCCGGATGGAAGCCGGCAACTTCCGCCACGGCAGATCGCCTGGGTCAGCCGCGGCTGCGCCCCGCGCCTTCGCGATCACGACGTCGGTCTGTTCATTTTCGACAAGCGGTACGAAGTCGGCTCTGAAATGGTTACTGCTTTTGACGACGATGATCTTCATCTGCTCCGGATGCACGCCAACGAAACGAAACAGTTCACGGTCCTGCGCTCCGATCTTTCCACTTGCGACCACTACCAGCACGCCGCCAGTCTCGACGCATGCGCTTGGCCCCAATCCGGCAACGAACCCCGTCATCTTTGGGCCCTTGAAAGTGACCCGCCCATCGCTGACTGCTCTCACGGTGAATTCGGCGGTCACCGGCGGATCGGTGGGACCATCCCAAAGCTCCGTGGCATGGCCAAGACTGGCGCGAAACGTTGCACCGACGCCGGCCTGAACCGCCGCAGCCGCAAATCGAGCGTCGTACATCACACCTAGCGTCACCCGATGGGGGAAACGTTCGCCGGCTCGGGCATTCAGCAGTGCGTGCAGCATGCCGGTGGTCGATGCCGTACCTCCGGCGCCGGGGTTGTCCTGAGTGTCTGCTATCACAACCGGAGCGTTGCTTTCGACGGCGCGCGCCATCGCTTCCTGCACCGCATCGTCCGCGCAAAGTATTTCAAGCCGCCATTGAGCGGGCTCGCCCGCAAGCGATGCGAGCTCCTCGACGACAGTCGAAGCGTTCTCTCCCACGCTCCAGATCATGGGCGCACATTCGGCAAAGTCGGCCGCCGGAAAGGCCATGCAAAAGCTCGACATCGTTCCATGCTCTGTATCCAGTGCACGCAGCCGTTCATAGATCCGCTTCGCCGGTCCCGTTGTCGTATTTTGCGAATTCAGCGGAATAAGGAATGGGAGCCGCTTCCAGACAACCGGTTCCCGACGTCCATGCGCAATACGGCGTGACAGGAGCTCACCGGCCAGTTCGCCTGTCTCTACGTAATCGACGTGCGGATAGGTGCGGAACGAAACCATGCCATCCGCACTTCGGAGCATCCTCTCGGTGACATTTGCATGCAGATCCAGACTCACCACAATCGGCATGTTTTCGCCCACCAGTTGCCGAACGCGGCCGATCAGTTCCCCCTCGGTATCGTCTTCGTTCTCGGCAACGCCGGCGCCGTGGAGATCCAGGTATACGGCGTCGAAACCGCCGGCTTTCACGTCATTGCATATCTCATTGCAAATGCGCTCAAAGGCGTCCTCGGTCACATACGAAGACGGGACAGCGCCGCACCACAAACTCGGTATGATCGACCATCCCTTCGATCGCGCGTAGTGCAAAAATCCCGTAGCCGGCATCGCGACCGCGTCCATCGTTTCGAGCATCTGTTGGCCTCGAACGGGTGCGGGGAACGCTTCGCCTTTTTCGAAAGCCGACCAGTCGGCCTTATCGAGCGCAAACGTATTGGTTTCATGTTTATAGCCGGCGACCAGAACCTTCATAAGTCTCTCCTTGCTGATTTCTCGAAACGTATGTCTCTCGACTGTCGTGTGCAAACAAGACGTCGGGCTGCTTTAAAAGAAGTGAAAGATGCCGATGCTGGCACCGAACTGACCCGCTCCCTGCAAAGTCTGGGTCTGAAGGTCCAGCCCCATGTTGCTAAGACGGGTATTCCAGACTTTGCCGGCGTTGCCGTACACGCCCGTCGATTTTGATAGCCGGTACTGCGTCTGAAGCGCGACCATCGTGGGCCGGGCATCCTCACCAGCAACCCGCTGGTGATACGCACCGACAGTCCCCGTCCACGCAGGCGTAAACTGCTCGGTAACGCCTCCCCAGTACAGATTCGAGTTTTCGTTGCCGGCCTGCGCGACCGTCCTTAGATGGCGGTAGCCTGCGAACAGCGACGTGCCGTCCCACTTATATCTGAGGGCCGCGGCGATACGCTCAGCCCGTTGCGGTGCGCCGGAAGACGCTGCCGGGACCGCCGAGGGCACAAACAACCCCAAGCCGTATTGCGCTGAAGTCATGGGGCCATGGATGTTGTCGTACACGATCCCGGCCATCAATTGCCGGGCGGTGTAGTCAGCAGACGCGGCGAATTCCTTGGAGCGAGAGCCTGCTCCGGCCGTTCCGTTGATCGTGCTTTCCACACTGGCGCTGCCAAAGCTGTATTGGACATTTTCGTGGAACGGCCCATCCGAGCGCGTGTATCTGACCGCATTGTCCATGCGCGACACCATTCCGCCATCCATGGTCCACAGGCTTACGTTGGAACCTTGCAGCGGATCGAGATAGCCGATCACGTCGTAAAGAGGCGTATAGACCCGGCCGAGAATGATCCTGTTATTGCTGTTCTGAATCCCTACCCACGCCTGTCTCCCGAAAAGACGCCCGCCTTGTATCGACGTACCGTTGTAGGGATTGAAGCCGCCTTCGAGCCTGAAAATGGCCTTGACGTCGCCACCCAGTCCTTCAGAACCCATCAAACCGAACGAATTTGAGTAAATCTCCGCAGGCCCTGACTGCACCGCCGAATGCGATGTCTTGTTCGCGTTCGTCAGATACTCGATACCTTCGTCCAGCGTTCCGAACAAGGTGACGCTACTCTGGGCGTCCGAAACAGCCGGAACTACCAAAAAGATCGACAGGCACAGGTTCGCCAGCCATTTTTTTGACTTTTCATTGCACGTTGCATATGAGTAGTTATACGAAATATACAGACTAAGCATGTCTATTGCCCTAAATCTGGACTTCCGTTCGCGTGATCTATATGTTTCCCGAGACGGACTGCTGCGGCAAAGAATCGACCGGATTCATCCGCGTCTTCCTGGTCGAAGAAAGGTAGATAGAGACCGCGGCGCCGGCCGCCGACACACCCAATACCATTACGAATGCCGTGAGCAGGCCGTGTGGGTTTTCCTTCATCCGATCGCTCAACACGCCCACCGACCACGGTCCGATACTCGCGCCCAACATGTAGTTGAAAGTCATGAACACACCGGTCGCGCGACCTCGCATACGATTGGGAACCGCGAGTTGAATGGGAGCGACCATAAAGGTCGTGACGACGGAAAAAATGATGACTTGCGACGCGTAAAACAAATAGGCAAGGCTAGCCGTGTCGACGAAAATGAACGCTACGGCCAGCGGAAGCTGGACTGCCCACATCGCCGACATTCGCTTGAGCAGCGAACTCAAGAGATTGCGATTTTCGAGCTTTCGCAAGAGAAGCTGTGATGCAACACAGCCGCACAAGCCCACCGCCAGAAAGATGGCACCCAACGGGCGCCCAATCGTCGCCGCGGTCCCAAAGCCCTCGCGGATCATCAGACTTGGAAACCAGGTCAGAAGCACGAACAATCCAGACGTGCTGAAAACAAATGCAGCGAAGTAAAACAACAGCATTGGGCTACTGAAGATGAACTGCAAAGTCGCCCGAGTTGACGTGTCGATCTCCTGCCCGGACTCGTGACGTTTCGGCTCCTTCAGCGCAAGAATGAGTGCCGCCAGCAGGATACCGGGAAGTCCCAGAACGAGAAAAACCGACTGCCATGGCTCGATATGTCCGATCAACGGCACATCCATCCCGTCAGCAGTGGTGAAATGGCGCAGTGCCATACTGCCGAGAATAAGGGCCATCCCTCCTCCCACATAAGGGCCGACGTTGTACACCGCGGTTGCTCTCAACAGCGCTCGCCCGGACAGCATGTCTGAGAGAATCGAGTACGACGCTGGCGAGCAGCCCGCTTCGCCAATCGCTGTGCTCGTGCGTGCAACGAAAAGCTGAATAAAGTTTCCTGCCAACCCGCACGCCGCCGTCGCGAGGCCCCAGAAAGCGACGCACGCGGCAGCAATCCCGACTCGGTGAAACCTGTCTACCAGCACGCCCAGGACGACACCGGAGCATGCGTAAAACGCGCCGAATGCCAGCCCCTGCAGCATGCCGACTTCTGAATCTGTTAATGAGAATGCGTGTTTGATCGGTTCGAGAAGCAACGGCAAGATCTGCCGATCCATGTAAGAGAGGGAAAAAGCCAATGCGAGCAAGATCGTCGTCAGTGCGACGCGCCGCTTCGGCGTGGGACGCGTTTCACCTCGCTTTACTGATTCCATTGATTACCTCCCGCATCTATATTTTGATACGTTTGAGTTAAATGGCTGTCGCCTCGACGGAGGGTGGTCGGTGCGCATGTTGCCGTTCGGTTCACGATTCGCCTGATCCGCGTTCGCCATGCAGGCCATTGGCAGAAGCGCGGCGCGCGTATTGGAAGCTAAGTTAAAAGACCAAAATAGCCGTCAGTTCACTTCAAAGGACAATCTGTTTGCATTTTGGGACAGGCAGGGGAAGTACCGAAGTACCGAGTGGGTCGCACAAAAACACGCAAGCTCTGTCCCGGCGTTGTTTCGTGGATGCCGTCGACAGAAATTTAGTGAAACCAGGGTATTCTGGCGATGCCGGATCGCGGCCGAAGCGCAAACCCGCTGGGCGAGCGCTTCAGCCGGAATGACGAGTGCTACTGCTGTAACGGAAGAAATTGCTCGACGAGCCGCGTCCAGTAGGCCGCGCCCACGGTGAGATTGTCGTCGTTGAAATCGTAGGATGCGTTGTGCAGAGTGCGCGAGTGTTCGCCGTTACCCAATCGCAGAAAGCAGCCCGGCTTTTCCTGAAGGTAGTAGGCGAAGTCTTCGCTGCCGGCAAACGGGGCGAAGTCGCTAATAACGCGGTGTTCGCCGACCAGTTCGCGTGCAACCGCGAGCGCCAGGTCGGTTTCCTTCCTGCTATTCACAAGCACTGGATAACCTGGGATGTAGTCGATTTCAACGCGCGCGCTGTGGGCATCTGCATGAGCTTGTGCAAGCGTCCGTATGCGTGCCTCTATCAGCTTGCGGGTTTGCGCATCGAAAGAGCGAACGCTGATCTGCAGATGAGCACTACCGGGAATCACATTGGCCACCGCTCCCGCGTTGAACGAACCGACCGTCACCACTGCAGCCTGCATCGGGTCTACGCTGCGCGACACTACGGTCTGCAGCGCCATCACCAGTTGCGAGCCAATCACGATCGGATCGACCGCGAGATGCGGACGCGCAGCGTGGCCACCGTAACCATCGATCACGATGTCCACCGTGTCGCACGCCGCCATGAACGGGCCGCCACAAAACATGAAGTTACCGGCCGGATAACCCGGCTGGTTATGTAGTCCAAAGATCGCCTCGCAGGGAAAACGCTCGAACAGGCCGTCCTCGATCATCCGCTTTGCTCCGCTGTCCGAGAGAATCTCCTCCGCCGGCTGGAAAACGAGATGCACCGTTCCGTCGAAACGACGAGTGCGAGCAAGATGGCGCGCGGCACCGAGCAGTATGGCCGTGTGGCCGTCGTGGCCGCATGCATGCATCTTTCCGGGTTCGGCACTAGCGTAGGGCAGACCGGTTTCCTCGACGATCGGGAGCGCATCCATGTCGGCGCGCAACGCGACGGCACGTGGACTGTTCCCCGCCTTGAGTGTAGCCACCATGCCCGTTCCGCCAATGCCGCGGGTCAGCCTGTAACCCCAGTGCTCCAGACACTCTGCCACGAGCTCCGACGTACCGGTTTCCTCGTATGCCAGTTCCGGATACCGATGCAGGCGGCGGCGAATACTACTCAGTTCGTCATGCAGATCGAGCGTGTCGTCGAGAACACAAAGGGACTGTGTCGATGCCATAAGTGAAATGTGATGTAAGTTATGCGAGGTCCGCGATGACGAAGTGACGTTACCGGTGCAAGCATTACCAGGCATGCCATCTTCACGATGGCGTTCAATCTAAACGCGTCGATGGTCTCGCAATTGACGATCGGAGACATACAGTTGTCCGTACGGGACAGCGGCGACGGAGTGTTGCCCCCTGTACGTGGGAACTTGTTGAGGTACTCGGCGTAAGCCCCCAGGATGCCTCGCACCGGGCCTACGAAAGCAATCCGGCGAGCTTCCGCGTCGCGAAGCGTGCCTATGCAGACGTCAAGACCTGCCGCAGAGTGACCGGTCCGGCAGCGAGTCTCGGTCGAATTATCGGGCTCCAGCCAGGGCCGACGTACCGTGGCCGGAGGTTGGTAGCAATGCGCGCTGTCGAGTCGCCGCTCGTTGTAGAACTACCGGCAGCATTCGATGAGCATCCTGGCCCCGGCGCGACTGCGGAACCATTCGCGGTTTGGCAATCCGTCGCGCAGCCTGCCGTTTAAGGCTTCAATAACCCGCTTTGTCATGGACTGTCAGACGCAATGAAGGTCTGGCCGATTGCGGCGTCTCGCAACCAGCGCACGACCTTGGCGGCGGTGAATTCGGCGCCGTTGTCCGGCCGTATGAATGCGAGAGTTTGTTGTACAACTGCATGATCGACAGCATCAGGATCACATCTGCGATACAGGCGGGCACCGACCTCGATCGCTCGGCACTCATCGATTACGCATAGCATCTTCTATGCGCGGCCATCCACCGGGAGGTTCCCGGCCTCGCGATCGGTGGTGAGCGTGGCGTTTCGTGCAAGCGGCGTCGCCTGGACGACGCGTCGATCCGTGCCTGAAAAGTGGATGTCGCGCAGTTAGAGAGGCGAAGATAATGGTGTCTTCATTATCCCTCTGCCTTGACATGCATCTCAGACTCGAGCGCTGATGTCGCTGTCCTTGACCGTCCAATGACGACCGGGCCAAACGTAGAGCGCGACAGTCCCGCGTAATGCTCGCAGGCAAACGGGCCACGCCCTGCGCTCCCGAAGCAAACGCCAATCTGCTGTCGAGGACCTGCGACGCTAACAGATCCATTTGGTCGACCACGACGCATCGGCCGTGCCGCTTAGTCCTACAGCCGTAGATTTTTCATTAAATTAAAAATAATTAGGATGACGATATAAATGGCCGATGCCTTCAACTGAAAAAGCGTGGGAGCATGAACTAGCGTCTTTGCATCGACGGCTCGGCGACCTGTTCAAGCGTCCGGAGCCACGGCAACGGTCACTCGCGTACCTGAAAGGCTTGATGAGCACGGTCGAACGTAAAAACGGCTGGCAACTCTCCGAATGGATCGGCGAGTCGATACCCGATGGCGTGCAGCACCTGCTAGAGCGGGCGCAGTGGGATGTCCATGCCGCACGCGATTTATTGCGGGAGTATGTGGTTGAGCAGGTGGGTGAACGCGACGCGGTGCTGATCGTGGATGAGACAGGCTTTGTCAAGAAGGGGCAGCACTCGGCCCGTGTTCAACGCCAGTACAGCGGCACCGCTGGTCGTATCGAGAACAGCCGGATTGGCGTGTTCCTCTGCTATGCCGGCCGTGGCGGTAGCGCGTTTATTGATCGCGAGCTGTATGTACCCAAGGCGCGGACCGACGACCGTATGCGCTGCAAGGCAGCGGGCATTCCCGAATCGGTGGAGTTTGCAACGAAGCCGCAACTCGCGCGCAGCATGCTTGAACGGGCGCTGGATGCAGGCGTGCCGTGTGGCTGGGTTACGGGTGATGAAGCTTACGGCGGCGACCGTCATCTCAGGTTGTGGCTCGAATCACGAGGCCAGTCATTCGTGCTGGCCGTCGCGAAGAACGAACCTCTGTGGTGGCAGGATCCCGACTACGTACGTGCCGAGCAGATCGCCAAATCCCTGCCGGCACGGGCGTGGCGACGCCTGTCATCGAGTGCAGGTGCCAAGCGGGAGCGCCTGTATGACTGGGCACTTACACCGCTGTGGCGTTTGCAGATCACCGCCGAAGCGCGTCGCTTCGGACATGATCTGTTGGTACGGCGCAGCCCCGATGAGAAACGCGAACACGCGTATTACGTCGTGTTCGCGCCGCGCAGCAAGGCGACAAGGCAAACCTTGGTCAACGTCGCGGGTCGGCGCTGGGAAATCGAAACGGGCTTCGAGGCAACCCAAGGCGAATGTGGGCTTGACCACTACGAGGTGCGCCGGTGGCATGGCTGGTATCGCCACATCACGCTATCCCTACTGGCGCATGCCGTGCTCGTAGCCCTGAGGGCACATGGCAAAAAAACACCTGAAGGTTCGGTGCCGCTTAGCGTACAAGAGATACGTAGGCTGCTATGCCGGCTGCTATGGCGAGGCACATACTCCGTCGAGTACGTGCTGGCGTGGTCCACATGGCGCCGTAGACACCGGTATCGCGCACAGCAATGCCACTACCGGCGACGGGGTGGCGTACCTCCCTCTTCGTTCTATCTACGGCTGTAGTACTAAGCGACGACGAAGATCTTCTACCTTGGAACTCTGTACGTGATGAAGACCTCAGGAATTCTCATCCGTGAATTGCGATCATCGGATCACGTAACAATCGCGCTCTTGCTGCAGCAACTAGGCTGCCAGACAACCCCGGCCCTAGTCCTCCAGAAGATTGAAGCGATGCTTCCGAGCCCGATGGATAGAATCACTGTCGCATCTGTACGAGAAGAAGTCATCGGTAGTATCAGCCTTCACGTCCTACCGTTGTTCCACGTGGCGGGCAGTCCCGGACGCATAACTAGCATGGTCGTTGACGAGCGATATCGAGGAAACGGAGTTGGTAACGCACTGATTGACGCTGCAGAACACTGGTTTCGGCAGGTCGGATGTGTAAGGTTGGAAGTGACGAGCGGGGACCACCGACAGGCTGCTCACCCTTCTACGAGTGCCATGGTTTCTTGAGAGACGGCCAGCGACTCTCCAAGACGGTCCCTTCATCGAGGGGCGTCATTACCTGACCGCATACTATTGATCTACGGCTCGCCAGAGCCAATGCTTCACGCCGCGAATGGTCACCGCGACCTCGTCGAGGTGCCATTTGTCGCTGCGGCTCGAGGCCGTGGAACGGATGCGCCGGGCGATCGCCAGACCACACTTCGTGGCCCGGCATCGCACCGTCTCATAGGTCAGCTCGATGCCTCGTGCCGCCAGCATTTCCTCGACCCTGCGCAGGCTCAGCGGAAATCGGTAGTACAGCCACACCGTGTAGCTGATCACGTCAGGTGGGAAGCGGTAGCCTTTGAACGAGATCGGCGAATCAACGCACGGCTGGACGGCATCGGTCGATTTCTTCATGCCCTACTATACAAGCCTTCGCGCAACAACCTGACCTGGACCCATTCGGCGGTCAACCGGACGCCGGGTTCGGGGAATCGCAAAGAAGTGGCCGCATTCGCCTGAGCATCCGTCCGCTGGACATCGACAACTTGACAACGCCATGAATTCAGGTGGCGCTCTGTGCTGCTGCGATGCGCGCCACTTCGGCTGCGGTGATGCCTTCGAGCGCGAGGCCGTAGCCGATCCCCTCGTCGATGACGCGACGTAGGCGTTGAGTCAGGCCGATGCGGGTGTATTTGGTGGTGAGCGGCGGTTGCTTCGCGATCGTCGCGGCGATGGCATGCGCGCGATCGAGCAGTTGATCCGCGGGGACAATTTCATTGACGACGCCCAGAGACTTCGCCTCTGCAGCGTCGAGCTTTTGCTGCGTGAGCACGAAGTACCGGCCGCGAATGCTGCCAATCATTTCCGGCCACAGCAGATGCACGCCATCGTTGGGAGCAATACCGAATGCGGCATGCGGCATGTCCTGGAACACGGTCTCGGGCGTCGCCACCACGATGTCGCACAGCAGGACATATTCTGAATGCAGCAGGACCGGGCCGTTGAGCGCTGCAATCATCGGCACTTCGATGTCGAGGATGTTCATCAGGATCTTGCGGCCTTCGCGGAAGATCTTGTCGTAGCCACGCGGCGTGAAGAAATCGAAACCTTCCGGCGAGATCGCGTCCATGAATGCGTCGCCACTCCCCGTCAGGATGACCACGCGGTTATCCGGATCTTCGCCGATCTGATGAAACATATCGGTGAACTGCTCATGCGTGTGGCCGTTGAAGACGAGCTTCGCGCCTTCGGTGTGGAAACGGACCTCGAGCACACCGTTCGGTGTGCGGGTCAGTCGTGCGTTGGGGTAAGCGTTTTTATAGCGGTCGAACGTGGACATGGCGGTTTCTCGGCGAGCTTGTGTAAGGGTTGGGCGGGAGCCGTCAGGGCTCCTCGAGACGGCTTAGGCCGCAGCAGCGACAGCGACCGGTTTGGTCCACTCGTTACCGGCCATGAAGCCGTCGAGTTCGGTGTGGACGATGTGGTTCGTGTAGTTGCTCATCACCTTGGTCGCCACGCCCAGGATCACTTCGAGGACGTTCTGACGGGTATAGCCGGCAGCAAGAAACGCGTCGACTTCGGCATCCGGGACGAAACCCCGCTCACGCACCACAAGCGTCGTAAAGCGATGCAGCGCTTCGAGTTTGGCATCGGGCAGCGGCGTGCCGGCGCGCAGTGCGGCGATCACACCTGCGTCCATCTTGATCATCTTTGCGAGCGCGCTGTGACCGGCCATGCAGTAGTGGCAGTTGTTCTCGAAGTTCGATGTCAGGTAGACCACCTGCTGTTCGTGCGGCGTCAGCGTGCTCTTCGAGAACAGGTCCCACAGCGCCGAGTAACCGGCCAGCAGTGCGGGCGATTCCGCCATATGCGCCTGAAGATTGGGGACGAAGCCGAAGGCGCGCTTCGTGTCTTCGAGGCTGGCTCTCGACGCCGCCGGTGCGTTATCGATCGTGTAGGTTTGGAAGTTGCTCATCGTGCTGCTCCTGTTGGTTGACGGTGAGCAAATGATGAGGGTCAGCGCTTTTTCGAAAAAGGCAGGCGCCGTCGATAACAGTCATTCTTGGGAGGCATAAAGCGCGGGGGTATTGAAGACCCGCTGCTCATTTCACGGCTATCGTTTCCCGGCAGCGATCATCAGCTGCGCGGTGCGCTGGTACCACCGCTTCAACCTCAGCCTGCGCGATATAGAGGAACTGCTGCTCGAGCGCGGCGTGGAGGTGACATACGGATCGGTGCGCAACTGGTGTGACCGATTCGGCGCGCAGTTTGCGCATTGTGCGAAGGCCGTCCGCCCCAGGCCGGGCACGACGTGGCACCTCGATGAGCTGTTCGTGAACTGCGAGGCGAGCCGTATGCGCTGTGGCGCGCGGTGGATGAGCACGGCATGGAGCTCGACGTGCTGTTACAGAAACGTCGCGACAAGGCAGCCGCGAAACGCTTCTTAGAGACGGTTTCAAAAAGAGCCCAAGGGTTGTTAACTTCTTCAGCATCCTGTTAACCTTGGCCGTCGTGACAGACGGGCCAAGGGGATGGGTAAGCCAATCATTGATGACGAACTTTGGGCACTGATCGAACCACTGCTCCCTCCGTCAAAGCGGCGCCGCGTCAAGTATCCCGGTCGCAAGCCAATAGCGGATCGCGCGGCTTCGACGGGCATCCTATTTGTGTTGAAGACGGGCATTCGTTGGCGCGATTTACCGTCCGAAATGGGATGCGGCTCAGGCGTAAGTTGTTGGCGCAGGCTGCGCGATTGGCAGCAAGCCGGCGTGTGGGATCGACTGCACGCCGTGCTGCTGGCGAAACTGCGAGCGGCCGAGAAGATCGACTTCTCCCGCGTGGTCGTCGACTCATCGTCGATTCGTGCGGTTGGGGCGGGCGAAAAACTGGCCCGAACCCCACCGATCGAGCGCGACCCGGTTCCAAGCACTACATCGCAACCGGCGCCAACGGAACGCCGATCGCGGCAATCCTGAGCGGCGCCAATCGCAACGACGTCACCCAACTGGTTCCGCTGATCGAGGCCATCGTGCCGATCGGCGGCGTGCGTGGACGGCCGCTGAGCCGTCCTGGCCGCGTCTACGTCGACCATGGTTACGACCACGATAAATACCGACGCATCCTTCACGAGTGCAACATCCCCACCAGCATCGCGCGGCGCGGTCACCCGCACGGTAGTGGCCTTGGAAAAGTCCGTTGGGTCGTCGAACGTACAATCGCGAACCCGCCTTGGCACCCGACGCAGGCGATACGCGCCGGCACCTCGATCGACGCGGGATCGTCTGGCCACGCGCCCGACATCGATGCGAGTCGACAAGCCTTGCGCAGCCGCCGCGCACGCACCGCGTCGGGCGACACGCGCGACGCGACGCCCCGACGACCATGCCCGTGCATCGGCCCCGAGCCTTGCGCGTCACGACTCGCGGCTCGACCACCCCACGCCTCACGCGTCCAGATCATTGGACAGCGACAGCTCGCGCCATGCCTCCGCCTCGGCGCGCAGGCGCTCGGCCCGGGCCACCATCACGCCGTAGGCCTCCGAGCCGGCGCCGTAGCGCACGGGCGGCTCCGGCGCATGCACCAGCGTCACCACGGCGCGGCCGAGCTTGACCGGATCGCCGGCCTGCTGGTGATTGCCGGCGTCGAGTTCGGCGCGGCTGTCGGCGGCCAGCGTGGCGTAGTCGTCGATTGCCAGATCGCCGTGGCTGACGGAGCTCGCGTCGAGGAAGTCGGTGCGGAACCGGCCCGGCTCGATCAGCATCGTGCGGATGCCGAAGCGCGCCACTTCCTGCCCCAGCGATTCGGACCAGCCTTCGAGCGCGAACTTGCTCGCGCAGTAGATCGACGCGCCCTCGATGCCGATCAGCCCCGCGATCGACGACAGCGTGACGACGTGCCCCGAGCGCTGCGCGCGCATGACCGGCAGCACCGCGCGCGTCACCTCGAACGCGCCGAACACGTTGGTGTCGAACTGGCGCTCGATCGCGGCCGGCGAGATCAGCTCGAACGGCCCGAGCTGGCCGTAGCCGGCGTTGTTGACGAGCACGTCGATACCGCCGAAGCGCTGCCGGGCAAGGTCGACGGCCGCCGCGATCGAGGCCGCGTCGGTCACGTCGAGCCGCGTGGTGGCGAGGCGTTCGCCGAAACCGTCGAGCGCTGCCGCGATCGGCGCCGGATCGCGCGCCGTGGCCAGCACGCGGTCGCCCGCGTCGAGCGCGGCGCGCGCGATTTCCAGACCGAGGCCGCGGTTCGCGCCGGTGATCAGCCAGGTTGCCATGAGGGTTCTCCTTGGGGTGGGTTCGACTGCGGAACCGCGATGGCCGCCGGGCTTTTGTGCAGGCCGCGCTGGCGCATCGCGTCGTTGCATCGACTGTAGAACGCCCGAACGCGCCGGCGGTAGCCCGATCCAGCATGGTTCTTGCCTGATCCGCCGGCGGCGCGCGCGCCACCTTCCCCTCGGGGAAACAGGCAAGACATTCGCGGGATCGGGCAAGAATGCGCCGCCCGGCGAAGCGGGCCGCGCCGTATACTTTCCCGATGAACCGGGCGCGCGTCGGGCGACGGGTCGATGGATCGGCGAGGCAGGCAAGCCGGCCCGTCAGGCAGGCATCGGGCGACAAATCCGGGGCACGAGTCAGGCGGCATACCGGTCAGCAAACCGCACCGCAAACCGGTGCACGCTCGCGGCCCGCGCCGCTCAACCGGAGGCGAAACAAAACATGGACATGCATTCCGCGAAGCCGGAAGACGCCGCCGGCACGGCGGCGGCCCGCACCGGCATCGCCGCGATCGTGGCGCGCCATCTCGGCGGCCGCAACGAAGGCGCCACGCCGATCGCGGGCCTCACGATCCACGGCGTCCATGCGCCCACCGAGCCCGCCTCGTTTCTCTACGAGCCGTCGTTCGCGCTGATCGCGTGCGGCGCGAAGCGCGTGATGCTGGCCGGGCAGACCTACGTCTACGACGCCTCGCGCTTCCTGCTCACGGCCGTCGGGCTGCCCACCGTGGTGCAGGTACTCGACGCGAGCCCGAGCGCGCCGTACTACTCGATCAAGCTCGACATCGACCTGGCGCTGGCCGCCGACCTGATCGCCGAGGTCGACCAGCACGGCCCGCGCACGCCGTCGGCCGCCACCGGCATGGCGCTCGGCCCGGTCACGCCGGCCATCGCGCAGGCCGCGCTGCGCCTCGTGACACTGCTCGACGCGCCCGAGGACATCCCGATCCTCGCCCGCTCGATCGAGCGCGAACTGCTGTACCGCGTCCTGACGAGCCCGGCCGGCGCGCGGCTGCGGCAGGCGGTGCAGCTCGGCACCCAGACCAACCGCGTGGCCGCCGCGATCCGCTGGATTCGCGAGAACTTCTCGCGGCCGTTCAGTATCGGCGAGCTGGTGCGCGCGGCGGGCATGGGGGAATCGACGCTGCACCAGCACTTTCGCGCGCTGACCGCGATGAGCCCGCTGCAGTACCAGAAACATCTGCGGCTGCACGAGGCGCGCCGGCTCATGCTCAACGAGCGGATCGACGCGGCCAGCGCCGCGCATCGCGTCGGCTACGAAAGCCCGACGCAGTTCAGTCGCGAATACAGCCGCCTGTTCGGCCAGCCGCCGAAACGCGACGTGCGCGCGATACGCGAGGCCGAGGCGGGCATGGAGATGGCGGGGCTGGCGGGGCCGGCCGAGTGAACGCGGGGACGTGGGAAGGAGAAATGGGGGCGTGGCGCCATGAGCAGGGACGCCGCCCGGAAGAAGGCCCGCCCGGCGGGTGGCGGCGCCCCGGCCCCGGCATCAGGTGGGGGCGGCGGCGCGGCCGTTCGTTCACTCGCCCGCTCCCGCGTCGATCTCCGCGAGCCGCAGCCCCTTGGTCTCCTGCACGCGCAGCAGGATCAGCATCGCAGCGAACGCGGCCACCACGCTGAACACGGCGATGCCGAGCGCGATCGTCATGTCGAGCGACTTCACCGTCGACAGCACGATGTACGGCGCGAGCCCGCCGCCGACCACGCCGACGTTGTAGAGGAAGCCGACGCCGGAGGCACGCACGTCGCGCGGCAGGTTCTCGGTGAGGATGGTCCCCCAGATGCCCGACGAGCCGACCAGGAAGAACCCGCTCAGGAACGCGAACAGTTCGGCGAGCAGGAACTGGTGGACGCTGTACACGAGCGCGGCCACGCACAGCGAGCCGATGCCGATCATCAGGCCGATGCCGAGCCGCCGCCCGATGCGCTCGGCGATGAAGCCCGACGCGAAGAAGCCGAGCACCTGCCCGATGGCCGAGGTCATGGTCAGCCAGGTAACGAGCCCCGGCGCGAACGACAGCGATTTCAGGTAAGTTGGAAACAAGCCCTGGAACGGCCAGGAGCCGAAGCAGAGCACCAGCATCAGCAGCGCCAGATAGCCGACCCGCCTCGGATACTGGCGGAACAGCACGACCGCGGGATTGTCGCGCAGCGGCACGCGCGCGCGCGCCCGGCCATGGCGGAACGCGTCCGACTCGGGCACGCAGAACAGGATGAACAGGCCGAGCACGATCGAGGGCAACACGCCGACGAAGAACATCGCGCGCCAGCCGAACGCCGGATAGACGAGGTCGTAGGCCACCGCCGCGCCGATCGCGCCGAGCCCCCAGCCGGTGTCGAGGATGCCGATGCCGATCGAACGGTATTTCTCGGGCCACGACTCGGCCACCATCGTCGCGCCGAGCGAGAAGCCCGGCGCCATGCCGAAGCCGAGCAGCAGCCGGAACACGGCCAGCACCGTGAAGTCCCACGACAGCCCGGTCAGCACCGCGCCGCCCGTGAACCAGGCAAGCGTGATGACGAGCGGGATCTTGCGGCCGATCCGGTCGCTGAGGCTGCCGAACAGCAGGCCGCCCAGCCAGCGCACGCCGTAGGTGGCGAACAGCAGCAGCGAGGCCACGTCCAGCCCGACGTGGAACTCGTTCGCGATGTCGCGCAGCACGAACGTGATGGCGAGAAAATCGACCGCGTCCATCACCCACACGCCCCACGCCGCGATCAGCACGCGCCACTGGCGCCAGGTGATGTCGCGATACCAGGCCGTCTTCTTCACCACCGCGTGCTCCGCGGCTTCCGTCGTTCTCATGACGCACTCCTTCGCGGGCCAGGCCCGTCCGTTGCTCCGGCGGCCTGGCGCCGGGTCTCCATGTTTGGTATGACGAAGCCGATTCCGCCAGCGCGGCGCGGCTTCGTCGTGTCGTAGCGGCGCGCCGCGCGAACGCGGCGCCGCGGCCGGTCACGCGGTCTCCCGCCCGATTGCCTGATCGCCTGCTTGCTGCCTGACTGCCCTACTTCACGCCGCGCGCGAACCGCGAATCCTCCCACGCGATCACGGTCTGCTTCTGCACGCCGAGCCCCTCGACGCCGAGTTCCATCACGTCGCCGGGCTTGAGGTATTGCTCGGGCTGCATGCCGAGCCCGACGCCGGGCGGCGTGCCGGTGGTGATCACGTCGCCGGGCTGCAGCAGCACGTGGTGGCTCGCATACGAAACGATCCGCGCCAGGCTGAAGATCATGTCCGAGGTGGACGAATCCTGCAGGCGCCGGCCGTTCAGGTCGAGCCAGAGGCCGAGCCGCTGCGCGTCGCCGGCTTCGTCGGGCGTGACGAGCCACGGGCCGAGCGGGCCGAAGCTCGGAAACATCTTGCCCTTGACCCACTGGCCGCCATGTTCGAGCTGCATCTCGCGCTCGGACACGTCGTTGCAGACGCAGTAGCCGGCCACGTGGTCGAGCGCGCTCGCCTCGTCGACGCAGAGCGCCGGCTTGCCGATCACGAGCGCGATCTCCACCTCCCAGTCGCACTTGCGCGAATCCTTCGGCAGCACCACCGGATCGTAGGGACCGGACAGGCACGACGGCGCCTTGTTGAACAGGATCGGCTCGGCCGGGATCGGCGCGTTGGTCTCGATCGCGTGCTGCACGTAGTTGAGCCCGATCGCGATGAAGTTGCCCGGCTGGGCGATGCACGCGCCGATGCGCGGCGTGCCGTCGACGCGCGGCAGCGTCTCGAGCGCCACGCCGCGCAGGCGCTCGATGCCGCCGTCGGCGAAGAAGGCCGGCGTGAAGTCGTCGCACAGCGACGACAGATCGCGAAGCTGGCCGTCGCGATCGAGCGCGCCGGGACGTTCCTGGCCGATGGGGCCGTATCTGAGCAGTTTCATTCGGTTTCCTCAATGTTGCGGATGCATGGGGTTCGGTGAACGGGCGCCCGGCTCAGGGGGCCGGCAGCCGGCAGATCTCGAGCGAGAAGATCCCGGCGCCGGCGGCCAGGCCCGGCCGCGCCGCGTCATCGATTGCCCGGGTCATCTCGCCGAGCCGGTCGAGCGCCGCCCGCGCGGCCGCCAGCGTCGACGTCTCCACCATCAGCACGCGCGGCGGCACCACGAACGCGCGCTCGCGCGATTCGGCGGTGTCGATGCGGCTCGCCGCGTCGTCGGCCGCGAGCAGATGCATGGCCAGCACGCCGGTGGCGGCCGGCAGCGCGGCGAACGCGGCCTCGACGTCGAGGCCCGCGTCGGCGGGCAGCCGCAGCGTCAGCGCATGGCCGCCGGTGCTGCCGCCCGTGCTGCGCTCCACGCGGCAGATCGAGCGCGCGGTGTTGCGGAACGACTTCACGGTCTCGCGCGTGGCGGGCGTGGGATGGTCGAGCCGTTCGAGGTAGGCGGGGCTCGTCAGCACGCCGAGGTCGTCGGCCTCGTAGACGGTCAGCCAGGCCGGCTCGCCGCCACCGCGGTAGCGCCGGCCGCGCCGGAAACCGGGCAGCGCGAGCCGCTCGGGGATGTGTTCGTTGTCATGCCATTGATAAAAAGCGGTCTCGGCGCTGTCGAGTACGTCGTTCCAGATCAGCACCGCCGCCCGACCGAGCAGCGACATGAGCGTGTCTCCTGATGAGGTGTTGGGGATGGCGTCAGCGCGGCACCGCGAAGAAATCGAGGATCGCGTCGACCTGCCCCGCATGCATGTCGCGGCCCGACACGATGCGCGCGCCGGCCTGCCGCGCGCGCGCCACCAGCGTGGTGGGCGACGCCTCGGGCCGCAGCACCACGTCGCCGACGATCGAGCGCGCCGTGAGCGGGCCGGGCTCGCCCGGCAGCGCGTCGCCGTCGCGCATGCCGACCGTGGAGGCGTTGATCACGATGTCGTAGGCGCCACCGTCGCGCTCGATGCCGGCCCGGCAAGCGGGGAAGTGCTGCGCCAGCTCGCCGGCCAGCCGCGCCGCGCGCGCGCGGTCCGGATCGAGCAGCGCGATCTCGCGCACGCCGTCGGCCGCCAGCTCGGCCGCGATCGCGGCGCCCGCGCCGCCGCAGCCGAACACCAGCGCGCGCAGGCCGGCCAGCGGCGCCACGCGCCGTGCCGCGGCCACGAAGCCGACGCCGTCGAACATCTCGCCGGACCAGCTACCGTCGGGCTCGCGCCGCAGCGCGTTGACGGCGCCGACGATCGCCGCGCGCGGCGACAGCCGCGCGGCAAGCGGCGCCATGCGCGCCTTGTGCGGCGAGGTGACGAGCAGGCCGTCGAGGTTGCCGAGCGCCATCAGGCCGCGCACCGCCTCGTCGAAACGCGCGTCGCCGACCTGCGCCGCGAACAGCAGCGCGTTGCGCCCGGCGCGCGCGAACGCCTCGGTGTAGACGGCGGGCGAACGCACCTGCGCGACCGGATCGCCGACGATCGCATAGAGGCGCGTGGCGCCGTCGATCGCACAACCGATGCGTGTCGCGCCGGCCGCGTTCATCGCGCGGATCGCGTCCACCCCGTTCATCGCGTTCGCCTCGTTCGGCGCCTGCGGGCCGCTCATCGCCGCTGCTCCGCGTGCCAGGCCGCGAGCCGCGCCGAGCGGAAGCGCCGTTCGCGCGCGAGGATCTCGTCGCGCATGCCGATCGGCTCGGGCCGGAAGCAGCGCGCGTCCATCTCCTTCAGATCGGGCGCGACGGCCGGGCGGAACGCCATCTGGCCGAGCACGTCGCGTTCGAGGTCGATGCCGGGCGCGATCTCGGACAGCACGAGCCCCGCGTCGCCGACGCGGAACACCGCGCGCTCGGTCACGAACAGCACCTGGTGGCCGCGCGCGCGCGCGAGCTGCGCGCTGTAGCAGATCTGTTCGAGCGAGCGCACGAACTTGCGGTGCCGGCCCTCGGCGCGGATCACGGCGCGGCCGTTCTCCCAGCCGATGTCGAGGCCGCCCGCCGTCAGGGTGCCGCTGAAGATCACGCATTTCGCGTTCTGGCTGATGTTCATGAAGCCGCCGACGCCGACGATCTTGTCGCCGAAGCGGCTGATGTTGACGTTGCCCCGCGCGTCCACCTCGGCGAACGACAGGAACGCGAGATCAAGCCCGCCGCCGTCGTAGAAATCGAACTGGGCCGGCTGGTCGATCATCGCCGCGAAGTTCTGCGCGCCGCCCGAGTCGCGGCCCGTGATCGGCGCGCCGCCGATCAGCCCCTGCTCGTTGGTCAGCACCACCGCGTCGAGCAGCCCCTCCTCGGCGGCCACCGTCGAGAGCCCGGTGGAAATCCCCGCGCCGAGGTTGCAGACGGCACCGGGATACAGCTCCATCGCCGCGCGCCGCACGATCACCTTGCGCGCGCCGAACGGCAGCGGCGTGATCTGCGAGAGCGGCACGCGCAGCTCGCCGGCATAGCTCGGATCGTAGTCGGTGGCGTAGGTCTGGCGCTGCTCGGGCACCACCACCACGAAGTCCACCAGGATGCCGGGGATCTTCACCTGCTTCGGCGGCAGCGTGTTGCGGCTCGCCATGCGCTTGACCTGCACCACCACGATGCCGCCCGCGCGGCGCGTGGCCTGCGCCATCGCCAGCATCTCGCCGAACACGGCCTCCTGTTCCATCGTGACGTTGCCGTCCTCGTCGGCGGTGGTGCCGCGCAGGAACGCCACGTTCAGCGGCAGCGGCTTGAAACGCAGCCACTCCTCGCCGTCCAGCTCCATCAGCTCGACGAAATCGGCCGGCGTGCGCGGGCTCTGTCGCGCGCCCTGCTGGCGCGGATCGACGAAGGTGCCGAGGCCCGTCTTCGTGATCAGGCCCGGGCGGCCGGCCGCCATGTCGCGCATCAGCTGCGAGAGCACGCCCTGCGGCAGCGTATAGGCCTCGATGCGGTCCTCGGCGGCCAGCGTGACGAGGCCCGGAGAATCCACCAGCGCGCTCGTGATCGCGCGGCGCAGCAGCCCTTCCTGCGCGAGATGCGTGGCGCCGAGCGCGGCCCGGTCGCCCACCCCCACCACGCTGATCGAGGTGATGCCGCGCGGCTGCCGCACCTCGCGATAGCGCTCGCCGAGCGCGGCCAGCAGCGCCTCGGGCACCGAATGGCCGCCGCCCGAACCGCTGATCAACACCGCGTCGCCGTCCTGCACCAATGCCGCGGCCGCGGCCGCCGTGATTGTCTCCATGTCGCCTTCCTGACTGATCGTTGCCTGCGCCGGGGGCGTCGCCCGCCCTGCGTTCCCGTATCTGTGTAACCGGTTTCATTAAAACTCACATCAGCCTGTATTTGACCTAGTATTTTCACGTATACGTTGGTTTTCTTCGGCCCATATCCGCGACCCCGTTTACTTTCTCACGATGTAACCGGTATCATTTTTAGCGAATGACGAGCCGCCGCGAGGGTCGCGCCGGCCGCTCATGGCAGGGACATCACCCGTTCAGGAGACAGACGATGGCAATCAAGGGCGTAGAAATCGGACAGGAATTCCGCTTCGCGAAGACGGTCGGCGAGACCGACGTGACGCTGTTCGCGGGCCTCACCGGCGACTTCAGCGACACCCACATCAACGAGCAGTACATGCAGGAGAAGTCGGCGATCGGCACGCGCATCGCGCACGGCGCGCTGCTGGTCGGCTACATGTCGACGGCCTCGACGATCAGCATCGCGCACATCATCCATCGCACCGACCTGGACGAATTCCCGGTGTCGGCCGGCTACGACCGCATCCGCTTCATCCGGCCGGTGCTGCTCGGCGACACGGTGACGGTGATCTACAAGGTGGCGGAGATCGATGAAGAGAAGCGCCGCAGCACCGCCGACATGGAGGTGATCAACCAGCGCGGCGAGGTGGTGGCCGCGGGGCGGCACCTGATGAAGTGGGCGAAGAAGCTGTCGAACCAGTAAGCGCCGCGTGGTCGGGCGGCAGGGGCCCCGCCGGCCCCCGCCTTACCGGAAGCTGGACGGCTCGGTCCCGTAGCGCTCGACGAATTGCCGGCTGAAGCTCGCGAGCGAGCTGTAGCCGACGCGCGATGCCACGGTCTTGAGCGGCAGGCGGGACGTCATCAGCAAACGCAGCGCCTGAGCGATTCTCGCGTCGGCGATCACGGCCCTGAGCGTGGTTTGCTCCTCGGCCATGTGCCGGCGAAGCGTCGGGCCGCTCAGGCCGGTAAGGGCTTCCAGCTCCGCCGAACTCCAGCCGTGGGCCGGATCCCGCGCGACCGCCCGGCGGATGGTGGTCGCGAGGCTGGGCGCGCGCGGATGCAGGAGCGTGATGTAGCCCGATTCGTGCAGCGAAATCACGATCTCGAGCATCGCGAGCAGCGACAGGGTCCGGCGCCCGTGGCGCATCGCCTCGGCCCAGCGCATCAGCGGCGAGAGCACCGTTTCGAACGGCACGGCGGCGATCTCGTCGGTGCCGGGCGGCGGCGGCGCGGCCAGCAACAGCCGCGCCGCCTCCAGCTGTTCGTCGAGCAGCCCGACGCTCAACGCGACGAACTCGCCCTGGTCGGGGTCGGGGATATATCTGACGTCGATGTTGCGCGCGGTCGGCACCAGCAGGATCTCGCCCGGGCGCACCTCGCGCCAGCGGTCCCGCTCGCGATACCGGAAGCGTCCCAGCAGCGGGAACGACAGCGTGGCGCCGTCGGCATCGTACTGGTTGACCTGATGCGCCTGCACGGAGCGCAGGCAGTCGCACGGCAGCGCATCCGGGGACCGCGCCAGATCGAGCAGGCTGACGAGCAGCGCGCTCGCCGATTCACGTTCCATGTTGCTGCACGGCCTCATTGACGATGCGCCGACCACTCAAACGGCGGGAGACCACAGATCATAGCTGAGCCGATAGGCATTGCCGTCGCGGGCGATCGAGCCGGCCGCCGGGAGATTGAAGTGCATGCCGGTGATCGACAGCCGGTCGGCGACCACGCGGTCGAGCAGCCTGGCGCGCGTGGCCGCGGCCTGCCTCGAGTCGCTGTCGAAGGCGATCGTGACCTCGGGCTGCGCGAGTTGCAGGTGCGGGAAATGCACGATGTCGCCCCAGATCAGCAGCGCGTCGCGTCCTTCGCCGAGCAGGTAGCCGGTGTGCCCGGGCGTGTGGCCGAACAGCGGCACGGCCTGGATGCCGGGCAGGATCGACTCCCGGCTGAACGGGACCAGCCTGTCCTCGTAGGCGCCGAACGCGTTCCGCGCCACCTCGAAGAACGGGCGGAAGCCGTCGGGCGCGTTCGAGTAGACGGTGTCGTCACGCCAGAACGCGAGTTCCCGTTCATGCACGAACAGCTGCTGGACGTTCCTGAAGATCGGCGATCGAAGCGGTGCCGCGAGGCCGCCGATATGGTCCGGGTGCGCATGGGTGAGCAACACCGTGTCGATCCGCAGCGGATCGATGCCGGCGGCGCTGAGCGCCACCTGCAGGCGGCCGCCCCAGCCATGGATGCCGCCCGCGCCGCTGTCCACGAGTATCGTGCGCGCCGCCGTCTCGATGACATAGGCATTGATGTTCAGCCTCGGCAGCGCCGGCGCGCCGTGCTGTTCGAGGATCGCGCCGGCGCTGGCCGCGTCGATGCCGTGGAGCACCTCGAACGACACGTCGAGATGGCCATCGCTCAACATCGTGACGACCATGTCGCCCACCTGCTTTCGATTGATTGCCGGGGCCTGAAACGAAACGGGAAAGCGCATGAAAATCTCACTGACGAGGTTGAGCGGGTTCGCCGCGCACGACGACGAAACGGAGGCGCAAGCTTAACGTTTGCCCCCTTCGCGTTCCGTTCAGTTTGCTTCGTCAATCGCTCAATGCCGGCCAAAGCCTCGCCGGTATAATGTGCCCCTCTCCTCCTCCGGCAATCGACATGGCAAAAGGTGCGCGCAGCAGCAAGCCCGATGCGGCACCGGCCATCGCGAGCGCGCCGCGCGCCGGCGCCGCCACGCTGAAAGACGTCGCCGATTTCGCCTGCGTTTCGAAAGCCACGGTCTCGCGCTTCGTCAACAATCCGCAGATCGTCTCGCCGGCCGTGCGCGAGCGCATCCAGGTGGCCATCGACCACCTCGGCTGGGTGCCGCACGCGGCGGCCCGCGCGCTCGCCACGCAGCGCACCGGCACGATCGGCGCGGTGGTGCCCACGCTCGCCAACGAGCACTTCGCGAGCGCGATCCAGACGCTGCAGGACGAACTGGAGAACGAGGGCTACACGCTGCTGCTGGCCTGCTCCGAGTACGAACTCGACCGCGAATACCGGCAGGTACGCAAGATGCTAGAACGCGGCGTGGACGCCGTGGTGATGGTCGGCGAAGGCCATCATCCCGATCTCTACCCGCTGCTCGAGCAGCGCCGCATCCCGTGCGTGAGCACCTTCACCTACCCGCCGCGGCACGGCACCGTCTGCGTGGGCGTGGACAACTACCGCGCGTTCTACGACTGCACCCACTACCTGCTTGATCTCGGCCACCGGCGCATCGCGATGATCGCGCAGAACGCCGACACCAACGACCGCGCCGCCGCGCGCCGGATGGGCGTGCGCGACGCGCTGGCCGAGCGCGGCATCGCGATCCATCCGGCGCACGAGGTGGAGGGCTACTGGAGCGTGAAGGAAGGGCGGCAGCTGCTGCGCCGGATCCTGGAGGCGCCGGTGGCGCGGCCCACGGCGATCGTCTGCGGCAACGGCTCGTTCGCGATGGGCGCGATGCTGGAGGCGATGGCGATCGGCATCGACGTGCCGGGCGAGCTGAGCCTGATCGGCTTCGACGATTTCGAACTGATGGCCGAGCTGCCGATCCCGATCACGACGGTGCGCGTGCCGAGCGCCGGGATCGGCAAGCAGGCGGCGCGGCTGATCCTGGCGCAGCTCGACGGGCAGGCCGGGGTCGAGAGCGTGGGCTGGGCCGCCGAACTGATGATCCGCGCGTCGTGCGCGCCGCCGCGGGGCGGGTCGAACTGATCATCCCGGGCGCGCCTCGCACCGCCCGCGGCCGTTTCCGCTACAGTGGCAGTCACGGCTCCGCAAACATGGCAGCGCGGGCCGCCCCTTTCCTCCAGCACAGGGAGCGACGATGACTTCCCCGCAAGCCTATTCCGAGGATGCGCCGAGCCGCGCCGAGGTCGACGCGCTCGCCGGCACCACCGTGATCGAGTTCGGCGCCAACTGGTGCGGCATCTGCAAGGGCGCGCAGCCCGCGATCCGCGAGGCGTTCGCGGCCCACCCCGAGGTCCGCCACCTGAAGATCGAGGACGGCCCCGGCCGGCCGCTCGGCCGCTCGTTCCGCGTCAAGCTGTGGCCGACGCTGGTGTTCCTGCGCGACGGCGCCGAAGTGGCGCGCGTGGTGCGGCCCACCGAGTCGGCCCAGATCGAGGCCGACGGCTTCGCCGCGCTGGCCTGAGCCGCACGCCGCTCATGAAACAGGCCATCCAGCACCTTGCCATTGAGACGCGCGGGCGCGGCCTCGTCGAATTCACCACGCGCGTGCGCGCGTTCATCGACCAGCAATCGATGCGCGACGGGCTGCTGACCGTGTTCTGCCGTCACACCTCGGCGTCGCTGCTGATCCAGGAGAACGCCGATCCGTCGGTACAGCGCGATCTCGAACGCTACTTCGAGGAGATCGCGCCCGAGGACGCCGCGCGCTACGAGCACGACGACGAGGGCCTCGACGACATGCCCGCGCATCTGCGCACGGCGCTCACGCAGGTGCAGCTGTCGATTCCGGTCGAGCATGGCCGCATGGTGCTCGGCACCTGGCAGGGCATCTACCTGTTCGAGCATCGCCGCGCCGCGCACCGGCGCGAGGTGGTGGTGCATCTGATCGGGGAGTGAGCGCGGCGTCGGCGCCGCGCGATGTCCCGCCGGACCGCGCGGCGGCGGGACCGCGCCGCTCAGCCTTGCGGCGCGAAGTCGAGCAGCACCTTGCAGGTGTCCTTCGGGCTGTGCTCGGCCAGCTCGAACGCGCTGCCGACATCGCGGAAATCCACCTTGTGCGTGACGATCGACTCCGGCGTCACGAGCCCGCGCTCGAGCCAGTCGATCACGGTCGGGAACATCGCGCAGTTCAGGCGTGAAGCGGCCAGCGTCAGTTCCTTCTTGGTCAGCTCCTGCTGCGCGATCGCCGACGGCGTGGACGAGAAGCCGAGCAGCCCGATGCGGCCGGCCGGCGCCGCGAGCCGCACCGCTTCCTCGAGGATCGCCGGATGGCCGACCGCGTCGAAGATCAGCGTCGGCCCGCCGTCCACGCCGCGCTTCTGCAGTGCCGTGCCGATCTCCTCCTCGCCCGTGTTGATGGTCTCGTCGTCGGCCGCGCCGCAGCGGCGCGCCAGCGCGAGCCGCTCGTCGAGGCGGTCGGTGATGAACGCGCGCACGCCATACACGCGCTTGAGCACCTGCAGGATCGTCAGGCCCACGGTGCCGGCGCCGTAGATCAGCGCGACGTCGTCGGGCAGCACGCCGGTGCGCGCGGTCACGTTGGCGGCCACCGCGAACGGCTCGACAATCGCCGCGCAGCTGTCGGCGATGCCTTCGGGAATCCGGTAGGCGTTGGCGGCCGGCGCGCAGACGTATTCGCTGAAGCCGCCGTCGCGATGCACGCCGAGCACCACCAGCTTGCGGCAGACGTTGCGCCGGCCGATCCGGCAGGCCTGGCACCGGCCGCAGCTGATCACCGGATCGACGGCTACCAGCTCGCCCAGGCGCGCGGCGTCCACGCCCTCGCCGAGCGCCTCGACGCGGCCCACGAACTCGTGGCCGATGATGCGTGGATACGAAACGAACGGGTTGTGCCCGCGATAGATGTGCAGGTCCGAGCCGCAGATGCCCGCGTAACGCACGCGCACGCGCACCTCGCCCGCGGCGGGCTGGGGCAGCGGCATCTCGCGCACGCTCAGGCTGTTCGGACGATCGACGACGACGCTCAGCATGTCAGGTTCCTGATGTCTTGAAAGGGGTTGGAATGCGACGCGCGCGGCGTCGCGACGGGCGCGCTCACCAGTTCCACATCGAGCCGTCGCGCAGCCGTGCGACCGGCAGATAGGCGCGCTCGTAGGGATACTTCGCCGCGAGCGCCTCGTCGATCTCCACGCCGAGCCCCGGCGCGTCGTCCATCACGAGGAAACCCTTGTCGAAGCGGTAGCCGTGCGGGAACACCTCGTTGGTCAGCGCGTTGTGCGGCATCAGCTCCTGGATGCCGAAGTTCGGCGCCCACAGCCCGAAGTTCACGGCCGCCGCCATGCAGACCGGCGACAGGTCGGTGGCACCGTGGAAGCCGGTGCGCACCTGGTACATCGCGGCGTAGTCGGCGATGCGCCGCGCGTGCGTGATGCCGCCCGCATGCACGATGGTGGAGCGGATGTAGTCGATCAGCTGCTCGCGGATCAGGTCCTTGCAATCCCAGATCGAATTGAATACCTCGCCCACCGCCAGCGGCGTGGTGGTGTGGCTGCGGATCAGCCGGAAGCTCTCCTGGTTCTCGGCGGGCGTCGCGTCCTCCAGCCAGAACAGCCGGTATGGCTCGAGATCGCGGCCGAGGCGCCCCGCCTCGATCGGCGTGAGGCGGTGGTGCGCGTCGTGCAGCAGATGCGGCTCGAAGCCCACCGCCTCGCGCACCTTGCGGAACAGCTCGGGCGTGTGGCGCAGATAGAGCGCGGTGTCCCACGGCTCCTCGGGCGGCAGGCCCTTCTGCGCCGGCTCGTATTCGCCGGCCACCTTGCCGACGCCATAGACCTTGTCGAGCCCCGGCACGCCCGACTGCACGCGGATCGCCAGATAGCCTTCCTCGATATGGCGGCGCACCGCGTCCACCGCTTCCTCGTGGTCGCGCCCGTTGGCGTGGCCGTACACCATCAGGCCGTCGCGGCTCTTGCCGCCGAGCAGCCGGTACACGGGCATGCCGGCCAGCTTGCCGAGGATGTCCCACAGCGCCATGTCGATCGCCGCGATCGCCGTCATCGTCACCGGGCCGCGCCGCCAGTAGGCGCCGCGATAGAGGTATTGCCAGATGTCCTCGATGTTGCGCGGATCGCGCCCGACGAGGCACGGGAACACGTGCTCCTCCAGGTACGCGCGCACGGCGAGCTCGCGCCCGTTCAGCGTGGCGTCGCCGAGGCCATGGACGCCCTCGTCCGTGACGATCTTCACCGTCACGAAGTTGCGGCCCGGACAGGTCACGATGGTCTGCAACCGTTCGATCTTCAAGGTGTTCTCCCGGTGGGTTCGGCCCGGGCGGTACGGCCGCCGGCGGGCGCTTCGGTGCGTGATGCGGTTGGTGATGCGGTACGTATGCGGTTAGTGGTGCGATGCGTCGGCGCGGCGTGATGCGCATCACCTGCCTCACGCGCGCGGCGCGGCTCAGTCGCTGAAGTGGCCGGGCACGCGCTCGCGCACCGCGGGCAGATGCGAGCCGACGCGGTCGATATGGCTCGCCACCGTGGCGCCCAGCTGGGCGACGTTGCGCGAGGCCATCTGCGCGAGGATCTGCTCGTGCTCATGCAGCGCGCGGCGCGCGTGATCGGTCACGCGGTCCAGCAGCAGCCAGCGCACGCGATCGAACTGCCGCTTCATCGGCTGCAGCATCTGCCAGACGTGCGCGCGGCCCGCGAATTCGAACAGGCGCCGGTGCATCAGCTCGTCGAGATCGAAGAAGCGCTCGACGTCGCCGGCCGCCACCGCCTCGCGCTGCGCCTGGACGATCGCGCCGAATTCGGTGAGCTGGGCCGGCGTGATGGTCTGCGCGAGCTGCACGTGGTTCGCGCATTCGAGCGTGCTGCGCGCGAAGCGCCCCTCCTCCAGCTGCGCCACCGAAATCGGCGCGACGGTGGTGCCGACCTTGCGGACGATGGTCACCAGGTGCTCGTCGGCCAGCTGCGCGAGCGCCTCGCGCACCGGCGTGCGGCTCACCTCGAGCGCCTCGGCGATGACGGCCTCGGACAGGCTCGTGTGCGGCGGCAGCGCGCCGCGCACGATCGCCTCGCACAGGAAACGGTGGACCTGCGGACGGTAGGGTTGCTCGGGATTCGCCTCGAAGCCGCGCAGGGCCGCAAGCGCGGTGTCTTCCTGCAGCACGGGAGCCATGTCGGTCATAGGGGTGGGGATGCGATGATATGTACCATGGTAACACTGCGGTGCGGCGAGCCATTCGTAGCGTTTACACCGATAAAATCGGCGATACACGGCGTTTAAGCTTGGCACACCACGAACTCTACCATGGTAATGGCCGTTCCCACGATGGCGAAACTCCTCAGCACCGCAACCCTGCCGGCCCTGGCCGCGACCACGCAGCGCCCCGGCTACGCACGCGACCGGCTGCGCCGCGGCATCGTCCACCTCGGGCTCGGCGCGTTCCATCGCGCGCACCAGGCCGTCTACACGGAAACGCTGCTCGAACGCGGCGACCTACGCTGGGGCACGCTCGGCATCCATCTGCGCGAGCGCCGCATGGCCGACCGGCTCGCCGCCCAGGACACGCTCTATTCGGTCACCGAGAGCGACGGCGAGACCACGCGCAGCCGCGTGATCGGCGGCCTGGTCGGCGCGCTGCATGCGCCGTCGGCGCGGTCCGCCGTGCTCGACGCGCTGGCCGATCCCGGCGTCGCGATCGTCAGCCTGACGGTGACCGAGAAGGGCTACTGCATCGAGCCGGCCAGCGGCGATCTCGACGAACACGACGCCGGCATCCGCCACGACCTGCTGGCCCCCGACACCCCGCAGACCACGCTCGGCGTGCTCGCCGCCGGCCTGCGCCGGCGCGCGGCCGCCGCACCGCTGACGCTCGTCTGTTGCGACAACATGAACGCCAACGGCGACACGCTGCGCAAGCTGCTGATGCAGTACGCGGCGCTCGTCGATGCGCCGCTCGCACGCCGCATCGGCGAGACCATCGCCTTCCCCAACACCATGGTCGACCGCATCGTGCCGGCCGCGACGCCGGCCTCGCTCGACGCGGCCGCGGCGCGTCTCGGGTTGCGCGACGAGGCCGCGATCGTCTGCGAGCCGTTTTCGCAATGGGTCATCGAGGATCGCTTCAGCGGGCCGCGGCCGGCGTGGGAGGAGGCCGGCGCGCTGCTGACCGCCGACGTGCATCCCTACGAGGCGATCAAGCTGCGGCTGCTGAACGGCTCGCATTCGGCGATCGCCCATCTCGGCCAGTTGCGCGGGCGCGCCACCGTGGCCGAGGCGATGGCCGACGCGCCGCTGGCCGAATTCGTGAGCGACCTGATGCGCGAGGACCTGCTCGCCACCGTGGCGGTGCCGGCCGGCTTCGCGATCGACGCCTATTGCCGCGACCTGCTCGCGCGCTTTCGCAATCCCACGCTGGCGCACCAGACCCGCCAGATCGCCACCGACGGCACCCGGAAGGTGCCGGTGCGCTGGCTGCCGGCGCTGCGCGAGAGCCTGGCCGCCGGCATCGAGCGGCCGCGGCTCGAACGCGCGCTGGCCGCCTGGCTGCACTACCTCGACACCGCACGCAGCGAGGCCGGCGAGCCGCTCGTGATCGGCGATCCGGGCGCGGCGGCGCTGGCCGCGCGGCTGCACGCGGGCGCCACGCCGCTCGACCTGGCGCAAGCCGCGCTCGGCCACGCGAGCGTGTTCGGCACCGCGCCGTGGCCGCAGGATTTCGTCACGCGGCTCGCGCGGCATATCGAAACCCTGCGCCGCGGCGGCACCGGCGCGCTGCTCGCGGCGCTCGAGCGGCACTGATCGGCACGGAACGACCGGACCATCGCGGCGCCCGGCCCGCCGGCCGGGGCCAGCCGCCTCGGCCGCACTCGCGGACACGACCTCAGGAGACACGGCATGAAGCAACGCACCATGGGCTGGATAACGGTTTTCCTGTTATTCCTCGTCTACGGCATCAACTATCTGGACCGCGTGGCGCTCTCGCTGACCGCGCCGCTGATCCAGAAGGACCTCGGCATCGACGCCGCGCAGATGGGCATCGTGTTCAGCAGCTTCTTCGTCGGCTATGCGCTGTTCAATTTCGTCGGTGGGCTGGCGAGCGACCGGCTCGGGCCGAAGCTCGTCTACGTGCTGGCGGTGGGGCTCTGGTCGCTGTTCTGCGGGCTGACGGCCGTGACGGTCGGCTTCGCGAGCCTGCTGGTGGTGCGCGTGCTGTTCGGCATGGCCGAGGGGCCGCTCTGCGCCGGCGCCAACAAGATGGTCAACAACTGGATGCCGCACCGGCGCGCGGCCACCGCGATGGGCCTGTTGAGCGCCGGCTCGCCGCTGGGCGGCGCGCTGGCCGGGCCGGTGGTGGGCCTGCTCGCGGTGAGCTTCGGCTGGCGGCCGGCGTTCTGGATCATCTGCGCGATCGGCTTCGTGTGGGTGGTGGCGTGGATCGCGCTGACCGCCGACGAGCCCGCCCGCAGCCGGTTCGTGAGCGAGCGCGAGGCGCCGCCGGCCGGTGCCGCGCCGGCGGGCGGCGGCGCGGCGGCCGGCTTCGGCGCCGCGAACCTGCCGCTGCTGGCCTGGGTGCGCCAGCCGCTCATCATCGCGACCGCGTTCGCGTTCTTCAGCTACAACTACGTGCTGTTCTTCTTCCTCAGCTGGTTCCCGAGCTACCTCGTGCAGGCCCATCACCTGAACCTGAAGGAGATGAGCCTGGCCACCGTGGTGCCGTGGCTGGTGGGCACGGTCGGGCTCGCCGCGGGCGGCGCGATCTCGGACGCGATCTTCCGCTGGACCGGCCGGCTGATGCTGTCGCGCAAGCTCGTGCTGGTGGTGGCGCTGGTCGGCACCGGGCTCTGCGTCGGCGTGGCGGGCATCGTGCATACGGCTGCCAGCGCGGTGGCGCTGATGTCGGTGGCGCTGTTCCTGCTCTACGTCACCGGCGCGCTCTACTGGGCCGTGGTGCAGGACGTCGTGCATCCGGCGAAGGTCGGCAGCGTGAGCGGCTGCCTGCATTGCGTGGGCAGCCTGTCCGGCGTGATCGGGCCGGCCGTGACCGGCCTGCTGGTGCAGCGCAGCGGCACGTTCGCCACGGCGTTCCTGCTGGCGGGCGGCGTCGCGCTGGCGGGCGCACTGCTGTCCGGCATCTTCATTCGCGAGCCGCGCGCGCATCGCGAGCCCGGCCAGAAACTGCTGCGCGAGAAAGCCGGACATTGACACGATTGACACGAAACCGCGCTTGAAAGCCGCGACCCGATTATCGGTTTTCGGACCCGCAATTAATGCGAACCTGCCCCGCGAATCAATTATGTAGAATAATGCCGCCTATTCGACAGGATCGCGAGGAATTGGACGATGGGGGCGCAGGATCTCACGGCATCCATGGCCGCTGGTTTGATACAGAGCGATCGGCTGATTCGACTCGACACGCCGCTCGGCAGCGACGTGCTGGTGCCGCAGCGCGTGGTCGGCCATGCCCGGATCGGGCGCGACTACGGCTTCACGCTCGACGCGGTGTCGCTGCGCGACGACCTCGAGCTGAAGACGCTGATCGCGCAGCCCGTCACGCTCTGGCTGCAGCAGGCCGACCAGTCGTACCAGCCCCGCCACGGCTACGTCCACACGGCCCGGCGGCTCGGCGCCGACGGCGGCCTGACCAGCTACCAGCTGGAATTCTCCTCGTGGCTGCACCTGCTGCGGTTCCGCCAGGACGCGCGGATCTGGCAGAACGCGTCGGCCGACGCGATCCTCGCCGACGTGTTCAACGCCCACCCGCAGGCGGGCGGCGCGTTCCGCTTCGCGCTCAAGAACGCGCTGCCGCAACGCTCGTTTTGCGTGCAATACGAAAGCGACTGGAATTTCTGTCAGCGGATTATGGAAGCCGAAGGCTTATTCACGTATTTCGAACAAGCCGCCGACGGCAAATCGCACACGGTCGTTATTGCCGATGATTTATCGAATTTCCCGGTTTTAAATCCGCAAGCGGTTAATTTTTACCGATCCGGCGTGAATGCCGAAACCGATGCGCTGGTGCAATGGAGTGGCACCCGCACGCTGCAGAGCACCACCCTCACCACCCGCACCTTCGACTACAAGGCGCCGGCCTCGGTGGTGAGCCCGAAGGGGACTTCGGTGCCCACCCTCGCCAACCAGGGCACCCTGCCCCAGCAGGCCGAGGTCTACGAGTACACCGGCGCCTACACCTACGGCGACCAGTCGCGCGGCGACCAGCTCTCCGAGATCCGCATGCAGGAGTGGGAATCGCGCGCCAAGCGCTTCACCGGCGCGGGCGCGGTGCGCCGGCTCGATGCGGGCCGCTGGTTCGAACTCGACGACCATCCGGTACACGACGCCGACGCCGCGCAGAGCCGCCAGTTCGCCGTGATCGCGGCCAGCTGGTACATCGAGAACAACCTGCCACTGTCGGCCACGCCGGCGACGCCGTTTCCGCACAGCCTGCGCGAGCGGCTCGCCGCGATCCGCGCCGAGCATCAGGACGCGGCCGGCGCGCTGACGGTGGCCGCCGCCGATGGCGGCGAAGGCTTCCTGCTCGTGAAGATCGAGGCGCAGCGCCGCGGCGTGCCGTTCCGCAGCCCGTTCGAGCACGCCAAGCCGCCGATGAAGGCGCAGACCGCGGTAGTGGTCGGGCCGGCCGGCCAGGAGGTCTACACCGACACGCTGAACCGCATCAAGGTGCGCTTCCACTGGGACCGGCTCAACGACGGCGACGAGAACGCCTCGTGCTGGGTGCGCGTGACGATGTCCGACACCGGCGGCGGCTACGGCGGCGTGCATCTGCCGCGCGTCGGAGAGGAAGTGCTGATCGACTGGCTCGGCGGCGACTGCGATCGCCCGATCGTGACCGGGCGCGTCTACAACGGTTCGACCAGACCGGGCTGGCATTCAAACGGCATCCTGTCCGGCTTCCGCTCCAAGGAATACGGCGGCGCCGGCTACAACCAGCTGGTGATGGACGACGCCACCGGCCAGAACCGCGTGCAGCTGGCCAGCAGCAGCGCCGCTTCGCAGCTGCATCTCGGCTACCTGATCGCGCAGGACGGCAACGCGCGCGGCGCCTATCTCGGCAGCGGCTTCGACCTGAAGTCCGACGCGTTCGGCGCGGTGCGCGCCTCGCAGGGCCTTTACCTCGGCACCCACGCCAGCAGCGCCACGAGCCAGCAGCTCGACGTGCAGGACGCGCGCGCGCAGCTCGCCAATGCGCAGGATCTGGTCGCGGCGGTCTCGCAGACGAGCGCGACGCATCAGGCCGAACCGCTGCAGGACGGCGCCGACGCGCTCGAGCAGTTCGTGAGTGCCACCCGCTCGAACGCGCAGGGCGCCGTGGCCGGCGGCGGCAACACCGCGGGCGGCGGCACCGGCGGCGCCAACGCGTTCGCCGAGCCCGTGATGCTGATCGGCAGCCCGGCCGGCATCGCGCTCTCCACGCAGCAGTCCGCGCACCTCGCCGCCGGCCGGCAGATCAACCTCGTCAGCGGCCAGAGCGTGAATCTCGCCACCGGCAAGTCGCTGCTCGCGGGCGTCGCGCAGAAGCTGAGCCTGTTCGTGCAGAACGCCGGCATGAAGCTGTTCGCGGGCAAGGGCAAGGTGGAGATCCAGGCCCACGACGACAACATCGAGCTGACCGCGCAGAAGACGCTGAAGCTGATCGCCTCCACCGACCAGTTGCAGGCGATCGCCAAGGGCGAGCTGCTGCTGACCTCGGGCGGCGCCTACGTGCGCCTGAAGGGCGGCAACATCGAGATCCACGCGCCGGGCACCATCGACGTGAAGGGCGCGCAGCACAGCTTCACCGGCCCGGCGCGGCTCGACGAGAAATTCCCCGCATGGGCCGGCAGCGACGGCGCCCGGTCGGTGGATTTCTCGGGCTGACGCCGAGCGCCGCCGATGATTCACCCACTCCCGAATTGAACCGAGGTTAGCGCGTGGCGCAACAACCCGAACCACCGTCGACAGTCTCCGGCTGGGCCTATCCGTTTGCGCTGAAGGCCGCCACCGGCACCGCCGCCAACGCCGCCCCCGCGAACGCCGGCCCCGACACCTATCTCGCCGCGCTCGCCACGGCCGACGACGGCTTCTATCCGCTCGGCGCCAACGGCCTCTGGCACGGCGGCATCCACTTCGGCGCGCAGACCGCCGGCAAGTTCGATCAGGACGGCGGCGTCAAATGCATCGCCGACGGCGAGGTGGTGGCGTTCCGGCTCGCCTCGAAGCTGCAGGAGCTGGCCTATCCCGACGGCAGCAAGGCCGGCTATTCGCACGGCTTCACGCTGGTGCGCCACCGGCTCGTGCTGCCGCCGGCGCCGGCCGCCCGGCCCGCCGGCGGCGGCGCGCCGGCCACCGCCCCGGCCACGACACCGGCTCCGGCGCCGGCGCCTGCCTCGACACCGGCGCCCGGCGCCGCCCCGGCCGCCGCGCCGGCCGACGCCGACGCGCTGACGTTCTTCAGCCTCTACATGCATACGCTGCCGTTCGACGGCTACGATGCGAAGCCGCCGGCGCATGGCCCGGCGAAGACGCTGCCCGCCTACTACGGCGCGAGCGAAGTCCGCAGCGTGGGCACCGGCGCGTCCGATCCGCGCCTGACCACCGCCGGGGCCAACCACGCCGACAACACGGCGCTCGGCCTGCGCGTGCGCGCCTCGGCGTCCGGCCATGCCAACGTGGTGGGATGGCTCGCGCGCGGCACGCAGATCAAGGTCGGGCAAACCCACGGCCAGTGGGGCAGGATCGACAGCTTCGTGTCCGGGTCGCTGCAGTCCTACGAGGAAGACAAGCCCGCGCCTGCCGCCGGCACGGCCGGCTGGGTCTATCTGGCGGAACTCGACAAGCAGCAGCTGCCGCCGACCGTCGATCAGGTCTACGTCTTGCCGAAGCCGCACAAGATCGCGGCCGGCGAGACCGTGGCGTTCCTCGGCGAATACCAGCGTCTCGTCGAGGCGCGCGCGCATCACACGCTGCCGCCCAAGCTCGGCGAGCGGCCGCTGCTGCACGTCGAGGTGTTCACCGGCGACGATCTGAACGCGTTCATCACGCGCAGCCGCGCGCGGGCCCAGCAGTTCGACCCGAAGGCGCGCCGGCTGCTGCTGATCTCGAAGGGCGCGAAGCTCGTGCAGCCCGCCGCTGCCGACACCTCGATCGCCGCCGGCACCGCCGTGAAGGCCACCGCCGATTCGCCGGCCGCCGGCCCGTGGGCCAAGGTCACCCCGGTCAATGCGGCCGGCCATCCGGTGGCCGGCCAGGCCGCGCTCTGGATCGCGCGCACCGACCTGCAGGCGAGCGGCGCGCGGCCGGCGTGGAGCCATTTCCCGCTGAACCTGCAGGCGGCCGGCGGCAACCCCGCGGGCTGGACGCGGGTGGTCTACACGGCCGCCGCGCAGTCGTGCGTCGAGGCCGAGAACAAGACCTGGTACGCGGTCAGCATCGGCGACGAGCACGACACCCAGGTGGACGGCTGGGCCTGCGACCACGGCCATCCGCAGGTCGAGCTGAAGAGTTCGTGGGACTGGCCCGGGTTCGACGTGGTGAGCCTCGATGCTTCGGTATCCGACATGTTCCAGCGCGCGCTGTTCATCGCCGACAGCGGCACGCCCGACGAACTCGCGAGCTTCGAGGATTCATTCAACAGCTCGCGCTCGGACGCCACCATCAAGCAGCTCGAGGACGCGATCGACGGCCAGCAGCAGAAGGACGGCAAGATCAGCGCGCACGAGCTGCAGCTGGCGCTCGGCAAGCCGTGGCTGGCCGACCGGATCGATCATCTGGTGGTCCGCTACGAGAGCGAATGGGGCGGCGAGATGAGCAAGTGGGACGCGCTCGATTCGCACATGCATGCGGGGCTGCCAGTGTGGCAGGCCGAGAAGAAGCGGATCGACGCGCTGCGGTTCTGGAGCGGCGTGAGTTCGGTTGGCAAGTTCCCGGCGTCGGCCACCGTGTATCACCTGCATCCGCTGGGGCTCGTCGGCAATTTCTTGAATCCGGGCACATGTGAGTGTGGATGCTGCCTCGATAAAAAAGTCCAGGTAGTCCGTTGGAATGGCCACTATGGGCCATGTTATTGGGGCACCATGACACTCGCGAACGCACCCGCGCTCCAGGCCATGTTGGCCAGCGGAGAGATGACTGCAAGCGAGCAGCGAATCATTGCTGCGATGGCGCCTAATGAGGGGAAGCTCGATACCGTACAGTCATATGACGATCAGGTCGTTACGGCGGGCGCCATGCAGAAGACAATGCGTCCCGATAACAGCAAAGGAGAACTCGCGAAGCAGATTGCGGATTTTCGCGCCGAGAATGAAACGGCTTACCAAGAGCTATTCGCGCGTTGCGGATGGGCGGTGGAAGGTACCGGCGATGATGCAACACTGTCATTCACGCACCCAGACGTGACGAGCGGTCGAGTCATGACAGGCACTGACTTGCGAGACCAGATTCGAAAAGGCTGCAACGAAAATACCAATCATCAGTATCTGCCCAACCCCGCGGTTGCCGCACTCGCACATGCCATCTCAGATTTGCGATATCAAAAACTGCAAATCACTGATTTCGTCAAACGTCTTCGCAAAGACTTATCCACGAAGCCGACCGGTTACAACTATACGATCGGCGAATATCTTCAAGGTGATGTGGGACGAGCAGCGGTGCTTGATCAAAGTGTGAATCGTCCTGCTTTCGTGAGCGACGATCTCGGTGCGTCGCTTGATCGCCTGTACGCGGCTCATCCGACTGCATCACGCAATCCGAATGAATGGGGGGCATCCCGTGCGACGCTGGAAAGCGCACTATCCGACAATTATGGGCAAACGCGCCGCATGGCCGTCTCGAATCATGAGTCTGTAGCACCCGCCCGTTACAACGCTCTAAAGGCAGCTCTGCAATGAATAAACACACGATCGCTCGTTTTTCAGCATTCGTTTGCGCACTGCTCTCAACAGGTAGCGCATGGTGCGCAGATAATTCGACTGTTCTGAATTTTGCAAACCACTCTCAGTTAGTTTTTTCCGACCCCGTCGCACCCGATTTAGCAAAATTATTCGGCCCAGGCTGGACACACCTCACATTCATAAGCGCAGCAGGTACTCGTTCCCGAGTCGTGCCCGACGAAGCACTCACTACAGATGGCGGCGTTATTTTTTCTCTACCGATCAAGCATGCGATATCTGCAGACGGCCGGTATATCGCACTTAATTTGACCCGCAACGGTGTGCTCGACGCGGACGAGAGCGGCAAATCAACCACTACCAGTCGACAATTCTGTCCGATTCTCGATACCGCTACAGGTTGCGTGGTGCGAGATGATTCGGGCGATATATGCGGCGGCGAATGGGATCCTACGGGGAACGGATGGCACGATGCCTTGGGCTCCGGAAAATCAAAATTGGTGAGTGACATATCGAAACCCACAGCCAAAGACGTATGGACTCGATTTAGCGTCTCTCAAAATCACGACATCAAATCATTGATTGACGTGGCTCTCGGTCTTGATAATTTGAAAGCATGCGATCCGCCCAGCGCCACAAATCAGCGTTATTACTCCCAGATCGAGGCTGCACTGAGTCGGACCGATAACCCAACACCGTCGAATAAGACAACGCAGCAGCCTCCCCCCGTCGACGGAGGTCAACCGGCAACCGTGAAATCGGAACGCGCCCAGCTATTCGCGCAACCGTCGGTGGGCAGCGTCCATCATGGCTATCTGATTCGCGGAGATCACGTCACGATCATTGGCACAGGAAACGGCGGCTGGCTGCATATCCGCTATGAGCGCTCCGGAAAACCGCCTATCGAAGCATGGCTACAAAGCGCAGACGTCACGCACTAAAAGAGTGTTATGCATCGCCACCATCGATTACACACGACTACGGCATGCGTCTCGATGATTGATGCGCTAACGCTGCCGGCAATGACAGCATTACTTGCTGCCTGCGCCGTCGCACCGAGCGCCCACGGTGAGAATTTCCGACCGCACTCGCTGTGCGGCAGCGACGAGACGATCTACTTCTCCTGCAAGATCGAGCACAGCAAGGACTACGCTTCGGTCTGCGCCAAGGACAATAGCGCCGCCGACAGCGGCTACGTGCAGTATCGCTACGGCCACGATGCCGCTTCGGCGTTCAGGTTTCCGGCCTCGCAAGCCGCGCCGGGCGATGTATTCCATATCCTCACCGTCAATCATTTCCGCGACGGGATCGGCAAGCATCTGACCTTCAGCAACGGCGCCTATACCTACGTCGTCTCCAATGCGGTGCAGCCGCCCGAGATCGGCGTGTTCCGCAACGACAAGCTGATCGCGACCAAGACCTGCGAGTTCGACAACGGCTTTACGCCCATCAGCAACGAGGCCGACTTCGGCATCAAGCAGGGCGAGAAATTCGGGCTGGACAGCTTCGACGGCAGTTGAAGCCGCCGCGCCCTCGCCACTGACGACGGCCTTCAATGCCGATCGGCCTTCGTCAGCGGCGCTGGGTCGATCCCGTCGAACACCGCGTTCGCGAAGTGCTTGTCTGCCGAGGCGCGGCACGCCTGGTCGAACACCACGGTGTCGTGCTTCAGCACATACACGCCGCCCGGAGAAACGGACGACACGATGTAGGTATACGGCCCCTTCGCAAATTTCAGATGCAGGCCGCGGATGCTGCCTTCGGAAACGTCGGTGATGCCCGCCAGCTTCGCAGGCGGAACATGCTCGCTCGGAAAGGCAAAGACGTCGCCCGCGGTGCCGTATCGATAGCTCACGTAACCGCGCGCGGGGCTCGTATTGCCCTTGGCGCAGACCGAAACCGTCTTGCCGTTTTCCAGCGGGCAGCTGAAATACACGTCCTCGCCCTCGTCACACAGCGTCGGCTCGCTGTCCGGCAAGCGGGACTGCGCAGTCGCCGTGTCATGCACGGCAAGCGCCAGTAGCACGATCATCCAAACCGCTGCCATACGCATGGCCATCTCCTCCATGGGTAAATCGGGGAACCGCGTTCCACCACCGCCGGCATCATAGCCGCGCCGGCCACCTCCCCGCCTCCCCGCCCGTTCGCCATTCACACCCCGCCACCAAACCCGTCTTGCGCTCGAACAACACCTCCGTTCGCTCTCCTGAGAACCCGCCGGCCGATTACGCTACCGCAACCCCCCGCCGTTTTTCCGCGCCACAATCCGCTTCCGCCCCTCCCGCCGCGCCGTCCGGCTTGACCCGAGTCAATCCGGCCCGATACCACCCGGTGTCTCATGAGAGACCACATACCAAGGACGCGCCGCACACGGGGGAATCGAGATGCCGAAGCCAACACTGTCATCCAGAACGCACAAGCGCGTTGCCATCGGCATCGCGGCCGCCATCGTGCTCGGCGTGGGCGGCTTCCTGGTGTTGAGCTCGCCGTGGACCTGGTCGCTGACGCATCCGACCCGCAACGTCGCGAGCCCCGGCCCGGCCGATCTCGTCAACGGCCGCGTGATCTTCGTGGCCGGCGACTGCGCGACCTGCCACGCGAGCCCGGCTCGCCACAACCTGCTGATGCTCGGCGGCGGCAAGGCGCTCGACACCGCGTTCGGCAAGTTCATCATGCCGAACATCTCCCCCGATCGCCGCGACGGCATCGGCCGCTGGACGCTGGCGCAATTCACACGGGCGGTGCGCGAAGGCGTCGGCCCCGACGGCCGGAATCTCTATCCGGCGTTCCCCTACACCTCGTATCAGCGCCTGAGCGCCGACGACGTGCGCGACCTGTTCGCCTATCTGAAGACGCTGCCGCCGGTGCCGGGCAAGGCGCCCGACCACCAGCTCGCGTTCCCGTACAACCTGCGGCGCGGCGTGGGCATCTGGCGGCTCGCGTTCCTGGACGGCAAGCCGCTCGACGGCGGCGGCCCCGCGCCCGCCACGCCGCCGTCGCTCGGCAGCACGCCCTCGATCCACGACCAGCTGGTGGCGCGCGGCCGCTATCTGGTGGAAGGCGCGGCCCATTGCGCCGAATGCCATTCGCCGCGCAACGTGATGGGCGTGATCGAAAGCGGCGAGCGCTTCGCCGGCGGCCCGGCGCCGGACGGCAAGGGCTATTTCCCGAACATCACGCAGAGCGACACGGGCATCAACTTCTGGGCCGCCGCCTCGATCGTCAACTACCTGAAGACGGGCGTCAGCCCGCTCGGCAAGACGGCCGGCGGCGACATGGCCGAGGTCGTGCAGAACACGCGGCAGCTGCCCACGCGCGACCTCTGGGCGATGGCCACCTACCTGAAGACGATCCCGGGCGTGGACCGCCCGGCCCCGGGCCAGCCCGAGCCGAACCGTACCGACAAGGTGGTGATGATCCCGATCCGGCACGACGCTTCGCCGCTGCCGGCCTCGCCGCAGGCCGAGGTCGCCCGGGCCGACACGCTCTACGTGACGGCCACCAAGCCGCTCTTCACCGAGGCGGCGGCGGTCGGCCGCCCGGACGGCAGCCACGGCAAGCTGCTGGCCGCGGCCGCGCTGCACGTGCTCAAGCGCGACGGCAACACGCTGCAGGTCGAGCTGGACGGCTGGCAGCCGGCCGGCGTCACGTCGGTGATCTACGCGCGCCGCGGCAAGCGGATCATGTCGGCGCTGCTCGACGACACGGCCACGGCCGGCCTCGAACGCGGCGCCGCCCAGGCCGACGCGGACACCGGCACCGAATGGACGCCGGTCAAGCTCACGGCCTGGATCGACGGCGCCGATCTCAACACCAGCCTCGCGAATCTCTGGCACTACTCGTCGGCGCTGCTGAACGGCACCTGCGCGGCCTGCCACTCGCTGCCTCAGCCGCAGCAGTTCTCGGCCAACCAGTGGGTCGGCACGCTCGGCGGCATGCGCCGCTACACGTCGCTCACCGACGACCAGTACCGCATGCTGCTCAGCTACGTCCAGAACCACGCCCGGGACACGGCGCCGGCCGCGGGGGCGAAGCCATGAACCCCGCCACCAACGGACCGCCGGCCCGCGCGGACGAACGCGAGGCGGCGGCGGCCGTGGCCGGCTGGTTCGGCCGCCTGCTGCTGGCGCCGCTCGACGCCGCGACGATCGAGATCCTTCGCAACGACACGCTGCACCACTTCCTGCTCGACCTCGGCCGCGCGCTCGGCCAGCCGGCCGCGGCCCAGGCGCTCTCGCGCTTCCTGCGCGAGCCGCCGCCCGAGCGCGCGGCGGCCCGCATGGGCCATCACTTCGTGCGGCTGTTCGAGGGCGTGGCCGGCCCCGACACGATCCCGCTCTACGAGAGCGCGCACGCGGGCGAAGGCCCGGGCCGCTACCGCACGCCGTTCCTGGAAATGCAGGCGGTCCTGCGCGAGCTGGACGTCGCGGTGGACGGCACCTGCCACGAGCCGCCCGACCATCTCGGGCTCGAACTCGCCGCGCTGGCCGAGGCGCTGCGCCAGCAAAAACCGGTGCTGGCCGATCAACTGGCGGCACGCTTGCGCGGCTGGGTGCCGAACATCGCGCGCGCGCTGGCCGCGCGCCACGACACCGGCCCCTACGGCGAGCTCGTCACCCTGCTGGACGCCTTCCTCTCATGCCTGCCGCCGGCCGCGACGATGCACGGCGCGCCGGGCGAGCGCCCTTTCTAGGAGTATCCGATGTCTGCCGTCACGCCCAAGCCACACCCGACTCTCGACCGGCGCGCCTTCATCAGGAGCGCCTCCGCCCTGGCCGCGCTGGGCGCGCTCGGTGCCTCGCCGTTCAGCCGCGGCGCGCAAGCCCGGGCGCCGGACCGCATGGTGCTGTCGGCCTGCCACTGGGGCATCTTCCGCGCGCGCGTGCGCGACGGCCGCTTCGACCGCGTCACGCCGTGGGAAGGCGACCCGCATCCCACCCCGATGCTGCAGGGCATGCGCGATTCGATCTATTCGCCGACCCGCATCAAATACCCGATGGTGCGCCGCGCCTGGCTCGAGCACGGCCCCGGCGCCGATCCGGACGGCCGCGGCACCGGCGATTTCGTGCGCGTGAGCTGGGAGCGCGCGATCGCGCTGGTGGCGGGCGAGCTCGACCGCGTGCGCAAGGCGCACGGCAACCCGGCGATCTACGCGGGCTCCTACGGCTGGAAAAGCACCGGCAAGCTGCACAGCTGCCGCGTGCTGCTCTGGCGCATGCTCAAGCTGTACGGCGGCTTCACGAGCTCGCTGAGCAACTATTCGGACGCCGCCGCCTCGGCCGTGCTGCCCTACGTGGTGGGCTCGGCCGGCGTGGTCGATCAATGCACGACCTGGCCGGTGATCGCGAAGCACACGCAGGTGCTGGTGCTGTGGGGCTGCAACCCGCTCAACACCTGCCAGATCGGCTGGCTCGTGCCCGATCACAACTACTTCGACCTGATCAAGACGGCGAAGGCGGCCGGCATCAAGGTGATCTGCATCGACCCGATGCGCACCGAGACCTGCAAGCTGCTCGACGGCGAATGGATCGCGCCGCGCCCGCAGACCGACGTCGCGATGATGCTCGGCATCGCCCACGCGCTCTACACCGAAAAGCTGCACGACGAGGCGTTCCTGAAGCGCTACACCACGGGCTTCGACGAATTCGCGCAATACCTGACGGGCGCCACCGACGGCACGCCGAAAACACCCGAATGGGCCGCGAAGATCTGCGGCATCGACGCCGCCAGGCTGCGCGAGCTCGCGCACACGTTCGCCGCGCACCGCACCATGCTCGCGCTCGGCTGGTCGACGCAGCGCCAGCACCACGGCGAGCAGGTGCCGTGGATGCTCGTCACGCTGGCGGCGATGCTGGGCCAGATCGGCTTGCCGGGCGGCGGCTTCGGCCACGCCTACCACTACAACGCCGGGGTGCCCACCCACACCTCGCCGAGCCTGCCCGGCATGACCGACGGCAGCACGATCAAGGAGCTGAAGCCCGGCTGCACGCCCGGCAACACCTCGTCGTACTGCCTCGACGAGCAGGGCCCGGCGATTCCGGTCGCGCGCGTGGTGGAGATGCTGCGCAACCCGGGCATGACGATCGACTACAACGGCGGCAAGGTCACCTACCCGGACGTCAAGCTCGTCTACTGGGCGGGCGGCAATCCGTTCGCGCATCACCAGGACCGCAACGAGATGGTGCAGGCGTGGAAGAAGGTCGAGACCTTCATCGTCCACGATTTCCAGTGGACGGCCAGCGCCCGCCACGCCGACATCGTGCTGCCCGTCACCACCTCCTACGAGCGCAACGACATCGAGCAGGTGGGCGACTTCGCGCTGAGCCACATCGTGCCGATGAAGAAGGTGGTCGAGCCGCTCTACGAGGCGCGCTCCGACTACGACATCTTCGCGGACATCTGCGCGAAGATCGACCGGCGCGACGCGTTCACCGAAGGCCTGACCGAGATGGACTGGATTCGCAGCTTCTACGAGAAAGGCCGGCTGGTGGCGCGCGCCAAGGGCATGGAGATGCCGGTGTTCGACGTGTTCTGGGAGAGCGACGCGCCGCTCGCGTTCCCGCTCGCCAAGGGGCCGACCGACTACGTCGCCTATGCCGACTTCCGCGCGGATCCGCTGCTCAACGCGCTCGGCACGGCGTCGGGCAAGTTCGAGATCTACTCGAAGACGATCGAGAAGATGCACTACGACGACTGCCCGCCGCATCCGACCTGGATGGAACCGGTCGAGCGGCTTGGCGGCCCCACCGCGCGCTTTCCGCTGCACGTCGCGGCGATCCATCCGAACTACCGGCTGCACTCGCAACTGTGCGGCACCGCGCTGCGCGAGGTCTACGCGGTGGGCGGGCGCGAGCCGTGCTGGATGAACCCGAAGGACGCGGCCGCGCGCGGCCTCAAGAGCGGCGACATCGCGCGCGCCTACAACGATCGCGGCCAGATCCTGGTCGGCATCCGGGTCACCGACGACATCATGCCCGGCGTGATCCGGATCAGCGAGGGCGGCTGGTACGATCCGGCCGATCCGCGCCGCGCGAACACGCTCTGCCGCTACGGCGACGTCAACGTGCTGACCACCAGCATCGCGACCTCGAAGCTCGCGCAGGCCACCTCGGCGCAGACCGTGATCTGCGAGGTGGAGAAGTTCCGCGGCGCGATCCCGCCGGTGCGCGTGTTCGACGAACCGGCCGCGCAGGCATCGTTCCTCGGGCGCGGGCGCACGCGCTGAACGCCGCGCGGCGAACCCGGGACGGCGCGGCCGGTCGATGTCGGTTGCGCCGTCTTTTTTGTCTCCGCCGCCGCGCGTCGCGCGGGCCGGCCGCCTGCCTCGCGTTCAGCGCGCGAAGAACCGGTTGTCGGGGCGCGGCAGCCCCAGATGCTCGCGCAGCGTCGTGCCTTCGTATTCGCGCCGGAAGATCCCGCGCCGCTGCAGTTCGGGCACGACCTTCAGCGCGACGTCGTCGAGCCCGCCCGGCAGGTACGGGAACATCACGTTGAAGCCGTCCGAGCCCTCCTCCTCCAGCCACTGCTGCATCTCGTCGGCGATCGTCGCCGGCGTGCCCACGAACTGCAGCCCCGAGTAGCCGCCCACGCGCCGCGCCAGCTCGCGCACCGTCAGCCCCTCGGCCGCCATCTCGAGCACGCGCTGCCGCGAGGTGTGGCTCGCGTTGCTCTCGGGCACCGCCGGCAGCGGCCCGTCCGGATCGAAGCCGGACACGTCGTGGCCGAGCGCGATCGACAGCGACGCGAACCCGCTGTCGTCATGCACCAGCGTGTCGAGGAACGCGCGCTTCTCGCGCGCCTCGGCCACCGAATCGCCGACCACCACGAACGCGCCCGGCAGGATCTTCAGGTGCTCGCGCGGCCGCCCGAGCCGGTCGAGCCGGCCCTTCACGTCGGCATAGAAACGCTTGCCGGCCGCCAGCGACGGCTGCGCCGTGAACACAGCCTCGGCGGTCTCGGCCGCGAGCTGGCGGCCCGCCTCGGACGAGCCCGCCTGCACCACCACCGGCCAGCCCTGCACCGGCCGCGCGATGTTGAGCGGCCCGCGCACCGAGAAGTGCTCGCCGCGATGGCCGAGCACGTGCAGCTTCTCCGGCTCGAAGTACAGGCCGCTCGCGGCGTCGCGCACGAACGCGTCGTCGGCCCAGCTGTCCCAGAGCCCCGTCACCACGTCGAAGAACTCGCGCGCGCGGCGGTAGCGCGCGTCGTGCTCCATGTGTTCGTCGAGCCCGAAGTTCAGCGCGGCATCGGGGTTCGACGTCGTCACGAGGTTCCAGCCCGCGCGCCCGCCGCTCAGGTGATCGAGCGAGGCGAAGCGGCGCGCCACGTGGTACGGCGCGTCGAACGTGGTGGACGCGGTGGCGACCAGGCCGATCCGCTCGGTCGCCATCGCCAGCGCGGACAGCAGCGTGAGCGGCTCGAACGAGGTCGCCGTATGGCTGCGCTTGAGCGCGGCCGTGGACATGTTCAGCACCGCGAGATGGTCGGCCATGAAGAACGCGTCGAACTTCGCGTGCTCCAGCGTCTGCACGCTGCGCTTCAGGTGCGCGAGATTGAAGTTCGCGTCGGGCCACGCATCGGGATGGCGCCACGCGCCGGTGTGCAGGCTCACCGGCCGCATGAAGGCGCCCAGATGCAGTTGTCGGTTGCGGGTCATGGTCGATCGCCGCGCGCGCGGCGTGGGGTTGGCGAAGCGCACACGATACCGCGCCGCCGCGAAGCTTGCCGGGCCGTGCCCTTAGCAGCCGGCGCGCTTTCCAATCGATGATTTCTTGGTTAGCGAATCGCGCGCGGTTGCGTAGATTGAAAGGTCAACCCGATCATTTCGCGGCGCGACGCCGCCCCCCGGAGACCACCCGATGAAGCTGTCCTGGCCCCGCGTGCTGCATGTGCTCCATCACGCGGCCCTGAGCATCGCCGCGCTCGCCACCGCCGCCGGCCTCGTCCCGATCCCCGCGCAGGCGGCCGAACCGGCCGCGCCGGCCGAGATTCGCGTCGACTACGCCTACTACTCGCCCGAAAGCCTCGTGATCCGCCATTTCGGCTGGCTCGACGACGCGTTCAAGCCGGACCACACGGCGATTCGCTGGGTGCTGAGCCTCGGCAGCAATCGCGCGCTCGAATACCTGAACAGCGGCGCCGTCGATTTCGGCTCGACGGCCGGCCTCGCGGCCGTGCTCGGCCGCGCCAACGGCAACCCGATCCGCGCCGTCTACGTATTCTCGCGGCCCGAATGGACCGCGCTGGTGGTGCGCAAGGATTCGCCGATCCACACGCTCGCCGAGCTGAAGGGCAAAAAGATCGCCGCGACGCGCGGCACCGATCCGTTCCTGTTCACGCTGCGCGCGCTGCACACCGTGGGCCTCACGCGCGACGACGTCGAACTCGTGAACCTGCAGCACCCGGACGGACGCACCGCGCTCGCCAACGGCCAGGTGGACGCCTGGGCCGGACTCGATCCGCACATGGCCGCCGCGCAGGTGGACGACGGCGCGCGCCTGCTCTACCGCAACGTCGGCTTCAACACCTACGGCTTCCTGAACGTGCGCGAGGCATTCGCGAGCCAGTATCCGCAGGCCGTCACGCGCGTGCTGAAGGTGTACGAGAAGGCGCGGCTGTGGATCATCGCGCATCCGGACGACACCGCGCGGATCGTCGCCGACGAATCGAAGGTGTCGCTGCCGGTCGCGAAGCTGCAGCTGCAGCGCAACGACTTCAGCGACCCGGTGCCGGGCGACACCCAGCGCGCCGCGCTGAAGGCCGCCGCGCCGGTGCTGACCGACGAGCAGCTCGTGAAGCCCGGCGTCGATCCGGCGAGGATCGTCGACGCGCTGGTCGATCCGTCGTTCGCGCGCCCGCTCGTCGCGGCGTCGCACTGAAGGCGGGCCGGCGGCAATGCGCGAACCGGCCTCCCGCGACGGCGCGCTCGCGGCTTCGGCGCGCGGCGCGTTGCATGAGCCGCTGCACGAAGCGCCGCATGAACGCGGCGGTGCGTCGGCACGCGCAGCACACGCGGCGCGCCGCGACCCGCTGCGCGCCTGGCGCGTGGCCGGCATCGCGCTGCCGTTCGCGGCGCTCGCGCTGGTGGAACTCGCGGTGCGTGCCGGCTGGCTGCCCGATCACCTGGTGCCCGCGCCGAGCGAGATCGTCGCCACGCTCGAACGGATGGGCGCCGCGCGCCTGCTGCGCCACGTCGGCGCGAGCACGCTGCGGGTGGCGCTCGGCTTCGCGGCCGGCTCCGGGCTCGCGCTCGCGATCGGCGCGGCGATGGGCCTGAGCCGCCGCATCGACGCGCTGCTCGAGCCGAGCTTCCAGGCGCTGCGCGCGATCCCGTCGCTCGCCTGGGTGCCGGTGCTGCTGCTCTGGCTTGGCATCGACGAGGCGCCGAAGATCACGCTGATCGCGATCGGCGCGTTCTTCCCCGTGCATCTGGCCGTGGTGGCCGGGATTCGCGGCGTGGACCGCAAGCTCGTCGAACTCGGCGCCGTCTATCGGCTCGGCCCGTTCGCGCTGTTTCGCCGGATCCTGCTGCCGGCCGCGTTGCCGCAGATCGTCACCGGCTTGCGCACCGGCCTGAGCCTTGCCTGGATGTTCATGGTGGCCGCCGAGCTGATCGCGGCCACGCGCGGGCTCGGCTTCCTGCTCAGCGACGGGCGCGAGACCGGGCGGCCGGACCTCGTGTTCGGCGCGATCCTGCTGCTCGCGCTGCTCGGCAAGCTCAGCGACGGCGCAATGCGCCGCATCGAGGCGCGCTGGCTCGACTGGCGCGACGGTTTCGACGGCGCGACGCGCAAGGCGGCCCGATGAGCGCGGCGCCGCTGCTCGACGCGCGCGGGGTCCGCAAGCGCTACGGCGATCGCGTCGTGCTGGCCGGCGTGGACCTGCGGGTCGGGCGCGGCGAGATCGTCTGCGTGGTCGGGCCGAGCGGTTGCGGCAAGAGCACCTTGCTGCGGATCGTGGCCGGGCTCGACGCCGACCATCACGGCAGCGTCCGGCTCGACGGCGCGCCGCTCCACGGGCCGTCGGCGCGCATCGGCGTGATCTTCCAGGAGCCGCGGCTGCTGCCGTGGCTGTCGGTGGCCGACAACGTCGGCTTCGCGGCCGGCGCGCGCGGCGGGCGCTCGCCGCAGGTGGCGCAACTGCTCGCCGAGGTCGGGCTCGACGGCGCGGCGCATGCATTGCCGGCCGCGCTGTCGGGCGGCATGGCGCAACGCGCCGCGATCGCGCGCGGCCTGTTCGGCGAGCCGGACCTGCTGCTGCTCGACGAGCCGTTCAGTGCCGTCGACGCGCTCACGCGCATGCGGCTGCAGACGCTGCTGCTCGACGTCGTGCGGCGCCGCGCGACGGCGGCCGTGGTCGTCACGCATGATCTGGACGAGGCGCTGTATCTCGGCGACCGCGTGCTGCTGCTGGCGGCGAACCCGGGGCGCGTCGAGGATGCGTTCCCTGTCGAGATCGCGCGGCCGCGCGATCGTCGCGATCCGGCGCTGGCGGCGCTGCGCGCGCGTCTGCTCGGCGCGTTCCAGCGGTTTCAGGAGATCGACGCGGCCGCGGCGCGGTGAGGCACGGACGATGTCAGGCGTCGGCGCGGCGGGCGCGCTCGTCTCGACGGGTGCCGGCGACTGCGGGCCGACCGGCACGCAGCCAGCGCAGCAAGCGGCGCGCTGGAACGGGCCGGGGAACCGCCGCCCTCGCGTTCCCCGCCGCGCCGCAGGGCGCCGTCCCGCTCACGCCACCGGAATCGGATTCTCGACCACCGCCTGATTGAACTGCGCGACGAACCCGTGCTCGTTCGGGCCGGCGTTGTCGCGAAACGCCTGCGCCGCTTCCACCACCACCTCGTGTTCGGCCGCCTCCAGCCGCGCGAGCAGTTCGGCAATGAATGCGTCGAGCGGCATCGCGCGCGGGTCGCCACTCTTGCGGACCAGATCGGTATCCACCCAGGGCGGCACGATCTCGAGCACCGTCACCCCCGTGTCGCGCAACGCGAAACGCTGCGACAGCGTGTAGGAGTGGATCGCCGCCTTGGTCGCCGAATACAGCGCGGTCGGCGCGAGCGGCACGTAGGCCAGCACCGAGCTGTTGTTGATCAGGTACGACGCCGGCTGCCGCTTCAGGTGCTCGATGAACGCCGCGCTCACGCGCACCGTGCCGAGCAGGTTGGTATCGATGAGGCGCACCGCCTGCTCGTCGTCGAGCGCGCCGGCCGCGTCGTCGAACGGCATGATGCCGGCGTTGTTGATGACGACGTTCAGCGACGGATGCCGTTCGATCACCTGCTGCGCCGCGCGCCGGATGCCGGCCGCGTCGCCGATGTCGAGCTCCACCGTGTCGATGCCGGGGTTGGCCCGCGCGATCTCGTCGAGCAGCGCACGGCGGCGCCCCGCGATGATCACCTGGTTGCCGCGCCGATGGAACGCCTCGGCCAGCGCGCGTCCGATGCCCGACGTGCCGCCGGTGATGAAGATGGTATTTCCGCTGAGATTCATGATCCGTTGTCCTTGATGGTTTCGATACGTTCCGACGCGACGGCGCGTGTCGCCGCCCCGCCTCAGCGCGCCGCCGCGTAGCGCGGCGCGGGCACGTCGCTCGACAGATGCGGCGCCATCGTCTGCCGCGCCGCCTCGTAGGCATCCCATTCCTCGCCGGCGTGCAGCGACGGAATCGTCACCAGCTCGCCGCGCTCGAAGCCGACCAGCGCGGCATCGACCATCGCGTCGGCAGACATCACGATCTCCTTCGGCAGATGCTCGACCGGCAGGCCGCCCGTCCGCCAGAAATCGGTGGCCGTCGCGCCGGGCAGCACCGCCTGCACGCGCACGCCCTTGTCGGCCAGCTCGTGATGCAGCGACTGGCTCAGCGCGAGCACGAACGCCTTGCTGCCGCCATACACGCCGTTCAGCGTCTCCGGCGCGATCGCGACGATCGAGGCGATATTGATCAGCGCGCCGCGACCGCGCGCGACGAAGCCCGGCACGGCCGCGTAGGTCAGGCGCGTGAGCGCCGTGACGTTCAGCTCGATCATGCGGGTCATGTCGTCGACGTCGCTGTCGAGCAGCGGCTTGTGCGTGCCCACGCCGGCGTTGTTGACGAGCAGCGTGATGCTCGCGTCGCGCCGCAGCCGTTCCTCCACGGCCGCCAGGCCAGCGCGGTCGTTCAGGTCGGCCGCGAGGATTTCCACGTTGCGCTGCGTCGCGTCGGTGATGCGGCGCGCGGCGTCGTTGAGCCGTTCGCGATCGCGTGCGACCAGGATCAGGTCGTAGCCGAGCCGCGCGAGCCGATCGGCGTAGACCGCGCCGATCCCCGAGGAAGCCCCCGTGATCAGTGCCGTGCCTTGATGGGTTTGCGTCATGATTTCTCTCCGTGTTGGGTCAGGTGGTGATGCGGTGAGTGAATTCTGGCCCGGTTCCGATGAGTCTCAAATGACGTATATGGTCATGTTTCGTGCCATCGCCACGTGGACGACGGACAGTGCTCCCGCCAACGGCATGCGCGACCGCCGACGGCCTCGCGACGACAACTTTCGCAAAAACGCCTGTTGACGCGACGCGCCATCGTGCTTAGAGTGTAGACTAACAAACGTTAGGTAGGCACAAGGCGATGGCGACGACGCGGTGCCGCACGGTCGCTTTTTTTTGATTTCCTTGCCTAACTAATGTTAGTTAAACATGAACCCGAGCCGTGATCCGTCACGCTCGTCCCCGCCCCAGGAGGCAACCCATGAATTCCGAACTCATCCATCACGACGCAACCCGGCTGGCCGAACTGATTCGCACCCGCGAAGTCTCGCCGGTGGAGGTCATGCAGGCGCATCTCGACCGGATCGCCTCGGTCGACCCGCAAGTGAACGCGATCGTCACCGTGGCCGACGGCGCGCTGGAGGCCGCCCGGGCAGCGGAAGCGGCCGTGCTGGCCGGCCGTGCGCTCGGTCCGCTGCACGGCGTGCCGTTCACCGCCAAGGATTCGATCGACACGGCCGGCGTGGCGACCCAGCGCGGCTCGCCGATCTTCCAGGGCCGCGTGCCCGACGCCGACGCCACCAGCGTGGCGCGCCTGAAGCAGGCGGGCGCCATCCTGCTCGCCAAGACGAACCTGCCCGAGTTCTCGTACTGGATCGAGAGCGACAACCTGCTCACGGGCCGCTCGAACAACCCGTGGAACCTCGAACGCACGCCGGGCGGTTCGAGCGGCGGCGAATCGGCCGCCATCGCCGCCGGCATGTCGCCGCTCGGGCTCGGCACCGATCTGGCGATCTCCGTGCGCGGGCCGGCGGCGCAAACCGGCATCGTCGCGTTGAAGGCCACCCACGGACGCGTGCCGATGACGGGCATCTGGCCGCGCGCGCCGCGCCGCTTCTGGCACGTGGGCCCGATGGCGCGCAGCGTGCGCGATCTCGCGCTCGCCTACTCGCAACTGGCCGGCGCCGATGGTCAGGACGCGTTCGCCACCAGCACCGCGCAGGCCGGCGCCGATCTCGGGCTCGGCCGCGCGCCGCGGCGCCCGCTGCGCGTGGGCTGGCTGGTCGAGCCCGGCTTCGGCCCGATCGACGCCGAGGTCGGCGCCACCGTGCAGGCCGCCGCCGCCGCGCTCGAAAGCCTCGGCTGCATCGTGGAGCCGGTGCGGATTCCCGCGCTCGAACGCGACTTCGCGCTCGACGTGTTCAATCGCCTGCACGTGATGGAGATGAAGCCGGCGTTCGCGGAAGCCACCGCCGGCCGTCGCGACGACGAGCTTTACCTGATGGCGAAGGCCATGCTCGCCGCGCCGGAGACGTCGATGCGCGACTACGTCGAGGCCGAGCAGGCGGCCGAGCGGCTGCGCGACGGCTATGCCGATTACTTTTCGCGCTACGACGCGCTGCTCACGCCGGTGCTGCCGATCCCGGCGCATCGGCACGGCCAGACCGAGTTCACCATCAACGGCCGGACCGTGGACGCGACCTACCTGCAGGGCGCCACGGTGCCGCTCAACCTGACGGGGCTGCCCGGCCTGTCGATGCGCTTCGGCACCAGCCGCGAAGGACTGCCGATCAACGTGCAGCTGGTGGGCAGCTGGCTGGCGGAGGCGACGATCCTGCATCTCGCCTCGCTGCTCGAGGACGTGAGCCCGGTGCGGGGGCTGCGGCCGGCGCTGTAACGCACCCGGCAGGCCGGCGCCGCGATTCGATCACCGCGTGATCGGCTGCCGATCGCGGCGCGGCCATTATCAGGCGGCGCCGGGAAACCTAAGATCCCTCCAGGGGTCCGGACGATGGCCGGACCCGCCAGTCACGCGCCACGGCGCATACGCAGCGAGGGAACATCACGATGGACATTTCCACCCGAGGCGCGCGGATCCACGTCCGCGTACGGGAACCAGGGCAGGGGCAGGAACGGGACGAGCCGGCGCTCGTGTTCCTGCATTATTGGGGCGGCTCGTCGCGCACGTGGTGCGGGGTGGCCGCCGAGCTGTCGGACCGGTATCGCACCGTGGCCCCCGATCATCGCGGCTGGGGTGATTCGTCCGCGCCGGCGCGCGGCTACGCGATCGCCGACCTGGCCGACGACGCGGCCGACGTGATCGAGGCGCTCGGCCTGCGCGAGTTCGTCCTCGTCGGCCATTCGATGGGCGGCAAGGTCGCGCAACTGCTGGCCTCGCGCCGGCCGCGCGGATTGCGCGGCCTGGTGCTGGTGGCGCCGTCGCCGCCCGTGGCGACGCACCTGCCCGACGCGGAGCGGGCCGCGCTGCTGGCCGCCTACGACACGCGCGAATCGGTGGCGTGGGTGCTCGACCACGTCCTCACCGCCACCCGCCTCGCGCCCGCGCTGCGCGAGCAGGTGATCGCCGACAGCCTGCGCGGCGCGGCGCCGGCCCGCGAGGCCTGGCCGAACGCCGCGATGCGCGAGGACCTGGCGGCCGAGGTCGCGGCGATCGACGTGCCGGTGTGCGTGATCGCCGGCGAACACGATCGCGTCGATCCGGTGGACACGCTGCGCCGGGCGCTGCTGCCGTGGATTCCCGGTGCGCGCCTGCAGGTGCTGCCGGGCGTCGGCCATCTGTCGCCGCTCGAAGCGCCGCGCGAGGTCGCGGCGGCGATCGGCCGGTTCGTCGAGGCGCTCGCGCCGTCCGGCGACTCCGGCGACTCCGGCGATCCTGGCGATCCCGGCGATCCGACCGCGTGCCGGACCCCGGAGCAGGTCCCCGTCGCCTTCGACGCCGCCTTCAATGACGGTGACCTCGACCGCCTGCTCGATCTGTTCCGCGACGACGCGCTCATGCGCATGGCCGACGGCCGGACCGTCGCGCACGGGCGCGACGCGATCCGCGAGCAGTTCGCCGCGCTGCTGGGGGCCGGCGCCTCACAGATCCTCAACCGCGCGCGGCCCGCGCTGGTGAGCGGCGACGTCGCGCTGGTCCTGCTCGACTGGACGATGCGCACGACGCAGCCCGACGGGCGATGCGCGGACCACCACGGCACGGCCACGCAGGTCATGCGGCGCGGCAGCGACGGCGCATGGAAGCTGAGCATCTCGAACCCGCTCGGCGTGGCCGGATGAGCGGCCCCGTCCACGCCGCGCTCAGCGCCGGCGCTTGGCCGCGGCGCGCGCCGGGGGCGCCGGCATGGTGCGATCCCACGGCGGCGCCCCGCCCTCGCCGAACGCGCCGGCCAGATGGTCGAGCAGGTGGCGCACTCGCGCCGGCATCTGCCGCGCGCTCGGGAACACGGCCTGGATCGTGAGTTCGGCGGCCTGAAAGCCCGGCAGCAGTTCGACGAGTTCGCCGCGCGCGATCGGTTCGCCGAACACGAAGCTCGGCCCGTAGGCCACGCCGGCACCGGCGCGGGCCGCGGCGAGCAGCATCTGCGTGTTGTTGGCCGCCAGCCGGCATGGTCCGTCGATCACGTGCGTGCGCTGTGCCGCGTCGGTCAGCGTCCAGTCGCCCACCGACACCGCCTCGCTGAACGTCAGGCGCGGCGCCTGCCGCAGATCGTCGGGGCTGCGCGGCGTGCCGTGGCGCTCGAGGAACGCCGGTGCCGCGCAGATCACCATCCGGCACGGCGCGAGCCGGCGCGCGACGAGCCCCGAGTCGGGCAGCCGCCCGATCCGGATCGCGAGGTCCACGCCGGCTTCGAGCAGATCGACGTAGCGGTCGCTCAGCGACACCTCGAGATTGACGTGCGGATGCGCCTCCAGGTAGCGCGCCAGCACCTCGCCGAGATGCAGCGCGCCGAACGTGACGGGCGCCGCGAGGCGAATCAGGCCGCGCGCCGTGCCGTGCGCGTCGCTGGCCTCGCGGTTGGCCTGCTCCCACGCCTCGAGGATGCGCCGGCACCGCTCGTAGTACACGCGGCCGGTATCGGTCAGGCTCAGGCGCCGCGTGGTGCGCTGGAGCAGCCGCGCGTTCAGCTCGCGCTCGATCGCGCTGACGTACTTGCCCGCCATCGCGGCCGACAATCCGAAGCGCCGCGCCGCGGCGGCCAGGCTGCCTTCGTCCACGGCGGCCACGAAGATGCCGATGCAGGTCAGGCGGTCCATGCCGGCTCCGATCCGTTCGGCGGGTTCCCGCGCAGGATTCCGGCACCGTAACGGCGGCGGCGCGGCGGCCGGCTCGCGCTCATGCGCGCGCCGCCACGGACGCCGCGTCCGCCCAGGCGATGAAGTGCGGATTGGCGAAATCGCTGTCGCCGCGCTGGTTCGTCTTGCCGTAGCCGAGCCGGGCGCCGTCCACGCGCACCACCGTCCCGCCCGCCGCGTCCAGCACCGCGTGGCCGGCCGCCGTGTCCCATTCCATGGTCCGGCCGAAGCGCGGGTAGACGTCCGCGCGGCCTTCCGCGAGCAGGCAGAACTTCAGCGACGAGCCCGCGCTCGCATGGTCGGTCACGCCGTGATCGGCGAGGAACGCCTCGGTTTCGGGGCTGCCGTGGGAACGGCTGACCACGGCCGTCAGGCTCGCCCCGCGCGCGCGCGCGTGGATCGACTCGCGCGTCTCGATGGTCAGGTCCGCGCCGAGCACGAGCTTCTCGGCGCGGCCGTCGACGGCCACGTAGGCGCAGCGCAGCGCCGGCGCATGCACGATGCCGGCCACCGGCACGCCCTGCTCGATCAGCGCGATATTGACGGTGAAGTCGTCGCGCCGGCCAATGAACTCCTTCGTCCCGTCCAGCGGATCGACCAGGAAGAACCGGCCGCCGCCGACGTCGGGCACGCGCCCCGCCGCCGCCGCTTCCTCGGCCACCACCGGGATGCCGGGAAACGCGGCGGCCAGCCCGCGCAGGATGATCGCCTCGGCGCGCTCGTCGGCCTCGGTCACGGGCGAATGATCTTCCTTGTAGGCCACGTTGGGGCCGGCGCGGTACACGTCGAGGATCGCCGCGCCGGCGTCGAAGGCAATGCGTTCAAGCGAGTCGCGAAAGGCAGTCATGGTCGGTTCGTACGCTCGGCGAGGCGTGCGGCGATGGGCGCGGGCGGGCCGGATCACGTCACGGTCGAGCGTGTCCGGCCGCGGTCGCGGCGCATCGGGTGCCTCGCGGGTGGGAGTGGAGGTCGCGCGGCGCGGCGGACTGGCGCCCGCGCCGCCGGCAACCATTGTGCCCGTTGCCGCCGTCGATTTCTTATCTTTATGGACGACGGCAGCGCGGGCCGGCGCGGTGATCGGACGGTACCACCGTCGCATGGCTCGGCCGGACACGGGTCGCGCAAAGCGGCGCCCACGAGCCGGGGCGAGCCAGTGCCACGAGAAGCGGTGAGCCGCCACGGGCTGCGCCATGGAGGAAATCCTCAGGGCGGCCCATTTCATCTTTCATGGGAGATCGCTATGCGCGAGCACCCGGCGTTTTCAGGCCTTCTGCAGCATCCGTCGATTCGCTTCGATGCGCACCCCGACATCGCGGGCAGTTCCCGGCCGGACCGGGTAGTTCGACACGGCCCGGCGCCACGCCTGCGAATCGGCCATTTGAAGGATTTCGTCGACAAGTTGCCCGGCCCGCGCCGGCGCGATCCCTCCCTCTGCGGCGGCACGAACGACGTGGTCCCGCCCGGGATTGCGGCCTTCCCCGGCGACGTCCATGAAGTGCTCGCCCTGGTAGCCCTGACAGTACGTCAGATCGTAGGGCGGCGCCAACTTCCACTGCCCCTGGGCGTCCATCATGAAGGACAGGTTCTTTGCGTGGTCGTCCCGGTTGTTCATGAGGATGTTGAAGACGCAAATACGGACCGCGTTCTCGACTTCGCGGACGTCACGGGAAAGTTGCCGCGCTACCCGAAAGAACAGTCCGTATCCGACCGAGGGAACCCTGAAGTCTGCGTGAAGCAATCCCGCCAGGGTATGGACGTGTAGAGGCTGGTTGGCGGTCAGGTCGAACCGCTTCGTTGCGAATGCACTGAGGCCGCCGAGATCGAAGAACTGGAACGGCATGAAGCCAAGTCCCGCGACCCGAGCCATCTCGGCGTAAGCCGCCTCCAGCGCGCAGCTGTCCTCAGCGTCGTCTTCGGCCGGGAACTTCACCAGCCAGGGCTCCGCGCCGGCCAGTGCAGCCTCGCCCGTCGTCATCTGCCGGTCGGATTCCCGATACCACACCATCGCTTTCGGACGTGCGCCACCTGGGGACGCGCCGGCCCGGGCGATTTCCGGCAGGAGAATGTGGCTCTCGTCGGTGATCAGCGCGCGGTAATCGTCAATCAGTTCAACCAGCGAAGCCCCCTGGATGTCCGCGGGATCCCCGGAGGCCGGCTCGAACGTCAATGCCCCCATCGTGCGTTCGCCGAGAAAGGCCAGCCGCTCGAGGGTGCTGGTCGTGGCGAAATCGACGTGGTGGGCCCGCATCCGGCTCGCCATGACACGATAGCCCCACGCATCAGGCAGCGCGTCGTGAAGCAGCCCCGGTACGCGCTGCATCGACTCGTACTGATACTGCCGGTCGGGGTAGGCCTGGGGCCGCAATCGAAGATTTATCGGGGAAAGCTCCAGACGGCGGGCCAGTGCCTGCGGCGTATATTCGAACAGCACGTTGCGGCCGTCGTCGGCCAGGATCGCGAGGTCGAACGGCTCGCTTCCCCCCCGATAGATCACGCGGAGCTCTTTCACGGATTCGTTCTCTTCCGATAGGCGCGCTTGCGCGTGCTGGCCGTAGCGCGTTCACGCATTTCAGCGACAGACTGCACGGGTGCCGCCAGAACCGGCTGAAGATCCTCGATCGCACCGAGTGCCTCGAGTATCTTCACGAACGTATCCAGGGTGCATTTCCCCGTTGCCTCGAAGCGAAGGACGGTGCGATGCGACACGCCGATCCGGGCAGCCAGTTCGGAGGCTGGCAAGTTCATGCCCACTCGCCTGTCATGCACCCGCTGCCCTAATTCCCGGCATATTTCATCGGGAAGTGCCAATGAGAAAGTGGACATATTTGTTCAATAACCAGCCAGAATGCAGGTTATGTGTACAAATATTATCACAAATGGTGAAGCCCATCGCCGCTTAAATACCGGCTCCATCTCCCCCGTCTCCGCGAAACCCGCCGTATCGAGCAGCTTACGATACGGCCCGCGAACCCGTCCTGGGGCAGCCGTTCGAAACAGGCGCGCTCCGGGCGTCGACGATCACTGCCGCTTCCGGTTGATGGATACCATGGCGTCGCGCCACGAGTGCGCGGCGCGATAGAGGAATGCCGGCCGGCATCGCGCCGCGTCGATCGGTGTGTGCGGGTCAGAGCGTGTATTCGTAGACCGATGAAGCCTCGCAGGTCGGCCCGTTCCCGTCCGGATGCAGATCACACGGCGCGACGATATAGACGATCATCGCCTTGCCGTTGCGATTCACCACCGACTGGGCCTGGAAGGTGCCCCCGGTCCGGCCGGAGGCGATCACCGCCCCCCGCTGCCACCCGCCCTGGAAGTTGAAGCGGGCATAGGACAGCAAGTTGATGATGACCCCGGGTGCTTTCAAATCCATCGTGCTGAAGGCGACGACGGCCTCGCCCGCCGCGTTCATCTCGATGCCGTCGAGGTCAATCAGAAACCCGGCCGGGCCATTCACGCCAAGCGATGCCAACAGATCGGCCGGCTCGCTCCAGCCACCACCCGCCAGCGACTGGCTCCACCAATAGCTCCATGCCTGGCCATTCGTGACGGCCCAGATCACGAGGGCATTCCCCGCGTCGTCCATCAACAGTTTCGGGGGATAGACGGCGATCGCGCTCGAACCGAGCGCGTCGGTGCGGGTGTGCCAGCCACCGTCCTCGCTGATCCGGGTCGCCATCAGCTGGCAGCGCCCCATGCCGTCCCCTTTGCCCCAAATGACCGCCGCATTCCGCGTGTCCGATGCCTTCGCCTCGACCCCGCAGCGACCACTGCTCACGGTGCCGACATTGGGGATATCGAGGCCGCGCGCTTCGCTCGTGTACAGGACGCTCGGACTCACCTCCGCGCCGGCCACGCCCAGCGGGAAATAGTTGCTGGAAGTTCCCGAGGAATAGTCGCTCTCCCGCCAGAAGAAGTAGCCCCGGTTTTTAAAATCGTGCGAATCCTGACGCGGCATCACGAACACGGCATCCTGCACTTGGGTAAAGGCATAGGGGTCGGGCTTGCCTTGTTTGTTGATCCGGAACGTCGTGATCCCGGTGGCTTGCGCTCCGCCCGGCCGCAGGCGATACAACTCGGCTGGCACGGCGGTGCTGGTCAGGCCGCCTTTGAGGTCGTAGCCTTCCACGGCAAGCAGCGCGGTGCCATCGTCGGCGACGGTGAGATCCGATCTGCTGATATACCCGCCTACCGGATCCCGCCTCAACTGCACCGCGTCGGACCACCCGATCGAAGGCGTATAAAAAAATGCGACGTTGTGGTAGTCGTTGACGCCGTCATCGCCTCTCGCGGCCAGCAGAACACGTTGGCCGGCGGCATTGGTACGCTGCAAGTAGCCAAGCTCCATGCGGGTGGGTACCGGCAGCGACGTGGCCGCGGACCATTGCCCGTCGGCGCCGGTTACCGACGTCATGATCTGCATGGTCTGGGTGTTTTGCCACGATGCGAGCGCCACGCCGTGTTCGTCGAGACTGGCCTGCAGCCTCTGCGCACCGACATAATCGACACCCGGGCCGGCCTGCGTTCCCTGCCAGACCAGCCGGGTACCCGGCATCTGGGTGAAGGTCGAACCCGACTGCGTCGGTCCGCTTCCCGCATGGCTGCCCGCATCGGCGCCGCTCACCACCGTGCTGCCCGAATCCCCACCGCCCCCGCAGCCCGCGAACATCGCCACGCAGGCCAGGGTCATCGTCATCCGCTTGTTCATATCGTGTCGTTTTATTAATCAGGATGACTGAATCAATCGATTCCTCGTGTCATCCACCGCCGTGTGTCCGGCCGGCCTGGTGCATTCATGCATTCATGCATGCCCGACGCACCGCCGACACATTTCCCCGGTGTCGGCCGTCACGGCATGCGATTTCGGTCGTGAATCGCGGCGGCTTGGCCCGCGCACGCGCCGCGCCATTTTAGATGGCGACCGAATATTACACAATGTTTCCGTAAGAAGGGAGACAGGCGCACGCAATCCAGCCGAGGCCCGACGCACCGGTCGGCAAAAACCGGCGGCACCCACGGGACGCGTGATTTGAAAAGCGGGGGAAGGGACTCGCGCGCGGGGCGCCCGGCAAGCGCCGCCTCCAGCGTCGGAAACCTCGCGCGCGCATTGCGTGCGGGCACACCGCGCAAGCCGGCATGGCGCCGGCCGCCGTCACAGCCGGAAATCGGCCACGAGCGCCCGCAGCGCGCCCGCGTGCTCGGCCAGCTCGCTGCCGGCCGCCGCGTTCTGCTCGACCAGCGCCGCGTTCTGCTGCGTGACCTCGTCCATCTGCGAGACGGCCACGCCGACCTGCTCGATGCCCTGGCTCTGCTCGCGCGAGGCGGCCGCGATCTCGCCGATCAGCGTATCGACCTGCGAGGTCGCGGCGACGATCGCCTGCATCGAGACGTGGCTCTGCTCGACGAGTTCCGCGCCGGCGGCGATGCGCGCGTCCGACTGCGAGATCAGGCCGGCGATTTCCTTGGCGGCGGTCGCCGAGCGTTGCGCGAGCGTGCGCACCTCGCTCGCCACCACCGCGAAGCCGCGCCCCTGCTCGCCGGCCCGTGCCGCTTCCACGGCCGCGTTCAGCGCCAGGATGTTGGTCTGGAACGCGATCGACTCGATGGTGCCGATGATGTCCATCATCGCCGTGGAATTGGCGCGGATCTCGCGCATCGTACCGGCCGCGCGCACGGCCGACTGCTCGCCGCGCACGCTGGCTTCGGTGGCGTTGCCGGCCAGCGTGCGCGCCTGGGTGGCGTGGGCGGCGTTGCCATGCACGGTCTCGACCAGCTCCTGCATCGCGGCGGCGGTCTGCGCCAGCGACGAAGCCTGTTCCTCGGTGCGTTGCGACAGGTCGAGGTTGGCGTTGGCGATCTCCTGGGTGGTCAGCGACAGCGCGTCCGCGCCGCTGCGGATGCGCTGCAGCGTCGAGCGCAGCTGCCCCTGCATCGCGCCGAGGCCGGCCAGCAGCGCGCCCATCTCGTCGTCGCGACGGACCTCGATGGTGGCGGTCAGGTCGCCGCGCGAAATCGAGGCGAACTGCGCCATGGCCGAGCGCAACGGCTCCACGATCGCGCGCCGCAGCGAGCGCCAGCCCGCGATCGTGACGATCAGCGCCAGCACCAGCACCGCCGCGCTGACGATCCGGAACGCGCGGAACAGCGCGTTCGAGCGGCGGCTCGACTGCAGCGCATGCTCGTCGAGATAGTCGGCGATCGCGGCCTGGCTCGCGTTCATCGCCGAATACAGCCCGATCAATTGCTTCGCGCGCGCCGCGTCCATCCAGCCGGTGTTGCCGGTGCGGATCGCCTCCATCAGCTGGTCGATGCCCTGCTTGAACACGGCCTCGCGCTTGACGGCGAGATCCTCGCTCAAGGTTTCGAGCCGCGGCGTCTTGGGCAGCGCGCGGAACTCGGCCCACCAGCGGTCCGATTCCTGGAACAGCCGCCTGGAGCGTTCGAGCTGGGCGCCCAGCTCGGGCGACCGCGGGTTCGCGATCGCCCAGTCCAGCCCGAAGCGGGCTCGCGACATGGCCGCGTCGGACTTGCGCAGCGCGTTCACGGACAGGAAATGCAGGCGGTACGCCTCGTCCTGCGCGCGGTCGCCGAGCGTCATGCCCGCCAGCCCGATCGCGGCCACCAGCACCACCATCACCCCGAGGATCGCGACCGTGATGGCAAGCCGCGCGTTGATCGTCAAGCTTTTCATGTCCGGTTGCCTGTCGTAGCGTGTCGTTTGTGGCGTCGTTGGTCATGTCGCTCCGCCCGGGCACGCGCGCGAGCGCGGCCGGCGCGCCCTGTTCACGGGGCGCGTGCCGAGGCAACGAAGCGTTGGGAGGATTACTTGCGTTCGGTCATGAACGCGCCTTCGGGCGCGTCGGCGCTCTTCTGGCGCCGCGTATGGCCGTCGAGGCCGCCGTCCACGGCCCACTCGGCGAACACGGTCGGACCGGGCTCGAAATCGCGCGGCTGCCAGTCGGGCGTCAGCTGGTCCTCGTCCGCGTAGTACTCGATCAGGCCGCCGGCCGGATTCTTGAAGTACCAGAAATAGGCCGACGACACCGGGTGCCGCCCCGGCCCGAGCTGGGTGGTCCATCCGCAGCGGCTGATGTGCAGGCCGCCGCCGAACACCTCGTGGATGTCGCGCACGGCGAACGCCACGTGGTTCAGGCCTTTCCTGCCGTTCGGCAGGGCCAGCAGGAAGATGTCGTGATGGCCGCCATGCGGCGCGCAGCGCATGAACGCGCCGCGTTCGGGGTAGCGGTCCGACAGCTCGAAGCCGAGCCGTTCCTCGTAGAAGCGTTGCTGCTCGGCGAGGCAGTTGGTGAAGAACACCACGTGCCCGACCTCGATCGGCTCGGCATGGTCGTACACCGGGCTCGGCGTATCGACACGCAGCGGCGCCTGCCCCCACACGTTGGACGGCGAGCCCTGCACGTCGATCGCGCGCTTGCGCGTCACTTCCACGCGAATTGCCATGCCGGCCGGATCGATGCAGCCGACGGCCGCGTCGGTCGCGTAATAGCCCGGCGCGCCGGCCAGGCGCTCGCGGTAGACCGCCAGGTCGGCCGCGTCCGCCACGCCCCAGGTCACCTCGCGCAGCGTCGGGCCGGCCTCGAAGGCCGGCGGCAGCGACGGGTCGTCGGCGCGTACCGCCAGCACGGTGCAGCCGTTCAGCGTTTCGAAGCGCGCCCGGCCCGCCTCGTGCGCGACCTCGCGCATGCCCCAGTCGGAGAAGAACCGGCGGCAGGTATCCAGATCGTCCACGCCGTAGGTGATCTGTTCGATGCCCAGAATCGTCATGTTGCTCGCCTCCTCAGTTCGCCCACGCCAGCGGCGCGTCGTTCAAGCCCCAGTACAGGCTCTTCTGCTGCATGTACTCGCGGATCCCGAGCCGCCCCTTCTCGCGGCCCATGCCGCTGTCCTTCCAGCCCGAGAACGGCGTGGCGATCGAGAACAGCTTGTAGGTGTTGATCCACACCGTGCCCGCCTCGAGCGCGCGCGCCACGCGCCACGCGCGCTTGTAGTCGCGGGTCCAGATGCCGGCCGCGAGGCCGAACACGCTGTCGTTGGCCTCGGCGAGCAGCGCCGCCTCGTCGTCGAACGGCATCGCCACCAGCACCGGCCCGAAGATCTCTTCCTGGCAGATCCGCGCGCCGTTGGTCAGGCCTTCGAGGATCGTAGGCTGGTAAAAATAGCCGTGCTCGCGCCCCTCGCCCACCGGCCGCTCGCCGCCGCACAGCAGCCGGCCGCCTTCCTCGAGCCCGAGCGCCACGTAGCGCTCCACCGACTCGCGGTGCCGGTCCGTGATGAGCGGCCCCATCTGCGTGGCCGGCTGCGCCGGATCGCCGACGCGCAGCCGGCGCGCCTTCTCCACCAGCCGCCGCATGAATTCATCATAGACCGGGCGCTCGACGAACAGCCGCGAGCCGGCGATGCAGGCCTCGCCCGACGAGCTGAAGATGCCGTACAGCACGCCGTTCACGGCATGGTCGAGATCGGCGTCGGCGAACACCATGGTCGGCGACTTGCCGCCCAGTTCGAGCGACACCGGCATCAGCTTCTCGGCCGCGATGCGGGCGATGCCGCGGCCCACCTCGGTACCGCCCGTAAACGACACCTTCTTCACGAGCGGATGGCGCACCAGCACGTCGCCGATCACCGAACCCTTGCCCGGCAGCACGCTCAGCACGCCGGGCGGCACGCCCGCTTCCTCGCAGATGCGCGCCAGCGCGAGCGAGGCGAGCGGCGTGACCTCGGCCGGCTTGAGCACCACCGCGTTGCCGCCCGCCAGCGCCGGCGCGAGCTTCTGCGCGTCGGAGGCGATCGGCGAATTCCACGGCGTGATCGCGGCGATCACGCCGATCGGCTCATGCACGCTCATCGTCAGGTAGTCGCCGCGCGAGGGCGTCAGCTCCTCGTCGAGCGTCTCGAGGCAGGCCGCGTAGTAACGGAACGTGTTCGCGGCGCTGGCCACCAGCACGCGCGTCTCGCCGATCGGCTTGCCGTTGTCGCGCCGCTGCAGCTGGGCGAGCGCCTCGTGGCGCGCCATGATCAGCTCGGCGATCCGGTACAGCACGAGCGCGCGCTGATGCGGCTTGAGCCCGGCCCAGTCGGCGCGGCGCCAGGCCAGATCGGCCGCTTCCACGGCCTCGCGCGCGTCGTCGGCGTCGGCGGTGGTGATTTCGGCGTTGACCGAGCCGTCGGCCGGATAGCGGCTCGCGAACACGGCGCCGCGGCCGCGCTTCCAGCGCCCGCCGACGAAGATCTCGTCGGACGGCACGAGCGAAGCGATGATGTCCTTGTCTGACATGTCGTCCTTCCCTGATCAGATCACGCAATGCGCGGCGCGGTTGCGCAGCGCGCGAATCGCGCTGAACGCGGTCAGCGCGGAAGTCTTCGGGTTGTCGGGCAGCGGCTTGCCGCTCATTTCCAGCGACATCTCGCCGAACGCGCCGGCCGCCACGATGCGATGCACGTTGCGCGTGACCTGCGGGTCGGCGATCAGGCGCACGTGCGTCTGGTCGAGCCCGAGGCCCGCCAGCGCGACGGTGGCCGCCACGTTCGCGTTCTTCGGGTAGAGCCGCGCGGCGTCGCGCGCGCTGCCCTCGAAGATCACGCGCGCCTCGGCGAGCGTGTGCAGGTCGCAGACCGCCTCGGCCGGCGTGCCGAGCCAGCCGACCGGCGGCTTGCGCCCGATGTACTGCACCTCGTCGAGGCCGCCTTCGCGGGCCGACGCGAGCGCGTCGATGCCGCCGATCGCTCCCGACAGCAGCGACACGGTGGCGTTGCCGGCGGTGGCCGCCGCCTCGAGCGCCTCGAGCAGCGACAGGTCGGACAGCGCGCCGATCGACGCCACCGCGCAGTCGGTGCCGGCCTCGAGCAGCGGCACGACGTGATCGACCAGCGCGCCGTGCCCCGCGCATTCGAGCGCGAAGCGCGGCCGGTTCGCGAGCGAGGCGACGGCACTGACGACGTCGACGTCGGGGCCGGCCAGCTCGCGCACCGCTTCCATCTGATGCCCGGGCACCACGATCTGCGCGACGCGCACGTGCGGATCGGCGGCCACCGCGCGATACACGGTCTGCCCGATCGCGCCGAAGCCGATCATCGCCACCTCGATGCGCCCGCCGGGCGCCGCAGCGTGATCACGCATGTTCGGGCTCCTGCTGCTTGACCGGCGGGCCGGCGAACGCGGTGGCGAACGAGCCGATCGACAGCATGTCCACCTCCACCATCACCGGGCCGCTGGCCGCCATGCCCTCGCGGATCACGGCCTCGGCCTGGTCGAGCGACGAGATGCGGTAGTGGGTCAGGCCGAAGCTCGCGCAGAACCGGGCGAACTCGGGCTGGTGCAGCTGCACGTAGCAGCGGCGGCCGCCGTACTGCGCGTCCTGGATGTTGCGGATCACGCCGTAGCACTGGTCGTTCATCAGCACGATCATCACGTTGGCGTTTTCCTGCACCGCCGTGACGAGTTCGCCGACGTTGACCATCAGGCCGCCGTCGCCCACCAGGCAGACCGTCTTCGCGGCGGCGTTGGCCAGCGCGGCGCCGATCGCCATCTGCACGCCCTGGCCGATCCCGCCGCCCAGCGCATGCACGCCCGCGCGCGGCTCGAAGATCTTCAGCATGCGGTTGCCCCAGGTGCTGTTCGAGATCGTCACGTCGCGCACCCAGTTGAAGTCGCGGCCCACGGCCTGCTGCAGCGCCTCGACCAGCTCGCGGTACGGGCCGAGGCCCTTGCCGGTCTCGCCCACCGCCACCTCGCGCGCCGCGGCCAGATCCTGCGCGAAGGCCGGATCGACGCGCAGGCGGCCCTCGAGCAGCGTGGCGAGCTGGTCGAGCGTGGCGGCGGCATCGCCATGCACGAACTGCGCGTTGGGGTAGCCGCGGTTGTCGGCCAGCGCGTCGGCGTCGATCCGGTACAGCGGCTGCGGCAGCGCCAGCCTGTACTTCAGCGTTTCGTTGCCGCGCAGGCGCGAGCCCACCACCAGCATCGCGTCGCAGGTCCGGTAGAAGGCCTCGACGGTCGGCTGCACGTTGAACGCGCCGAGCGTGGCCGGATGATCCTCCGGCAGCACGCCGCGGCCCTGCACGCTGGTGACCACGCCGAAGCCGAGCCGCACCAGCCGCTCGACCTGCGCGCGTGCGTGGCGCGCGCCGCCGCCGAGCCACAGCAGCGGACGCCTGGCCGAGGCGAGCGCGTCGGCCAGCTGCTCGACGCGCTGCGCGTCGTGGGTCGGCAGGCTCACGTGCGGCGCGCGCAGGTCGGCCGGCCACGCGACGCGGGCGGCCTGGATGTCGATCGGGATCTCGACGCTGACCGGGCCGCTCGGCGCGGTCTGCGCCACGCGCACGGCCTCGCGCACGGTGGCCAGCGCCGTCTCGACCGAGCGCACGCGGTAGGCGGCCTTCGAAATCGAGGCCAGCATGCTCAGCTGGTCCGGTGCTTCGTGGATATAGGCCAGATCCTGGTCGAGGTATTGCGTCTCGATCTGCCCGGTGACGTGCAGCAGCGCGGTACCGGCGGTGAGCGCCTCGACCATCGCGCCGGCCGCGTTGCCGGCCGCCGTGCCGGTGCTGGTGAACGCCACGCCGAGGCCGCCCGACACGCGCGCCAGGCCGTCGGCCATGTTCAGCGCGCCGGCTTCGCCGCGCGCGCCGACGTAGCGGATCCTGCCGCGCGTGTGGATCGCGTCGAGGATCGGCATGTTGTGAATCGAGATCACGCCGAACGCGGTCTGCACGCCGCATTGTTCGAGAAAAGCGGCGATCAGTTCGCCGACCGTCGTGGTATTAGACATGACGTGCTACGCCTCCAGAGACATCGATATGGCTTCCCGTCGTGTACGACGACAGCGGTGTGGCCAGATAAAAAAGCGCTTGCGCGGCTTCTTCGGGGCGGCCGAAGCGGCCGAGCGGAATCTTCTTTTGGCGAGCCAGCTCGCCGGTCCAGTCCCGCCAGCTCTGGCCGGGCTGCGCCTGCGCCTGGTAGCGGCGGCGCCACTGCCCCGACTCGACGATGCCGATCAGGATCGAGTTCACGCGCACGCGGCGCGGCGCGAGCTCCCCCGCCAGCGACTTGACGAGGTTCAGCACGCCGGCGCGCGCCGACGAGGTGGCCACCATGTGCGGCTCGGGCTGCAGCGCGAGCAGGGAATTGACGCAGACGATCGCGCCGCCGGCGCCGTCGCCCCCGGCAGCCGCCGCTTCCAGCATGGGCAGGAACGCGCGGGTCGGGCGGATGATGCTGAAGTACTTGAGGTCCAGCTCCTCGCGCCATGCCTCGTCGCTGGTGTCGGCGAAGGTCGACACGCGGCCCTGGCCGGCGTTGTTGACGAGCATGTCGACGCGGCCGAACGCGGTGCCGACCGCCTCGGCGAGGCGCGCGACGTCGGCGGCGTCGAGCACGTCGCAGCGCGCGGCCAGCAGCCGGGCCGCGGGGAACGCGTCGCGCAGCGCCTGCTCGGCGCTGGCCAGGCGGCCGGCGTCGCGCCCGCAGATGGCCACCGAGGCGCCCGCCTGCAGGAACAGGCGCGCGGCGGCGAGCCCGATGCCGGACGTGCCGCCCGTCACCACGGCCACCTGCCCTGAGAGATCGATCTGAATCATTTAGATTTCCAAAGCATTCATGAAGCGGGTTTCCGCCGGCGGCCGGTAGTTGAGCCGCAGCGAGAGTTGAAACGCGGTCGCCCGCACCTTGTCGATCAGGTCGGCGGCGGGCAGCGTGGTGTCGAAATGCGCGCGCGGCACCGTGGCCGTGACCACCGCCACGATCCGCCCCGCGTCGCCGAACACCGGCGCGCTGACCACCGAAATGCCGTGTTCGAACGACGATTCGCTGATCGCGTGGCCCTGCTCGGCGTCGGCGCGCACGCGCTCGAACAGCTCGTCGACGGTGCCGGGCGTATGCCGCGTGAAGCGTTCCAGCGTGACGCCCGCGTACAGCGCGCGCAGTTCGTCGAGCGTCAGGTCGCCCATCAGCACGTGGCCGTGGGTGGTGGCGTGGGCGGGCAGCCGCGTGCCGACGTTGACCTTCACCGCGCTGAACGCGCTCGCGTGGCTCTGCGCCTTGGCGACGAACACCACGTCGCGGCCGTCGCGGATCACGATGTGGGTGGACAGGCCGGTGCTGTCGCGCAGCGCCTCGATCAGCGGCAGGCCCAGGTCGGTCAGCTCCAGCGAACTGAGGAATTCGAAGCCGAGCCGCAACACCGCCACGCCGAGCCGGTAATTGCGCTCGCCGTTGGCGCGCTCGATGAAGCCGAGCGATTCGAGCGTCTGCAGCAGCCGGAACACCGTGGTGCGCGGAATGCCGAGCCGGCGCGACAGCTCCGGCGCGCCCAGGATCGGCTCGCGTGCCGAGAATTCGGTGAGGATGCGCAGCCCGCGATCGAGCCCGGGCACCAGATAGCTGACTTCGCCCGGCGCCGGGGCATCCGGCGCGGCGCGGTCGGTCGATGCCGGCGTCATGCGCTCGCCTCCGGGTCCGGCGTCTCGCAACGCCGCGCGAACGCGTCGATCAGCGCGTCGCAGGCCGCCGGCGCCTCGATGTAGCCGGCGTGGCCGGCGTTCGGGATCAGTTGCAGCGGCACGCCCGCCGCCCGCGCGAGGCGCGCGCAGGCTTCGGGCGGCGTGATGCCGTCGTGCTCGCCGACCGCCACCATCACCGGCCCGCGACGGCCCGCCAGATCGGCGGCCAGATCCGCGTTGGCCAGCAGGTGCGTGGCCTGCGCGTAGCCGGCCGGCACGACGCGCGCCATGTTCCAGCGCACCCATTGCCGGGCCGGCTCGCTCGCGGACGGCGACAGCATGTTGGCGCTGCGCCGCTCGGCGAGCCCCTGCGGGCCGAGTTCGGCCAGCATCGCGAGGCGCGCGTCGCGCTTCTGCGCGCGCACCGCCTCGCTCGCGGCGCCGTAGCCGGCCGCGGGCGACAGCAGCAGCAGGCCGGCGACGCGCGCGCCATGCGTGGCGGCGAAGCGGCCGGCGACGATCGCGCCGAGCGAATGCCCGACCAGCACGCAGCGCGCGACGCCGAGCGCGTCGAGCCAGTCCGCCAGCACGGCGGCGTAGTCGCCGGCCTGCGGGGAGGCCGGCGCGACCGGGCTCGATTCGCCGTAGCCCGGCGTATCCCAGGCGAGCACGCGGCGCGCGGCGCCGAGCGTGTCGAGCTGCTGCACCCACGACGCCGCGCCGGAGCCGATGCCGTGCAGCAGCACGATCGGCAGGCGGCCGGCATGCGGGCCGGCGGCAGGCGGCGCGCCGGCTTCTCGATAGCCGACGGCGCGCGCCGGCGCCACGTCGATCCGCCGCGCGGGGAACGCCGGGAGCCGGGCGCCGAGGTCCGGCGCGCCGTCGGTCGGGCCGGCGTGGCTGGGGTGGTCGTGCATGGGCGGCCTCTTACTTCGCGAGCTCGCGCTTGATCTTCGCGAGCGGCGAATCGGGCGGATAGGTCGGCGTGACCGGCTTCGGCGAACCGAGCATCACGCACATCAGCGCGTCTTCCTCGCCGACGTTGATTTCCGTGCGGTATACGCCGGGCGGCACCGAGATCAGGTCACGCTCGCCCAGCACCGATTCCCAGGTCTCGCCGTCGCGTTCGCAGATCACCTTCATCTTGCCGCGCAGCACGAAGAAGATTTCCTCGACGTCCATGTGAATATGGCTCGGCCCGACGTTGCCGGCCGGGATCACCATGGTCGAGAACGTGAAGCCGCCGGCGGGCACCGTGTTGACGTCCTTCGCGACACCGGTGCCGCCGGTGCCGACATAGCGCATCTGCGCGCGGCGGTACTTCGGGTCGTAGTCGGCCTGGAACTTCAGTGCGTCCCAGTCGTAGCGGCGCGTGGCGAAGCGCGCCACGCGCGCCTCCATCCATTGCTCGAAGCTCGCGTCGGCGGGCTGGTCCCACGATTTGCGTTCGATATCGGCATCGGCCATCTTCATTCTCCAGGTTGACTCGCTCGATGGCGAGAATCAGTTCATCACGAAGCCGCCGTTGACCGGCAGCACCTGCCCGGTCAGATAGCGCGCCGCGTCGGACAGCAGGAACAGCACCGGCCCGGTAACGTCCGCCGGCAGCTGGGCGCGCGCGATGGCGCGGCCCTGCCGGTAGTAGGCATGACGCTCGGCGGGCACGTATTCGGTGGCTTCCACCTCGGTCAGCCCCGGCGCCACCGCGTTCACGGTGATGCCGTCGGCGCCGAACTCGCGCGCCAGCGAACGCGTCATCGCAATCACCGCGCCCTTGCTCGCGACGTAGGCCAGCAGCTTCGGCGCACCCCACAGCGCGGTGTCGGACGCGAGGTTCACCACCGCGGCGCACGGCGACTGGCGCAGATGCGGCAGCGCCGCCACGCACATGCGCCAGGTGCCGCGCACGTTCACCTCCATCACGGCGTCCCAGGTGCCGGTGTCGAGCTGGTCGGCGGGGCGCCCGCCCGAATTCGTGATCGCGGCGTTGTTGACGAGCGCGTCGACGCCGCCCAGCCGCTCGGCGGCGCCGGCGACGAAGGCCTGGATACTCGCCTCGTCGCGCAGGTCGAGCGGCGCGAAATGCACGCGCTCACCGAGCCGCGCGGCCAGCGTGCTGCCCGCGTCATGCAGCACGTCGCCGAACACGACTCGCGCGCCTGCCGCCGCCAGTGCCTCGACGAACGCGGCGCCGAGCCCGCGGGCGCCGCCGGTCACGATCACACGCCGGCCGTCGAGCCTTCCATCCGTGTCGCGGTACGTGGGGAGATTCATCCTGCCTCCGACTGATTGTTCCATACAAGGAACACTGATTTATATGTGGTCATTATAAGGTTGGCCGGCACGGGTCAAAAAGAAAATTTCCCGGCTCAGGGAAAACACTGGCGCATCGGTACGTCATCGCGTTGGTGCCCTGTGCAAAGGGGCCGCGTAAAGGGGCCGCAGCGTTCCCGCAACATGCGCGGCCTGCGGGTAAGTCCGAACACCAAGCTTTTTTTGTCCACGCTTCCATCTCATTATAATTTCCATAGAAGATACGTCGTTCCTTATATGAAACAAACAACACACTGACGAGCGGCGAACTTCGCGACACGGCACACCGGCATTTCGCCGGCGGCGTGTCGGCCAAGCAGGCCCCACTGAAAAACCACACATTAGGAGTACGTATTGTGAAGCGCATCATTGCTGCCGGGGTGGCAGGTCTTGTGGTTAGCGCGACGGCGTCGGCGCAGAGCAGCGTGACGCTGTACGGCAGCCTCGATGCGGGCGTTGCCTATATCAGCAACGCCTCGGGCAGTTCGAAGTGGATGGAGGAGCAGGGCAACACGCAGCCCGACCGCTGGGGCCTGACCGGCACCGAGGACCTGGGCGGCGGCTGGCGCGCGGTGTTCAAGCTGGAGAACGGCTTTTCGACCAGCACCGGCAGCTTCGCGAAGGCGGGCACGCTGTTCAACCGGCAGTCGTTCGTCGGGCTGAGCCAGAACCGGATCGGCACGCTGACGCTGGGCCACCAGACGCCGTTCAACTTCGACGTGCTCGGGCCGTTCAGCACGGCCTACCTGGCGCAGAGCTGGTTCACGTTCCACCCGGGCAACATCGACGAACTGGCCGATACGGGCGTGGTGCCGTTCGACAACTCGGTCAAGTTCCGCTCGGTGGATTACTACGGCTTCACGGTCGGCGCGATGATGGGGCTCGGCAACACCAGCAACTTCGCCACCGGCCGCAACACCAGCTTCACGCTGACCTACGCGCACGGGCCGCTCAAGGCAGGCGCCGTGTACTCGAACGAGAGCAACCGCACGCCGTCGATCGTCACCACCGGCATCACCAGCTTCCAGGGCGTGGCGGCCGCGAACTACACGGCGGCCAAGGTCGAGAACATGGGCGCCGGGCTGTCCTACCAGCTCGGCAAGCTGCTGCTGCACGGCGTGTATACGCACGTGAAGCTGGAATCGGCGGGCTTCTCGGACATTTACCAGAGCTTCGACGTGGGCGCGAACTACCAGCTCACGCCGTTCAGCAACCTGGCGGGCGGCGCGTCCACCACCACGCTGTCGGGCCGCCGCTGGACGCAGATCGAGATCGGCGACACCTATTCGCTCTCCAAGAGCACGCAGGTGTACGTGAACCTGATGTACGAGCACGCCAACAGCAACGCCAACGCGGCGTTCTTCACGGCGGGCGTGTCGAGCGGGCGCAACCAGACCATCGTGCTGTCCGGCATCCACCACTCGTTCTGAGCCGGGCGACTCGGGACACGCGGGGCGCGGCGGCATTCAGGGCCGCCGCGCCCCGCGTTTCAGACGTGGGCGTAGGACTGCGTGGGATCGCCGACGCGCGGCCGGTAGTTCAGGCGCGCGGACAGGTCGAGCGCGGCCTGGCAGGTCCGCGCCACGAGCGGCGCGCGTTCGGCCTCGCCGATGTCGGAACGCGGCACCGTCACCGTCAGCGCGGCGACGATGCGGCCGGTGTGATCGCGCACCGGCGCGCTGATCGCGGAAATGCCGCGCTCGAACGACGCCTCGCTGAGCGCATAGCCCTGCACGGCGGTGGCGCGGATGCGCTGGTAGAGATCGTCGACGGTGGCCGGCGTGCGCTCGGTGAAACGCGACAGCTCGCGTTCGGGGTAGAGGCTGCGCAGGTCGGCCAGCGTCAGGTCGCCGAGCAGCACCTGGCCATGCACCGTGGCATGCGCGGGCAGCCGAGTGCCGACGTGGACCTTCACGGAACTGAACATCGGGTCGCGCGTCTGCGCCTTGGCCACGAACACCACGTCGCGCTGGTCGCGGATCAGCAGATGGGTGCTGAAGCCCGTGTCGTCGCGCAGCCAGTCGAGCACCGGCTGGCCGAAGTCGGTCAGTTCGAGCGAGTTCAGGTATTCGAAGCCGAGCCGCAGGATCGCGACGCCGAGCCGGAAACGACGGTCGCCCGGCGCGCGTTCCAGGAAACCGAGCGATTCGAGCGTCTGCAGCAGCCGGAACGTGGTGGTGCGCGGAATGCCGATGCGCTTGGACAATTCGGGCGCGCCCAGCACCGGCTCGCGCGACGAGAATTCGGCCAGGATCCGCAGCCCGCGTTCGAGGCCCGGCACCGAATAGGACGAGCCGCCCGCCGCGCCGGCCTCGTCACCGGACTCCGCCGCGGCGTCGCCGCCGGCAACCGGCGCATGCGGTGCAACCGACGCATCCGGCGCGGACGCGAGCGCCTCGTCGGTGTCGGGCGCCTGTCCGGCGCGGGGCCGTTTTGCATTGCCAGTGGTGGTTGCTCGCGCCATGATCGGCAAGATTGTTGTGGAAAAGAACACCGATGATAGCGCGAAGGCATGGGCCGGTCGCGATTCTGGTCCTGATCCTTCTCTTGATCGCGGGCCGGTCAGGCATCCGGCCGACGGCGCGAGCGGACCGCCGGCCGGGACCGCGTCACAGGTCGAGCACGAGCTTCTCGCCCTTGCAGCCCGACACGCAGATCATCATGACCTGGTTGGTGGCGCGCTCGGACGCGCTGAGCACCGAATCGCGATGATCGGGACAGCCCGACAGCACGCGCGTCTCGCACGAGCCGCAGATGCCTTCCATGCAGCTGTGGTCCACCTGCACGCCGGCCGCCAGCAGCGTATCGAGCAGCGACTGCCCGGCCGCCACCTCGAGCTGCCGCTTGCTGCGCGCGAGTTCGACCTGATAGCCGTGGCTCGCCGCCGGCTCGGCCTGCGGCGCCGCCGCGAAGCGCTCGACGTGCCGGTTCGCGATGCCGACCGCTTCGCAGGCCTGGTCGAACGCGTCGAGCATCGGCGCGGGGCCGCAGCAGTAGACGTGCGCGTCGGCGGGCACCTCGGCCAGGTAGGCCTTCAGGTCGGCCGGCCGGCCGTCGTGCTCGGCGTCGAAATGCAGGTCGAGCGCGCCGCCGAAGCCGCGCAGCTCATCGAGGAAGGCCGCGTGCTCGACGCTGCGCGCGCAATACAGCATGCGCACCGGGCGCCCGAGCTCGACCAGGCGGCGGTACATGCAGAGGATCGGCGTGACGCCGATGCCGCCCGCGATCAGCACGCTGTGCGCGGCGTTCTCGTCGAGCGCGAACAGGTTGCGCGGCGCCGACAGGCCCACGCTCATCCCCACGCGGAAATTCTCGTGGATGAAGCGCGAGCCGCCGCGCCCCTTCGGATCGATCTGCACGCCCACCACATAGCGCCCGGTCTCGCCGCCCGGATTGAGCAGCGAGTAGCTGCGCAGCAGCCCGCTCGACAGATGCAGGTCGACGTGCGCGCCCGGCTCGAAGCTCGGGAAGCGCTCGCCGCGCGGCGGCACCAGTTCGATGCTCATGATGCCCGGCGCCTCGTGGCGCAGCGTGCGCACGAGCGCCGTGTAGGCTGGTTGATTGCTCATCTTCGCGTCTCTTTACTTGATCGCCGCCCCGACGAGGTCGAGCCGCGCGCTGGCCTCGATCTCGACGCACGGCTCCGGGAACACCAGGCCCGACACCTGCACCAGCGTCGAGCACGGGTACGGCGCGCCCTGCCCGACCCGTTCCGCGAAGAACTCGCGGCGCGCCCGGCCGACCTCCGCCTTGTCGGCGATGTCGGTCACGTACACCACCAGCCTGGTGATGCAGCCAACGTCGCCGCCGGCCGCCTCCACCAGCGCGCGGATCTTCTCCAGCACCACGCGCGTCTGCTCGTAGGCGGACAGGCCGCCCGCCGCCTCGCGCGTGGCCGGATGCGCGGTCATGCCCGACATCACGAGCTCGTCGCCCACCCGCAGCGCATTGCTCCAGGTCGCGCCCGGCGCCTCCGGCACCGCCTCGCAATGCACCTGGACCGGCGCGAGCCGGGCCGGCTGGCGCGTGCTCATCGCGCCGCCCCGTTCTCGAGCTGCGCCTTGGCGAGATTGCGCAGATGGCGGCGCAGCCGCACCAGCCCCATGTCGTGCTGATAGAGGTGCTCGTTCCGGTTCGCGTCCGGTTCCATGTGTTCGAGGATCTCGCGATCCTGTTCGAGCACGGCCCAGTGGCGCGCCTCCAGCCGGTTGCGGTAGAGGAAGCGCCAGGTGTCGCGCTGCCAGCCTTCCACCTTGCGGCAGCGCCAGTGGAACACGGCGGCCAGCTGCGGCGTGATCGGCGTGTAGCTGCCGATGATGATGAAGTTGCCGCCGGGGCCGCCCGTCTTCGGATAGGGAATCTCCAGGCGCATCCAGTGCAGGCCCGTGTCGGCCCACTCGGTCCAGTCGAAGTTCACGTCGCGCTGGCCGACCTTCTCGAACACGAAGCCGCGCTCCGTATCGCGAATCGTGAAGGTCGCGCTGATCTCGCCCTCGGCCATCGAGTGCGACTGCTTGTGCAGATACGCGCCGTGCATCGGGTCCATCACGTTGTCGAGCACGTAGCGGTAGTCGCCCTTCCACTCGGTGTAGCAGAGGAACGACGAGAACTCCGCGCCGGTCAGCTCTTCCGGCAGCACCAGCGGCGGCGGTTCGTCGACGTTGCCGGCCGAGTTGTAGAGGAACAGCACGCCCGCCGCCTCGCGCACATGGAACGAGCGCGCGCCGCGCGAGCCTTCGAGCTTGCAGCCCGGGCTGCCCGGCACCGAGGTCACCACGCCGTCGCAGCGCACGTGGACGCCGTGGTAGCCGCACTGGATGCGGTCGCCCAGCACCACGCCGCGCGACAGCGGCGCGCCGCGGTGCGGGCAGTGATCCTCGAGCGCGTAGGGCGTGCCGTCCACGTCGCGCCAGAACACCAGCTTGCGTCCGAGGCGGCGCAGCGACACCGGCTCCTGCTTCACGAACGACGCCGGGCAGATCGGGTACCAGAGATTGTCCAGGCCGCGCTGCAGCGTGCTTTCGATGTCGTCCTTGTGATCCGTATTCATGGGGTTCTCCGAAAGGTTACTGCGCCAGACGCGCCATCTCGGTACGGAAGTTGTCTTCCGTCCAGGCCTCGGCGTTCTGCGTGCGCGGCCCGAAATCGTTCAGGTAGGCCACCAGCGCCGGCAGCGCCGTGATGCCCTGCGCGAACGCGCGCTCGATCGCGTCGCCGAGCAGGTTCTCGTATTGCGTCGGGGGACGCTGCCGCGCCTGATGCGGCTCCAGATATCGGTCCATCATTTGCCTCCATTGCGAACCCGTTCGCGAATGCGCTCGCGAACCGGCAGAAAATCGTAGGTGGGATAGCACTCGGTGCGGAACACGCCCCATGCCGAACGCTCCAGCTCCAGGTTGACGAGCGGCAGGAGCGGCGGCGGCACTTCCAGCGTGACGATCTGGCCGAAGCCCATCGCCACCGTCCAGGACACGACACGCACGCCCTCCGGGGGAAAGCGTTCCCACCAGTCGGCTTCCTTGAGCCGGGTCTGGATCGCGTCGAGGTTGTTCGTTTGATCGTGCCGCAGGAACACGGTGATCAGCACCGCGTCCCGCACGTTCTCGGAAGTCACCGGGTTGGCTCCTTGTGGCATGGGAAAGGATCAGCTTTCGAGCTGTTCGAGCACCTGGCCCTTCGTCTCGATGCCGAGCCGGTGGATCACCAGCGCGGCCACCAGCAGCACCGCGCCGAACGCGTAGAACGCGACGCTGATGTTGGTGGTGATGGTCTTCGAGACGAGCGCGGGTGCCGCGATCGCGGCGATCTTGAGCCAGGCGCTGCCGACGCCGCAGCCCAGCGCGCGCACGCTGGTCGGGTACAGCTCCGGCGTGTAGACGTAGGCCGTGATGAAGCCGCAGCCGAGCAGGCCGAACGACAGCGCGCAGAACGTGCCGACCACGTAGACCGAGCTGTCGTGGAATACCGCCGCGCCGAACAGCGCGATCGCGCAGAGCAGGAACGAGACGTTGATCACCGGCTTGCGGCCGACCTTGTCGACCACCAGCGCGCAGATCAGCGAGCCGATCACGCCGAGCACCGAGGCGCCCACCGTGAGGTTCAGCGCGAGCTGCAGCGGCGCGTGATAGACCGTCTTGTAGATGGTCGGCAGCCAGGTCAGCAGGCCGTACTGGATCACGCCGCAGGTCATCCAGAGCATCGCCACCGAAATGGTGCGCTTCAGGTACAGCGGCCCGAACAGGTCGCGCAGGCCGCGCTTCGGATGCTTCGCCAGGGTTTCCGCCTGGGCGGCCTCGCCCGACGGCAGCGGCGGCAGCGGCCCCTTCACGCTCGCCTCGAACGCGGCGAGCGACGCGGCGGCTTCCGTCATGCGCCCGCGCTGGCCGAGCCAGCGCGGCGACTCCGGCACCAGCCGGCGCAGCGTGAAGGCCAGGATCAGCGGCACGCCGCCCACGAAATAGATCACCTGCCAGCCGAGCACCGGCACCAGCCACGCGCCGAGCGCGTTCGACACCAGCAGGCCGATCGGGAAGATGATTTCGTACAGCAGCACGAAGCGGCCGCGGCCATGCGCGCGCGTGATCTCGCTGATGTAGGCCGCCGCCACCGGCAGCTCGCCGCCGAGCCCCACGCCCTGCACCGCGCGCAGCACGACGAAGCTCGCATACGACGGCGCGAAGCCGCAGGCGATGCTGGTGATGCCGATGATCCCCGAACTCCAGGCGATCGTCCGCACCCGCCCGTAGCGCTCCGCGAGCGCCGGAAACAGCAGCGCGCCGATCAGCTGGCCCACCGAGCCGGCGGCGATCAGAAACGCGATCTGCGACGGCGCGAGGCCCCACTTCGCGATCAGCATCGGCAGCGTCGCGGCGATCGCGATCACGTCGAAACCGTCGAAGAACGTCGCACAGCCGATCAGCACGCGCGCCCGGATCTGCATGGCGTTGCCCGGCAGCCGCTCCATGCGCGCCACGATGCCCCCGAGCGTCAAGCGGTCCGACGCGCCGGCCTGGCCGGTCCCTGTTGCCTTGTCCACTTCGACCTTCATGTCCATAGGTTTACATCGCCAAGTTGCGGTTGAACGGTCATCGCGGTTTCCTGGGGCCATTCGTTCCACTTACGGAACAACGATTCGTATGTGGTTAATTTTAAGCCAAGCCCTCCGCCAGAAAAAAATGTTTTCGAGATCACCGAGGGAAAATACCAACGCCCCGCGGCGCGGCCCCGGCAGGCGGCCACGCCGCGATCGGCACGCGAATTCCGGGCCATGGAAATGGCTTGCGGCCAAAATAAAAAGCTCCGACACTTCGGTTCGTTCAATTCTTTTACATCATGTTCATTTTTGAACGTATTGGAGTGCTTGGCATGTTGAAGATCGGGATTTCGGGTGGCGGTATCGGCGGGCTCGCGGCGGCGATCGCCCTGGAACGGGCGGGGCATGAGGTCACCGTGTTCGAGCAGGCCGACGCGTTCGGGCGCGTCGGCGCCGACATCAACCTGACGCCGAACGCGGTGCGCGCGCTCGACGGGCTCGGCGTCGGCGAGCGGCTGCGCGAGACGGCCGCGCGCCCCAGCGCCCGCATCAGCCGCACCTGGGACACCGGCGAAGTCACCTCCCACCTGCCGATGTCCGACGAGGCCGAGCGCAAGTACGGCGCGCCGCAGCTGACGATGCATCGCGCCGACGTGGTCCACGCGCTGGTGCAGGCGATTCCCGCCGCGCGGCTGCGGCTCGGCGCGCGCGTGGCCGGCTTTGCTCGCGACGGGAGCGGCGCGTCGATCGAACTCGCCGACGGCAGCCGTCACGACTTCGACCTCGTGGTCGGCGCCGACGGCATCCATTCCCGCGTGCGCGAATTCATGTTCGGCGAGGACCGCCCGCAGTTCACCGGCGTGGTGTCGTATCGCGCGGTGGTGCCGGTCGAACGCATCACCGGCAACGACGTCGGCGCGTTCGTGAAGTGGTGGGGGCCGACGCCCGAATCGCAGATCGTGACGTTCCCGCTCAATCGCGGCCGCGACGTGTTCATCTTCGCGACGACGGGCCAGACCGACTGGACCCACGAATCGTGGACCACGCCCGGCGATCCGGACGCGCTGCGCGATGCCTACCGCGCGTTCCACCAGGACGCGCGCGCGCTGCTGGCCGCTTGCGACAGCGTGCTCGCCTCCGCGCTCTACGTGCGCGATCCGCTGCCGCGCTGGAGCCGCCCCGGCTTCACGCTGCTTGGCGACGCCTGCCATCCGATGATGCCGTTCATGGCGCAGGGTGCCGGCATGGCGATCGAGGACGCGGTGGTGCTGGCGCGCGCGCTCGACGCGGCGGCGCCGGCCACGCTCGAAACGTCGCTCGAACGCTACGAGGCCGCGCGCCGCGAGCGCACCGCGCGCATCCAGGTGGGCTCGCGCGGCAACGCCTGGCTCAAGGAAGGCGGCAATGCCGACTGGGTCTACGGCTACGATGCGTGGCGCGTTCCTCTGGCATGATGTCGTCCCGTCGCCACGCCCCTGAGCCCGCCTCGCCATGACCGCCCCACCGGAACGCCCCGCCGACGCATCGGGCGCCGTCGAACGCTCGCTGCGCCTGCTGCGCTTCATCGCCGAGGGCGGCAGCACGCGCAACATCAGCGAAGCGGCGCGCCGGATCGGCGTCAACCGCGTGACGCTGATGCGCCTGCTCGCCACGCTGGAGCAGGCCGGCATGCTGGTCGGCGAGGCCGAGGGGCACCGGCTCGGCGTGCCGTTCCTGACGCTCGCGGCCGCCGCGCTCGGCTCGTCGAGCCTGATCGCGCGTGCGCGCGAGGTGCTGCCCGGCGTGGCCGCCGCCACCCGCATGTCGACCTATCTCGTCGTGCGCGAGCATCACGAGATTGTCTACTCGCTCGCGGAAACGCCCGACACGCCGCTCGTCAGCCAGATCCGCGTGGGCAGCCGCCTGCCTGCCTACCGGGCCACGCCGGGCCTCGCGATGCTCGCGCTCGCCGACCCCGACGAGGTCGCGCGGATGTGCGAAGCGGCGTGGCGCGAAGCGGACGCGCCCGACTGGGCCGCGCTGTCGGCGCGGCTGCAGCGGATTCGCGACGAGGGCTGCGCATGGAGCCACGCCGCGCTGGAGGCCGGCATCGATTCGTGCGCGGCGCCGATCGTCGGCGGCGACGGCCGCGCGATCGCGGCGCTCAGCATCGCCGGTCCCTCGCAGATGTTCTCCGGGCGGCCCGGCCACGCCGAGACGCTGGTCGAGCAGCTCAAGGCGGCGGCGCAGCAGATCGCGCGGCTGGTCGCGTAGGCGGCAGTCGATCTACCGCGCCGGCCGTCATCATCCGCACTGCGAAGCCTGTTGATCTTCTGCACAAAGGTCATCGGCCTCATGCTGGAGGACTGGCTGCACCCGCCGTCGATCGTCTTCCCGACCAACATCGTTATCAAGGACAACGAATCGAATCATCGAGCGATCACGATCGCGAAGCCGCGCTCGATCCAGGGCCCAATCCGGGCGCGCCGTCGGCGAACCCACCGAGCCGCCCGCGCGGTCCGCGAAAACAGAACGAACATGGCTGTCCAGCCCGTCGCGGCGAATGCGATACTTGAGTCGCCGACGCGCGGCGACGCTGCGCCCGCCGCGCCCGACATCCGGTACGCACAGCACACCCGCACGCCTCGCGGCATCCCCCGCGCGGTGCCCCTACTGCCGAGACTCGACGGAACTCTTTCCATGATCATCAAACCAGGCGACTTCGACCATCCACAGGTCACGGACCTGCTGCGTCTGCATCTGCAGGGCATGCATGCGAACTCTCCGCCGGACAGTGTGTTCGCGCTCGACCTGTCCGGCCTCAAGCGGCCGGACATCGCGTTCTTCGTGGCCTGGGACGACGACACGGTGCTCGGCTGCGGCGCGCTGCGCGAACTCTCGCCCACCCGCGGCGAAATCAAGTCGATGCGCACCTACCCGGCGCACCTGCGCCGCGGCGTGGCCTCGCGGCTGCTCGCGCACCTGCTCGACCTCGCACGCGAGCGCGGCTACACGCGCGTGAGCCTCGAGACCGGTTCGGGGGAAGCATTCGAGCCCGCGGTGGCGATGTACCTGCGCCACGGCTTCATCAAGGGCGAGCGCTTTGGCGACTACACCTCCACCGGTTTCAACCAGTTCTTCCATCTCGACCTGGCGGCGAACTGAACGCCGTCACGTACACGCCGCGGCCTTGCGGCGTGTACTCACCGATCTTCCCTTCCCCTGCCCCGTGCCGCCGGCTTCCATGGGCCGGCGCCTCCCCGCAAAAGCACTTCATTCCGATATTTATTTGTTAGCGACTTAATTCCCGAAAATACGGGACAACGATTTGACTTACTCATTTACTCATTTACGCTCGCCGACATTCCCTGTTAAAATAATTCCAGTCAATTAATGCACAGTTTTAGTGAATCCAGGAAATTGGAATGCATGCTTTTGGTGAATGCAGATTGAACAGGCAACCGAGAGTCGGCAGTCGGCACCGTATCGCCTGACTGCGCACCCGGAGCATCATCGCACCGGCGGTTGCGCGGGCGCGCTCGACAGGAGCGCGCGCGTGCGGCTGCCCGTGGTCGTCCCGCACGTCTGCCGAAACCATCGGCGGTTCCCCCGTGGGCTCGACATCTGGACAGCCGCGCCCGCCACCAGCGGGCCTGTCCGGCCAGGCAGCGTTGCTCGCGAAGTCACCGCGGTCCACGTTCGCGCCGCCCTTGCCGGGGTGGTGGCGGCCCACGCTCTCGTCCTCATCGGCCTGGCCAATCCGCCGGCGCCGAGCCGGGGCAGCGCGTGCCCGGCGGTGCCGCGACGGCCGCAGGTTTGCATTTTGTAATTATCGGATTGTCTTTATTAATTCACAAAGAGTCGGTTAAGGTTTCGTCGTCGCATCGGAATTGCCAATTCCAATTCGATCGCGATTCGATCCAACCTTTCCGATTCATTTCACGCTGAAATTCGAGGCGCGCGCATGATTTATTTCAATTACCGCTCGATACCGGAATTGCGCTCCTGCAACGCCGACGAGAAGCACCAGGTCTGGCATTACTCGATGAAGAAGGCGATGCACGGCAAGATCCTGTTCTACCAGTTGCTGCTGATCGTGCTGCTCGCCACGCCGCTGATCGCGATCGTCGCGCTCAGCGTACGCGAGCGCTTCCCGAGCCCGTTCGTGTCGATTCCGCTCAGCTATCTGCTCGGCGTGGTCGTGATATGGCTCGCCATCCAGATCTCGAAGCTGACCTTGCTCAACGTGCTGCGCAAGGAAGTGGCCAGAACCCTGACGGCATTCGGAACCCAGGTGCCGAATATCGAATCCGGCTATTCGTGAAATCGTGAAATCGAGTCTCAACCGATAACCTATGGAGTGGTCCATGATTGACAGATCGGCGTGGAGTGAGCGGTACAAGTTGGGGTTGGCTGCCATCAAGACCCTGGAACCCGACAATGGCGACCTCGTGCTGAACAAGCTGCGCGAGGTGTCGCCGCGTTATCACGACATCAACGTCGAGTCCTACGGTGATTACTTCGGCGACGAGCGACTGTCGATCAAGCTGCGCACCTTGATCACGCTGACCACGCTGGCGGCGATCAACGCCTACCCGGGGCTGATCCAGTTCCATGCGAAGGCCGCGCTCGAGGTGGGCTGGACGCCCGACGAGATCTTCGCCGCGCTGGAACAGAATTCGCTGTTCGCCGGCTACCCCTACGCGATCAGTTCGATCTACACGGTGCGCGAGCTGTTCGTCCAGCTCGGCGTGCTCGCCACCGAGCCGCATGCCGAATGAGCCTCGCCCTGCCCGCTTCCACGAGGAACGCCAGATGAACATTGTCGGCATTTCGGCCCACTATCACGACGCGGCGTGCTGCCTGCTGGTCGACGGCAAGCTCGTCGCCGCGGCCGAGGAGGAACGCTTCACGCGGCTCAAGCACGATCCGTCGATCCCGCGGCACGCGCTGCGCCACTGCCTCGATGCCGCCGGCCTCGACATCACCGATATCGACTGCGTCGCCTATTACGAGAACCCGCACCGCAAGCTCGAGCGACAGCTGGCGATGAGCCTGCCGCACCTGCACGCGCGGCCGAACCTGTCATTTCGCCGTCAGGTCGATCCGGCCATCGTCATGCGCGACATCCGCGAGGTGCTCGGCTTCGAGGGCCGCGTCGAGTGCTTTGAGCATCACCGTTCGCACGCAGCCAGCAGCTATTACTACTCCGGCTTCGACAACGCGGCGGTGCTGACCGTCGACGGCGTCGGCGAGTGGAACACGATGTCGTTCGCGCAGGGTCGGGGCAGCCGCCTCGACCTGCTGGGGCACGTCGACTTTCCGCATTCGATCGGTCTGCTCTATAGCACCATCACCGCCTATCTCGGCTTCGAGGTCAACGAGGGCGAATACAAGGTGATGGGCCTCGCGCCCTACGGCAAGCCCACGCTGACCGAGCCGATGTGGCAGCTGATCCGGCACAGCGAGGGCGGCCGCTTCGAGCTCGACCTGCAGTATTTCGCCTTCATCGGCGAGGACGTGATGTACAGCCCCGCGCTGGAGGCGCTGTTCGGCCGCCCGGCGCGCCAACGCGGCGCGGCGCTCGAGGGCTTCCACTACGACGTGGCGCGCAGCCTGCAGCTGGTGCTGGAAACGCTGCTGCTCGAGAAAGTCCGGTACCTGCACACGCTGGTGTCGTCCGAGAACCTCTGCATGGCGGGCGGGGTGGCGCTCAACTGCGTCGCCAACGGGCGGATTCATCGCGAAGGGCCGTTTCGCAACCTGTTCGTGCAACCCGCCTCCAACGATTCCGGCTGCGCGTTCGGCGCCGCCGCGCTCGGCCACGTGCTGCTGACGGGCGAGGCGCCGGGCCTGGGCGAGCTGCGCCACGTCTATCTCGGCAGCGCCAACGCGGGCACCGACGCAAGCCGCCTGCTGGAGAACTCGCCCGCGCGCTGGCGGTCGTTCGCCGGCGACGAGGCCGCGCTGGTCGACGCCGTCGCCGAACGGCTGGCCGCCGGCAAGGTGATCGGCTGGGTGCAGGGTGCGATGGAGTTCGGCCCGCGCGCGCTCGGCGCGCGCTCGATCCTCGCCGACCCGCGCGTCCCCGACATGCGCGAACGGATCAACCGGGCCGTCAAGAAGCGCGAGGGCTTCCGCCCGTTCGCGCCGTCGGTGCTGAAAGCGCACGCGTCGAGCCATTTCGATCTGGATCATGCGTCGCCGTTCATGCTGGAGACTTGCCAGACGCGCTCTGCGCTCGACCTGCCCTCGATCACGCACGTGGACGGCTCGGCACGCGTGCAGACCGTGGACGAAGCGGTCAGCCCGCGCTACGCGCGGCTGCTCGAGGCGTTCCACCGCCGCACCGGCTGCCCGCTGCTGCTCAACACCTCGTTCAACCTGAAGGACGAGCCGATCGTGCGCACCATCGAGGACGCGCTGATCTGCTTCCTGCGCTCGGCGATCGACTGCCTGGTGGTGGAAGACACGCTGATCGATCGCGACGACGTGCCCGAAATCTGGCTGAAGCGCTTCGGCGACACCGCCCCGCTGGTTTCGTCGGGCATCGCCCACAACGTCTACAGTTTCATCTAGGAAGCGAATACCGCGATGACCTCTCCCACTCTGATTCGCTTGGCACAACTAATTGGCGAGAATCGGGACGCGCCGGAAATCATCGACCTCGTCAAGTCGCTGGTACTCGGCGAAGCCGCCGCCGTGCCGGCCGCGACCGCGGCGAAGCCTCCCGCCGGGACCGCCGCAACCGTCGCGTCGAAGCCGGCCGAGGCCAGCGACACGATCGGCTGCTGGCGGCGCGTAGCCGACCATCCGCAGCGCTTCGAGCGCGTCAAGGATGCGCAGGGCAACTGGCGCACCTGGGCGGACCTCGATCACATCGAGCTGGATGCCGCGGCGCGGCGCGTGGTGTTCGTCGGCGAGTCGGCCGGACGCGGCTTCCTCTACGACCCGTACCTGACGCCCGCCGGCGTGCTGCACAAGCATCTGGAGCGCCTCTCGGCGTCGCCGGTGCAGGTGCTCGATCTCGCGCGCACCAACATGAGCTTCACCGAGAGCGTCGAGATCTCGACGCGCGCGGCCGAGCTGCTGCGCCCCGATGCGCTGGTGCTGTTCGCCGGCAACAACTGGCTGTCGGCCGGCGACGTGTTCGGCTACGTCGATCTGGTCGGCCTGTCGTCGGCGCTGCGTGCCGACGGGATCGCGGGCCTCGTCGCGATGCTCGAACAGGCGCTGGAAGGTTTCGCCGCACGGCTCGTCGACACGCTGGCGCGGATCGGCGCGCGTACCGGCGCGAAGCTGGTGCTGGCGATTCCCGAATTCAACCTGCGCGACTGGAAGCCCGGCTTCACGGCGGCCCCGCCGTTGCTGTCGGGGCCGGCGCTCGCGGAATGGGACGCGCTGCGCGCCGAGGCCGAGACGGCCCGCGAGGCCGGCGACGACGGGCGACTCGAACGCGCGGCCGACGCGATGATCGCGCTCGACGGCGGCCACGCCTCGCACAGCCTGTGGCTGAAGGCGCAGGCGCTGCTGCACACCCAGGGCGCGCCGGCCGCGCGGCCGTGGCTCGAAAAGGCGCGCGACATGGCGGCGATCCTGCCGGTGCCGCAGGCGCCCGGCATGCACTCGCGCTCGATCGACGCGTTGCGCCGGCACGCCGCGGCGGCCGGCATCGCCGTCGTGGACCTGCCGCAGCTGTTCGCCGAGGCGGATTCGCTGCCGGGCCGCGAGCACTTCCTCGACTATTGCCACCTGACCGAACTCGGCATCGATACGCTCGCGCGGCACGCGGCGGCGGCCGTCGTGGCCGCGCTGGGCGGCGGCACGCCCGGCCACGGCAACTCCGGCGACCCACCCGTCTATGCGCTGTCGGCGCGCGCGCGGGCCAGTGCGATGTTCCTCGCCGCCATCCACAACGCGAACTGGGGGCAATCCGGCGAGATCGTCGCGCACTGGGTCGACCTTGCGATCGACACGGCGCCCGACGACGTCAGGCGCTGGTACCGTTCGTTCCTCGCGTTCGAGACCTGCCTGCAGCCGCGCTGGACGCACCGCGCGTTCGACGATCTCGACATCGCGCAGGTGGAGCGCTACATGGGCTTCAAGCTCAACCCGCACCTGGCGGACCACGAACTGAAGGCGGCCATGGTGGCGGCGCTGGCGCGCCACGGCGAGGCCGGCGCACGCGAGGCATGGCATGCGCAGCTGTTCGACGCCTACCTGCAGCCGGGCGCCACGCAGGACCTGCTGCAGCCGCAGCACGCGGCGCGGCACCACGCGGCGCTGCGCCCGTTCCACGAGAACCCCGCCTACTACCAGGCGGTCGGCAGTGAATCGGACTTCGTGGTGATCTCGGACGGCCGTGCCGGCGCCCTGTTGCGCTCCGTGATCCGTGCCCCGCGCGGCCTGTCCGCGCCGGCCGGCTGCACGGTCAGCGTCAACGGGCGCGCGATCGGCACGCTCGCCGTCGAGGCCGGCTGGCGCCGCGCCGAGACGGCGATTCCCGCCGATGCGCTGGTGCCCGGCGTGAACCGCCTGGTGCTGCGCTGGCCCGCGCCCGAGCGCGTCGACGACACGCTGGTCGAGCGCGCGGCAAGCAGCCTGTCGATGCAGCGCGGCCCGGAGGTGTTCCACGTGCATGGGCAGATCCACCGCCTGATGCTGACCGGCGCGAGCCCGGCTGCCTAGCCACGCGAGCCCCGGAGTCCCTCATGTCCATCCTGTCCCGCATCGTCGCGCTGCCGCCCGTCGCCCGGCTGATCCTGGTCTTCCAGTTGCTGATCAACGCCGGCAGCTTCATGGTGATCCCGTACCTGGCCGTCTATGTCGTCAAGGACATCGGCCTGAGCGTCGCGTTCGCCGGGATCGTGCTGACCGTGAAATCGGCCTGCCAGCGCGGGCTGATCCTCTACGGTGGCTACCTGGCCGACCGCTACGGCGAATTCGCCGCGATCGTGCTCGGCAACCTGCTGCGGATCGCGTCCTATCTCGGGCTCGCGCTGTTCACGCACGACGCCGGGCTGCTGGTGAGCGCGGCACTGCTGGGCGGCAGCGCCGCGCTCTTCATCCCGGCCTCGAAATCGGTGCTGGCCAAGGTCGTGGGCGACGACCAGCTCCACTTCGCCTACGCCACCCGCAACGTGTTCAACAATCTCGGCGTGGCGGCCGGCGGGATCCTCGGCGGGGTGCTGATGCGCCTCTCGCCGACGATGATCTTCCTCGCGGCGGCGGCGATCCAGGCGATGGTGCTGGCGTTCTTCGTCGCCTCGAGCCGCGACGCGACGCGTTCCCGGACGGCATCGGCCCGGGCGCGGCCGGCCACCTCCGCGCCCGCGTACTCGTTCGGCACGGCACTGCGCGAGATCCTGCACAACCGCGGCTTCCTCGCGATGTCGGCGGTCAACCTGGTGTTCTACGCGATCTACATGCAACTCGAACTGACGCTGCCGCTGCACGCGAACCAGCAGTACGGGCTGGCCGCCTCGGGGCTGATCTTCACGATCAACGCGGTGGTCATCATCGCGCTGCAACTGCCGCTCACCCAGTGGCTCGCGCGGCACTGCTCCGACCACTCGATGCTGGCGGCCGGCTTCGCGATCGTCGGCGCGAGTTTCGGCGGCTTCGCGGGCCTGGTCGGGCCGCTCTGGTTCGGCCTGATGATCGCCGTCTACACGATCGGCGAGATGATCATCGACCCGATCATCGACGCGGCGGCCAACCGCACGATCCCGCGCGCCTATGCCGGCACCGTGTTCGGCATGCTCGGACTGACCGCGCTGCTCGGCTCGCTGCTGGGCGGCACGCTCGGCGGCGAGTACTACGCGCGGCTCGCGAGCAAGTCGCTCTATTGGGGCGGCTACGCGGTCCTCTCGTTCGCCGCCTGCGCGGTGCTGGGCTGGGTCGCGCTGCGCCGGCACCCGGTCCTGTCGCGGCAGTCCGATCGCGCCACCTGAGGAGCGAGCGCGCCGACCCCACACCCGTGCGAGATGCCCTGACCCGACATGCGGCCCGCGCAAGCGGCCCGCGAACGCCCTTCCCTTTCCAAGCGAATTACCTCGAAGCCGCACCGGAGCGCGACGATGAATGCCTTTGAAGCCACGATGAGTCGGTTCGATCATCTGCAGAATTTTGGCCAGTGCCTGCGTCACTGGGCAACGGTCAAGCCGCACGACACCGCGTTCCGGTTCCTGACCGACGACGTCGTCGAGGCACCGCGACTGAGCTTCGCCGAACTCGACCGGCGCGCCACCGCGATCGCCGCCCGCCTCGCGCGCGAATGCCCGCGCGGCGAGCCCGTGCTGCTGCTCTATCGGCCCGGGCTCGACTTCATCGCCGCGTTCTTCGGTTGCCTCTACGCGGGCTGCGCGGCGGTGCCGGCCTATCCGCCGTCGGGTCGCGCCACGCGCCGCAACCGGCTCGCCGCGATCATCGCCGACTGCGGGGCCGGCGCGATCCTGACGAGCGACGACCTGGTCGAGGCGATCCGCGAGGAGATCGCGCAGGCAGAGGCACCGGTGCGCGCCGACGTGATCGGCACCGACGCGCTGCTGGCCGCGCCGGGCGGGACGCTCGACACGAGCGAGGCGGTGCTGCCCGCCAGCCACCTGGCGTTCCTGCAGTACACCTCGGGCTCGACCGGCCGCCCCAAGGGGGTGCGCGTCACGCACCGCAACCTGCTCGCCAACGAGCGCGCGATTCGCGAGGGCTTCCGCCACGGCCCGGACACGGTGTTCGTCGGCTGGTGCCCGCTGTATCACGACATGGGCCTGATCGGCAACGTGCTGCAGCCCGTCTACCTTGGCATCCCGTCGGTGCTGATGTCGCCGTTCGCGTTCCTGCAGCAGCCGCTCAAGTGGCTGCGCGCGATCTCGACCTATGGGGCGACCACCAGCGGCGGCCCGAACTTCGCCTACGAACTCTGCGCGACGCGCATCGCCGAGGCCGACAAGGCCGGGCTCGACCTGTCCTCGTGGCGCGTCGCGTTCAACGGCGCCGAGCCGATCCGCGCCTCGACGCTCGACAGGTTCGCGGCCGCGTTCGCCGACTACGGCTTCGACGCGGGCGCGATGTTCCCGTGCTACGGGATGGCCGAGACCACGCTGTTCGTGTCGGGCGCGGTGCCCGGTGCCGGCGCGCTCACGCGCCGCGTCGACGCGCTCGCGCTGCAGGCCGGGCGCTGCGCCGACGCGGTCGACGGGCAGCCCGCCGTCGAGCTGGTGAGTTCGGGGCGCGTGGGCGGCGACCAGCAGGTGCGCATCGTCGATCCGCACAGCCTGCACGCGAGCGGCCCCGGCGAGATCGGCGAGATCTGGGTGCGCGGCGGCAGTGTCGCCGACGGCTACTGGAACCGCGAGGACGACACGCGCGCGCAGTTCGACGCGCGCATCGCCGGCGAGGACTCGCCGCCGTTCCTGCGCACCGGCGATCTCGGCCTGCTCGACGGCGGCGAACTCTACGTGACGGGCCGGCTCAAGGAGCTGATCATCATCCGCGGGCGCAACCACTACCCGACCGACATCGAGCAGACCGTCGAGCAGAGCAGCGCCGACTTCCGCGCCGGCTGCGGCGCGGCATTCGCGATCGACGGCGAGGGCGGCGAGCGCCTGGTGGTGGTGCAGGAGATCCAGCGCGCCGTGCGCAAGTCGCTCGACGCCGAGGAGGCCGGGCGGCGCGCCGCCGCCGCCGTGGCCGCCGCGCACGGCATTCCGCTGCACGAGCTGGTGCTGGTGCAGGCCGGCGTGGTGCCGAAGACCTCGAGCGGCAAGAACCAGCGCACGCTGGTGCGCCAGCACTACCTCGAAGGCAAGCTGCCGGTGCTCGCGCGCACCCAGCCGGGGGCGGGCGCCGGCGCCGCCACGGTCACCACGGCGGCAACGCCGGCTGCGCCGGGCGGCAGCGTCGACGAACTGAGCGAGCGCGTGATCGTCGCGATGCTGGGCACGGCGGGCGCGGCGCGCCCCGAAGCGCGAGCCGCCTCGCCGCTCGCGCTCGGCCTCGATTCCCTCGCGCTCGTCGATCTGCAGACGCGCCTGGCGCGCGAACTCGGCATCGCCGTGGAACTGGACGACCTGATGGACGAACGGCCCGTGGCCGAACTGGCGCGCGACCTGGCCGCGCGCGCGTTCGACGGCGGCGGCGCGAGCGGCGGCGAGGCGCCCGCGCCCGCCCTGCCGCCGGCCGCGGACCCGACCGCCCTGACGCCGTACCAGGAAGCGATCTGGACGGCCCAGCTGTGGGACCCCGCGCTGCCCTGCTTCAACCTGGTGCTGCCGCTGCGGGTCCGGGCGCCGCTCTCGGCCGGCCACGTGCGCGAGGCGCTCGCGGCGCTGACGGTCGCACACCCGGGCCTCGCGAGCCGCTTCGTGCAGGACGGCAACGGCGACGTGCGGCAGCAGCCGGCGGCGGCGACGGCCGGGCTGCTCGACGTGATCAACTGCGCCGGGCAGTCCGACGACGCGCTGCGCGCTCGCATCGTCGCCTCCGCCAGCGCGCCAATCGACCTGGCCGGCGGCCCCGTGTTCCGCGCCGAGCTGCTGAGCCGCGCGCCCGACGATCACCTGCTGGTACTGATCGCGCATCACCTGGTGGCCGACCTCGGCTCGCTGCAGACGGTGCTGGCCGACTTCGCCGAATTCCATGCCTGCCTCGCCGGGGACCGGCCGCTGCCGGCACGCGCCATCGCGGCCGCTGGCGTCGCCGTGCCCGACTATCGCACCCGGCTCGCCGCGCTGCTGCACGGCCCGCGAGCCGAGGCCGACCGGCAATATTGGGCCGCGCGCCTCGCGACGCCGATCGAACCGCTGGCGCTGCCGCTCGCGCTGCCCGGCGAGGCGCCGGCGGGCGTCGTGGCCGGCTCGGGCATGAGCGTCGATGTCGATCTCGACGCCGCGCTGGCGGGCGCGCTCGACGCGCTCTGCGCCAGCCGGCGCGTGACGCGCAACATGGCGCTGCTGGCGGCATTCTTCGCGTTCCTGCACCGCTACACGGCGCAGCGCGACGTGGCGGTGGTGACGCCGGCGGCCGTGCGGCCCGGCGGCGAGTTCGACGACTGGGTCGGCTACGGCGTGAACCTGCTGGTGATCCGCGAGGCGGTGGATGGCGAGCTGCCGTTCGCCGCGCTGCTCGCCGCGATGAAGCAGACCGTGGCCGGCGCGCTCGCGCACCGCACCACGCCGTTCATCGACCTGGCACGGCGCTTCGCGAGGCGCGACGACGACGTGCGCCACCCGTTCTCGCGGGTCCTGTTCGCCTATCACAACCTGAACCGCCTGCCGCAGGCCGCCGACCTGCTGGCGGGCACGGCCGGCCAGCCGCTCGCGGTCGGCGCGCTCGCGCTCGAAAGCTTCCCGGTGCCGACCCCGGCCGCGCAAACCGACCTCGCGCTGGTCGCGATCCAGGCCGGCGAGCGGCTCGTGCTGCGCTTCGAGTACGACGCCACGCTCGCCTCGCGCGCCGCAATCGAGCGCATGGCCGCGCATTTCCGCACGCTGCTCGGCGCGCTGCTCGCGCAGCCGGACCAGCCGGTCGCGCGGGCCGCGCTGCTGGATCCGGCCGAGCGCGAGCGGCAGCTCGTGACGTGGAACCGCCGGCCGCTGGCGGCCCCGGCCACCGGCCCGGCCGCGTCGGCCACGATGAACCTGGCCGCGGACTACGCCACGGTCCACGCGATGATCGACGCGATGTCGCGGCGCGTGCCCGAGCGCCTCGCCGTGCGGACCGACACCGAACAGCTGGACTACGCGCAGCTGCGGCGCGATTCGGATGCGCTGGCCGCCGCGCTGCACGCGCGCGGCGTGCGCCATGGCGACGTGGTGGGCGTGGGCCTGCCGCGCGACGTGCGCCTGCCGATAATGCTGCTGGCCATCTGGAAGGCCGGCGCCGCCTATCTGCCGATCGACCTCGGCGTGCCGGCCGAACGCGTGCGCCAGATGCTGGACGACGCGCAGGCCGCGCTGATCGTCGCGCCCGCCGCGCTGCGCGGCGCGCTCGGCGACGACGGCCGCGCCTGGGTCACGCCCGAGGCGCTCGCGGCGGATGCCGCCGCCGGCGAATCTCCGGCCGCGCCCGAATCTCGCGCCGGCCGCGACAGCCTCGCCTACGTGCTGTTCACGTCGGGCTCGACCGGGCGTCCGAAGGGCGTCGAGATCGAGCATCGCAACGTGCTGTCGCTGCTTGCGTGGATCGGTGCGCGCTACTCGGCCGGCGAGCTGGCCGCCGTGTTCGCGGGCACCTCGATCGCATTCGACATCTCGGTGTTCGAGCTGTTCGGCCCGCTCGCGCACGGCGGCTGCGTGGTGATCGGCGAGAACCCGGCCACGCCGCCCGCCACCCCGGTGTCGCTGCTCAACACCGTGCCGTCGGCCGCGGCGGCGCTGCTCGAGACGGGCGCGCTGCCGGCCAGCGTGGTGACCGTCAACCTGGCCGGCGAGCCGCTGCGCCAGTCGCTGGTGGACGCGCTGTACGCGCGCGGCACGATCGGCAAGGTCTACGACCTCTACGGCCCGACCGAGGACACCGTCTATTCGACCGCGGTGCTGCGCGAACCCGGCGGCTTCGACACCATCGGCACGCCGCTGCCGGGCAAGCGCGTCTACCTGCTCGACGCGCATGGCGAGCCGGTGCCGGTGGGCGTGGCGGGCGAGCTGTTCCTGGCCGGCGACGGCCAGGCGCGCGGCTACCGCAACCGGCCCGACCTGACCGGGCGCGCGTTCGTCGCGGTCCCGGCGCTGGCCGACCTCGAGACGCGGCTCTACCGCACCGGCGACATCGGCCGGCTGCTGCCCGACGGCCGCATCGTGCTGTCGGGCCGGCGCGACCACCAGGTGAAGATCCGCGGCCACCGCGTCGAGCTGGGCGAGATCGAGGCCGTGCTGCTGCGTCAGCCGGGGGTGCGCGACGCGGTGGTCGTGCAGACGCGCCACGCCGAGCGGTCCGGTGACGACGGCGACAGCCGGGACGCGCTGCTGGTCGCCTATCTGGCCGTCGATCTGGCCGTCGGCGACGCCGCGGACGAGGCGGTCGGCACGCCGCCCCGCCCGGTCGTCACCGTCGAGGCGGTGCGCGAGTACGCGGCCGCCTCGCTGCCGAGCTACATGCGCCCGACCGGCTATGTGCTGCTCGACGCGCTGCCGCGCAACCCGAGCGGCAAGGTGGACCGCGCCGCGCTGCCGCGCTTCGACCCGGTCGCGCAGGACGACGCCGCCGCGCCGGTCAGCGACACGCAGCGCGCGGTGCTGGCGATCTGGGAGGCGGTGCTCGGCTTCCAGGGCTTCGGCATCCACGCCAACCTGTTCGAGCTGGGCGGCCATTCGCTGCAGGTGATCCAGATCATCGCGCGCTGCCGCGAGCGCTTCGGCGTCGAAATCTCCCTGGCCAAGGTGCTGGAGCGCACCACGGTGGCCGACCTGGCCGCCTACGTCACGTTACTGGCGGCGCGCTCCGGCGCCGCCGACGAACCCGGCGGCGTCCGGGAGGAGGTGCTGTTTTGAGTACCGTGAGCTTCGTAGCCGATCTCCAGCAGCGCGGCATCCGCCTCTACGCGAAGGCCGGCCAGCTGGCCGCCGACGCCGCGCCCGGCATGCTGACCGCCAGCCTGATCGAGCAGATCCGCGACCGCAAGGCCGAGATCCTCGACCTGCTCGGCGCGCTCGACGCGCACGCAGCCCGCGCGGGCGACGCCGCCACGCACGACGCCGCGGCCGACGCCGGCGACACCGACGACGGCCCGCTGTCGGACGGCCAGCAGCAGATGGTGCTGGCCAGCCGGCTCGCGCATCACGCGGCCTATCACCTGCCGGCGCTGTTCGCGATCGACGGCGCGCTCGACACGGCCGCGCTGGAGCACGCGTTCGCGACCGTGCTGCGGCGCCACGAGACGCTGCGCACGCGCATCATCGAGGTGGACGGCCAGCCGGTGGCGCGCGTCGACGCCGCGGACGCGTTCGCGCTGCCGGTGACGCACGTCAGCGAGCCGGACGCGCTCGCCCTCGCCCGCGACGAGGCCGACCGCCGCTTCGACCTGGCCACCCAATGGCCGTGCCGGGTGAGCCTGCTGCGCACCGGCCCCGCGCGCCATCTGCTGGTGATCGTGCTGCATCACGTCTGCTGCGACGGCGTCTCGGTGGGCCTGCTGATGCAGGAGATCGCCGCCGGTTACGCGGCGGCTCGCGCGACCTCCGGCACGCCTGCCCGGGCCGGCGGCCACGACCACCTCGGCCCTGGCGACGACGCGGGCCAAGCGCCCGCGCCGGCCCGCCGCTTCGCCGACTTCGTGCGCTGGCAGCAGCGCCGCCTCGCCTCGCCCGAGCAGCGCGCCGCGCGCGACTACTGGCGCGAGCGCCTCGCCCGGCCCGTCCCCGCGCTCGCGCTGCCGGCCGACCAGCCCGGCTCGGCCGCTCAGCCGGCCGCCACGCTGCGCCTCGCGCTGCCGGCCGCGCTGCGCGAGACGCTCGACGTGCACGCGCGGCAACACCGGCTCACGCGCTTCACGCTGCTGGTGGCGGGCTTCGCCGCGCTGCTCGGCCGCTATGCCGGCGAGGAGGATGTGGTGATCGGCACGCCGATCGCGAACCGCACGCACGCCGAATGGCAGGCACTGGTCGGCTTCGTCGCCAACACCGTGGTGCTGCGCTTCGACTGCGCGGCCGACCGGCCGCTCGATCACTTTCTGGACGCGGCGTCGAGCACCGTGCGCGACGCGCTGATCCACGCCGAACTGCCGTTCGAGCAGGTCCTGCGCGCCATCGATCGACCGGCCGGCGCGCCGCTGTTCCAGGCCATGTTCGCCATGCAGCCCGCCTCGGCCGCCTCGTTCTCGCTCGACGCGCTGTCCGTCGCCGCGCTGCCGCTCGCGCCGTCGCAGACCAAGTTCGACCTGACGCTGCTGGTCGAGGAAGGCGCGGACGGCGCCGAGCTGGTCTTCGAATACCGCGCCGACCGCTTCGAGGGCAGCTGGATCGCCGATCTCGCACGGCGCTACCTGCTGCTGCTCGAACGACTCGTGGCCGGTGCCTCGGCCTCGCCCGCCCTTGCGCTCGGCCAGCTCGACCTGGGCGACGCCGCCGACCTGGCGCGCCTCGCGCGCGAATGGCGCGACAACGCGATCGAGCGGCCGCCGCTGCCGGTCCACGCGCTCGTCGCGGCCGCCGCCGCGCGCACGCCGCAGGCGCTGGCGATCGTCGCGCCCGGCGGCGAACTGCGCTATGGCGAACTCGACGCGCTCGCCAACCGCTACGCGCATGCGCTGATCGCCGCGGGCGTGGCGCCGGGCGATCGCGTCGGCGTCTGCCTGCCGCCCTCGGCACGCCTGGTTGCCGTGGTGCTCGCGATCGGCATCGCCGGGGCCGCCTACATCCCGATGGACCCGGCCTATCCGGCCGAGCGCCTGCAGGCGATGGTCGACGACGCGCGGCCCACGCTCGTGATCGTCGAGCCGCCCGCGCCGGCGCTCGGCGGCACCACGGCCGTCGCGCTCGAGCGCCTGCACGAGGATGCCGCCGCGCGGCCGCCGCACCCGCCCGAACCCGCGCTCGCACCCGGCGCCGATCCGATGGCGCTGCCGCTCTACGTGATCTTCACCTCCGGCTCGACCGGCCGCCCCAAGGGCGCCGTGGTCACCCAGCGCAACTTCGTCAACCTGCTGCACTGGTACGCCGACACCTTCGGCTTCCACGCGCACACCCAGGTGCTGCTGCTCAGCGCGCTGAGCTTCGACCTGACCCAGAAGAACCTGTTCGCGCCGCTGCTGCGCGGCGGCACGCTCGTCATCAAGAGCCGCGCCGATTTCGACGCGCCGAGCGTGGTGGCCGACATCGCGCGGCGGCGCGTGAGCATCGTCAACTGCACGCCGAGCATGTTCTACGCGATCGTCGAGGCGGATGCCGCCAACGGCTGGCGCGGTATCGAGAGCCTGCGCCACGCGTTCCTCGGCGGCGAGCCGATCTCGCTCGGGCCGCTCGCCGACTGGCTGCGCGATGCGCCGCAGCGCACCGAGATCGTCAACACCTATGGGCCGACGGAATGCTCGGACGTCTGCGCGTACAAGCGGCTCCCCACCTCGCTCGACCACTGGCCGGCGGTGGTGCCGATCGGCGCCGCGCTGCCCGGCTTCAAGCTGGTGGCCGTCGACGAACACGACCGTCCGGTGCCGGACGGCATGGCGGGCGAGCTGCTGGTGGGCGGCATCGGCGTGGGCGACGGCTACGTGGGCCGCCCCGAGCTGAACGCCGAACGCTTCTTCGTCCCCGCCTTCGCCACGGCCGGCGAGCGCTTCTATCGCACCGGCGACCGGGTACGGCGCCGCCCCGACGGCGACTTCGTGTTCCTTGGCCGACGCGACCTGCAGACCAAGCTGCGCGGCTTTCGCATCGAGTTGGGCGAGATCGAGGCCGCGCTCGAGGCGCAGCCGGGCGTGGCGCGCGCCGCCGCCAGCGTGCGGCGCGGCGAGGCCGGCGACGAGCGGCTGCTCGCGTTCGTCGTCGCCGAGCCGGGCGCGGCGGCCGGCCTCGACGCCGCGCGCCTGCTCGGTGCCGTGCGCGGCCGGCTGCCGGCCTTCGCGGTCCCGCAGGCGATCGTGCCGATCGCGGCGCTGCCGCTCACGCCGAGCGGCAAGCTGGACCGGCGGGCGCTGGCCACGCTCGACGCCGGCGCCACGCTCGCGGCCGACGCACCGCCCTACGAAGCGCCGCAAGGCGCGCTGGAGACACGCATCGCCGAGGTCTGGCGCGAGCTGCTCGGCCTCGCGCGCGTGAGCCGTCACGACAGCTTCTTCGCGCTCGGCGGCCACTCGCTGCTCGCCACGCGCGCCGTGACCCGGCTCGTGAACCGCCACGGCCTCGCACTCGACATCGGCGATGTATTCGAGGCGCCGACCGTGCGCGAACTGGCCGAACGGCTCGCGGCGCGCGGCGTCGCCGCCGGTCCCGACGCTGCGCCGGCCACCGGCAGCAGCGGCGGGGCGGCCGACGCGTCCAGCGGGCTCGACGTCGCGCCGATCCCGCACCGCGACGCGGCGGCCCCCTATCCGCTCTCGCCCGCGCAGCAGCGCATGGCGTTCCTCGCGCGCTTCGAGGGCAGCGCCTCGACCTACAACATGTCGATCGCGCTGAAGCTCGCGGGGCGGCTCGACGTGGCCGCGCTCGGGCACGCGCTCGACGCGCTGGTGGCGCGCCACCCGGTGCTGTCGGTCGCGTTCTCGGCCGACGGCGAGCGCACCGTCCAGACACCGTGCGCGCCCGGGTTCGCCGCGCTCGCCGCCGTGCCGGTCGCGCCGGACGCGCTCGCCGACACGGTCCGCGAGCTGGCCAACCGCTCCTTCGACCTGGCACGCGACACCACGCTGCGCGCCCACCTGCTCGTCACGGGCGCGGACCAGCACGTGCTGGTGCTCTCGATGCATCACATCGTCTGCGACGGCTGGTCGGCCGGCATCGTGCGCGACGAGCTGGGCCGGCTCTACGCGGCGGCGCGCGCGGGCACCGACGCCGCGCTGCCGCCGCTGCCGGTCAGCTATTTCGATTACGCGGACTGGCATCGCGCCTGGCTGTCTCCCGCCCGGCTGGCGCGGCTCGATGGCTACTGGACCGGCCAGCTCGCCGGGCTGCCCGAGCTGTCGACGCTGCCCACCGACTACCGGCGCCCCGAGGTCGCGCGGCACGCCGGGCGCACCGAGCCGTTCGTGCTGCCCGACGCGCTCGCGGCAAGCCTCGCCGAGGTCGCGCGCGAGCACGGCGCGTCGCGCTTCATGTTCGCGCTGGCCGCGTTCCAGGCGCTCGTCGCGCGGCTCACGCAACGCGCCGAGGTGGTGGTCGGCACGCCGGTGGCGAACCGGCTGCGCCCCGAACTCGAGGGGCTGGTCGGGCTGTTCGTCAACACGCTGGTGATCCGGCAGCAGGTCGACGACGGGCAACCGTTCAGCGCCCTGCTCGATGCCGCGCGGCAGACCCTGCTCGACGCCTACGCGCACCAGGACATGCCGTTCGAGCGACTCGTCGAGCAGCTGAAGCCGGCCCGCCACCTGGCCTACGCACCGCTGTTCCAGATCCTGTTCGTGATGGATACCGGCGCGCTCGACAGGCTCGACATGCCGGGCCTCGCCGTCGAGCGGATCGACGCGCTGCCCGGCTCGGCCAAGTACGACCTGAACCTGCACCTGCTCGAGCGCGACGGCCGGCTGTCCGGCTACGTCGAATACGACACCGCGCTGTTCGCGCCGGCCACCATCCGGCGCCTGATCGAGATGTACCGCTTCGTGCTGGAGCAGGTCACGGCCGCGCCGCACCGCCCGCTGCACGAACTCACACTGCTTTCCCCTGCGCTCGCCGGCGAACTCGCCGCCCTGCCGGGGCGCACCTCGCGCGCGCCGCGCGAGGCGACCATCGTCGAGCTGGTGCGGGCCAGCGCGGCACGCTGGCCCACGCGGCCCGCCGTGACCGACGGCGACGCCTCGCTGACCTACGCCGGCCTGCTCGACGCGGCCGAACGGCTGGCCGGCGCGCTGCTGCGCGAGGAGGTACCGCGCGCCGCGCCGGTGGGCGTGCTGATGGGCCGCTCGATGACGCGCGCGGTGGCGCTGCTCGGCACGCTCGTGGCCGGCTGCGCGTACGTGCCCCTCGATCCCGAATGGCCCGACGAACGGCTCCGCCAGGTCATGCACTCGGTCGGCATCGCGGCGCTGCTGACCGACCAGGCAGGCGAGCGCACGGCGGCGCTCGGCTTCACGGGCCCCGTGATCGATCCGGGCACGGCCTCGCGGCCCGCGCCGGGCACGGCGGCCGCGCGCCGCGACCCGGCCCCCGACGACCTGGCCTACGTCATCACCACCTCGGGTTCGACCGGCACGCCAAAGAGCGTGATGGTGCCCCACCGCGGTGTCGCCCACGATCTCGCGTTCCTGGTCGAGTCGCGCGACGTGCAGCCCGAGGACCGCGTGCTGCAGATCACGAACTTCAACTTCGATCCGTCGGTGCGCGACCTGTTCGGCGCCTGGACCGCCGGCGCCGCCGCCGTGCTGCTGCCGCCCGAGGTCGCGCGCGATCCGGCCGCGTTGCTGACGCGGCTCGCGCGCGAGCGCATCAGCAAGGTGTTCAGCATCACGCCCACCCTGCTGCGCTCGATCCTGACGGTCGCCGAGACGCGCGGCGCGCCCGGCGAGCTGCGGCTCGACACCCTGATGCCGTGCGGCGAGCGGCTGAGCGCCGAGGACTGCACGCGCGCCTGGGCCGTGTTCGGCGACGGCCTGCGCATCGTCAATCAGTACGGGCCGACCGAGGCCACCATGACCTCGGCCAACCACCTGGTGACGCGCGACGACCTGCGCCTGCCGCGCCTGCCGGTCGGCCTGCCGAACCCCAACACGCAGGTGCGGATCCTCGACGTACACCGGCGCGAGGTGCCGGTCGGCACGTTCGGCGAGGTCCACATCGACGGCATCGGCATCACGCACGGCTATGCGAACGACGCCGGGCGCACCGCCGAGGCGTTCATCCCGAACCCGTTCGCGGCGCGCCCCGATGCCCACGGCCCGATCCTCTACCGCACCGGCGACATCGGCCGCCGGCTCGACGACGGCGGCCTCGACCTGATGGGCCGCACCGACGCGCAGGTGAAGATCCGCGGCAACCGCGTCGAGCCCGGCGAGATCGAAGCCGCGCTGGGGCGCATGGGCGGCGTCGAGCACGCGGCCGTCAAGGTGTTCGAGGACGCCGACGGCCAGCTGCAGCTGGCCGCCTACGTGGTGCTGGGCACGGCGCCGGACGATCCGGAGCGTGCGCTGCGCCGCCATCTCGAACGCGAGCTGCCGTCCTACATGGTGCCGGTCTCGCTGCAGGTGATCGACGCGATGCCGACCACCATCACCGGCAAGATCGACCGCCGCCGGTTGCCCGAGCCCGTGCCGCGCGTCGGCACCCACCCGGCCCGGCACCTGCCGGCCAGCCCCACCGAGGCGGGCGTCGCGCAGATCTGGGCGCACGCGCTCGGCCACGCCGACATCGATACCCGAACCAGCTTCTTCGAGCTGGGCGGCAACTCGATGCAGCTGATCTCGGTGCAGGCGGCACTGCTCGCGCACTTCGGCCGCGAGCTGCCGATCGTCGACCTGTTCCGCCATCCGACCGTCGAGCTGCTGGCCGGCTTCATCGACGCGGGCGGCGGCACCGGACAGTCCACGGACCAGCACGGCGGCGCCGGCGACGACGCGCGCGCCTCGCTGCTGTCGGCCGCCGCACGCCGGCGGATCGAACAGCGCAAACACAGGAACGCCGGCGCCCACGCGCGCCGGCAGCGGAGGGACGAACATGAATCATGAACTCGAGGGCATCGCGGTGGTCGGCATCGCGGGCCGATTTCCCGGCGCCGCCGACGCGGACGCGCTGTGGCACAACGTGGTGGCGGGCCGTGAATCGATACGCCGCTTCTCCGACGAGGAACTCGCGACGGCCGGCGTGCCGCGCGAGCTGAGCGCCGCGCCGCTCTACGTGAAGGCGCGGCCGCTGATCGACGACGTGAAGGGCTTCGACGCCGAATGCTTCGCGATGACGACGCGCGAGGCCGAGATCACCGACCCGCAGCTGCGCCTGCTGATGGAGTGCGCGCACGAGGCGCTCGAACAGGCCGGTCAGGTTCCCGGCGACGATCTCACGGTGGGCGTCTACGCGGGCGTGCGGCTGAGCCGCTATCTCGACGAGCACCTGCTGCCGAACCCCGACGTGGTCCGCTCGGTCGGCATCGAGTCGCTGCAGATGATCAACCGCAAGGACTCGGCCGCCACGCTGCTGTCGTACCGGCTCGACCTGACCGGCCCGAGCATCAGTCTCAACACGGCCTGCTCGACCGGGCTGGTGGCCGTGCATCTCGGCTGCGGCGCGCTGCTGAACCACGAATGCGACCTGGTGCTGGCCGGCTCGGCGGCGATACCCGCGTTCGATCCGGAGGGCTACCTGCACACGCCGGGCGGCATCCTCTCGCCGGACGGCCACTGCCGGCCGTTCGACCAGGCCGCGAAGGGCACGCTCGACGGCGCCGGGGTGGGCGTGGTCGCGCTGATGCGGCTCGAGGATGCCGTCGAGCGCGGCGTGCCGGTACTGGCCGTGATCCGCGGCACCTCGGTGAACAACGACGGCGCGATCAAGATCGGCTACACGGCGCCGAGCGTGGACGGCCAGGCGCGCGTGATCGCCGAGGCGATGGCCACCGCCGGCGTCGGCGCCGAGACGATCGGCTACGTCGAGACGCACGGCACCGCCACGCCGCTCGGCGACCCGATCGAGATCGCCGCGCTGACCCAGGCGTTCCGGCTCGACACCGATCGCGTCGGCTTCTGCGGCATCTCCTCGCTGAAGAGCAACATCGGCCATCTCGGCGCGGCCGCCGGCATCGCCGGGCTCATCAAGGCCGTGCAGGCGGTGCGCCACGGCGTGCTGCCGCCAAGCCTGAACTTCGAGTCACCCAACCCGGAGCTGCGGCTCGCCGACAGCCCGTTCTACGTGATCCGCGACGCGCGCCCGTGGCCCGCGGACCGGCTGCCGCGCCGCGCCAGCGTCAGCTCGTTCGGCATCGGCGGCACCAACGCGCACCTGATCCTCGAACAGGCACCCGACGCCGCCGCGGCACCGCAGGCCGACGCCGGCACGCCGCGCGCGCGCCTGCTGCCGTTCAGCGCGACCTCGGAGGCGGGCCTCGCCGACTATGCGCGGAGCCTGGCCGCGGTCTGGCGCGCGGCGGCGCCGCCCTCGCTCGACGCCGCGGCGCGCACGCTGCAGCACCAGCGCCGCGCGCGGCGCCATCGCGGCTTCGTGGTGGCCGCCGACGCCGCCGAGGCGGTGCGCGAGTTCGAGCGGCTGGCCGCCCGCGCCGCGCCGGCCGAGGGCGCGGACCGGCCCGGCGCCGGCGCGCCGCCGGTGGTGCTGCAGTTCACCGGCCAGGGCGCGCAGCAGCGCCGCATGGGCGGGCTCGCGGCGCTCGCGCAGCCGCGTCTCGCGGCCAGGCTCGACGAGGCCGCGCGCTGGCTGCGCGAGGACCACGGCGTCGAGCTGGCCGTGCTCGTCGCCGACGGTCACGATCCGCGCTCGGGCCTGCGGCTGGACACCACCGCCGGGGCCCAGCCCGCGCTGTTCGCGCTCGAATGGGCGCTCGGCCGCTTCTGGCTCGACGCCGGCATCACGCCGGCCGCGCTGGTGGGCCACAGCCTGGGCGAGCTGGTGGCCGCCACGCTCGCCAACGTGATGAGCCTGCGCGACGCGCTGCGGCTCGTGATGGCGCGCGGCGCCGCGATGCAGCAGGCGCCGGTCGGCGCGATGCTGGCCGTGCCGCTCGCCGAGACGGCGCTCGCCGCGCTACTGGCCGCCGCCCCCGCCGAGGCGAGCACCTGCGTGATCTCTGCCGTCAACGGCCCGGCCGCCTGCGTGGTGTCGGGCAGCCTCGCCGGCATTGCTGCGCTCGAGGCGCTGCTGGCCGCGCAACGCACCGTCCACAAGCGGCTCGACACCTCGCACGCGTTCCATTCGCCGCTGATGGAACCGGTGCTCGAACGCTTTCGCGCCGCGTTCGACGGCATCACGCTGCGCGCGCCCGAACTGCCGGTCCATTCGACCGTCACCGGCCGCCGGCTGACCGATGCCGAGGCGATCGACCCGGCCTACTGGGTCGGCCAGCTGCGCGCGCCGGTGCGCTATCAGCAGGCGCTGCAGGCCGCGCTCGCGGACCTGGCCGGCGCGGCCGCCGTGGTGCTCGAACTCGGCCCCGGCCGCACGCTGACGAGCGCCGCGCGCGGCTTCGTCGAGGCGCGCCACACCGTGCTGCCGAGCCTCGGCGGCACCGCCGACGACGAGGCCCGTGCGCTGCTGCAGGCGTTCGGGCAGCTCTGGAGCCTCGGCGTCCGGCTCGATTGGAGCGTGCTCGACGCCGCCGCCGGCACGCCGCTCGCGCGGCTGCCGACCATGCCGTTCACGCGCCGGCGCGCCTGGATCGAGCGCTTCGTGCCGACCGCCGCGCCTGCCGCGTCCGGCGCGATCGTGCCGGACGCGGCCCCGGCCGGCGCGGCCGCCCCGCTCTCCGTTTCCGTTCAACCCACCGATGAAGGACTGCCCATGGCCTCCCCCGAAGACGACGGCACCGCCGCGCTGCACGAACAACTGACCGCGATCTGGCGCGACGCGCTCGGCGATCGCCCGATCGGCCCGGACGACAGCTTCTTCGACCTCGGCGGCAACTCGCTGCTGGCGCTGCAGGTCGTCGGCCGCATCAATCAGGCGTTCGGCGTGGCGATCAATCCGGCCGACATGCTGATGCGCCCGACCGTCGCGGAACTGTCCGACGTGATCACCGGCAAGCTGCTCGGCAAGACCGACGATGCCGATCTGGACGCGCTGCTCAACGAGATGTCGCAGCTGTCGGACGACGACGTGCGCGAACTGCTGAAGCAGGCCTGAACGGCCCCATGACCGCGGGCCGAGGGCAGCATGACCCGAGGCCCGAGCGAGGAACCCAGCCATGACCAACCTGCACGAGCGCATCAACCAGTTGAGCGATGCGCAGAAAGCCGCGCTGCAGGCGCGGCTCGAACAGAAGCGGACGATCCGGCCTGCCGCCCGGCCGCTCGACTTCGGCCTGCTGTTCTTTTCGTCCGACGGCTCCGGCCGGACCGCCGGCAAATACGACCTGCTGATGGACGCCGCGCGGCTCGCCGACGCCGAGGGCTTCAGCGCGATCTGGACGCCCGAGCGCCATTTCCAGACCTTCGGCGGGCTCTATCCGAACCCGGCCGTGCTGGCCGCCGCGCTCGCCATGGTCACGCGCCGCATCCAGCTGCGCGCCGGCAGCGTGGTGGTGCCGCTGCACGACCCGGTGCGCGTGGCCGAGGAATGGGCGATCGTCGACAACCTGTCGGGCGGGCGCGTGGCGCTGTCGTTCGCGAGCGGCTGGCACCGCGACGATTTCGCGTTTCGCCCCGACGCGTTCGAGACGCGGCGCGAGACGCTGGAGCCCGCGATCGACACCATCCGCCGCCTGTGGGCCGGCGAGCCCCTCACGCTGGCCGGCGTGGGCGGCAAGCCCACCGAGATCCGCACCTTCCCGCGCCCGGTCCAGCCGGCCTTCTCGTTCTGGCTCACGGGCGCGTCGCGCGAGACCTGGAGCCGCGCCGCGCGGCTCGGCGCCAACGTGCTGTGCCTGATGGGGCCGTCGCTGGCCGACCTGCGCGAGAAGATCGCGCTGTACCGCGAGGAACGGCTCGCGGCCGGGCTCGACCCGGCCGGCGGCAAGATCACCGTCACGCTGCACACCTTCATCGACGACGACCTGGCCGCGGTCAAGCGGCAGGTGCGCGCGCCGCTGACCGACTATCTCGAGGACTACGTGCGCCAGTTCCGCAGCCTGATGCCGGCCGAGGAAGTCGCGCGGCTGGAGGGCGCGAAGGAGTCGATCCTCGATTTCGCGTTCGAGCGCTACTTCAATTTCAGCTCGCTGCTCGGCGACCGCGCCAAGTGCATCGAGATGCTGAACCGCCTCACCGAGGCCGGCGTGGACGAGGTCGCCTGCCTGGTCGACTTCGGCCTGCCCGCCGACACCGTGATGGCCGGCTTGCGCAAGCTGGCCGCGCTGCGCCGCGAATTCGCCGACGCGCAGGCGCAGGCGTCGTCGAGCGCCGCCGCGCCGGTCGCGTGAGCCCGCCCGCCGCCGCATGACCGAACCCGCAGCCGAAGCCGTCCCCCGCGCCCCCCGTCAACCCGTACCCGCCCCGAACATGAACACTGACCGATTCGCCGATTTGTCCGCCGAGAAGAAGGCCCTGCTGCTGCAACGCCTGACCGCCCTGAAACGCGAGACGGCCGCCGCCCCGGCCGCGCTGCGCGAGGCCGTCACGCCCCACCTGTCGGTCGACCGCCGCCCGCTGCTGTCGCTTTACGCGGCGGGCGAACTCGAACCGGTGGACGCGGTGGCCGTCGGCTGCCTGTCGGACCGCCTGCTGCGGCAGAATCCGCAGCTCGACACGCGCCACTTCACGCACGCGCTCTGCCACGACCTGCCGATCTTCGCGAACGTGCGCACGCTCGCGGCCGGGCGCATCGCCTCGGTGATCCTGCCGCGCTTCTATTCGCAGATCTATCTCGACCAGTCCGACATCGTGCGGCTGGTTCGCCAGTGCCAGTCGCTCGCGAAGGTGCTCGGCGCCCGCATGGTTTCGCTGACCGGGCTGATCCCGTCGGCCACCGACTACGGCCGCGCGGTACCCGAGGACGACGCGCTGCCGCCCGTCACCACCGGCCACGCCACCACCACCTCGGCCGTGGTGCTGTCGGTGCGGCGGCTGCTGGCCACCGCCGGGCGCCGCCTCGAGGACGAGACGCTGGCCTTCATCGGCCTGGGCTCGATCGGCTCGTCGACGCTGCGCCTGCTGCTGAGCGTGCTGCCGCATCCGCGCCGACTGATCCTCTGCGACGTCTACCAGAAGCGCGAATACGTCGAGCGGCTGATGCAGGAAGTACGCGACGAGCTGGGCTTTCGCGGCGAGCTGTCGTTCCACCACGAAAGCCGGGGCGTGGCGCCGCAGGCCTACGAGGCCACGCTGATCGTCGGCGCGACCAACGCACCCGACGTCGTCGAGGTGAGCCGGCTGCGGCCCGGCACGCTGATCGTCGACGACTCGGACCCGCACTGCTTCAACCCCGAACAGGCGATCGCGCGGCTCGAGGCGCACGGCGACATCCTGTTCTCGGAAGGCGGCGCGCTGGCCGCGCCGGCGCCGTTCGAGCACCTCGCCTACATCCCGACCGAGTTCGCGCAGCAGCTGCCGGTGGACACTACGCCGGGCACCGAGCGGCGCATCACCGGCTGCGTGCTGTCGAGCCTGCTGTCGGCGGCGCGCGGGTATCCGTCCACGCGCGGCGACGTGAAGCTGGCCGATGCGCTCGCCCACTACCGCGGGCTCTGCGACGACGGCTTCGACGCCGCGCCGCTGCACTGCGGCCACTACGTGATCGCGCAGGAACGCGTGGACGCGTTCGCCGCGAACTACAGCACGCGCGCGCTGAAGCCGGCCTGACGCCGCGGCCCCCATGTCGTCGATCCCGTCGATGCCCTCCCCACCCGCCGCGCCGCCGATGGCGCACCTGCCCGAGCATCCGTCGTTCGCCGCCGTGCCCGCCTACGCACCGACGGAACTCGTGGTGGAGATCGCGCGCACCGCCGACGGCACACCGCATATCCGCGCGCACGACTTCGAATCGCTCGGCTACGGCCACGGCTACGTGGTGGCCGACGATCACGCGGCCGTGCTGCTCGCGCACCTGGTCACGCTGCTGGGCGAGCGCAGCCGCCACTACGGCCGCGACGAGGCGCCCGGCGACGGCGCCAACCTCGACAGCGACCTCGGCTACCGCGCGCTCGACTACGGCGGCCAGGCCGCCGGCGCGCTGGCGCGGATGTCGCGCCACGCCAACGCGCTGATCGACGGCTTCGCGGCCGGCTTCAACCGCCGCGTGAGCGAACGCGTCGAGGCCGGCGACGCGCTCGCGCCGGTGCCCGGCGGCACACCGCGCGTGCTGCGGCGCGACGACATCGCCGCGCTGCTGCTCGCGCTGGCCGACGAGGCGAGCGGCCGGCGCTTCGTGCAGGCGCTCGCGCTGGCGCGACCGCCGGCGTCGACTTCGGCTCCGCCGCACGAGGATGACGCGAGCGCGGCGTCGCGCGACGCTGGCGATGCGCCGCCCGACGCGCGCGCCGGGGCCAGGGCCGCCGCCGACGCGGCTCCCGCCACGCCGCCCTGGTCGGCCCACACCGACCTGCCGCTCGGCAGCAACGCCTGGGCCGTCGGCAGCCAGGCGGCAGCCGGCGGCGCGAGCGTGCTGCTCGCCAATCCGCACTTCGGCTTCGCCGACGGTCTGCGCCTCTACCAGGTGCATCTGACGATCCCCGGCGCGCTCGACGTGGCGGGCGTGTCGATCCTCGGCTGCCCGACCGTCAACCTCGGCTTCAACGCATCGCTGGCCTGGACCCACACGGTGTCGTCGGCCGAGCGGTTCGTGCTGCAACGGCTGCGGCTCGTGCCGGGCGACCCGACCACCTACCTCTGGGACGGCCGTCCCGAGCCGATGCAACGGCGTCGCGTGGCGATCGAGATCCGCGGCGAGGCACGGCCCCACGAGCACGATCTGTGGCAGACGCGCCACGGGCCGCCGCTCGGCGTGCCGGGCCTCGCCGAATGGAGCGCCGGGCAGGTGTTCTGCCTCGGCAACGCGAACGCCGGCAACGCCGACGTGCTCGACCACTGGCTCGCGATCGGCGCCGCGCGCTCGCTCGACGAGCTGGAGCAGAGCTTCGCGCGTTGGGCAGGCACGAGCTGGGTGAACCTGCTCGCGATCGACGCCGCCGGGCAGGCCTGTTACGTCGACGGCAGCAACGTGCCCGAACTCGGCGCGGCGACGCTCGCGGCACTGGCGGACACCGACCATCCGCTCGCGCTCGAACGCAGGCGCCGCGGCCTCGTCGTGCTGCCCGGCGACGACCCGCGCCATGCGCTCGCGCCGCGCCGCCCGCGTGCCGTCGCGCAGCGCCCGGCGCGCCGCACGCGCGGCGTGCTCGCCAACTTCAACAACCCGTACCAGCGCGTCGATCTCGACGCCGCGCTGCCCGCGCACCATCCGCTGTTCGGCGCGTTCGACGCGCCGCTCACGCCGCGCGCGCGGCACGGCCTGCGGCTCACGCGCGAACTCGCGCGGCCGATCGGGGCCACCGCGCTCGCGCGCCTGACGCTCGACAACCACGTGCCGATGAGCGACCTGCTGCTCGACGACCTGCTCGCGCTCGGCGCGGCCTGCCGCGAGCCGGTGATCGCGCGCGGCGGCACGCGGGTCGATCTCGCGCCGGCGCTCGCGATCCTGCGCGCGTGGTGCCGCGAGGACGCGCTCGACGCACCCGGCGCGCCGCTGTTTCGCGAATTCGCGCAGGCATGGCTGGAGGGCGCCCCCGGCTACGCGCACGGCTTCGATCCCGCCGCGCCGCTCGACACGCCGCGCGGCCTGCCGCACTGGCAGGGCAGCGGCCCGGCGCCGGCGCTCGTCGCGCTGGCCACGGCCGTCGAGCAGCTCGCGGCGGCCGGCTTCCCGCCCGCCGCCACGCTGCGCGAGCTCCAGTTCCGGCTGCGCGCCGACGGCACGCGCGCGCCGCTCGACGGCGGCCCGAACCTGACCGGCGCGCTCAACGTCAGCCAGGTCGGCGCGCTCACGCCGCGCGAGCGGCTCGCCCAGTTCGTGCGCGGGCGCGTGCCGCTGCCCACCGGCCTCGCGCCGCACGGCTATGCCGTCAACTTCGGCACCACCTGGCTCGCCAGCATCGTGTTCGACGGCGGCCGGCCGCTCGTACACAGCGTGCTGCCGCAGGCGCAGCGCAGCCGGCCCGGCACCGCGTGGAGCGATGGCCGGCCGCCGCCGCGGCTCGGCACCCCGGCCAGCCGCTTCGCGTTCGACGCGGCCCAGGTGCGGGCCGACACGGTGACGCGCTGCGAATTGCGCGCCAATCCCGCCTCGACTACCTTCGCCGCCGACGACGCCCCCCGTCATCCCCTCCCCGCCCAATCCGTCCGCCCATGAACGATTTCTTCTCGATGTACCGCCACGGCTTCCTGCGCGTGGCCGTCGCCATCCCCCCCGTGGTGGTCGCCGATCCGGCCGCCAACCTCGAGGCCACGATCCGCCTCGTGCGCGACGCCGCCGGGCGCGGCGCGCTCGTGACGATCCTGCCCGAACTCGGCCTGTCGGCCTACACCAACGACGAGTTGTTCTTCCAGCGCGCGCTGCTCGACGGCGTGAAGCGGGCGATCGGCGAGCTGCGCGCGGCCTCGTCCGAGCTGCCCGGACTGATCGTGGCGGGCGCGCCGCTCGAATGGAACGGACGCCTCTACAACGCCGCGGTGGTGCTGCACCGTGGCCGAATCCTCGGCGCGGTCCCGAAGTCCTACCTGCCGAACTATGGGGAGTTCTACGAAAAGCGCTACTTCGCTTCCGGGCTCGGCGTGACGGGCGGCACGCTGCGGCTGGACGGCGCCGAGGTGCCGTTCGGCACCGACCTGCTGTTTCGCGCCGACGACTACCCGGAGTTCGTGCTCGGCGTCGAGATCTGCGAGGACCTCTGGGCGCCGGTGCCGCCGTCCACCTACGCGGCGCATGCGGGCGCGACCGTGATCGCGAACCTGTCGGCCAGCAACATCACCGTCGGCAAGTCCGAATATCGCCGGCTGCACGTGCGCTCGCACAGCGCGCGCTGCCAGGCGGCCTACCTCTATTCGGCGGCCGGCTGCGGCGAATCCACCACCGACCTGGCATGGGACGGCCACGCGCTCGTCTGCGAAAGCGGCGAAATCCTCGCCGAGACCGAGCGCTTCGCCGACACCGCGCAACTGCTGGTGGCCGACCTCGACCTGCAGCGCATCACGCAGGAACGCCTGCGCATCCAGACCTTCGACGATTGCGCACGCGCGCTCGGCGGCCCCGCGTTCCGCAGCGTCGGCTTCATGCTCGCGCCGCCGGGCGGCCCGAGCGGGCCGCTGCTGCGCCGCCTCGACCGCTTCCCGTTCGTGCCGGCCGACGTCGCGATGCTCGATGCGAACTGCGAGGAGACCTTCATGATCCAGAGCCACGGACTCGCCAAGCGGCTGCGCGCGACGGGGCTCGAGCAGGTCGTGATCGGCGTGTCGGGCGGCCTCGACTCCACCTACGCGCTGCTGGTCTGCGCACTGACCATGGACCGGCTCGGCCTCGACCGCCGCAACATCCTCGCCTACACGCTGCCCGGCTACGCCACCAGCCGGCACACGCTCGACAACGCCTGGGCGCTGATGCGCGCGCTCGGCGTGAGCGCGCGCGAGATCGACATCAAGCCGGTGTCGGACCGCACGCTGGCGGACATCGGCCATCGCGCCGCGCAGGGCGAGGCGCACTACGACGTGACCTACGAGAACGTCCAGGCCGGCGCGCGCAGCGCCTACCTGTTCCGGCTCGCGAACGCGAATCGCGCCATCGTGATCGGCACCGGCGACCTGTCCGAGCTTGCGCTCGGCTGGTGTACCTACGGCGTCGGCGATCAGATGTCGCACTACAACGTGAACGGCTCGGTGCCGAAGACGCTGATCCAGCACATGGTGCGCTGGCTCGCGGACCGGCGGCGCTTCGGCACCGATGCGTCCGGCATCCTGCGACGCATCGTCGAGACCGAGATCTCGCCCGAACTGGTGCCCGGCGATGCGAGCCAGCCGAGCCAGTTGACCGAGCACGCGATCGGCCCCTACGCGCTGCAGGACTTCAACCTCTACTACGTGACGCGCCACGGCTTCGGCCCCGCGAAGATCGCGTTCCTCGCGTGGCAGGCATGGCACGACGCCGAGGCCGGCGGCTGGCCGATCCTGATGGACGCGCGCCCCGTCTACGACCTGGCCGCCATCAAGCGCTGGCTTGGCGTGTTCGTGAAGCGCTTCTTCGAGGGCAGCCAGTTCAAGCGCTCGGCACTGCCCAACGGCCCGAAGGTAGCCACCGGCAGCTCGCTGTCGCCGCGCGGCGACTGGCGCGCGCCGAGCGACTCGGTGGCGCGCGCCTGGCTCGACGAGCTGGCGCGCGCGGTGCCGGACGCGGCACCGGGTGCGGAATCGCCGGCGGATTGAGCCATCAACCGGCGGGCGGGGCCATGCCCGGCCCGCCTTGCCATCGCCATTCGCGAGGCGGGGTCGCGGTCTGCCGCGAGTGGTCCTGTCGCGAACATCCGGTGAAGGCTGCCGGCGAGCATGGATCGAAGCCGACGCAGCGCGATGACCGTAACGCAGCGCGTGCGGCCATATAGATCGATGGCCCCGCACATGCTTAACACTGCGAATCAATAAGGAAGACGCTGCACGCGCCGGATTCGCTCGCGAGACGCGAGACGTCGAAGCGCCGGTACCGGTCGGGTCGGGTCGAGCCGGCGCGGCGCGCCGGAGCCGCCACGCATTCGGTTCGTTCCCGACCACGCTCGCGAGCTCGTCCGCCATCGCGGCCGACGATCCGAAGCGCCGCGCCGACCAGGCTGCCGATGCCGGCCGGTGGTCCCGGCATTCCCCGATCCGGGCACCCGATTATCGGGCAGATCACTCACCCGCCACCCGGCGCGGGCGTGCCATTCTTTTTGAATTATCTTCTCGCGCATCTCAATTCAAATTCTCAGCAAATTTCAATGAATCCGATAGCAATCGGCAAAGTATAAATATTACTCACCGACAATCTCACCAAGTCAAAAATTCTACGTAGTCGCGCGAACCGGATCGCGTACTCCCACGTAGCAAATCTTGCAAATGTAATGCTAGAAGAATTGAAAATGTAATATTCGAAGCGAGCCGCCCACCCAATTCCCTCAATGCCGATACGCCATGAAATGTCATCGAATTCTTGAGCTTATGTCATTGTTTTCAATGACAGATCACCACAAATAACCAAATAGTTAATTCATGATTTGAGGCAAATTACGTAAGAAATCAGTCAGCTTTGTTCATTTCCAGGAATCATCCAGAAATAGGTTGACGAGAAAGGATTGGGTGCGCGAGAATTTTTATAGACGATATTATTCTCAATAACAAAATAGATTTCTGATTTTGTTATTAACCAGCAAAATTGAATCACCATTGCAATAAATCGCGGCTTTTTGATTGAATTATCTTGCTCGCCGAGAGGTGGATCTGCGTCTCATTTTCGCGAAGCGTCGCGGCAATCGCCGCCTGAATTCGCCGGGCCGCGCGGGATTGCCGGCAGCGGCGACCGGCCCCGACCGGCAGCCGGGCGGTCAGCATCGGGATCGCTCGCATCCAATCACGCGTCACCGAATCCGAATCGACGCGGGCCATTCGGCCCATCGATTCGTCTTCCTAATAAATAGGTCGACATGGACACAACATTGCACACCGGACTGCTGATGACGGACGGCGTGGATCGCGCCTACCCCGACGTGGTGAGTCGGTTCCGACGCATCGCGGCGAGCCATGTCGCGAGCCCGGCGCTGCGCGCCGGCGCCGAGGCCGTGACCTATGGAGAGCTGGATCGTCTCAGCGACGCGCTGGCCGCCACCCTGCTGGCGCAGGGCGTGGCGCCGGGACACTGCGTGGGCGTGAGCGGCAGCTACGGCCTGCACACGGCGGTGGTACTGCTCGGCATCCTCAAGGCCGGCGCGTTCTATGTCTATCTGGATGCGACGCTGCCCGCGCGGCGCCTGGGCCTGATGGCCGATACGCTGGCGGTGCGGCTGGTGGTGGCGCCGGCCAATGCGCACGAGATGTTCGCCGCGCTCGGCATGGCGTGCATCGCGACCGGCGACGCGATGGCAGCAGCCGGCGCGGTGCATGCTTCCACGCCCGTGCCTTCGCTCGAGCGGACCGCCAGCGCCCTCGCCTACGTCAATTACTCGTCTGGCAGTACCGGTCAGCCCAAGGCCATCGCGTGCCGCGACGGCGGCATCACGCGGCTCTGCGTCGACCAGCCGGTGCTGGGACTCGGCGCCAGCACGGCGATGTTGGTGAATGCGCCGCTATCATTCGACGCCTCCACGCTGGAGATCTGGGGGCCCCAGCTGAATGGCGGCACCTGCGTCTTCCATACCGAGCGACTGCTGAGCCCCGCGGGCCTGCGCGTGCTGGTCGAGCAACAGGGCGTGAACACGCTGTGGCTGACCTCGGCGCTCTTCAACGCGATCGTCGATCTCGACGCCACCTGCCTGAACGGGTTGCGATGCGTGATGGTGGGCGGCGAGGCGCTGTCGGTCGCACACGTGCGGCGCGCCATGCAGGCGAACCGCGGCGTGCGCTTCATCAACGGTTACGGGCCGACCGAAAACACCACCTTCACGGCCTGTCACCGGGTGACGGAGGCGGACCTGCTGCAACCCGCGCTGCCGATCGGCACGCCGATCAACGGCACCGGCGTGGTGATCTGTGACGCGCAACTCGCGCCGCTGCCGCCGGGGCAGATCGGCGAGCTGGTGACCTTCGGCGCGGGGCTCGCGCACGGCTATCTCGGCAATCCCGAGCTGAACGCCCGCAAGTTTCCGACGCTCACGCTGGACGGCGTCGCACGCCGCGTCTATCGCAGCGGCGACCGGGTGCGGCTGAACGCCGATGGGCTGCTCGAATATCACGGCCGGATGGACAAGGAGGTCAAAATCAACGGCTTCCGGATCGATCTGGCCGAGCTGGAGAACTTTCTGCGCACCTGCCCGGGCGTGCGCGACTGCGTGCTGGTGGACGTCGAGCGCCACGGCGGCAAGCTGCTGCTGGCCGCGATCGTGCCAGTGGACGACCGGGACGGCGACGGCACGCTCGCGGCGCTCGAATCCGGATGGCTCAACCAGTTGCCGCCGCACGAGCGCCCGCACGCGCTGTTCGTCATCGACGCGCTGCCGCTGACGGCTAACGGCAAGCTCGATCGCGCGGCGCTGATCGAGCGCTGGCGCGGCAGCGACGAGCTGAGCCTGGCCGGGCTGACGGCCGCGGAGCGCGGCTGCGCGGCGCTCTGGCGGCGCCATGTGGGCCACCTGCCGTCATCGCGGCGCAGCGACTTCTTCGCGGCCGGCGGCAACTCGCTGCTCGCGCTGCGCCTGCTGGCCGAGGCCGCGCGACATCTGCGCGTGTCGCTGCCGATCGACGAGTTCTACGCGGCCAGCCGCTTCGAGGATTTCTGTCGCTGGCTGGACTCGCGCGGCGCGGGCCGGATGCTGCCCGGCGAGGTCGACTCCGGCCTGGTTCGGATCGCGCCGTGCGACAACGCGGCAGCGGACCCGGGCGGCGAGATCGCGGCCGAAGCCGACCTCGCCGCCGCGCTGGCGCAACGCTTTCCCGACCCCGCCCACCTGCACCTGTTCGCCCATCGCGGCGAGCTGTTCGTGGCGGGCGAGACGGCGGAACTCGACGAGGCGGCCCGCGCGTGGCTCGCCGCGCGACAGCGCGCGATCGTCGGCCAGCTGTCGGGCCGTGCGCTCGAATGCGAGCTGAACCCGTGCCAGCGCTCGATGGTGCTCGACGAGCTGTTCAACGGCAACCTCGACGGCAACTCGATGTTCCACCAGCTGCATCCGGCCCGGCCATGGACCGTGACGCAACTGCAACGTGCCTCGGACCGGCTCCACCGCCGGCACCCGCTGCTGAGCGCGCGCGTCGGCCTGGAAGGCGAGCGCTTCGTGTTCGTGCTGGAGCCGGACACGCCGCCGCCGGCCGTACACGACGATCCGCACGTCTACGCCGACGAGGACGCGTTCCGGCAGCGCTACCTGCACCATCCGCATTCGGTGCTGGAGCCCGGCTACCTGCGGCTCGTGCGGGCACACGTGGCGGGGCGTCCGGTGTTCGGCGCGTGGCTCCATCACATCGCCGCGGACGGCCCGTTCGTGAGCCGCCTGCTCTGCGAGCTGCGCGCCGTGCTGGAGGACGACGCCGAGGCGCAGACGGACGCCGCGCCGGCCGACTTCAGCTTCGTGCAGCAGAACTGGCGGATCGCGCGCCGCCTGGAACGCGAGGCCGAGCCGGCACGTCGCTACTGGCGCGCGCAGCGGACGCGAATCGCCGCGCTCGGCACCGACGCGCCGCCGGGGCTGCGCTCGGCTACCGCGCTGGCCGAGCGCGATTGCAGCGCCACCCGCACTGCCGCGCTGCTGCAACTGGCGATCTCGCGCAAGCAGGGCCTGCTGCCGATGTTCGCGGTACTGCTGCAGCAAACCTGCGCAACGGTGCTGGACTGGCGGCCGCACCTGTTCGCCACCACCTGCTCGCTGCGCGAGGGCGGCATCAGCCAGGACGGCGCGGGCTGCTACATCAACCTGCTGCCGTTGCCGCTGGAGTCGCGCGTGGGCGATACCGAGGCGGCCATCGCCACGGCCGGATACGAGGCGCTACAGGCGATGGCCTCGGCCTGCCTGCCCTACGAGGATCTGGCCGAGGCCTGCGGCGGCCTGGCCGGCAGGGAGTCGGTGCTGATCAACGTGGTGGAGGAACGGGCCGACCATCCCCACGACTGGGCGCAATCGTGCAACGCGTTGAAGGTGCGCCGGCCGCTCACGCTCACGGCGTTCCTGCGCGCCGGCAGGCTGATGCGGCTGACACTGGCCGGACGCCTCGCGCAACCGGTTCTCGTCGCGCTGCTGGACGGCCTCGTCGAGGCCTGTGACCGACTACTGAACGAGGAACGCGCCCATGTCCGCGACGATCTGGCTACTGCCTGACTTCATCGGCCACCCGCTCTGCTTCTCGGCGCTGGCCGCGCGGCTCGCGCGCAGCGCGAGGCTGCGCCACGTGAGCTACCACCGCTACTGGCCATATCGCGACATCGGCCAGCTTGCGCGCGCGATCGCCGACGACTGGCACGGCGAGCGCCCGCAGTGGCTGGCCGGCTACTCGTTCGGCGGGCTGGTGGCCTGCGAGCTCGCGAGCCTGCTCGAGCGCCGCGCGAGCGCGGCGGGCGAGGACGCCGAGGCGGTCGCGCCGAAGCTGCTGCTGATCGACTCGCGGCTCGCCCATGGCGAGACGGCCGTTGCCCGAAGCGGCGCGACCACGCTCGCGAAGCTGGTCGGCACCGAGGCGTACCGCCAACTGGTCGAGAAGATCGACGCGCTGGCCGCGCTCGACGAGATCGATCGCGACTGCGTCGAGGCCAACCTCGGCCTGTTTCCGGACTTCCGGCCGGGCGTCACCACGGTGGAGGCCACGCTCGTCACCGGTCGCTCGGGCGACGAAGGCTACAAGACGGCGGAGCGCTGGAGCACCAGCCTGCCCAACCTTCGCCGGCATCGGGTTGACGTCGCCCACCAGGACATGCTCACCGAAGCGGCGGCGCTGGACACGGTTCTTTCGATACTCGAGGCAAAGGAGGAAGCATGAAGATCGTCAGGAAATTGCTGTCGCCGCAACACACCGCCGCGGCGCTGGACTGGGTGATGCGCCGCTCGGAGCAGCCGGCCGCGGCGCTCGAGCCGGAATTCGACATCGCCGACGACGAGCGGCGCCTCGCCAAGAAGATCCGCAAGCTCTACTGGGCGGACGAGCCGTTCTGGCAGGCCTGGCTCGACGACGGCGGGCTCGGCGCGCTGAGCCGGCAAACGCTCAAGCGCCCGAAGCTGATCAAGCACGCGGCCTTCATCAAGCGCGGCCGCGACGAGTCCTTCATCCCGCTGCACCAGGACATCGCCCTGTGGGAGCGCAAGTACGAAACCGCCACCACCTTCTGGGTCGCGCTGACCGAGTCCAAGCGTGCCAACGGCGGGATGTTCTTCTATCCCGACAACTCGATCGTGTACCACCACTCGCTCGACCTGCGCTATCCGATGTTCAAGTGCATCAACGAGGAGGAGACGCGCGTGGACATGTCGCGTGTCGTCGATGCGGAGCTGGAGGCCGGCGACGTCCTGCAGTGGGACGCCGCCACGGCGCACGGCAGCCACACCAACGACAACGGCCGCCTGCGCATCGGCATGCCGCTCGTGTTCGTCGAGGAAGACGAATACGCCGGGTTTTTCTGAGGTTTTCTAGGAGAGGAACGATGGAGCAATGGATCATCAAGCATCTGCAGGAACTGCTGGCAGTCGATTCGATCGCCCCCGAGGACATTGAACGCCACCTGATCGCGTTGAAGAGTCACTCGCTGAAGATGGTGACGTTCCTCGCGCGCTTCGCACGCGAGTTCGGCACCGCGCCGAAGATCATGGATTTCATCGAGCGCCCCACGCTGGCGACGCTCAACGCGACCCGCCCCGTTGCGCAATCGTGAGGCATCGTCATGGAACCCAGAATCATTGATTGCACGTTGCGCGAAGGCATGCAGGCCAAGCAGTGCGCGTTCGACATCGAACAGAGCGTGCTGCTGGCCAGGCGGATTTCCGCGTTCGGCATCGACATGCTCGAATGCGGCCACCCCATGATCTCCGATCGGGAGATGGCGCGCGTGAAGGCCGTGGTCGCGGTCTCGTCGGTGCCGGTGCTCGCGCACGCGCGCTGCCGCATCAGTGACGTGGACGCCGTGGCGGCATCGGGCGCGCCATGGATCGGGCTGTTCGCCTCGATCAACGAGATCTCGCTGCGCACCAAGTTCAAGGACATGACCAAGGAGCAGGTGGTCAGCATGTTCGAGGAAGCCATCCTGCACGCGAAGCGCAAGGGGCTCTCGGTGCGCGCCACCATCGAGGACGCGGGCCGCACCTCGGTCAGCGACATCGTCTGGCTCGTGCGCACGGCCAGGAAGAGCGGCGCGGACCGCATCTGCTTCGCCGACAGCGTCGGGCAGCTGCTGCCGCTCGAAACTTACGACGTGATGTCGCTGCTGCGCCACGAGTTTCGCGACGTGGTGTTCGAGCACCACGTCCACAACGACCAGGGACTCGCGCTCGCCTGCTCGCTCGAGGCGCTGCGCGCCGGCGTGAACTGGCTGTCCACCAGCTGCAACGGCATCGGCGAACGCGCCGGCATCACCGACACGTTTCAGCTGGCCACGCTGCTGCACACGCGTCACGACCCGAAGCGCTTCAACCTTGCCGACGCGCGCAAGCTCTCCGAGCTGGTGGAGATCTACAGCCGGGTCGGGCGCTCGCCGATGCAGCCGCTCGTCGGCGAGAACGCGTTCGTGCATGTGTCGAAGCTGCACCAGATCGCGATGCGCGAGGATCCCGCCGCCTACAGCGTGATCGACCCGGCGCTGATGGATGGCCACGTGACGCTCGAGAAGGATCCGCCGCTCGCCGAGCAGAACGTGTTCACCACGCCGTTCGAGAAATCGGCCACCGAGCTGAAGTACCACCGCCACGGGCAGGGCCGACGCTACGTGATGCTCGACCACCGGCTGGTGCCGTCGTCGCCGTTCTACTTCATCGCCCGCAAGGTGGATGAAATCGTGCCGACCGAGCCCGGTCACGTCGACAGCCACATCCACCGCTGCGACTCGGTGTTCATGTTCCTCGGCGACGGCGAGGGCTACCGCGGCCTGCAGGCCGAGGTCACGGTCGGCGACCGCACCCAGGTGCTGCAAAGCCCGGCGTCGGTGTTCGTGCCGGCCGGCTACCGCCACACCTATCGCTTCTTGTCGGGCAGCGGCTCGTTCATCAATTTCGTCAACCACGGCAACTACAACCAGAGCCTCATCGAGATCGAAGACCATGAAACAATTTGACCTGCATGCCGAAGCCTACAACATCGTGCGCGGCAAGATCGCGTACCCGGAAAAGCTGTTCCGTACCTTGTCGGAAGCCTGCGCGAAGCATCAGTCGGCACTCGACATCGGTTGCGGCAACGGCGTCTCGACGATTCGCCTGGCCGACTACTTCGCCGACGTGGAGGGCGTGGACCTGGGCGAGAACCTGATCGAGAAGGCGCGCGCCAACTATCCGAAGCTGCGCTTCAGTGCGAGCCCGGCCGAGCAGTTCAAGACCGAGCGCCGCTACGACCTGATCACGAGCGCCACCTCGTTCTACTGGATGGACCGCCCGGCCGTGCTGGCCAAGATGAGCGACTGGCTCAACGAGAGCGGCGTGTTCTGCGCCTACAAGTACGACTTCCCGGTTGCCTACGGCCCGCTGCGCAACTTCATCGAGCGCGAGCTCGTCACCAAGTGGGCGAAACACCGCGACGACCGCCTCGTCAACTACGACAACACGCTGGAACTGATGAACGCCGCAGGCGTGTTCTCGTCGGCCGAGCGCATCGTGGTGTCCAACATCATCGAGCTGAGCCCGAAGGAAGTCGCGCTGTTCTTCCTGTCGACCAGCTACGTGACGCGCTACATGGACCAGGAAGGCGGTGCGGGATACATCGAGAGCTTCATCCGCGCCGTCGAGGAGGTCGATCGCAGCAGCACGGTCAAGATCAACTTCGACATTCACGCCTTCATCGGCAGCCGCTGAGCGGCGGCCGCCCGCGAGGGGACGATCGGGCGCCCCGGTCGTCATCGACATGCACGTCACGGAAAAGAGAATCATGCTCGGCACTTTCACATCGTTGGACCAGGCGGTTGCGCACACGGCGGCGCATCGCCCCGATCAATGCTTCGTACTCGATGCCAGCCGGTCTGGCGAGGAGGTGAGCTACAGCTACCGGCAGGCGAACGAGCGGATCGATTCGCTGGCGGCCCAACTGGACGCCCTGCCGCCCGGGCAAGGCGTGGGCGTGTTGTTGGCCACGAGCTACGCGTGCCTGTGCCTGATCTACGCCGTCATCCGCAGTGGCCGCGACGTGGTGCTGATCGATCCCGAATGGGGCCTCGTGGCCAAGCGCGCCGTAATCCGCGAGATGGGCCTGCAACACCTGGTGAGCGCCGAGCCGTGCCACGACGAGCTGGCCGATATATGCCTGCCGCTCGACCCGAATCGCCCCGCGCCGGGCTTCGCGGCCGACGCCGAGCGGTCCGCGCGCAGCCGCGTGGTGGTGTTCACCTCGGGCACCACCTCGAAACCCAAGGGCATCGAGCTGAGCCAGGCCGCGATGCTGTACGCGTACCGCCTGGGCGGCCAGTGCCTCGGCCTCGGGCCGCAGACGCGTTCGGGCTGCATCTATCGCATGAGCGGCCTCGGCATAGCCGGCATCCATTTCCTGTTCCCGATCCTGCACGGCGGCAGCACCGTGATCCTGCCGCAATATGCCTATTTCGACGTGGCCGCGTTCTGGCAGCTGATCAGGCGCTGGGAGATCAACTTCCTCTACATCGTGCCGCCGATCGCGAACTTTCTCGTCAAGGAAGGCGAGCCGCTCGCCACGCCGTTCACGCGTGACTCGCTGCTGTGCGTGGCGGGTTCGGCACGGCTCGACGCCGCGATCCAGCGCCGCTTCCAGGACGCGTTCGCGCCGCTCGCCAACATCTACGGCCTGAGCGAATGCGGCTTCGCGTTCCTGTTCGGCCACTTCGACGGCACACGCTACACGCACTCGGTCGGTCCGGCGGTCGGGCTGGAACTGAAGCTGCTCGACGAGCACGGCGCGCCGATCACCGAGCCGATGCGCCAGGGACGCCTGTACGTGCGCACGCCCAGCCTGTTCGAGGGCTACGTCAACAACGCCGAGTTAACCGCCTCGCTGGTGGACGACGGCTGGCTCGACACGCGCGACCTCGCCTACTTCGACACCGAGCGCTGCTACTACATCGTCGGACGCTGCGACGGCACGATCAACAAGGGCGGCAACCTGTTCCATCTGGTCGAATGCGACGAGCTGCTGCTCAACCACGAGCAGGTGATCGAGGCCTGCAGCGTGAAGGTGCCGTGCGACATGTACGGCGAAGACTACATCGCGTTCGCGCGCGTGCGCGAGGCGCAAGGCGCCGCGATCCTGCAGGAGTTCCTCGCACGCGGGCTCGGCGTCGCGCGCGCACCGCGCCAGGTCGTGCAGTGCTCCAGCGAGCTGCCGCGCAACGGCGCCGGCAAGTACGACCGCAAGGGGCTGCTGGCGCTGGCCGGCGTGGAGGATTGAGCCATGTGCGGGATTCTTGGATGCATTTCCGAGCACGTCGATGACACGCGCTTCGCACGGGCGCTCGACACGCTCGCGCACCGCGGGCCGTTCCACCGCGGCCAGCTGCGACGTGGCGCGCTGCGGCTCGGCATGACGCGCCTGCCGATGTCGAGCAGCGTCGATTACCCGCTGCCGGTGGAGGTGAACGGCTGGCTCGCCACCTACAACGGCGAGGTGTACGAAAGCACGGCGGGGGGCCTGCCGGCCGAGGTTGCGCGCGTGATCGACGCGATCCGCGCGGGCGGCGAGTTTCCCGACGGCATGTATGCGTTTGCGATGCTGGAGCCCTCCGGCGCGCGGCTGCACCTGGGGCGCGACGTGTTCGGCATCAAGCCGTTGTACTACCGGCACGACGCGCAGCGCGGCGAGTTCGCGTTCGCCTCGGAGCTGCCCGCGCTGCTCGCGCTGCTCGGGCCGCAGCGGCTCGATCGCGAATCGGTGGCCGACGTGGTCGCCACCGGCGCGGTGCTGCAGTATCGCACCATGTTCGAGGGGGTCCAGGTGTTGCCCCCGGGCACGCTGCTGAGCTTCGACGTGAGCGCGCCGCGCCAGGCGCCGAGCCTCACTGCGCTGCGGCTGGCCGGACACGAGGCGGCCGGCGCGATCGACGCGGCCGATGCGATCGACGATCTGGGCGCCGCACTCGACAGCTCGATCGAGCGCTGCAGCGACACGTTTCGCGACGTCGGCCTGCTGCTGAGCGGCGGCATCGACTCCACGCTCGTCAACGCCTGCCTGCCGCCCGACACGGCGCGCTTTCACGTTTCGGTGTCCGACAGCGGCGATCATCCTCCCCCGCAGCCGGGGCTGCGCGTCTGCGAGCTGGGCGGCGACGATTTCTGGCCGCTCGCGCGCCGCGCCGTGCGCAGCTACGCCGCGCCCACGCGCATGTCGAGCCTGCTCATGTACCAGGCGCTGGCCGACCTGGTGCGCCAGCACGACAGCTACTGCGTGCTGCTCGGCGAGGGCGCCGACGAGTTGTTCTGGGGCTACCCGCGCCATCTCGCGATGGACGAATGCGATTTCACGCTCACGCCGCGCCGGCTCGCCGGGCAGTACTTCGGCGACTTCGACACCAAATCGGGCTGGCTCGACCCGGCGCTCGCGCAGACGGTGCTGCAGCGCGTCGATGCGGTGACGGCGGACCTCTACACCGGCGATCTTGACGAAGCCATCTGGCACTTCGATCTGCACTATTCGCTGGAGCCGCTGCTGCGGCGCGCCGATCACCTGCTGATGTCGCGAACCGTCGAGGCGCGGCTGCCGTTCCTGCACGGCCGCGTGCCCGCGATCGCGCGCGGCCTCGGGCGTGAGCGGCTCGCGCAGCACCAGCAGAAGGCGCCGCTACAGGCACTGATCCGCCGGCGCGTACCCGACTATCCGATCGAGAAGAAGCGTCACTTCCGCCTGCCGTTCACCAAGTGGGCCGGGCTGGTCGACGAGATGCGCGATTTCCTGCGGCGCGGCCTGGACGAACTGCACGCGCTCGGACTCACGCGCCTGTCCGAGCCCGACGTGCAGCGGCTCGACGGTTCCGACGCCTTCACCCTGACGACCCTGCTGCTGTGGCGGCAGGCTTTCTCGGAGCACCTGCAATGAAAGACTGGCATCGACGACCGGCCGCCTGGACCGGCAACGACGGCATGCGCCTCGACGACGAACTGCTCGCCGATCTCGAACTGGCGATCGCAGCCTTGGCCCGCGGCGACGCCGGCGTGCTGCGCCAGCCGCGGCTGCAGGCGAGCCGCCGCGCCGTGCATCAATGGCTCGAACGCGGCGGCGGCGCGTTCGCGCTCACGAGCCCCACGCTGCGCGAGCTGCCGCGCGAAGCGTTTCATCAGGTCTTTCGCGACTGGTGCGAATGGCTCGGCACGCCGGTATCGATCAACCTGCGCGGCGACACGCTCAAGGAAGTGCGCGACGCCGGCGTTACCGACAGCGCGATGGCGCCGCAGCGCGGCCACATGACGAACCAGGAGCTGGCGTTCCATTCCGACCGCGCCGACCTGACCTGCCTCGCCTGCTGGTCGCCGGCCGCGAGCGGCGGCGAGTTCCGCGTGGTGTCGTCAGCCTGGGTCGTGCAATACGTGGCCGAGCGCTACCCGCAGTTGCTGGCGCAGCTCGTCGAGCCGCTGCCGCACGACCTGCGCGGCGAGGGTGACGGCGATTACGTGTTGCTGCCGATCCTCTCCGAGAGCGCGGCCGGCTTCGTGTTTCGCTACATCCGCAAGTTCAACGAGTCGGTGGTGCGCCACGGCGTCGAGCTGCCGGACTCCACGCGCCGCCTGCTCGACGCCGTGGACGAGGCGGTCGAGCAGCCCGGCGCCGCCGCCGAGGTGGTGTTCGACAAGGGCACCGTGGTGCTCTGCAACAACCACACCACGCTGCACTCGCGGCACGCGTTCACCGACGACGCCTCGCGCCAGCGCTGCCTGCTGCGCTGCTGGCTCGCGAGCGAGTTCACCCGGCCGCTGCCCGACGCGTTCGCGCCGCTGTTCCACGACGTGCGCGCCGGCAGGCTGCGCGGCGGCGTCAGGCAGACGGCCCCGGTTCAGACCGACCAGAGACCGTCATGAGCAGAGTCTTCACCTTGCAGCGCTTCCGCACCTTCACGCCCGAGATCCATCTGGTGCTAATGGGTACGTTCTTCGTGCGAATGGCCTATTTCATGGTGTGGCCGTTCCTCGCGGTGATCCTCTACCGGAACTTCCAGCTCTCGGCCACCACGATCGGCTTGATGCTGACCTGCGCGAGCCTGCTCGGGGCGGCGGCCGGGCTGCTGTCCGGCTATTACTCGGATCGCACCGGGCGCCGCCGCGTGATCCTGGCCGGCTGCGCGCTCGGCGCGCTGGCGTTCTTCGCACTCGCGGCGGCCGGACACCCGGTAACGTACCTGCTGGCGATCGCCGGCGTGTCGGTGGGCAACGCGCTGCTCGAATCGACCTCGAAGGCGCTGATCGGCGACAAGATCGCCGATCGCAAGGACCGCGAGCTCGCGTTCTACGTGCGCTACTTCATGATCAACGCCGGCGCGGCCGTGGGCGCGCTGATTGGCGTGTGGGTGGGGCTGTCGGGCAAGCAGTGGGCGTTCGGCGTGACGGGCGGCGTCTACGTCGCCTACTGGCTGATGCTGGTGGCCTGGCTGCGGGACGGCACACCGCGCGCGGCGCAGGCGCAGCGCGTGAAGCCGGGCTTCGGGCAGGCGTGCGCGCAGGTGTTCATGGACCGCGTGTTCCTGATGCTGCTGCTGTCGAACATCGCCATGGCGTTCGTCTACGCCAACTTCGATTCGACGCTCGTGCAATATCTGACGCGCAGCCACGCGCCGCAGTTGATGGCGATGATCAGCACGCTGGTGGCCGTCAACGCCGCTACGGTGATCTTCGGGCAGTTCCCGATCCTGAGGCTGATGGAATCGCTACCGCCCCGGCAGCGCATCGTGATCGGCGTGCTGCTGATGTGCGTCTCGCAGGCGCTGTTCGCGGTGTCGCCGGTCACGAGCCTGATCGGCTTCGTGCTGGCGACGTTCGTGCTGAGCGTGGGCGAACTGATCGCGTTCCCGACCTTCAGCGTGGAGGTCGACCGCAACACGCCCGACCATCTGCGCGGCACCTACTTCGGCGCGTCCAACCTGTACAGTCTCGGCACCGCGATCGCGCCGCTGCTGGGCGGGCTCTCGCTCGACATCTTCGGCGGCCGGCCGCTGTACCTCGGGCTCGCGGTGCTGTGCGCGGTGGTCGCGCACCTGAACCGGGACACGGTGGCATCGGCATCGCTGCGCGGCGCCGGGAAGGGTCAGGAGTAGGCGGCCATGCGCCTCGACGTCAGTTGCCTCGCCTTTTCCGGCTTCTTCCTGCGCGAGCCGGACTGGGTCGCGATCGCGGCGCGCGTCGCGCGCTTCGCGTGCGTGGACGCGCTGCGCGACGACCCGGCGCTCGACTACGCGCGCTACCTGGACGAGGCGCGGCGCGCGCTCCTCGATCTGCCGCCGCCGTACCTGATCCTCGGCCACAGCTTCGGCGCCATGCCGGCCCGCTCGCTGGCACGGCGGCTGGCGGGCCACGACGCGCGACTCGCGATGATCGCCGGGCTGGTGCCGGAGGACCGGCAGTCGGCCACCGAGGCTTATGCGGCCTCGGGGCAGGCGGCCATGGCCGAGCACTGCCGGCTCGACCTGCTGCACGGGCGCATCGAGCTGGTGGACGCGCGACCGTTCGCTCAGCAGCTGTTCGCGCCGAACACGGTGCCGCAGGACTGGACGCCGGCGCGCTTCGAACCGCTGGCCCTCGTGATGGAGAGCCCGCCGGGGGGCCAGGTGGCCTGCCCGTGCCACTACGTCGTCTGCGCACACGACGCGGTGGCGGAGGAAGCCGCGCAGCTCGCGTTCGCGGCACGCGCGGGTGCCGCCCTGCTGCGGCACGGCGGCGGCCACCTCGGGCCGCTGCGCGACGCGCGATGGCTGGACGCCGTGTGCAAGGGGTGGGCGGCGCGGGTGGAGTGAAACGGCACGGGACGTGCGTCACGCGTGAAACCGCATGGAACCGCCTGAAATCTCGCCCTGGTCGAAACACCCGCCATCCGCGCGCCCGACGCAGCCGCCGGCGGCATTCGGCACCGCGCTACACGGACGCCAAAGCTTTCGTGTTGCCCGGAGCGCAGCAATGTCGGCAAGCGATGCAGTCCATCTTTCCGACACCCGGAGCCACTACTCCGCGCCTCACTCGTACCGGCTCCTTACCGCCAAACTGTACCGGTACCGTACCGAAAACTGTCGCTACACTGGCTCTTCGTTCACTCGCCGCCCAGGCGCCACCCGAACAGAAGAGGCCACGCATGAACATCATCACCCTGAGCGCGCTGCCCGCCGGCATGCTGTTCGCACTCGTCACGTCGATCACGCCCGGCCCGAACAACACGATGCTGCTCGCCTCGGGCGTCAACTTCGGCTTCCGCCGGACCATGCCGCACATGGTCGGCATCAGCAGCGGCGTGGCGATCATGATGCTCGCGATCGGCCTCGGCCTCGGCGAGGCGTTCTCGCGCGTGCCGCTGCTCTATACGGTGCTGGAAGTCGCGAGCATTGCGTATCTGCTCTATCTCGCCTGGAAGATCGGCACGTCCGGCGAAGTAAGCGCCAACCAGGGCAAGGCGCGCCCGATGACGTTCGTCGAGGCCGCGCTGTTCCAGTGGGTCAATCCGAAGGCCTGGATGATGGTGCTGACCGCCGCCACCACCGTGCAGCTCTCGGCCAGCTACGGCGCCAACGCGGTGGGCATGGCCGTGGTGTTCATCCTGGTGGGGTTCCCGTGCATCAGCGTGTGGGCCGCGTTCGGCCAGGGCATGCGCGGCTTCCTCTCGAACCCGCGCCGCCTGCGCGCGTTCAACGTGACGATGGCAATGCTGCTGGTGGTCTCGCTGTACCCGATCGCGGCCCGGCTCGCCGCGGCCTGATCCGGCGCGGCGGCAGCCGCCTCGTCTTGCCACCGACGCGCCAGCCTGCACCGCCGACGACCTGACCGGCGAGGGCGCGAAACGCACCGGCGGACGCTGGAATCGCCCGGGCCGCGCGCTGCGCTACACGTCCTCGAGCATCGCGCTGGCCTGCCTCGAAACCATCGCCCACCTGAACGGCGGCGATCTCCCGCTCAGTCGCTACCTGGTTCGGCTCGACGTCCCCGACCGTGTCCGGACGCGCGCGCGGCGGCTCGGCGGCGCCGGTGGAACGGGATGGGATGCGCTGCCGGCGGGCAAGCTCGGCCCCGACCTCGGCGATGCCTGGCTGGACGCGGGCGGCACGGCGCTGCCTTGCGTGCCGTCGGTGATCGTGCCGGAAGCATTCAACGTGCTGATCGATCCGGCGCACGCGGGCGCCCGGGAGAGCCGCGCCGCCGAGCTGCGCCGCTGGCGGCACGACGCGCGCGTCGGGGCCTGACGGGAACGCAAGCGGGATCGATAGCGGAAGATTCGCCGCTCCCGACGGCCGGCCCGGCGGCGCGGCGTGACCGGCACGCGGGCGTGGAGCGCGCATGCTCGCGCCCCGCTTGCCCGCCGCCGGCCAGCGGCGTAGGCTGACCGTCCGGGTGCCGGCGCGCCGACGGCACGCCCGCCCGGCCGGGAGACAACCGATGAAGCCAATCGTGAAGGCCGGCGACCGCATCGAGGGTTTGCACTGGCGCGCCGAGTATCACCCGAACACGCACCACATCCGCGTCACGCGCGAACGCAGCGAAGTCGGTACTTACGTCGCGCCGCGCACGCTGTTCGGCGACGAGCACACGATGCGCGCTTCCACGCCGGCCGACCGGCGCGGCGTGGAAGCGGCGCTGCGTGCCTACCTGCGCCAGTTCGCGAAAGTCCACGACGCGCCGGAATGAAAACGGGGCGGTTGCCGCGCACGCCACGTACCCGGCCACCGCCCCGCTCCGTATCGATCGGCCGGTGCCTGGAACGCACCGCGCCGCGTCCTGCCCCGTGTACCGCACCCGCGTGCCGCGCTCACTGCGCCGCGGCCGCGTCCTCTTCCTTGAAGATCTTGTCGGCGAGGTGGAACGCCGAGTTCGCCGCCGGCACGCCGCAATAGATCGCGGTCTGCATCAGCACTTCCTTGATCTCGTCGCGCGTCACGCCGTTGTTCTTCGCGGCGCGCAGATGCAGCGCGAGTTCCTCGCTCCGGTTGAGCGCCACCATCATCGCGATCGTCAGCAGGCTGCGCGTATGGCGCGGCAGCCCCTCGCGCGTCCAGATCTCGCCCCAGGCATAGCGCGTGATGAAGTCCTGGAAATCGGTGGTCAACTCGCTGCGGTTCGCGAGCGAACGCTCCACGTGCGCCTCGCCGAGCACCGCGCGGCGCACGCCGAGCCCGTCTTCGTAACGTTGCTGGTCATCCATGCGTCGGCTCCTCGTCAGGCGGTCAGGAAATCGAGCAGCGCGCGGTTGAAGCCGTCGGCGCATTCGATGTTGGAAATGTGCGCGGCGTCGAACTCCACGTGCCGCGCGCCGGGAATCGCCGCGGCCAGCGCGCGCCCGAGTTCGGGCGGCGTCGAGGTGTCGTGCGCGCCCGTCACCACCAGCACCGGCAGCGTGATGCCCTTCACGTCCTCGCGCAGGTCGGCGGTATTCAGCGCCTCGCAGTTGGCCGCGTAGCCGTGGTTGTCGTGATGCACGAAGGTGTCGCGCACCACGTCGACGAGGCGCGGCTCGGCCGCGAAGAATTCCTTCTTGAACCAGCGCGGCAGCACCGCGTCGACCAGCGCGTGCATGCCTTCGTCGCGCGCCTTCGCGGCACGCGGCTCCCACACCTCGGGCGTGCCGATCTTCGCGCCGGTGTTGGCCAGCACGACGCGCCCGAGGCGCCGCGGATGGCGCGCGGCCAGCGCGGCGCCGGTCAGGCCGCCCATCGAGATGCCGCAGAAGTGGGCGCGCTCGATGCCGAGATGGTCGAGCAGGCCGATCACGTCACCGGCGAGCTGGTCGATCGTGTAGGGGCCGGGCGGCACGTCCGAGTGGCCGTGGCCGCGCGTGTCGTAGCGCAGCAGGTTGAAGCGCGCGCGCAGCGCCGCGATCTGCGCGGCCCACATCGACAGGTCCGCGCCGAGCGAATTCGAAAACACCAGCCACGGCGCGTCGGCGCTCGCGGCGCGGTCGATCCGGTAATGCAGCTTCACACCGTTGACAGAAGCAAAGGGCATCGTTGGTTCTCCTTGGTTTAGGCGTGGCCCGCGTGGCGCGCGAGCACGGCATCGACGAACGCAGCGGCTTCGCCGACGTAATGAGCGGGGTCGAGCAGCCGGCGCAGCGCGTCGGGCGTCAGGTGCGCGGTGACGGCCGGCTCGGCGGCCAGCACCTCGTGCAGCGTGCGGTTCGAGCGCACCGCTTCCTTCGATGCCTGCTCGACGAGATGATGCGCGTCGAGCCGGCCGATCCGGTCGCCGAGCGCGAGCATCACGGCCTCGCCGAGCACCAGGCCGCGCGTGGCGTCGAGGTTGGCGGCAAGCCGCGCGGTGTCCACGTTCAGGCCGCCGACGATCTGCGCGACGCCGGCCAGCGCGCCGCCCGCGAGCCGCGCGAGTTCGGGCAGCGCGTCCCATTCGGCCTGCCAGCCGCCGAGCGCGCGCTCGTGCTCCTGCACCATTCCGGCGAACACCGTGGCCACCAGCCCCGGCGCGCGCACGGCGGCGCTCAGCACGGCCGCGCAGCCCACCGGGTTGCGCTTGTGCGGCATGGTGGACGAGCCGCCCTTGCCGGCCGCGGCCGGCTCGGCCAGCTCGCCGATCTCGGTCTGCATCTGCAGGGAGATGTCGCGCGCGATCTTGCCGAGCGTGCCGATCACCATCGCGAAGAACGAAGCCGTCTCGGCGATGCGGTCGCGCTGGGTGTGCCACGGCAGGTCGGGCAGCGCGAGCGCGAGCTCGGCCGCGAGCGAGCCGGCCACGCGCGGCGCGGCCTCGCGCAGGCTCGCGAGCGTGCCGGCCGCGCCGCCGAACTGCAGCACCAGCACCTCGCCGCGCAGCGCGGCCAGACGCCGGCGGTGCCGGCCGAGCGCGTCGAGCCATTGCGCGAACTTCAGGCCCAGCGTGATCGGCAGCGCCTGCTGCAGCCAGGTGCGGCCGATCATCGGCGTGGCGCGGTGCGCGCGCGCGAGCGCGGCGAGCGAGCGGCACAGCGTGTCGAGCAGCGGTTCGAGCGCGTCGAACGTGTCGCGCAGCTGCAGCACGAGGCCGGTGTCGAGGATGTCCTGGCTCGTCGCGCCCCAGTGGACGAATTTCGCCGCCTCGGCGTCGGCGTCCTTGACGCGCGCGGTCAGCTGCCTGACGAGCGGGATCGCGAGATTGCCGCCGAGCGCGGCATCGCGCGCGAGCGCCTCGGCGTCGAGCCGTTCGGCGCGGCAGGCGGCCTCGATCGGCGCGACGGCGGCGGCGGGGATCACGCCGTGCGCGGCGAGCGCGCGCGCGAGCGCGGCCTCGACGTCGAGCATGCGCTGCAGCGTCGCCGCCGGCGACCAGATCCGGATCAGCGCGGCGTCGCCGCCGATCAGGGAAGTCAATCGGGCACTGTCTTGGTACATGGAAGGATCGGAAGGTCGGGAAGGGCCGGTAGCGCGTATTGTCCACCGAAGCGCGGCGCCGCGCGCGAGCGGCTGCCGTTGGTGCCGCGCCGGGGTACGGCACCAACGGCGCGCGGCGGGCGTCGCCGGATGTTTCGAATCCCGGCGGCCCCCGCGGCGGCCCGCGGCCGCACCCGCGCGCCGGGCGCGCTTACATGCCGACGCGCTTACGCGGTCGCGCGCTCGGTCGCGTCGACGAGCGGCACGCCCGTCAGCGCCTGCAGCTCGTCGAACGGCAGATCGGTGAAGATCTCGGTCACGGCGAGGCCCTTCGGCGTGACGTCGAGCACGGCCAGGTCGGTGTAGATGCGCGTCACGCAGCCGATGCCGGTGACGGGATACGAACACTCGGCGACGATCTTGCTTTCGCCCTGCTTGGTCAGGTGCTCCATCATCACGAACACCTGCTTGGCGCCGATCGCGAGGTCCATCGCGCCGCCCACGGCGGGGATCGCGTCGGGCGCGCCGGTGTGCCAGTTGGCCAGGTCGCCGCGCGCCGACACCTGGAACGCGCCGAGCACGCAGTAGTCGAGATGGCCGCCGCGCATCATCGCGAACGAATCGGCGTGGTGGAAGAACGCGCCGCCCGTCAGCAGCGTGACGTGCTGCTTGCCGGCGTTGATCAGCTCGTCGTCCTCGGCGCCGGCCTCGGGCGCGGGCCCCATGCCGAGCACGCCGTTCTCGCTGTGCAGGAAGATTTCCTTGTCTGCGTCGAGGTGGTTCGCCACCAGCGTCGGCACGCCGATGCCGAGGTTCACGTAGGCGCCTTCGGGAATGTCCCGGGCCACGCGTCGGGCCATCTCGTCACGGGTCAGTCGTTTCATCTTGGGTTCTCCGGGTTCAGGCGGCTTGCGCGGCGAGTTCGGCCGCATGGACGGCCTGCGGCACTTCAACGACGCGCTGCACGAAGATGCCGGGCGTCACGATCTGTTCGGGATCGAGCCCGCCCAGCTCGACGACCCGCGAGACCTGCACGATCGTGGTCTTCGCGGCGGTGGCCATCACCGGTCCGAAGTTGCGCGCGGTCTTGCGATAGACGAGGTTGCCCCAGCGGTCGCCCTTGAACGCCTTCACGAGCGCGAAATCGGCGTGGATCGGCGTCTCGAACACGTAGTGCTTGCCGTCGATCTCGCGCGTCTCCTTGCCTTCGGCCAGCTTCGTGCCGAAGCCGGTGCGCGTGAAGAAGCCGCCGATGCCGGCGCCGGCCGCGCGAATGCGCTCGGCGAGGTTGCCCTGCGGCACCAGTTCCAGCTCGATCTCGCCGGAGCGGTAGAGCGCGTCGAACACCTGCGAGTCGGACTGGCGCGGGAACGAGCAGATGATCTTGCGCACGCGCCTGGCCTTCAGCAGCGCGGCCAGGCCCGTTTCGCCGTTGCCGGCGTTGTTGTTGACGATCGTCAGATCGCGCGCGCCATGCGCGATCAGCGCGTCGATCAGCTCGGACGGCATGCCCGCCGTGCCGAAACCGCCGATCATGATGGTCGCGCCGTCATGGATGTCGGCCACCGCCGACTGCAGGGAATCGAAAATCTTGTTGACCATGGCTCTTCCTGAGGGAATCCGCGTCGCGCTGCGCGACGGCCGGCCAGCGCGCCGGATCACTCGGGCCACGCCGCATCGGGCTGCCGGGCAGCCCGTTTTGTTCGTATATCGAACCTAGATTCGTTTAGCGAACGATGCGGCGATCATAGAATCTCGCTCGGCGCGTTGTCAAGGCGGGCCGACGCGGGGGTGACGCCCATAGCGGCATCGTCGAACGGCAGCCCCACGTAATTCTCGGCCAGCGCCTGCGCGGCCGCGTGCGATCGCGTCACGTATTTCAGCTCGGCCAGCTTGAGGCGGTTCACGAACGGCGAATCGTCGGGCGACGGGTGCAGCATGTTCGTCATGAAATAGGAGAAATGCTCGGCGCGCCAGACGCGTTCGAGGCAGCGCTCCGAATAGCCGTCGAGCGGCGCCGCGTCGCCCGCGTAGTGGGCCGCGAGCGCGTGCGCCAGCGTCCGCACGTCGGCCACCGCCAGGTTCATCCCCTTCGCGCCGGTGGGCGGCACGATGTGCGCGGCGTCGCCGGCCAGCAGCAGGCGGCCGTGGCGCATCGTTTCGCAGACGAAGCTGCGCATCGGCGTCACGCCCTTCTGCACGATCGGCCCCTCGGTGGGCGTCCAGCCCGAGGCGTTCGAAAAGCGCGCGTGCAGCTCGTCCCAGATCCGCGCGTCGGACCACGCGGCGAGATCCTCGTCGGGGCGGCATTGCAGATAGAGGCGCGTGACCGTCGGCGAGCGCATCGAGAACAGCGCGAAGCCGCGCTCGTGGTGCGCGTAGACGAGTTCGTCGAGCGACGGCGCCGCCTCGGCGAGGATGCCGAGCCATGCATAGGGATAGACGCGCTCGAAGGTGCGTTGCAGCGCCTCGGGGATGGTCTGCCGCGCGATGCCGTGGAAGCCGTCGCAGCCGGCGATGAAATCGCAGTCGATGCGCCCGGCGCGGCCGTCGCGGCGCCGGAACGTCACCGACGGGCGAGCCGATTCGACCTCGTGCAGCGCGACCTCGCTCACCTCGAAATGCATCTCGTGGCCGTGCGCGAGGCCGGCCGCGATCAGGTCGCGCACCACCTCGTGCTGGCTGTAGACGGTGATCGCGCGCCCGCCGGTGAGGGCCGACAGGTCGAGGCGGTGGCGCTGGCCGCCGAACAGCAGCTCGATGCCGTGGTGGACCAGCCCCTCGCGGCGCATCCGGGAGCCGAGCCCGGCCTCGTCGAGGACATCCACGGTGCCCTGCTCCAGCACGCCGGCGCGAATCCGGTTCTCGCAGTACTCGCGCGAACGCGCCTCGATCAGCACCGCGTCGATGCCGCGCAGGCGAAGCAGATGGGACAGCAGCAGCCCGGCGGGACCGGCGCCGATGATCGCGACCTGGGTACGCATTGTTCGTCTCCTGAACTTTGATTCGATGGATGAATCTTTTGTGGTCCGATTGTCGGGGCGGCACCGACTATGCGGCAACGCCATTTTGGAGATATGTTCCATATCGAATTCCGATAATGGTCGCGCCATGCCCGAACTCGATTTCGAACTCGATCTGAACCTGATCCCCTATCTGGTGGCCCTCGACGAGGCACGCCACGTGAGCCGCGCCGGCGACTTGCTGGGCGTGAGCCAGCCGCGCGTGAGCGCCGCGCTGGCGCGGCTGCGCGAGCACTTCGGCGATCCGCTGTTCGTGCGCACCTCGCGCGGCATGGAGCCGACGCCGCGCGCGCTGGCGCTGGTGCCGGCCGCGCGCGACGCGCTCGCGCAGATCCGGCGCGGCCTCGCCACGCCGCATGCGTTCGATCCGGCCACCGCCACCGACACGTTCTCGATCGCGCTGTCCGACGTCGGCGAGATCGTGTTCCTGCCGCGGCTGCTGCAGGAGTTCGCGCGCCGGGCGCCGGGCGCGAACCTGCGCTCGGTGTCGCTGCCGCACACGGAGGTCGAGCGCGGGCTCGAAGCCGGCGCGGTCGATCTCGCGGTCGGCTATTTCCCCGATCTCGGCGGCAGCAACTTCTTCCAGCAGCGGCTGTTCACGCATCGCTTCATCTGCCTCGTGCGGCGCGGCCATCCGCTCGCGGGCGGGCCGCTCACGATCGAGCAGTACCTCGCCTGCGGCCACGCGGTGGTGCGCGCCGAAGGACGCAGCCAGGAAGTGCTGGAGCAGCATCTGGCGAAGGCGCGGCTGCACCGGCGCGCGGTGCTGGAGACCAGCCACTTCATGAGCCTGCCGTTCATCCTCGGCCGCACCGACCTGATCGCCACCGTGCCGCATGCGATCGGCTATGCCTATGCCGCCGAGCATGCGTCGATCACGCTGCTCGAACCGCCGCTCGCGCTGCCGCGTTTCGATCTTCGCCAGCACTGGCATCGCAAGTTCCACAACGACCCGCGCACCAGCTGGCTGCGCGGCGTGGTGGCGGGCCTCTTCAACGACGCGCTCGACGAATGGCCGAAATAAAGCGCTGCCTGACCGATGCGCGACGCGGCTGCCGTGCTCTTGCGCGCGAAGCCCGGAAGGCGGCGGCGGGATCGTCAAAAGCATGAAACAATGGCCGGTCAGCCGCCCCGAGCGGCGCCAACAGGAGCCCGAAAGCATGTCCAAACGCAAGACCGCCAACAAGGCGGCGGAACCCGTCGCAGCCCCGACCACGGGCGAATTCGCGCGCCCGAGCCGCGCCGAAGCCGAAGATGCCGTGCGCGTGCTGCTGCGCTGGGCCGGCGACGATCCCTCCCGCGAGGGCCTGCTCGATACGCCGGCGCGCGTGGTGCGCGCCTACGAAGAGTTCTTCCAGGGCTACCAGCTGGAACCGCGCGAGATCCTCGCGCGCACCTTCAGCGAGGTGGACGGCTACGACGAGATGATCGTGCTGAAGGACATCCGTTTCGAGAGCTATTGCGAACACCACATGGTGCCGATCATCGGCCGCGCGCACGTGGCGTATCTGCCGAACCACCGCGTGGTGGGGATCTCGAAGCTCGCGCGGCTCGTCGATGCGTTCGCCAAGCGCCTGCAGATCCAGGAGAAGATGACGGTGCAGATCGCCGACACGCTGTTCGAGGTGCTGCAGCCGAAGGGCGTCGGCGTGATCCTCGAGGCCGCGCATCAATGCATCTCGACGCGCGGCGTCCACAAGCCCGGCGTCGAGATGGTCACCTCGCGCATGCTCGGCACGTTCCGGACCGATCCGGCCACGCGCCGCGAATTCCTGTCGATCGTGGCGAATCCGTCGTCGGTCAACCTGACCAATACGTGATGGCGCAGCACGCTCCCGCCGCCGCATCGTCCGACGCCGCGCCGGTGGTGCTCGTGACGGGCGCCGCGCGCCGCGCGGGCCGCGCGTTCGCGCGCCGCTTCGGCGCACGCGGCTACCGCGTCGCCGTGCATTACGACCGCTCGGCCGACGCGGCCGACGCCACCGCGCGCGAGATCGACCCGGCCGGCGGGGCCGCCGTGGCGCTGCAGGCCGACCTGGCCGACGCCGCCGCCTGCGCGGCGCTGGTCGATACGGTGTACGCGCGCTTCGGGCGGCTCGACGTGCTGGTCAACAACGCGTCGGTGTTCTGGCAGGATCACTTCCCGAGCTTCGAGCTCGACGCGCTCGAAGCCGCCTGGCAAGTCAACTGCCGCGCGCCGCTGCTGCTCGCGCGGCGCTTCCACGATCGCGCCAAGGCGGCCGGCGCGCAGGGCGTGGTGATCAACGTGATCGACCAGAAGATCCGCGACAATTTCCATCGCGACCACTTCAGCTACACGGTCGCGAAGGCCGCGCTCGGCAACCTGACGCAGATGCTCGCGATGTCGGCCGCGCCGGTGCTGCGCGTGAACGCGGTGTTCCCGGGGCTGATGCTGCCCAGCGACGACCAGACCGAGGCCGATTTCGAGCACGCGAGCCACGCCTCGACGCCGCTCGCGCGAATCGCCGGCCCCGACGACGTGGCCGACGCGATCCTGCTGCTGACGGGCAGCGCGTACAACGGCGTCGATTTCGTCGTCGATGCGGGGCAGAACCTGATCCGCGTCGACCAGGACGTGCTCTACAAGCATCGCTCGCCGGCCGAGTCGCGCTGAGCGGTCCCGGGTTGTCGATAGCCGGCGGCGACGAAGCGCGCGAGGCTTGCGCGCGTCGCCGCCGCTTCGTTGTCCGTTTCGATGCGGCTGCGTAGCACCATCCCGCTTCGGCCATGCATACCGGAGCGAGACAGCCCGTCAGTTATCCGAACGATCCGGATCGAATCCGCAACGCCTCGGCGGCATTGCATCGCCGTCATTTTCAATCGACGTCCACCGCCTCCCGAAAAACCTCACCTTTGCGGCGGCTGGCCGGCTGCCGGCATGCGTTGCGCTCACATGCCGGCTTCGCGGGGCAAGCCCCGCGGCCCGGCCTCACGCGCCGCCGTCGCGCCCCGTGCGTTCGCCCTCGCGCACCTTGCCCTGCGCGACGCTGCTGCCCGCCGGCACGCTGTGCGTGAGCCAGACGTTGCCGCCGATCACCGAGCCCTGCCCGATCGTCACGCGGCCCAGAATCGTCGCGCCGGCGTAGATCACCACGTCGTCCTCGACGATCGGATGCCGCGCGTTGCCCTTCACGAGCGCGCCGTCGCCATCGGCCGGGAAGCTCTTCGCGCCGAGCGTGACGTGCTGGTAGACGCGCACCCGCTCGCCGATGATCGCGGTCTCGCCGATCACCACGCCGGTGCCGTGGTCGATGAAGAAGCTCGGGCCGATCGTGGCGCCCGGATGGATGTCGATGCCGGTGGCCGAATGCGCGATCTCGTTGATGAAGCGCGCGAGCAGCGGCACGCCGAGCCGGTGCAGCGCATGCGCGAGGCGGTGGTGCATCATCGCCAGCACGCCGGGATAGCAGAGCAGGATCTCGGTGATGTGCTGCGCGGCCGGATCGCCCGCGTAGGCGGCCTGGATGTCGCTGACGAGCAGCGCGCGGATCGCCGGCAGCTGCCGGCCGAACGTGCGCGCGATTTCGAACGCGCGTTCGTCGAGTTCGGTGAAGCCGGTGTCCGCGTACTCGGGCAGGAACCGCAGCGCGCGGCGCACCTGTTCGTGCAGCACGCGCAGCGTGGCTTCCAGCGTGTGGCCGACGTAGAAATCGACGCTCTCGTCGGTCAGGTCGGGCGCGCCGTAATGAGTGGGAAACAGCGAGGCGCGCAGGCCGGTCACGAACTTGCAGATGGCGTCGCGCGAGGGCAGCTCGCGGATGCCGCGCGGGTGGCGCGTGCGGTGCAGGGTTTCGCGCGACTCGCGCAGTTCGGCGACGATCTGTTCAAGGCCCCAGGAGCGGCCGGCGGACGAATTCGACATGGCAGGGGAAGCCGGCCATGCGGAAACCCCACGGCCGTGCTGGAAGAATGAAGGATGACGAAGGCGACAAGATTACCGCGTTTTGTATACGCACGCGAAATGCCGCCCCGCAACGCCGCCCCTGCCGGCGCCTACACCGTCACGCTGCTCGCGTCGATCCAGCGAACGGCCCAGTCGCGCGCATGCGCGACCGCCTCGCCTTCTTCGCAGAAATGGAGATCGGATGGGAAAAATCGATTCGCGACCAGCTCGCCGTCGCTCGATCGGGAGATGACCACGTAGGGTTGGAACGAACCGTCGCCGGCGCGGGCCGGCGCGCAATTCAGAAGATAGCCGCGATGGGTGAATGCCGTTGTCGTCGAATGCATGAGTCCGCCCCAGCTTGTGTCCCTTGTGTTGTTCTTCACTACCACCGTCTAAGGGTGCCGCGGTGCCCGTTGCGGGCAGAAGCAGCACGGCGGGCCGAGGCCGCCGTGCCCATCTCGTAGCGCATCATACTCTGTCGTTTCACTGTCTTCTACCTGAAATAAATCCTCTCGGGATGCAGGCGCCGCTCGCCGTTCCACCATGCGGCAGGCAGCCGGGGATGGGGTTTTCACGGATCGCGGCGAGCCGGACACGAGGTCCGGCGTCCGCTGTTCGACCCGTGCGGCAACCACGTCCGGACGGCACCGGGCGGAGCCAGGGTGCGACATGATTGCACGGCGGCCCCGCGACGCTGCAAATCGCGAACCGATCGTATAACCTCCCCCGCAGCATCCTTCTCAACGGCATCCGGAGTCGCCGGAGCGCCTTCATCCACCGCACCAGGGAGCCCTCATGTACCAGCGCATCTTCGTAGCAGTCGACGGCAGTGAAACGTCGCGTCACGCGTTCGATGCGGCCCTTGCCCTCTCGCAGTCCGAACACGCGACGCTGCGCGCGTTCTATGCGGTCGAGAACGCGGCCATCTACTACAACGTGCCGGGCTACGACCCGTCCGTGCTGCGCGAGCAGCTCGTGGCGCAGGGCAGCGACCTCACGCGCGACTTCGCGCAGCGCATGCAGGACGCCGGCGTGACGGGCGACGTGCTGACCGGCGAAGCCGCCACGCTCGCGGACGTGTCGTCGCTGATCCTCGAGGCGGCCACCGAATACGGCGCCGACCTGCTCGTGCTCGGCACCCACGGCCGGCGCGGATTCAAACGCCTAATGCTCGGCAGCATCGCCGAGCAATGCGTCCGACAGGCTTGTCTGCCGGTGCTTTTGATCCCTTCTGCGGCATCGCATTCAAACGAAGAGGCGGAAAAAACTAAGGAAAGCTGATCACATTGCCATGGCGCAAAACGCGACGCATTCCGCGTCGCGGCGTTTTGCCGCTCAACTCATGGAAAACCCGGTGGGACAATAGTCACCATTGCTTCTTCATAAGTGTGAGTACGCATCATGTTGATTCCTCTCCCCCAACGTTCCTCCCGCCCGGTCCGCTCCTCCAGCTCCTGGGCTCCCCATCCCGCCGCGCATTGCTCCACCTGTTCGATGCGGCACCTCTGCATGCCCCAAGGCCTCAATACCGAGGCCGTCGAGCGCCTCGAGTCGGTGATCTGCGCGGCGCGCCCCGTGCGCCGCGGCGAAGCGCTGTTCCGTGAAGGCGACGAGTTCGACAACCTCTACGCGGTGCGTTCCGGTTCGATCAAGACCATCGCCACGCGCCAGGACGGCCGCGAGCAGGTAGCGGGCCTTCACCTGGCCGGCGAGGCGCTCGGCTTCGACGGCATCTGCGACAGCCACCATCCGCGCACCGCCGTCGCGCTCGAGGACAGCACCGTCTGCGTGATTCCCTACGGCTCGCTGCGCTCGCTGTGCTCCGAGGCCAGCACGCTGCAGGCACGCGTGCTGAAGCTGATGAGCGAGCAGATCGTGCGCGAGACCACGCAGGCCATCCTGCTCGGGTCGCTGAACGCCGACGAGCGCGTCGCCTCGTTCCTGCTCGACGTCTCGGCTCGCTACATGGTGCGCGGTTATTCGGCCACCGAGTTCAATCTGCGCATGACGCGCGAGGACATCGGCAGCTATCTGGGCATCACGCTCGAAACGGTCAGCCGCACGCTGTCGAAGTTCCAGCGGCAGGGCCTGCTCGTCATGCAGGGTCGCGTGGTTCGCGTGCTCGATTTCGACGGACTGCGCGCGATCTGATGGTTCCGTTAGCCAAGGGTCCGATGCGCGGCTCGATCCCGCCTTCGAATCAAGACCCCACTGCCACTCCCCATCGAGGCCCGACGCCTGTCGGCCCTGCGATCACAAAAGGCGCCTCCTGAGGCGCCTTTGTTTTTGGGTGCGTCGCGTTCAATCGAGCCACTGCGCGGCGCTCGTCTTCAGCACGCGGCTGAACTCGTCGAGCCAGCCGATCGACAGCCGCCAGCTCTGCCAGTAGAGCTCGATGTCGATGCTGCGCCCCTCCGACAGGTCCACCATCTCGCCCGAGGCGACCTGCCGCTCGATCATGCGAACCGGGCACATCCCCCAGCCGAGTCCCGTCTCGCAGGCGCGCAAATAGCCGGCCACGTGCGGAATCCAGTGCTTCGGCGGGTCGAGGTCGGTGCGCGTCGCGCGCCGGATGAAGCGCATCTGCAGGCTGTCCTTCGGGCTGAACATCACGCACGGCGCGCGCCGCAACGCCTCGCGCGTGAGGCCGTCGGCGAAATAGCGCGCCTGGAACGCCGGCGAACAGACCGCGTGATAGCGAATCCGGCCGAGCCGCGTCGAGCGGCAGCCCTGGATCGGTTCGGCCTGCGCGGTGATCGCGCCCTGCACGCTGCCGTCGCGAATCCGCTCGGCCGTGTAGTCCTGGTCGTCGATCACGAGGTCGAGCAGCGTGCCGCTCTGCGCGCAGAACGGCGCGACCGCGTCGACGAACCAGGTGGCCACGCTGTCGTCGTTCACGGCGATCCGCAGCGTCGGCCACGCCCCCACCGCGCCGGGCAGATGCGGCACCTGCCCGGACAGCTCGGCCTCGAGCAGCTGCACGCGCTCGGTATGCCGGCACAGCAGCGCACCCGAGGTGGTCGCCACGCACGGCTGCCCGCGCTTGACGAGCACGCTGCCGACGCGTTCCTCGAGCAGCTTGATGCGTTGTGAGACCGCCGACGGCGACACGTTGAGGTCCTTCGCCGCGCGTTCGAACGATCCGTGCCGGATCACCGCGGACAGCGCCTCCAGCAGCGCGTAGTCGAGCATTCAGTTTTCCTTCATTGAGATTAGGGAATTTAGCTTTTCTTATGCCAATCGAACCCGCAGACTAGCCGCATACGTCGCCCAAGTCCACCGTCCCCCAAATTTCATGAACTGGATCGCCTTCACTCACGGCGCCGCGCTCTGCGCGTCGCTGATCGTCACCATCGGCGCGCAGAACGCCTTCGTGCTGCGCCAGGGCATCATGCGCTCGCATATCGGCAAGATCGTCGTGCTCTGCGCGCTGTCCGACATGCTGCTGATCGCCGTCGGCGTGGGCGGCGCCTCGGCGCTGGTCGAGCGCTACCCCACCTTCATCCACGTCGTGCTCTACATCGGCCTCGCCTATCTGGCGTGGTTCGGCCTGAGCGCGCTGCTGCGCGCGCTGAAGCCCGGCCACGCCACGCTCGACGCCGCCTCGGGCCAGGTGGCGCCGCCCGCGCAGCGCGCGCTGCCGATCGTGATGATGACGCTCGCCTTCACCTGGCTCAATCCGCACGTCTACCTCGACACCTTTCTGCTGATCGGCACGGCCGGCGCGCGCGAGCCGGCCGGCGCGCGCGTGGCGTTCGCGATCGGCGCGATGACAGTCAGCGTGCTGTGGTTCATCGGCCTCGGCTACGGCGCGCGGCTGCTCGCGCCGCTGTTTCGCAAGGCGGTGGCGTGGCGCCTGCTGGACGGCGCGGTGGGCAGCATGGTGCTTTGTCTCGCGGCCACCCAGCTGCGTTGACGTTGCGGTGACGTTGCGTCGAGCGCGTGGCTGCCGGGCCGCCGTCTGCCGCGCCCGGCGCGTTACAGCGCGCGGACGATGCCGCCGTCCACGCGCAGGTTCTGCCCGGTGATGTAGCCGGCGCCGTCCGACAGCAGGAACGCGACCGTCTTCGCGACCTCCCGGGTCCGGCCGAAGCGCCCGGCCGGAATCCGTGCCACGACCTCGGGCGTGGCAGGCCAGCTGTCGATGAAGCCCGGCAGCACCGAGTTGATCCGGATTCCTTCGCTTGCGTAGCGCTCCGCATAGAGCCGCGTGTAGGCGCTCAGCGCCGCGCGTAGCGTCGACGACACCGGCATCGCCGGCTCCGGCGCATCGGCCGCGAAGCTCGAGATGTTGACCACCGCGCCGCCGCCCTGCGCCAGGAACACCGGCGTCACGCGCCGCAGCACGCGCGCGACGCTGAGCACGATCAGGTCGAGCCCGAGATGCCATTGCCCGTCGTCGATCGCGAGCAACTCGCCCTTGGGCGGATGGCCGGTGTTGTTGACCACCGCGTCGATGCGGCCGTAGCGTTCGAGCGTGCCGGCCACCAGCCGATCGACGTCGGCGTCCTCGGTGACCGAGCCCGAGATGCCGAAGCCGCCCAGTTCCGCGGCGAGACGCTCGGCGCTGCCCGATGGCGACATCAGCGCGACGCGATAGCCGTTCGCGGCCAGTTCGGTCGCGATGGCCGCGCCCATGCCCTTGCCCGCCGCCGTGACGAGCGCGACTTTTTCTGCAGTCATCTGTCCTCCCGGAATGGAATCGCGAGGCCGGCAGGCCCGCCGGTCCCGCACCTGGGCCACTGTAGGCCGGCCAGGCAAACGTGTCGAATCATCATTTCTGCTTTCTTACCGTAGAATTTCTACTGACTGACACGGTGTCTCGATGCGCCGGCGAAAGCCGCCCCGGCTTGCCGGATGCCAAAGCACACATCCATGCTGCGGCGCGGCCGGCGAGTCGTCATCCCGATCTTCCAAACAGTAGTTTTTCTACTGCTTTCGAGCAGAATTCATGGCTTGTGACGGCGCGCCGCCGCCGCCACACTGGCCTGCCGTCCCTCCACGATCGCAGCGCCACCGCCATGAACCTCGCCTATCCTGCCTTCGCCGTGCTCGGCGTGATCTGGGGCACCAATTTCCTGATGATGAAGTGGGCAAGCCTGCTGATCACGCCGCTGCAGATCGTGTTCCTGCGCGTGCTGTTCGGCTTCGTGGCGATTCTCGTGTTCGCGCTGCTGCGGCGCGACCTGCACTGGCGGCAGGCGCGGCAGATCCATCACTTCTTCGTGATGTCGCTGCTGGCCACCTCGGTCTACTACTTCGCGTTCGCCAAGGGCGCGTCGCTGCTCGCCTCGGGCGTGGCCGGCATGCTGAGCGGCGCGATCCCGCTGTTCTCGTTCGTCTGCGCTGCGCTGTTCCTCGACAGCGAACGGCCGCGGCCGCGCAAGATCGCCGGCGTCGCGCTCGGCTTCGCGGGCGTGCTGCTGATCGCGCGGCCGTGGAACGGCGCGGCCAACGGCGTGAATCCGTTCGGCGTGCTGTTCATGCTGGCGGGCTCGGCCAGCGTGGGCGCGTCGTTCGTCTACGCGCGGCGCTTCCTGTCGGCGCATGCGTTCTCGCCGTTCGCGCTGGCCACCTGGCAGATGGGGCTCGCGCTCGTCACGCTCGCGGCGGTGACCGACTTCCACGGCATCGAGCGCATCGCCACCGACCGCGCGACGTTCGCCGGCATGGTGTTCGGCCTCGGGCTCGCCGGCACCGGCATCGCGTTCGTGCTGTATTACTTCATCGTGCATCGGCTCGGCGCCGTCGCGGCGTCGAGCGTCACCTACCTGCCGCCCGTGGTCGCGCTCGCGATCGGCTGCGTGTTCGCGGGCGAACCGCTGCATTCATGGGATCTCGGCGCGCTCGCGCTGATCCTGTGCGGCGTGTATCTGCTGCAGGCGCCGCGCGGCAAGCCGAACCCGCGTGATTCGCGGGCGCGGGCCGTTTGATTGGTGGGGGCGGTGGACGGGCCGCTGACGCGCCACGCGCCCGTGGTTCACTCGGCACGCGGGGCGCGCGAATCGTAGCCGGCACGACGCGCGATGCCTGCCGATCGGGCCGTTCCCGACCCCTGATTCATGGCTCATGGCCCGCAACGGGGGATCCCGACTTCCAATTGTCGGCTTTCGACTTTCGACTTTCGACTTTCGACTTTCGACTTTCGACTTTCGGCCCTCGGCTTCGGCTTCGGCTTTACGCGGTTCCACGTATGGAAACACCGCCGCCCATGCATCCCGACGGCGCCGGAGCCGCCCGCGCGGACCACGGTCTTTCCCCGCTCAACGCTCCCCACCGCGTGCCGACCAGCGCCGATATCGACGCACCTGACACGCGTTCGCGAGGCGCTGGCGCACCAGTGCGCCGATCGGCCAGACGTCGGGCTTCGTGCCGCGACCGCGGCTCAGGCGCACCAGTTGGTACTTGACCATCGCCATGTTCGCCATCGCGCCGAGCGCCTTGTCCTTCAGCGTGACGGGGCGCAGCGCGGGCGCGAGCGCCTCGCCGGCGCGCCAGCGGCGCGGCAGGTCCGGGGCGATCGACAGCGCCGTGGCGATCCCCGCCATCGCCACGCCGCTCGCGACCACCTGCTCGGCCACCGCGCGACGCCGGATGCCGCCCGTCACCATCAGCGGCACGCGCGAGACCGCCGCGATGTCGCGCGCGAATTCGAGGAAATAGGCCTCGCGCGCGAGCGTGCGGCCATCGCGCGCCTGCCCCTGCATCGCCGGCGCCTCGTAGCTGCCGCCCGACAGCTCGATCAGGTCCACCGGCAGTTCGCCCAGCATCGCCACCACCTGCCTCGCCTCGTCGGGCTCGAAGCCGCCGCGCTGAAAATCGGCCGAGTTGAGCTTGACCGACACCGCGAACCCGGCGCCGACCACCGCGCGCACGGCGGCCACCACCTCCAGCAGCAGGCGCGCGCGGTTGGCGATCGGGCCGCCCCAGCGATCGTCGCGCCGGTTCGTCAGCGGCGAGAGAAACTGGCTCAGCAGATACCCGTGCGCGGCATGGATCTGCACGCCGTTGAAACCGGCCGCTTCGGCCAGCTGCGCGGTGCGCGCGAAACGCCGCACGAGTTCGGCGATCTGCGCGTCCGTGATCGCGACGGGCATCCGGAACCGGTTCGAAAAGGCGCCCAGGTCCATCGCCACGGCCGACGGCGCGACGGTCGGCTGGCCCAGTTCGGCCGGCATCTGCCGGCCCGGATGGTTGATCTGCATCCACACCTGCGCGCCGCCCGAGCGCGCCACCTGCGCCCAGCGCGCGAAGCGCTCGAGATGCCGGTCGTCCTCCAGCACCACGCCGCCCGGCCCCGTCATGGCGCGCCGGTCGATCATCACGTTGCCGGTCAGCACCAGCCCGGCGCCGCCGTCGGCCCACGCGCGATAGAGCCGCAACAGCGCCGCGGACGGCGCATGGTCGGCATCGGCCAGGTTTTCCTCCATCGCGGCCTTGGCCAGACGGTTCGGGATGACGGTGCCGTTCGGCAGCGTCAGGGTGGTGAAAAGTGTCATGGGCGGCTCCCCGCATTGAATGCCACCGACGATAAGATTAAAGTTCGCTTCAATGTCAAGCGGGAGGAGCCGCGCATGAAAATCGGAGAACTGGCCCGGCGCACCGGGCTCGCGCCGTCGCGCATCCGCTTCTACGAAGCCCGGGGCCTGCTGCGCACGGCGACGCGGCTGGCCAACGGCTACCGTGAATATGCGTCCGACGCCGAACTCGCGCTGGCCGTGATCGTGCATGCGCAGCAAGCCGGCTTCTCGCTCGACGAGATTCGCGACATGCTGCCCGAGGATCTGTCGGACTGGCGCCACGACGAGCTGCTGCCGAGGCTGCGGCGCAAAGTGGCCGACATCGAGCGCATGGAGCAGCAGCTCGCGCTCGGCAAGGCACGGCTGCTCGCGGTGATCCGGCAGGTCGAGGAAAAACCCGACGACATGGCCTGCGCCGAGAACGCCCGGCGCGTGCTCGACGGCCTGCTCGTCGCGCCGCTGCCGCGCGACGATATTGCGTCCTCCTGATCATGGCGGCCGTGCCTTGCACGGGCACCGCCGCGCTTCCTTCAGATACCGCGCCGCGGCCAGTTGCGGAACGCGACCACGGCGAAGCTGATCGCGATCGACCCCGCCGCCGCGCGCGGCGCGACCGGCGCCGCCGCCGCGAACCGGCCGCGCGAGCGCTTGCCGACCGGCGACGCGGAATCGCCGGCCTCTCCACCGGCTTCCGCACTGCTCACCGGCACGCCATCGCCCGGCAGCGCGCGGGCGGGATCGGCCACCAGCGGCACGGGGTCGGGCGCGTGGCAATTCAAGTGTCGGTCGGGCATCGCGATTCCTTTCGGGCTGGACGAGTGTGTATTGAACGCGTCCGGCATCGATCCGTAAAATGAATGTTTTGATCGATCCGATAACACCACGGAATGGAACTGAAACTGCTGCGGACCTTCCTGACCGTCACCGAGCTGCGCCATTTCGGCCGCGCGGCCGACGCGCTGCACATGAGCCAGCCCGCGCTCAGCAAGCAGATCGGCGCGCTCGAGGCAAGCCTTGGCGGGCGCCTGTTCGAGCGCGGCCGGCACGGCGCCGAACTCACGCCGTTCGGCGAGACCTTCGTGGTCGACGCGCAGGCGCTCGTGCATGACGCCGACGAGATCCTGGCCCGCGCGCGCGAGTCGAGCGGCGGCCGGCGCGGGCACCTGCGCATCGGCATCTGCCTGTCGGTGCTGACGCTGGTGCCGCCGCTGATCGCCGAGTTCCGGCGCCGCAATCCGTCGGTGTCGGTCACGCTGAGCGACCTGTCGTCGGGCGAGCAGACGCGCCGCCTCGCTTCGGGCAAGCTCGAAGCCGGCTTCATGCGGATGCCGGCGGCCGACGGCCTGGCGTCGTTCAAGATGGTCGACGAAACGCTCGCGCTGGCGCTGCCGCCGCAGCTCGGACATGCGCGCCTGCCGGCACGGCTCGAGGTGCTCAACGAGATCGGCTTCATCGCGCTGCAGCGCTCGCGCGGCGCCGGGCTGGCCGCGCAGGTCGATCGCTGGTGCCTCGCGCATGGTTTCGTGCCGAACGTGAGCCAGCAGGCCGAGGACGTGCAGTCGGTGCTCGCCTCGGTGGCGGCGGGCGCCGGCGTGGCCTTCATCCCGTCGCGCGCGCGCCATCTGCTGCGCGATGCCACCGTGCTGGAACTGCGCGACCGCACCGCGAAATGGCGCGTCGGGCTCGCCTGGCCGACCGCGCGGCACCATGCGGTGACGGAGCATTTCGTGTCGTTCATGCGCACGGCGATCCGCGGCGCGGAAAAGGCGTGAGGCCTGGCCGGGCCATGCGCCGCCCGAGCCGTCGCGGTCTCGGGCGAATGGCGCCGGCGTCCTAGCGCCCGGCGCCCGGGCCGGGCCACGCGCCGCGATAGCCGATGCGCGCCGAGATGGCCTGCCCCGCCTCGCGCAGCAGCGCGACGTAGTGCGTCTTCGTGTTCGCGCCGCAGCGCATGGTCGGAAACGAGATCGACAGCGCCGCGACCACGTTGCCGAAGCGGTTGAAGATCGGCGCGGCGAGGCAGCGCAGGCCCTCCTCCTGTTCCTCGTCGTCCTCGCCGTAGCCCTGCTCGCGCACGCTCGGCAGGATCGCCAGCAGCGCCTGCGCCGAGCCCAGCGTGCGCGCCGTGGACGGGCGGAACTCCACGCGCGCGAGGATCTCCCGCACTTCGTCGTCGGGCATCCAGGCCAGCAGCACCTTGCCGATCGCCGTACTGTGCAGCGGATTGCGGCGCCCGATGCGCGACTGCATGCGCAGCCCGTAGTCGGCGTCGATCTTGTGGATGTAGATGATCGCGTCGTCGTCGAGCGCGCCGAGATGGATCGCCTCGCGCGTGGCGGCCGCGATGCGCCGCATCTCGAGATCGGCCTCGCGCACCAGATCGACGCTCTCCAGCGCCTTCGCGCCCAGCTCGAACAGTTGCATCGTGAGCCGGTAGTGCTCGGTGTCGGGCTCGCGCGCGACGTAGCCGAGCGCGACGAGCGTCTGCAGCAGGCGCTGCACGCCCGGGCGCGACATGCCCGATTGCCGGGACAGCTCGGCCACGCCGATCGCGGTACCGGCCTGCCGCGCGCCGCTCGCGCCCATCGCGGCAAGGATCGTGAAGACCTTGCCGACGGCCGCGACCGATTCGGTGCGGTCGCCGCCCGCCTCGGCCGCCGGACCCGCCGCCGGATCGACGGGGGCCGGGGCTGCCGGGTTCGGCGCGCCGCCGACGCGTGACCTGGGCGTTGATTTCATGTCCGCGTGTCCGTGGTATCCGAAACCGCCAAGGATAACGTGTCGGCCCGCACGGCCGCCAATGCGCGATGCGGCCGCGCCACGCGCCGCCCCGAACGCGAACGGACCGGTCGCGCGCGATACGCGACCGGTCCGTCGTGGTCCGGCTTTCGGCGCCGGCGCGGGTCCGGACGGAGGCACGGCCGAACCGCGATCCGCCGCGCCGTTCGAAGCCGCAACCCGCCGCTCAGTTCAGGCGCGACTTCAGCTCGCTCGCCATCGCCTTCATCGCGGCCTTGGTCGGCGCGTCCTCGGCCAGCGCGTTGAGCAGGCCGAAGTCGTGGATCGTGCCGTCGTAGCGCGTGGTGGTGGCTTCCACGCCGGCCGCGTCGAGCTTGCGGCCGTAGGCCTCGCCCTCGTCACGCAGCACGTCGAACTGCGCGACCTGGATCAGCGCCGGCGGCAGGCCCTTCAGCTCGGCCGTCGAGGCGCGCAGCGGCGACGCGTAGATCTCGTTGCGCTGCGCTTCCTTCGTCGTGTACGCGTCCCAGAACCACTTCATCATCGGCCGCGTCAGGAAGTGGTCCTTCTGGTAGGCCTGATACGAGCCGTCGTTGAAGTTGTGGTCCGTCACCGGCCAGAGCAGGCCCTGGAAACGGATCGCCGGGCCGCCCTTGTCCTTGGCCATCAGCGCGACGACCGCCGCCATGTTGCCGCCCACGCTGTTGCCGACCACCGCGAGGCGGCTGCCGTCCACGCCGATCTCGTCGCCGTGCGCGGCCACCCATCGGGTCGCCGCGTAGGCCTGGTTGATCGCCACCGGGTACTGCGCTTCCGGCGACGGCGTGTAGTTCACGAACACCGCCACCGCGCCCGACTGCACGACGAGGTCGCGCACCAGCCGCTCGTGGGTCGGGAAATCGCCGAGGATCCAGCCGCCGCCGTGGAAGAACATGAACACCGGCAGCGTGCCCTTCGCGCCCTGCGGACGCACGATCGTTACCGGCACGCTCAGGCCGTCCTGCTCGATGGTGCGCGTCGACACGTCGATGCCCGACAGGTCCACCTTCACGCCGTTCTGCGCGTCCACCAGCACCTGGCGGGCCTTGGCCGGCGCCAGCGTTTCGAGGCCTGGCCCCTTCGCGCCGTTCAGCGCGGCGAGAAAGCGCGTGGTGGTGGCGTCGGGCGTGGCCGGCGCGGTGGAGGTGGCCGCACCGGCGGCGAACGCGGAACTGGCGGCGGCGATCGCGGACACGGCGGCGGCGATCAGCAGGGGCTTGACGATCTTCATGATGGATTCCTCAGCAATGGATGGCGATGACGAAAGACGTAATGGATGGCGGCCGGGCGATCAGACGAGCGTGAGCGTGACGTCGATGTTGCCGCGCGTCGCGTTCGAGTACGGGCAGACGATGTGCGCCTTGTCGACCAGCGCCTGTGCCGCTTCGCGGTCCATGCCCGGCAGGGCGATGCGCAGCTCGACCTCGATGCCGAAGCCGTTCGGGATCGCGCCGATGCCGACGCTGCCGTCGATCGCCACGTCCGCCGGGATCGCGATCTTGTCGCGGTGCGCGACGAACTTCATCGCTCCAAGGAAACAGGCGCTGTAGCCGGCCGCGAACAGCTGTTCCGGGTTCGCGCCGGCGCCGCCCGCGCCGCCGAGTTCGCGCGGCGTGGTCAGCTTGAAATCCAGGTTGCCTTCAGGCACCACCGCACGGCCGTCACGGCCACCGGTTGCATGGGCTTGGGCGCGGTACAGCACTTTTTCGATCGACATGACTGACTCCTGTTGAATGATTGAACGACTTTTAGCTATCGACTACTAGATAGATAACTTGACTCAAAAAATGCAGACGCATGACCGTCTGCCTTCCAACTATTTATCTATCAATAGATAGATAACGAATTCCAATAAAAAGGCGGGGTACGCCTTTGCGGTGATCCGCCTTTCCGTGGTCTTCCACCTCCGCCGTCACGGCGTTTTCTTCCAGGCCCGCTCGACTTCGTCGAGGCGCCCCGTCGACTGGAACAGCCGGCTCGCCAGCACCGCGCCCTGGTAGGCCGCGTAGAGCGTGCGGGCCGCGTCCTCGGGTGCGCCGCTGAAGGCCAGCGTGCCGTCCTCGGCGCCCTGCGCGAGCAGCGCGGCGAGCCAGCGTTCGTTGACGCCGAAGAACGCCTGCACCGCCTGCCGGACCGAATCCGGCAAGGATTCGATGTCCGCTGCCAGCATCCCGCACAGGCAGATCCGGTGGCCGTCGCCGAGCACCGTGCCGAACAGCTGCGTGTAGCGGCTCAGCTTCTGGTCCGCCGGCAATGCCGGGTCGATGCTGTCGATGCCGGCCAGCACGTTCGCGCTGTAGGCCTCGACCGCTTCCAGCACCAGATCGTCCTTGGACGGAAAGTAGTAATGGATGCTCGAGGTCTTGACGCCGACCCGTGCCGACAGGTCGCGGTAACTGAAACCGTTGTAGCCTCGCAGCATCATCAGCTCGATCGCATGTTCGAGCAGTTGTTCGCGGACGTTTGGTTTCGTTTCCATGGGTTGTACTTTATCTACTGGAAGATAGAGAGTCAAGGGCTTTTTTGAGAAATCTTCGGGAGGGCAGGCGCGGTCGATCTGCCCGATCCGGCATCCGGCTAGCGCAGGAATCGTCTTTCCACATATTCCACCGCCGCCATCAACGATCCGAAAATGGCAACCGTTACGATCCAGCGCCCGAACGACATTCCCTCACCGGTCATCGCGTAACTGATCAGCGGAAAGAGGACCGCAAACAGGATCGTTGTCCTCACCAGGTTCGACTGGATCAACTCATCGAATCTCATCCCTCGCTCCCTCGAATCATGGCGGCCCTCGACGGTAGCACGCGCGCTACGTGCGCTCCCCCTTCCTCAACGCCGCGCCAGCGTCACCGCGTACAACGGCCGCCGCACGTCAAATCCAAGTTTCTCGTAAAGCGCAACCGCCGCCGTGTTCGTCTCGAATACATGCAGGAACGGCACCTCGCCGCGCGCCACGATCTGCTTCGCGGCGAATCCGACGAGCCGCCCGGCAAGGCGCCGGCCGCGATGATCGGGGTGGACGCACACCGCACTGATCTCGGTGAAGCCCGGCAGGTGCAGCCGCTCGCCCGCCATCGCCACCAGTTCGCCGTCGTGCCGGATGCCGTAGTAACGGCCCATCTCGGGCGTGCGCGCCGCGAAGGGTCCCGGCTGCGTCAGCGCCACCAGCTCGGCGATCTCGCGCGCGTGCGCGGCGTCGAGGCGCTCGATGCCGCCGCCGGTATCGTCCTCGCGCGGCACGCGCTGGACCATCTGGTTCAACGTGCCTTGCCCCTTGATTTCGAAGTCGTCGGACGGCCGCCACGGCGTGGCGGCGAACGCCTTCACGGTCTCGCCCGGCGCCATCAGCGCCGCGAACGCGCGCCATGCTTCGGGCGTGTCGGCGGCCAGCGCACCGAACGGCGAGATCGCGGGCTGGAAGCGTCGCGCCAGCTCGCCGCCGAGCGCGATGCCGGCCTGGCAGGTGTTCAGCGCACGCCAGATCGGGTTGTCGAGCGGATCCAGGCCGGCGTCGGGGGAATGGAGTGTCATGGTTGTCGGCATCGGAGAGGCAAGGGCGCGCGGAGGTGCCCGCCATCTTAGCCAGAACGGTTCGCGCGTGGGCGCTTATTCGCCACCGCGAACCGCGGCGCCACCAGCGGAGCCGTCGACGGCTTCGCCGCCACCCGCCGCGATCACGCGAAACCGGGCTCGACGCCCCGCCGTCTCAACGCGCCGCCGCGCCGGCGCCGCGCCGCCCCTTCCACATCATCAGCAGGTGGTAGTAGAGCCGCGGGCTGAGCCCGAACCGATACGCATAGAGATTGCCGAGCGCGATCGCGAGACTCGTACGCGGCTCGTGGTTGCGCGCGTAGAGCGACACCACGATCGGCACCAGCCGCCGCAGCGCGAGCCGCCGCGCCGGTTCGAGTTCGGGCGGCAGCGCCAGCTCGTTGACGAAGTGCCATGCCATCAGCGAGGCCGAGCGCATCGAGTGGCGCGTGGCGCGCGAGATCGACACGTCGGTTTCGCGGTAGCACGACACGTAGTCGTCCACGTAGCTGATGCGCCGCGCGGCGAGGCAGAGCCGCGTGTTGAACACGTAGTCGCAACACGAGCCGTAGCTGTCGTCGTAGCCGATGCGCTTGACGAGATCGGCCCGCGCGAGCCAGCCGTTGTTCGGGAACATCTGCACGAGCCCGACGCGGCCCGGCTGCGACTGCAGGCCGGCCGCCGCGGGCCGGCGATGGAACATCAGGTTGAGCCGGCGCGTGGCGGCGCGGTCGATGCGGCTGCGCTGATCGACGACGTACTGGTTGCCGAACGCCGCGTCGAGGTCGGGGTGACGCTCCCATTGCGCGAGCAGCCGCGCGAGGCCGTCGCGCAGCAGGAAATCGTCGTCGTGGATCAACAGGATCTTGTCGCCGCTCGCACGCGCGAACAGGCTCGTCACGTTCGGCGCCTGGCCCAGCGAGGGCCGGTTGCGCGCATAGCGAATGCGTGGATCGCCGCCGTAACGCTCGCGGATCAGGCGTTCGGTGGCATCGCCCGCGGAATCGTCGCCGATCACGATCTCGATGTCGGGGTGGCGCTGGGCCAGACACGAGTCGATGCACTCGCCGATCAGATGGGCGCGATTATGGGTCGGTATACAGATCGAGACCTTGCTGTTGGTACGCATCATGTCCATCCGCACGAAAGGAGAACGATGGAATTTTGAAAACAAGCTTTCCAGCGGATGACATCATCGGAAGAAAAAAATATAAAAAAATCGAAAATAATCGCTGGTAAGGGAAGCCCCCAATGCCACGCCGGGCGTGGATTTCAGCCGAATGCGGGGCGCGGTCGAAGTGACCGGAAACGGTCGCGCGAGCGGACCCGGCAAGTGCGGCCGGGCGGCAATTCCGACCGGGCGGGAAGCGTGAGAACCAGGGGAAAACCGCGAATCGAATCTCAAGAAATACTCAAGAATCGCATGGCGCGCCGGGGCCGACCGGGATCTCGGCACCGGCATCGGGCCGGCGCGAGACAGCGCGCCGGAGGCGATCGGCATCGCCCCCGGCGCCGCGCTTACATCACCTTGCCGAGTTCTTTCGACACCGAAGCCGGCGTCGCGTATTCGCGATCGGGGATGCGCTGCAGTCCGTCGACGATGCGCCCGTTGGCGTGGCCGTCGCGCGCGCTGCGCACCAGCTCGGCCCTGGCGGCCGGGTAATCGACGCCCTTCAGCGCCTTCTGGACGTCGAGCGGGCTCGGCAGCTTGTCCTGCCCGCCCTTCTCGTGACCGCCTTGATGGCCGCCCTTGTCGTGGTCCTGCTGCGCGCGACTGCCTTCGTGCGCGCGCGAATGGCTTAGTTCGTGGCCGGTATGCGAACGGTGGCTCGCTGTCATGGAACACCTCCGGATCTCGTGGTTCGGAAAAACGGCCGTCACCCGCCGGCGCGGCCGGACGAATCCGATGCGACGCAACCCGCATGCCGCGCCGTCGACGCGCTCCGGCAGCACCTGCCGATGCCGTGACGACGCGATCGCTCCGCATCGCTGAACAGGCATGGCGCTTGCCGAGCGGGTAGATGGGGTCGATCACCGTGCCGCCACGGCGGGATTCATGCCCGCCCGCCTCGCTCGCCGCCTTTCATCGCGTCGACGCCGCCGCCGCGACCGCGCGATACTGCCCCGACCGCGACGCCCTTCCCCCCGGCCGGCAATCCACGCGCTTCGCGCCGCGCCGCCGGCCGCTTACCCGGAGCCTCGATGCCACATGAAACCGAGTGGTACCTGATCGTCGGCGGCGTGTTCATCGCGGTCGGCTTCGCCGGCACGGCGCTGCGCCAGCTGCCGTGCAGCACCGCGATGATCTATCTCGCGGTGGGCGCGCTGCTCGGGCCGGCCGGGATCGGCCTGATGCAGCTCGACCTCGCGCGCGACGCGACGCTGCTGCGGCACGTGACCGAGATCGCGCTGCTGGTCTCGCTGTTCGCGATCGGGCTGCGCCTGCGGCTGCCGTCGCTCGACCGCCTCTGGCTGCTGCCGGTGCGGCTCGGCTTCGTGGCGATGCTCGTCACGGTGCCGCTGGTCGCGGCGGTCGCGACCGTCGCGCTCGGCCTCGGCTGGGGGCCTGCGCTGCTGCTGGCCGCGATGCTCTCGCCGACCGATCCGGTGCTCGCCCACGACGTGCAGGTGCGCAGCCCCGGCGACGTCGATCTGGTGCGCTTCGCGCTGTCGGGCGAGGGCGGGCTGAACGACGGCATCGCGCTGCCGTTCGTACTGGCGGCGCTCGCGCTGTGCGGCGACACCGCCTCGACCGGCGGCGCGGCGCCCGGCTCCGCGGCGTTCCTCGGCCAACTCGCGTGGGGCATCGCGGGCGCGCTCGCGATCGGCGCCGGGCTCGGCTGGATCACCACCCACGGCGTCGCCTGGCTGCGGACCCGCTACGCGCAGGCGCTCGGGCTGGAAGGCTTCTTCGCGCTCGGGCTGATCGTGATCGCGTTCGGCGTGGCGCAGTCCGCGCAGACCTTCGGCTTCCTGGCCGTGTTCGCGGCCGGCGTCGCGATGCGGCGCGTCGAACACCGCGCGAGCGGGCCGAGCGCGCCGCGCGAAGTGATCGGCACGATCGATTCGACCGACGTGAGCGCCACCGAGCGCGACCCCGCCAAGGCCCACGCCTACATGACCGAGTCGGTGCTCGGCTTCACCATCGAGCTGGAGCGGATCGCCGAGGCGGTGGTGATGACGTTGGTGGGCGGCGCGCTCGCCACGCTCTCGCCGGCCGCGTTCGGCTGGCCGATGCTGGCGCTGGCCGCCGCGCTGATGCTGTTGATCCGGCCGCTCGCGGTGGCGCTGTCGCTGGCCCGCTCGCCCACCACCGCGACGCAGCGCCGGCTGATCGGCTGGTTCGGGATTCGCGGCATCGGTTCGTTCTACTACCTGCTGTTCGCCATCGAGCATCGCCCCGACGCGGCGCTGCCGCTCGTGCCGGTGGTGCTCGGCATCGTGGCGCTGTCGGTGATCGTGCATGGCGTGTCGGCCACGCCGCTGATGAACTGGTACCACCGCTTCTCGCGCGCAAAGCGCTGAGCGTGCGCCGCGCCGCAATGAAAAACGGCGCGGTCCGGCATGCAGCCGGCCGCGCCGTCGGTGGCATGGCCGCCGTCACGCACCGCCGAGGCGGCGCGCGGTGGCGGCCTGGTTCAACGCCGCATGACGCCCATGACGAGCGTGACGAGGAAGACGATCAGGAAAATGAAGAACAGGATCTTGGCAATCGATGCGGCACCGGCGGCAATACCGCCGAACCCGAAGAATGCGGCAACGATTGCGATCACGAAAAATACGACGGCGTAGTAGAGCATGGTTACCTCCCTGTTCAAGTCATTCAAATCGTGGATGCGCCGCGAATCAAGCGTCGTGCTTGTGCCGCGGCTTGCCTCGAGTCTTCGTGTGGGCGAAGTCCTCGAGCTGTTTTTCGCTCATCGAGTCGTACATCGATTTCGATGCCGGTTTCAACGAGCCCACCTTGGTCTGGCCGCGCTTGGCGGCCAGCGCGGCACCGGCCGCACGCTGCTGGGATTGGGACTTGGCTGGCATGTTCGTTCTCCTTGCAAGCGGCCGGCTCATGCGGGCGCGACGGCCTGTCGAGACCGCCGCGCCCATGTTCCGGCCCGCACTTCCATGCAAACCGCGTGCCAGGCCCTCCGAGCCCCGCCGGAGCGGGGTTTCGCGGAATCGGGCAAGGCGCGGTCTGGCGTATCTACCATGCGCTCGTAATAAGTGCATGGTCGAAACAGATGCATGTCACGTAATCGTGGCCGGCGCGGGCGAACGGGCCGTGCCGCGAAACACGCTCCGGCCACGCCGCCGCCGATGCGCGTCGCGGCGGGCCGCCGCCGCCCGGCTTCCCGGCCGGCGAGGCCGGCATGGGCGCACTCGTCGGACCGCGCCACCACGCCGGCGGGACGGCCGTCTGCCCGCCGGCCGGGGTACGGCACGGCGCGCGCCGTCGGCTCGACACGCAGCGACGTCTCGCGCGACCCGCGGCCCCGGCGATGCCGCTCGGCGGGCCGGGTTCGACGCGAAGGCGAAGGCTCACCCCATCGCTCCCCGGTGGGACGTCAGGCCGCGCACCGGGGCCGGCGGGTCCTCGCCCGGCTGCCGGTACGGCTCGGGCGCGTGCTCGGGCTGATGGCCGGGGCCGGGCGCGGGCTCCGGCTGGGTTTCGGGGATCTCGGGCACCTCGGGGGTACCGGGATCGGGCTGATGCAGGATCGGATCGATTGTCATCGTGGCTCCTGGTTTTGCGTGCCGCGCGTCGGGCCGGCGGCGCCTTCGCTACACGGCTTGAAGATTCCACCCGCCGGCGCGTTCATGCCACGAACGCGGCCATCACGAGCCACAGCGAACGTTCGCCGTCGACGATCGGCGCCGCCAGCGCCTCGCGGTCGCCCGGCGCGCAGGCGCGACGCAGCGCGCGCTGCGCGGCTTCGGCGCTGTCGAACACGGTGTCGTCGAGGCGCCGCACGCCGGCCTTGTCCTCGAACATGGTCCGCTGCGGGCTGTGCAGCAGCGGCTCGCGCTGCCAGGCAGGGAAGCGGCCGCGCACCGATTCGAACGTGCCGCCGCATACGTTGACTTCGTAGTGGACCTGTCGGCCCGGGTCGTTGGTCGTCATCACGCTCTCCTTGTTGCGGCGGCCGGTCCGGCACGGACGAGGCCGCCGGTGAGTACCTGGGACGCATGGACATCACGCGGCTCCCGCACGCTGCCCCACGGGCACGCGCGCACCGTCATGCCGATTCACGCAAACGCCGTGCCGGTCGTTCCGCCCTCGCGACACCGCTCGCGCGGCATGGAAATTGCACGCACGGCGATCCATGAACACCCGCCCCGACGCCTCCGCCCGCCCCGGACTGGACGGCATCCCGATGACCGGTCCGTCCAGGGGCCGCCGCGCCGACGCGCCGCCCGCCCGGGAACTCGGCGCGTGCCGGCGCTGCGCGCTGTGGGAACACGCCACGCAGGCGGTCCACGGCGAGGGGCCGCGACGCGCGGCGCTGATGCTGGTCGGCGAGCAGCCCGGCGACCACGACGATCTCAGCGGGCGGCCGTTCGGCGGTTCGGCCGGCCATATCCTCGACCGCGCGCTGGCCGATGCCGACATCGCGCGCGCCGAGGTCTATCTGACCAATGCGGTCAAGCACTTCAAATGGGAACCGCGCGGCAAGCGCCGGCTGCACCGGCCGCCCGCGCCGCGCGAGGTGGAGGCATGTCGCCACTGGCTCGCGCGCGAACTCGACGCGGTCGGGCCGCGCGTGATCGTGGCGCTGGGCGCCACCGCGCTGCGCGCCGTGCTCGACGACCCGGCGGCGACGCTGCCGCGCACGCATGAAACGCTCGCGCTGCCGGACGGGCGCTACGTGGTGGGTACCGATCATCCGTCGTTCGTGCTGCGCACGCGCGACGCGAATTCGCGGGAGCGCGCCTACGACGAACTGGTCGATGCACTACGCACGGCGCGGCGTCTCGTGCGGGACGGGCTCGCGCATCACGAGCCGGCGCCGGGGGCTGCCTGAGGGCTGGCGGTAAGGGATCGAGGCAAGCCGGATCGTTGCGTCCGCATCGATCCGGTTCCGGCCGGCAGGGCCAGGCGCGCGGCCGCCGCGGCGGCACGCTCGCATTGTCCGCCGCCGCGCCGGTTTCCGGTTTCGCGCCCGGCCTTAGTATCCGTGTGAGTCGCCGCTGCCCGCGCCGCCGCCCGAAGCGGCCCCGCGCGTCCCGCCCGCGGCGTCGCCATGCATCGTGCCGCCATTGGCGCCGCTGTCGTGGTGCGAGCGGGTTCCGCGCGGCGAGAGCCCGCGCGCATCGGGCGAGACGCCATGCGCGCCGGCACGGCCCGCCGTGCGATCGTCGGGCTGCAGGTGCGCGCCGGGATCGCGCGGCGGGTTCGGGCTCGCGTCGTGTTTCGACGCGGCGCCGGTCGGCAGCTGCGCGCTGCCCGGTGCCACCGGCACGATCGCCTGGGCGGACACGGCGAGCGACCAGCCGCCCGCCAGCACGATCATGGCGGCCGTGGCGGCCGCGCGCGTGAGACTGCGAAGCATCGGGTTCATCGTCTGCATGTCGTCCTCCGGAATTCGGTCGATTCCTCCCATGGCAGCAAACCGCGTTCCGCGCGCTGGCCGCGTCGAGCGGTGCGATCGCGCCGGACATGAGCGGGTTTGACAAGCAATTGCAAAAAGCGCCCTGCCGGGCGGGTCCCGCCGCCGGGGCGGTGCTCGACGGCCGCGCCCAGGCCGCGCACGCATCGAGGGCGCGACACGCGGGCGCGAGATTTGCATCGCGCCATGCGTCCCACCGCAGCTCACGCCCCCTCTCCCGACAAGGAGCACCACATGGCACACACGAAACGCTCGATCGACGAACATCTCGACGAATGGCTGCGCGACGCGCATGCGATGGAAGAACAGGCCGGCACCATGCTCGCCGCGATGGCCCGGCGCCTCGAACACTATCCGGACCTGAAGCAGCGCATCGAGCAGCATCTGGGCGAAACGCGCGAGCAGGCGCGGCTGATCCGCGAATGCATCGGGCGGCGCGGCAGCGACGTGTCGGCGCTGAAGGATTTGGGCGCGCGCAGCCTTGCCACGCTGCAAGGCTTCACCAGCATGCTGGCGGCCGACGAGGTGGTCAAGGGCGCGATCGCGAGCTATGCGTTCGAGAACTTCGAGATCGCGACCTACCGCACGCTGATCACCGCCGCGCGCACGGCCGGCGACGCCGACACGCTCACCGTCTGCGAGCGGATCCTGCCGCAGGAAGTGGCGATGGCAAACTGGCTGGAACAGCATCTGCCGCAGGTGGTCAACGCGTTCCTGACGCGCAACCCCGAGAACGAGGCGGCCTCGCGCTGATTCATTCACGCTGATCCGCTCGCGCCGGGCCGCCGCGCCGGCCGCAAGCCCGCGCCGGCCGCCGCGCCGGGGCAACCGGCGGAGCCGCCCGGTTGCCGCCGGCTCGCGCCTATTGCTGAGCCTGTTCCCGATCCACCGCGAAGCGGCCGCGCTCGATGCCGGCGCGTACCGCCTCCTCCTCGGTCAGCCATTCGGGATCGACCGGCTCCGGCAGCGGCCGGCCCACGGGGGCGTCCTCACGCGTCAACGTCACGCTCGGCACCCACGCGCCGCGCTCGTTGCGGTGCGCCGTCACCGCGATCACATGGCCCCGGTAGCTGTCGCTCGTCACGGTTCTTTCAGGTTCCATCATCTCGTCTCCTGGGTGAATGGGCGAATGGGTGAGTCGAATCCTTCGGCAGGTCGAATCCTTCAAACACGGTGCAAAAACCGCGCACGCCGGACCCGTCGCCATGCCGGGCCGTGCCGATATCGGACGCGCAACGGCCGTTCCCGTCGCGCGCGACGCAGGCACGCCTGATGCTCCATTTCCTGCACGCCCACTCCGGATGCCCCCGATGCGCACCGACGATCTCGACAGCCGCGAACTCGACTACTGGACCGCGCGAGCGCTGGCCCGCGATGACCTGCCGATCGCCTTCGTCGCGCTCGAGCCCGCGCTCGTCGTGACGTTCTCGAACGGCACGGCGGCGCGCATGGACGCGCGATTCGCGCCGTCCTCGCGATGGGCCGACGCGACCGACGTGCTCGACCGGCTGATCGACGTGCGCAGCGCGCGAGACGCGCACGGCACGCTGAGCTGCGTGGCCACCTTCGATGCCGACGGCACCGCCTGCGCGGCCCGCGAGGGGCACGGCAGCGGGCCGAACCTGCGCACCGCGCTGCTGCGCGCGTTCGTGCGGGCGCGTTTCGGCGACGAGGTCGAGGCGATGCCGGGCGAGCCGCACGTCGTGCGGCACGGCAAGCTCACGCGGCACGAGCAGGGCGAACCGATACCGCCGCACGGGCCGCGCGACGCCGAACCGGAACCGAACACGATCGGCTCGCTGCCGCGCCAGTGAGGCCGGCCGCGGTCGAACGACCAGACGAATCGCCGTCGCCGCCACATGGCGGCATCGATGACATCAACGGCATCAAGACAAGCCACGGAGACAGATCCATGACGGCAATCCAGGGCCCCGCGCGGGCCACGCGCCGCCGCCTCGGCGACTGGCTCGCGACCGAGGAACTGCGGATGACGGCCTACCGCCGCCAGCTCGCCCAGGACGCCTACGCGGCGGCCGGAAAACGGCCGCGCACGGCGGTGGTGGCCGACTTCGCGGCGCTGTTCGAACGCGACGCGGTGCTGCGCATGAGCCTCACGCGCGCGATCGGCGAAGCGGGCGAGGCCGGCTACGCGCTCGGCTACGCGACCATCGAGGACCTGATGGCGATCCTCGACCATGTGATGCGCTACACGCCGCCGTTCAGCGAGGAGAGCCTGATCGTCTGCCCGATCAACGCGCTGCTCGACTGGCCGATGTGCATGCCGTCCGGCTATCCGCTGTTCCGCGACGCGACCGTCAACGCGCAGCTGGGCCGCCTGCTGTCGGGCTGGTGCGATTTCCTGTCCGGTCCGCATTCGCGCGAGCATCTGCACGAGCGCGGCCCGAGCGGCTGGTTCAGCGAGGTGGCGCGCGAGCGCATGCGGCTCGACGAATTCGTCTGCCGCCACGACGAACCGTACTGGGGTTTCGACTCGTGGAATCACTTCTTCACGCGGCGCTTTCGCGACGGCGCGCGGCCGGTGGCCGAGCCGAACGACCCGCGCGTGGTGGTCAGCGCCTGCGAGGCGGCGCCGTACCAGATCGCCGAGCGCGTGCAGCGCCTCGACGAATTCTGGATCAAGTCGCAGCCCTATTCGATTCGCGACATGCTGACCCCGCAGCACGCGCTGCTCGCCGAGCGCTTCGTGGGCGGCGACATCTACCAGGCCTACCTGAGCGCCTACAACTACCATCGCTGGCACGCGCCGGTGGGCGGCATCGTCACGCACGCCTACCGCGTTCCCGGCACCTACTTCTCCGGCGCCGACGTCGAGGGGGCCGACCCGTCCGGGCTCAACGACTCGCAGGGCTACATGACGGCCGTGGCCACGCGCGCGGTGGTGGTGATCGACTGCGAAGACCCCGGGATGGGCACCGTGGCCTGCGTGTTCGTGGGGATGGGCGACGTGTCGTCGTGCGTGATCGACGCGCATCCGGGCCAGCGTCTGGCCAAGGGCGACGAGATCGGCTATTTCCAGTACGGCGGCTCGACGTTCTGCCTGCTGTTCGAGCCCGACGTGATCGAGCGTTTCGTGGTGGCGGGCGCGCCCGACGTCGAATCCCCCGTGGTGCCCGTCAACGCGGCGATCGCGGTGTCGCGCTGAAGCCCCGCCGAAGCCCGAGCCCCAGGCCGATGCCGGCGCGATGCCGGTGGTGACGGCGGCGCCCGCCGGGTGCGCGGCGGGGCCGGCTCCGGGACCCGCTTAGCTCTTGTCGCGCGACTTGCCGCCGGCGGCCTTCTCGCCGGGCGCGCCGATGCGGTTGTAGACCGTCTTCAGGCTGATGTCGAGGATTTCGGCCGCATGCGCCTTCACGCCCCCGCATTGTTCGAGCGTGCCGAGGATCAGCCGGCGGTCGACCTCCTCGAGGGGCATGTCGAGCGGCACCGCGACGGCGTTGCCGCCCGTGTTGGCCATGCCCGACACCTCGTCCATGATCGGCGGCGGCAGCGTGTCGATCGCGTCGCCGTCGGCGAAGATGCTCGCGCGCTGCACGAAGTTGCGCAGCTCGCGCACGTTGCCGGGCCAGTCGTAGCGCGTCAGCGCGGCCTTCGCGGCGTCGCTGAAGCGCATCGCGCGGCCGCTGTCCTCGTTGAGCCGGGCGAGGAACGCGTCGGCCAGCAGCACGATGTCCGTGCCGCGTTCGCGCAGCGGCGGCATCGGGATCGGAAACACGTTGATGCGGTGGTAGAGATCCGCGCGCAGCGTGCCGGCCGCGATCGCGGCCTCCGGGTCGCGATTGGTGGCGGCGATGATGCGCACGTCGATCGAGGTTTCCCGCACCGAGCCGAGCCGCGTGACCTGCCCCGTCTCGAGCACGCGCAGCAGCTTGACCTGCAGCTCGACCGGCATCTCGGTGATCTCGTCGAGGAACAGCGTGCCGCCGTCGGCACGCTCGAAAAAGCCCTTGTGCTGGCGGTCCGCGCCCGTGAAGCTGCCGCGGTCGTGGCCGAACATCTCGCTCTCGACCAGATTGGCCGGGATCGCGCCGCAGTTGATCGCCACGAACGGCCCGCGCCGCCGGAAGCTCAACTCGTGCAGCGTCTGCGCGGCCACTTCCTTGCCGGTGCCCGATTCGCCCGTCAGCAGCACCGAGGCGTCGGTGGTGGCCACCCGCGCGAGCGCGTCGTACATCGCGCGCATCGGCGGCGAGTGGCCGAGCAGGCGGCCGAAGCGACCGGCGCGCTCGAGCTCGTCGCGCATCGCGCCGATTTCCTCCTCGTGGACTTCCATCTGCGCGACGCGCGCGAAGATGCCGTCCAGCCGCTGCATGTTGAACGGCTTGACGAGGTAGTCGCTCGCGCCCTGCCGCAGCGCGTCGATCGCGGTATCGAGCGTGGCGTGGCCGGTGGCGAACACCAGTTCGCCGCGTTTGCCGCGCTGCGTGAAATCCTCGAACAGCTCGATGCCGTTGCCGTCGGGCAGCACCAGGTCGCAAAGCACCAGCTCGTAGCTCTGGGTCAGCATATGTGAACGGGCCTCGGCCAGCGAGGCGGCGGTATCGCAGGCCAGCTGCCGGTTCTGCGCGAGCGCGGCGAGCATCTCGCGCGTGTCGCTGTCGTCATCGACGATCAAAATGCGTGGCATGCGGACTCCTTTCGACGATTGCGTCGCGCGCCCCTGATGGCACATTGGCGGCGGCGAGATGAGAGTTGGACGGAGTAGGCGATGCGGGGTCCGGCGTCGCGAATTCCGACTGGAGGGGCGGGCGACCGGCTGTCTCTAGGAAAGCAGATATTACCGTCCGGCGCTATCGGATCTTTCTATCCATCCGGGCCGCCTGCATTGCGAGATTCAATCCCCGGCATTCGGCACGCCGCTGCGACCATCTCGAAAAAAATGCATGATAAAGGTCTGATTGACGGAATGGCTAGCGTCATACATGTGTCCGACCCCTCAATGCGCGTTTTTGGTTGTTCATGGCACGCCTCGATAGCGAACCGCCGCGGCTTGGCGGCCAGTCTTCGTCGATCGAAGCGCTGCTCGCCAAGGTCGGCCGCGCCGCGCTGGCACCGGCGAGCGTATTGATCGTCGGCGAGACCGGCTCGGGCAAGGACGTGGTCGCGCGGCTGCTGCACGCGCTCGGGCCGCGCGCGGCCCGGCCGTTTGTCGCGATCAACTGCGGGGCGGTGGCGCGCGACGTGGCCGAATCGCAGCTGTTCGGCCATGAAAAAGGCAGCTTCACCGGCGCGGTCGCGCAGCACATCGGCTTCTTCGAGGCCGCGCGCGGCGGCACGCTGTTCCTCGACGAGATCGCCGATGCGCCGCCCGAGCTGCAGGTCAAGCTGTTGCGCGTGCTGGAGAGCGGCACCATCACGCGGGTGGGCGGCACCGAGCCGATTCCGGTGGACGTGCGCGTGATCGCGGCCACCCACCACGATCCGGCCGCCGCGGTGCGCGACGGCCGCTTTCGCGAGGACCTGTTCTACCGGATCGCCGCCGTGCCGCTGCACGTGCCGCCGCTGCGCCGGCGCGAGGGCGATGCAGAGCAGCTCGCACGCGAACTGGTGGCGCATCTCAACGCGCGCCACGGCACCGCGAAGCGGCTCTCGGCGCAGGCGCTGCGCGTGCTGAACACGCACAGCTGGCCCGGCAACGTGCGCGAGCTGCGCAACGTGGTCGAGCGCGGCTTCATCCTGGCCGACGAGCAGATCGAGCTGCACCCGCCGGCGCTGGCGCCGGCCGCCGCCGCCAGCGTGCGCGACAACGTGATGACGTTGCAGGTCGGCGCGACGCTGGCGCAGTCGCAGCAGCACTTCATCGCCGCCTCGCTGCAATACTTCGACGGCAACAAGCCGCGCACCGCGAAATCGCTCGGCATCAGCCTGAAGACGCTCTACAACCGGCTCGCGCTGATGCGCGACGACGACGGCAAGTCGCCTCCCGGCTAGCCGGCCCGGCGCGCCGGTAACGCTTTCCATGCCTTGTAAATCGCGGCACCCGCCGCGCCGCGACCGGCCCGCCGGCCGCCATGCCGACGCTCGCGTGGCCGCGAGGGCGGGCGTGGCACGCGCGTTGCGTCAATCCCCCCATCGATCCTCTTCATGACGGAGACACACGATGCAACGGATTCGCCAGATCATGTCGCGCGACGTCGTGCATGTCGCGCCGGGCGACTCGATTCATCATGCGGCGCGATGGATGGCGCGCCACGACGTGGGCGCGCTGCCCGTGTGCGACGGCACGCGCGTGGTCGGCATGGTGACCGATCGCGATATCGTCACGCGCGCGCTGGCCGCGGGCAAGGACGGCGGCACCCCGGTGCGCGAGGTCGCCTCGGTGCCGATCGAATGGTGCGGCGAGGATGACGACGCCGACGCGGTGCGCCGCAAGATGGCCAGCACGCAGGTGCGCCGGATCCCGGTGATGTCGCGCGACCGGCGGCTGGTGGAGAGGGTCTCGCTCGGCGACTTCGCGACGCGTGGCGGCGTGGCCGAGCGCGACGCGATCGGCGAGACGCTCGACTGCCTGTCGCAGCCGCGCTGAGCGCCGGCGTCGCGCCGCCTCGCGCATCAACACGATTCCCAAGGAGTTCACGATGCAATCGACCTCAGCCGGTGCCGCCGCCGGCCCCGCCCGCCACACCGGCCGCGCGCTGGTGCCGGCCCGCATGTTCGACGGCGCGCTCGCGCGTGCCACCGACGGCTACACGCTCGGCTACGTGAGCGAAGTGATGCTCGACCTGCGCGCCGGGCGCGTCGCCTACGCGCTGCTCGCGCTCGACGAGCGCACCCACGCGCGCCTGCTGACCGCGGTGCCCTGGCACTACGTGGCGCTCGACGCCGACGGCACCGGGCTGCGCATCGCCCTGTCGGCGGCCACCGTGCGCGGCGCGCCCGCGATCGACCTCGATACCTGGCGCGTGGCGACCGATCCGGCCTGGGAAAGCGCCGTGATCCGGCACTACGACACCGAGGATGCACCGCGCGAGTACAGCCTCGCCGAGGAACTCGGGCTGCGCTCGCCGGTGCGCCCGCGCGGACCGGTCTGAAACGATCCCTCCCCCTTGGCGGCTGCGCGCCGCCGCCTCGCATCCCGGATGGCCGTGAGGTCCTGGACGGGCGTCGGCAACGGCGCCCGCTTTTTGCGTGGGCGCCGGCACATGATCATGGCCTGGCGATCGCGTCTTGGCGCCGCGTGCCGGCATCCTCCTGCGGCGCCGGACCGCCTCGACATTCGGCGGCACGCCGCATCATGCCCCGCTCCCGATAGGCTTCCGGCACATGCCGCACCTCGGACGCGCCGGCCGGCAAGGCACCGGGCTCGCTCCACCAGTCGGGGCAGGCCACCGGATCGCGCGGATCGGAGGATGCCGGTCGTGGTGACGGTGCACCGCGTCGCTCACGCGCGTCGCGCGTGGTGGCCGGCCCCTGCTGGTGTCGGGATTTCGTCGCTTGCCTGCGTTTCGGTTCGCGCCGCGCCCGCGCGCGGCTCGAGAGCCTACGGGCTCAAAGGAATATCGGGCAACGACCCTTCCGCCGGCGCGCCCGGTGCGGTGAGCGACGCGGCCGGCGAATTCCACCGGGAACGTACAAGCGCCAGGCCGTCGATGCCGGCCTCGGAGCCCGCCGCACGCACGCGCACGCACGCCGGCGGCGGTTCGCCGGTGCGGTCCGTGCGATGACGGTCCGGCTTGGAACGCGCGTCCCGAGCACGGCGAATCGCTCCGCCAATCCGCCCGGACGGGCACGCGGCTTGCTGCGCCAGTGCCATCACCACCGTCCCCGCCCGCTCGATCCGATGCCGACCATGCCGCTCGTCCTCGACCACGCCGACCTCGCACTGCGCCTCGCCACCTGTCTCGTCGCCAGCGCGATCATCGGCTTCGATCGCGGCGGCTCGGGCAAGTCGGCCGGCCTGCGCACGACGATGCTGGTGGGCCTGGCGGCCTGCCTCGCGATGTTGCAGGTGAACGTGCTGCTGCCGCAGGCCGGCAAGGGCCCGCAGTCGTTCGCGACACTCGACCTGATGCGGCTGCCGCTCGGCATCCTGTCCGGCGTCGGCTTCATCGGCGCCGGTGCGATCCTGCGCAAGGACGGGCTGGTGCGCGGCCTGACCACGGCCGCGACGCTCTGGTTCGTGACCGTGATCGGGCTCTGCGCGGGCGGCGGCCAGCTGCTGCTGGCGGTGATGGCGACCGTGCTCGGCGTGGCGATCCTGTCCGGCCTCAAGCCGCTCGAGCGGCGCCTGCCGCAACGGCGTCGCGCCCGGCTCTGCGTGATGCAGCACGCCGGCGGCGCGCCCTCGCCCGGCCTCGCCGACACCCTCGCGCGACTCGACGCGCTGCACTGCCGCGTATCCCTGACGGGCATGCAGGCGCTGCCCGAGAGCGGCGCGATCCGCCGCCAGTACGAACTGAAATGGCACGCGCCGCGGCGCGACGATCCGGTCGAGCAGGCGATCGCCGCGCTGGTGAGCCACGGCGGCGGCGGCGTGAGCTGGTCGCTGCGGGAGTAGCCGCCGATGTCCGCCACGGTGCCGCGCGCCGTCTACTACGCGCTCGCCTCGAACCTGGCCGTGGCCGCCTGCAAGTACGCGGCGGCCGCCTACACGAACTCCGGCTCGGCGTTCGCCGAGGCGATCCATTCGAGCGCCGACTGTCTGAACCAGGTGCTGCTGCTGGCGGGCGGCCGCGCGGCCGCCGCGCGCGCCGACGCCGCGCATCCGCTCGGCTTCGGCCGCGTCACCTATTTCTACGCGATGCTGGTGGCCACGCAGATCTTCATCGTCGGCGGGCTGGTCTCGTCGGCCGTCGGCGTGCTGCGGCTCGTGCAGCACGCGCCGGTCGGGCACGGCGGCGTGGTGATCGCGGTGCTGCTGGTGTCGGGCGTGATCGAGACGTTCGCGCTGAAGGCCTCGATCGACACCATCGAGCGGCGCGGCCGGCCGCTCGCGCTGCTGCGCTGGATGCGCGAGACCGGCCAGCCCGCGCTGCTGCTCGCCGTGATCGAGGACACCGCCGCGCTCGGCGGCATCCTCGTCTCGCTGGCCGCCGTGGGGCTCGCGCTCGCCACCGGCAATCCGGTGTTCGACGCGCTCGGCGGGATCGCGGTGGGCCTGATCCTGATGGCGAGCGCGGCGTTCGCGATGGGCAAGATCAAGTCGCTGATCGTCGGCGAATCGGCGCACGAAACGGTGCGCCGCGACATGGACGCGTGGCTGCGCGCGCGGCCCGAGATCGTGCGCGTGATCTCGCTGGTGGTGCTGCGCTGGTCCGACGAACACGTGGTCGCGATCCAGGCCGAACTGCGCCCGCATCCGAGCGCCGATGCGCTGGTGCGCACCATCAACGCGATCGAACTCGCGTTGCAGGAGGCGTTTCCACGCGCGCGGTGGATCTTCTTCGAACCGGAGCTGCGCGAGCACGGGCGCAATCCGGTATGAGCCGGCGGGCGTGAATCAGGTCAGGCGAGGCGCCCGCGCGCGGTTTGCAAGACGCGGCAGGCGCGGCGCGCGGACCGGGCCGGCCCTGCCGCGATCGACCGCACAGGACCCATCGCGGGCACGAGCGCCAGCCGGTTCGCGTCGAGGAGCGGGAGCCGGACGGGCCGCCGCGCGGTTCGCGAGACGCGGCAGGCGCGGCGCGCGGTCCGGGCCGACACCCCCGTGATCAACCGCGCGGATCAACCACCGATCAGCCGAACGGATCGATCGCGCGGCCGTGATGAAACCGCACGCGACTCAGCGCGCGTTCGCCACCTCGGCGGCGCCGTCCGCCCGGCCCGCGTCGTCCGCGCCGCGCGAAGCCGAGGCGCCGTCATCGGCGGCGCCGTTCGCGGCCGGCGCCGCGTCCGGATCCCAGCCGCCGCCGAGCGCCTTGTACAGCGCGACCAGGTCGGTGGTGGCCTGCAGCTCGCCCTGCACCGCCTGCTGCCGCGCCTGCGACCACTGCCGCTCGGCGTCGAGCACGTCGAGGAACGGCACGATGCCCTTGCGATAGCTGTCGCGCGCGAGATCGAGCGCGCCGCGTTCGGCCCGCACGGCGTCGTCGAGTTCGGCATGGCGCGTCTGGTCGGTGCGGTAGACGGCGAGCGCGTTGTCGACGTCGCGCAGCGCCACCAGCACGGCGCCGCGATAAGCCAGCGCGGCCTCCTGCTGCTGCACCTTCGAGAGCCGCAGGTTCGACACCAGCGCGCCGCCCGAGAAGATCGGCAGCGAGATCGCCGGGCCGGCCGAATAGAACAGATGCGACCACTGCGCGAGTTCGCGCACGTGCGTCGAGCGCAGGCCGATCTGCCCGGTCAGCGACACGTCGGGATAGAACTGCGCGACCGCCACGCCAACCTGCGCGGTGGCCGCGTGCAGCTCGAGTTCGGCGCGGCGCACGTCCGGCCGCCGCCGTGCCAGCGTGGACGGCAGGCCCACCGGCACCGTCGGCGGCAGCGCCGGCAGCGCGCCGGGCGCGTCGAGTTCGGCGTCGAGCGCGCCGGGCGCACCGCCCACCAGATACGCGAGGCCGTTGCGCAGCGTGGCGATCTGCTGGTCGTATTGCGGCAGCTGCGCGCGAATCGTGGCGAGCTGCGCCTCGGCACTGCGCACGTCGAGCTGGCTCGTCAGGCCGTGCGCGGCGCGATTGCGCGTGAGGTCGGCCAGTTCGCCCTGCGACTGCGTCAGTTCCACCGCCAGCGCGCGCAGCGCCTGCGCGCCGCGATATTGCAGGTAGGTCTGCGCGACCTCGGCCTCGAGCGAGAGCAGCGCGTCGTCGCGGCCCGCCACGGCCGCGCCCGTCTCGGCGCCGGCCGCCTCCACCGAGCGCCGCACGCGGCCGAACAGGTCGAGTTCCCACGACGCGTCGAAGCCGGCCTGCCAGAGATTGGTCGGCGACGAGATCGCATCGAGCGCCTTGCTCGCGCCCTGCTGGATCGCCGTGCTGCCGCCCGGCACCGCGTTGGCGAGCGCCGAGCCCGGCGCGCCGAGCCGGTTGATCTGGTCGTTGACGCCCTCGTCCTCGAGGATGCCCTTCACGCCAAGCTGCTCGCGCTGGTAGCTGGCGGTGGCGCGCACGTTCGGCAGGCCTTGCGCCGCGGCCTGGTGCAGCTGCTCGCGCGCCTCGGCGATGCGCAGCACGGCCGTCTGCAGATCGAGGTTGTCGTGCGCCGCGCGCGCGACCAGCCGGTCGAGCAGCGGATCGTGGAACGCCTGCCACCAGCGCGGATCGGGGTCGGCGTCCACCACCGGCTTCGAATGCACGCCGGCGTCGGGCGCCGAGGCGGCGTCGGTCAGCGAGGCGCCGGCCACCGGCGCGGCGGCGGAGGCCGGCCCCGCCGCGGCCGCGCCGCTCGCGCCTTGCAGGTCGTGCCACTGCGCGGGTGCGTCCGCGCGCGGCGGCTTGAAATCCGGCCCGACGGTGCAGGCGGCCAGCGCGAGGCAGCCGGCCAGCGCGGCCGGCCACGCGAAGGCGCGAGCGCGCGTCGGTACCCGGGGAGCCCGGAAAGCCCGGAAGGGGCGCGGAGCCTGATGCTTCATGTCAATGTCCTCCTCCGCCCTGCGCCGCCTTCACCGGCGAGAACATGAACGTCAACGGGATGCAGATCGCGCAGAACACCGCCAGGATCGCGAACACGTCGAGATAGGCGAGGATCGTGGCCTGCGAGACGAAGGTCTCGTAGAGCCGGCCGTTGGCGGTCTGCAGCGCGGCCGCGGGCGGTGCGCCCGACAGCGCGGTGATCGACTGCGCGTTGCGCTGCAGCGTGTCCTGGAAGTTCTGCGAGAACGGCGACATGTGGCCGGACAGATGCGCCATCTGCGCCTGCGTGCGCTCGCGGATCAGCGCCGTGGACACCGAGATGCCGATCGAGCCGGCCACGTTGCGGAACATCGTGAAGAGCGCCGAGGCATCGTCGTTGAGCCGTTGCGGGATGGTCAGGTAGGCGAGCGTGGTGATCGGCACGAACAGGAAGCCGATCGCGAGCGACTGCGCGCAGCGGATCATCATCAGGTGCCGGTAGTCGATGTCGGGCACCAGCGTGCGCGAATAGACGAGCGAGAAGGTCAGCAAAACGAAGCCCACGCCGACCAGATAGCGCGTCTGCACCACCGGCATCAGGCGGCTCACGATCGGGATCTCCATGGTGATCAGGATCGCGCCCGGCGACAGCACCAGCCCGGCCAGCGTGGCGGTATAGCCGAGCTGCTGCTGCGCGAGCTGCGGCACGATCACGGCACTGCCGTACAGCACCGCCGCGAAGCAGGCGATGGTCACGCAGCCGAGCGCGAAATTGCGGTCGCGCAGGCAGGCCAGATCCACCACCGGCTTTTTCGCGTAGCGCAGCCAGAGCACCGCGCCCGTCAGCCCGAGCACCGTCAGCACGGCGAACAGGCGGATGAAGTTCGAGCCGAACCAGTCGTCGTCCTCGCCGCGGTCGAGCATCACCTGCAGGCAGCCAAGGCCGATCGCGATCAGGCCGATGCCGATGTAGTCGATGCGGATGCCGCGCTCGCCGTCGCGCCGCCACGGCGGGTCCTCCACCAGCTGCATCACCGCCAGCACCGTGAGGATCCCCACCGGCACGTTGAGCAGGAACACCCAGCGCCACGAGAACGTGTCGGTGATCCAGCCGCCGAGCGTCGGCCCCAGCACCGGCGCCACCACGATCGCGATCGCCGAGATCGAGAACGCGCGGTTGCGCTGCTCGGGCGGGAACGTGTCGAGGATGATCGACTGCTGGTTCGGCTGCAGGCCGCCGCCGAACAGCCCCTGCAGGATCCGGAACACGATCAGCTGGCCGAGGTTGGTGGCGATCCCGCACAGGAACGAGCAGACCGTGAACGCGGCGATGCAGATCACGAAATAGCGCTTGCGGCCCAGCAGCCGGCCGAGGAAGCCCGAGATCGGCAGCACGATGCCGTTCGCGACGAGATACGAGGTGAGCGTCCAGGTGGCCTCGTCGTAGCTCGCCGACATGGTGCCGGCGATATGCGGCAGCGCGACGTTGACGATGGTGGTGTCGAGCACTTCCATGAACGCGGCGAGCGTGACCACCACGGCGATCAGCCAGGGGTTCGCCGACGGGCGCCAGGCGCGCTCGCCGCCCCCGCCGCCGTCGCGGGCGGCCGATGCATCGGCGGCCCGGCTCATGAGCGGCGGCCCGCGCGAGGCGCGGGAAACAACGGCAACGGCACGAGCATCGGTTCGCTCCCAGGCGGCGGCGCCGCGAAATGGGCCATGGCGGGGCGGCGCATCACGGCAGGTGGACGGTGGGCACGGCGGACAGGCCGAGGCCGAGCGGCGGGTTGGTCGGCAGCGGGCCGTCGAGCACGATCTTCACCGGCACCCGCTGCACGATCTTCACGAAGTTGCCGGTCGCGTTCTCGGCCGGGAACGCCGAGAAGCGCGAGCCGCTGCCGAGCTGGATGCTGTCGACGTGGCCGTGCAGCGCGAGGTCGGGATAGGCGTCGACCGACACGTCGACGTGGTCACCGATGCGCATGCGCTCGAGCTGCGACTCCTTGAAGTTCGCGGTGATCCAGATGCGCGGCGTGACGATCGAGAACAGCGAGCTGCCGGTCTGCAGGAACGAGCCGAGCTGCACGTTGCGGCGCGTGACCCAGCCGTCGGACGGCGCGCGGATCTCGCAGTACGACAGGTTCAACTCGGCCGTCTCGCGCTGCGCGCGCGCGGCCAGCACCTGCTGGCGGCGTTCCTCGATGGTGCTCTCCACGGTGCGGATCTGCTGCGGCACGAGCGCGGCCGTGCGGGCCTGGGCACGCGCCATCGCCACGTTCGCGTCGGCGCTGGCGCGCTGCGCGTCGGCCGCGTCGATCGCCTGCTTCGAGGTGGCGCGCGCGTCCACCGCGTGCTGCCGTTCCTGCGCGGCGAGCGCCTGCTTGTAGGACGCGTCGGCCGATTCGATCTGCGCGCGGGCCTGCGCGTACTGCGCCGGGTATTGCACGCGCGCGATGTCGAGCTGCACGCGCGCCGCGTCGAGCTGCGCCTGTGCGAGGCCGAGCTGCGCGTCGGCCGCGTCGAGCTGGGCGCGGTAATCGCGCGGATCGATCTGCACCAGCAGGTCGCCGCGATGGACGAAGGTGTTGTCGTCGACGTTCAGGCGCGTCACGTAGCCCGATACGTGCGGCGCGATCGCGATCGCGTTGCCGTCGGTGTAGGCGTCGTCGGTGCTGACCTGGTTGCGCGTGAGCAGCCACCAGACCAGCGCCACGATCAGCAGCACCACCACCACGATCGCGAGGATGATCAGCGTCTTGCGGTTCGAGCCCTTGCGCTTGCCGTCGTCGCGCTTGCCGTCGTGATCGTCGCCGCCGCCGTTATCGCCGCCGTTATCGCCGCCGTCACCGTCGCCGTGGTGCCCGCCGCCCTCGTCACCGCGCTTGCCGTCGCCGCCGTCGCCACCGCCATCGCGGCGCTCGCCGTCGCGCGGACGATCGTTGCGTTCGCCACCATCGGTCGAGCCCGCGTCACGCTCGCCCGGGTCCCGCGAGTCCGTTCCGCCGCTCGCGCGCGTCGAGCCGTTGCCCGACGGATCGCCGGACGGACGCGGCGGCGGATCCTCGTCAGCGGCGCGCGCGCGCCGCGGCGCGAACCCGCCATGCAGCGCGTCGGCCAGGCGCCGCGGCACGCGGCGGGTCGGCGCGCGCCGGCCTCGCGCGGCGGAGGGCAATGGAAACTCGGTGACATCGGACATCGCGTGTGGCTCCAGGCTGGATCGCATCGCACGGTCATGTGCGAACTCGCATCGGGGGCAGCGGAGCAAGGATCGCGCCCGCTCGCGCGCGCCGCCGGGAGGCCCGTGCGGCGGGGCCGGCGCGGCGACATGACGGTTCGCTTGCGGCGGCGCATCCATGCGACGCGACGTTTTTACAAGCGCCGATGTCAACCGGCACAACTCATGCGGTCCGGCGATCTGAAAGGCGGGCGGCAACGGCGGCCGGCGGGCGCGCCACCCGCGACGCGCCGGGCGGCACGCGCCTTGCGCGATCCGGTCGAACGCGCCACGCGCCGCACGGCGCGCGAACCGGCAACCCGCGCCGCACCGGCGGCACGGCGGCGGCGCGCCGCCCGGCGGGCATGCGGCTGCGCGCGGCGGCCATCGACATCAAGGAGGAACGGCATGACGACAGTTTCGGATTTCATCGTCGAACGACTCGCCGAATGGGGCGTCGATCGCATCTACGGCTACCCCGGCGACGGCATCAACGGCATGTTCGGCGCGCTGAACCGCGCGCGCGGCAAGATCGAGTTCATCCAGGCGCGCCACGAGGAAATGGCCGCGTTCATGGCCAGCGCGCACGCGAAGTACACCGGCAAGCTCGGCGTATGCATCGCCACCTCCGGCCCCGGCGCCTCGCACCTGGTCACCGGCCTCTACGACGCGCGGCTCGACCACATGCCGGTGCTCGCGATCGTCGGCCAGCAGGCGCGCGCCGCGCTCGGCGGCCACTACCAGCAGGAGCTCGACCTGCCCGCGCTGTTCAAGGACGTGGCCGGCGCGTTCGTGCAGCAGGCGAGCGTGCCGGGGCAGGTGCGCCATCTGGTCGACCGGGCCGTGCGCACCGCGCTCGGCGCGCGCACCGTCACCGCGCTGATCCTGCCGAACGACCTGCAGGAACTCGACTACGCGCCGCCCGCGCGCGCCCACGGCACCGTGCATTCGGGCGTCGGCTACACGCGCCCGAAGGTGGTGCCGTATCCGGAGGACCTCAAGCGCGCGGCCGAGGTGCTCAACGCGGGCTCGAAGGTCGCGATGCTGGTGGGCGCCGGCGCGCTCGGCGCCACCGATCAGGTGATCGCGGTGGCCGACCGGCTCGGCGCGGGCGCCGCCAAGGCGCTGCTCGGCAAGGCCGCACTGCCCGACGACCTGCCTTGGGTGACCGGCCCGATCGGCCTGCTCGGCACGCGGCCGAGCTACGAACTGATGAACGAGTGCGACACGCTGCTGGTGGTGGGCTCCGGCTTCCCGTATGCGGAGTTCCTGCCGAAGGAAGGCCAGGCGCGGGCGGTGCAGATCGACCTGAAGGCCGACATGCTGAGCCTGCGCTACCCGATGGAGGTCAACCTGGTGGGCGACAGCGCCGAGACGCTCACGCAGCTGCTGCCGCTGCTGACCGATCGCACCGAGCACCGCTGGCGCGACCGGATCGCGCGCTGGAACGACGACTGGCGCGACACGCTGGCCAAGCGCGCGGCCGCCGACGCGAGCCAGGGGCGCGGCATCAATCCGCAGCGCGCGTTCACCGAGCTCTCGCCGCGCCTGCCCGACGACGTGATCCTCGCGAGCGACTCGGGCTCCTGCGCGAACTGGTATGCGCGCGACCTGCAGATGCGGCGCGGCATGCTGGCCTCGCTGTCGGGCGGCCTCGCCTCGATGGGCGCCGCGGTGCCCTATGCGATCGCGGCAAAGTTCGCGTATCCGGGGCGGCCGGTGATCGCGATGGTCGGCGACGGCGCGATGCAGATGAACAACATGGCCGAGCTGATCACCGTCGCCAAATACTGGCGGCAGTGGGACGACCCGCGCTGGATCTGCCTCGTGCTCAACAACGAGGACCTGAACCAGGTCACCTGGGAGCAGCGCGTGATGGAGGGCGATCCGAAGTTCGACGCTTCGCAGCAGGTGCCCGACGTGCCGTATCACCGCTTCGCCGAGCTGATCGGATTGAAGGGCATTTACGTCGATCGCCCGGAGCAGGTCGGCGCGGCCTGGGACGAGGCGCTCGCGGCCGGCAAGCCGGTGGTGATCGAGGTCAAGACCGACCCCGAGGTGCCGCCGCTGCCGCCGCACGTCACGCTGCAGCAGGCCAGGCAGTTTGCCGAGACGCTCGTGAAGGGCGATCCGCGCGAACGCGGCGTGATCGTCGAGACGGCGCGGCAGGTGCTGTCGGCCGTGCTGCCCTCGGGCGACAAGCACGGCAAGTCCTGAAGCCGCGGCGGCGCGGCGTGCCCTCGCCAGGCGGGAGCCGGCCGATGGCCCGCGCCAGCCGGCCGCCGCGTCCATCCTGCCCGCATGCGCTGCTGCCATGCGGGCCATCTGGATCCCGGCCGGTCCCGCCATCGGCCCGTCACCCTGGAGGCTCCCACGATGAGCGCATCCCGTTCCGCCCGCCCGGCCTCGCACGCGAAGCCGGGCTCGCGCGGCAAGCATTCGACACGACGCCCGGGCCGGCGCCGCGCCAGCACCACCGGCTCGGGCAGGCGCTGGTCCGGCGACGTCACCCGACGCAGCGACGCACTCGACGTCGAACCCGACATCTTCAAGTCCGACGATCCCGCCGCGATCGCCGCCTCGCTGAAACGCTCGGCCGAACACAGCCGCCGGCGCAAGGCATCGCCATACCAGTCGGCCATGTCGATGCTGAACTTCTACGTCAATCGCGCCGGCCGCAACCTGCCGAAAACGCGGCGCGCGACACTGGAGCGGGCCAAGCGCAAGCTGCGCGAGGCGTTCGGCCGAAAGCCCTGACGCCGGCCCGGGGCCACGCGCAAAACTTCGCATGACGCGCGCGGGGTTCGCCTCGTGCGCCACGCTCGCGGCGCGATGCGTTATACCTTCGGGCTGACATACCACGCTTGGCCGTCGCGACGGCAGGTGTCGGCTCCGCGCCGCGTCCCGACCGGCGTGTGCGCCTGAACGACGCCGGCCGCCCCACTCAACGGAACGCCTCGATGCCCCCGCCGCCGATTCGCCGCGCCTCCACCGGCGGCATTCCCTCCACGCCGTCCGGCCTGACCGGAGAAGCGCCGTCGCGGCCGTCGTCCGGCGCGAGCCGCGCCAACGCGACGCCCGACGCGCTGCTGGGCGGCCTGCGCCGACGCGGGGCGCAGCGCAACGGCCAGACCTCGCAGCGGCATGGCGAGGCGCAATCGAGCGCGACGACCCTGCATGTGCCTTCGCTGCCGGACGCGTTCCACGCACTGCAAATGGAAGGCGCGCCGCAGATCCTCGCCACGCCGTCCGGCGGCCCGGCTCCGCAAGACCTGTCGGCCTCCGGCGGCGGCACGCAAACGCCCGCGGTGACGAGCCACGACGTCGCGCCACCGCCACCACCACGGCCGCACGCCGCGAGCCAGGCGCTGATGGACGTGCCGGTGCCGGACGAACCGCCACCGCCGCCCTACTCGCCCGCCGAGACCAGCTCGCCCGCGCCGTCGAACCCGGGCGGCGCCACCGGGGAGGCGCCACCGCCGTCTTACGAAGAAGCCACCGCGCTTCCGGCCAGCGCCGCGCAGCAGCGCCCCCCGACGCCGGCCAGTTCCTCCGCCGACGGCGCCCGCCCGACCAGCCAGACGAGCCAGACGAACGCGCCCGCCGCGCCCACGCCTTCCACGCCGACCACCGGCGGCGCGGCACCGCAGCGCATGTCCACCGAGCAGCGGCAGACCACCGCCTGGATGAACAAGCTCATTGAGGCCCATGAGAGCGGCGAGAACATCGGCCCGCAGCACCTGCATGACCTGATGCAACTGCTGGGGGGCCGGCCGATGTCGGTCGGCAACGCCGCGCGTGGGCGGGTCGCGATTTCGCAGCTGCCGCCCGAGGTCCGGGCCGATCTGCAAAAACGCGTCGGTCCGATGATGATCGCCACGCTCGAGCACTTGTCCAACGACAGCAGCATCTCGGGCCGCGACATGTACGACGCCGTGATGGCGGCCAACCACGTGCAGCCCGACGAGATGCGCGCCCAGGTCACCGCCGACCTGGGTCGGCTGCTGCACCGCGTGCAGCCGCTCAACACGCAGCAGGCCGCCTTCGATCATCTCAACGCGCAGATCGCCAGCTATCCGCCCGAGCACCGCATGCCGGCGCTGATCGGGCTGGCCGTGAACGCGCTCAAGGGCAACGCGCAAGACAGCCCGGAAGCGATGCGCGACGGGATGGGCAACCTGCACAAGATCCTCGACCAGATCGCGGCGATCCCCGAGTCGCAGCGCGATCCGGCGGATACCCACATCGTGCTCAACGTCACGCTCGGCTGGACTCCCGTCCTGATGTCGAGGCCCGAGTCCGGCAACTGGCGGCCCCTGATGGACCGGCTCTTGGCGGAAACCGCCAAGGCGCCGCCGGAGGTGCAGGCGGGTCTCGCGCCGGTCTACGACAAGGTGCTCGACTACATGAAGCCGGGCGGCACGCTGATGGACGAGCTCCACGTGACCACGCTCGCCGATTTCCAGCACCTCGTCGCACGCCTGCCCGACGCGCTGCGGCGCGCCTCGGAAGCGTCGGACGACGAATAAGCCGCGCGGCGCCGGGCGGCACGCGGGGCGATACACGACGCCCGGCCGCCGCGCCGCCGATGCCCGGGATCTCGGGGACACGCACCGCGCCGCTTTTTGGCGCGCGGCCCAGCCGGTAAAATTCCCCGCTTTCCCTTCGCCGCCGCCGCGGCCTTCCCGCGATGTCATCGACCCATCCCGACCCCGCCGCACCCGCCGCCGTCCCCGATCTGGTCTACGGTCCCGACGACCGCCCCGCGCCGGCCATCGCGTTCGTCGCCGCGCTCCAGCACCTGCTGGCGATCCTGGTGCCGATCGTCACACCGGGCCTGCTGATTTGCCAGGCGCTGAACGTGCCGAGCCGCGACACCACGCTGATCGTGTCGATGTCGCTGGTGATCTCGGGCATCGCCACGTTCCTGCAGTGCCGCCGCTTCGGCCCGCTCGGCGCCGGCCTGCTGATCGTGCAGGGCACCAGCTTCAACTTCGTGGGCCCGCTGATCGCGGGCGGCAGCCTGATGGTCAGGCAGGGCACACCGGTGGGCGCCGTGCTGGCCGCGATTTTCGGCGTGGTGATCGCCGGCTCGTTCGTGGAGATGGCCGTGTCGCGCGTGCTGCCGTTCGTCAAGCGCCTCATCACGCCGCTCGTGACCGGCATCGTGGTGCTGCTGATCGGCCTCACGCTGATCAAGGTCGGCCTCGTCAGCATGGGCGGCGGCTACGGCGCGATGGCCAACGGCAGCTTCGCGAGCGCGCAGAACCTGATGCTGTCCGGGCTCGTGCTCGGCACGATCGTCGTGCTGAACCGCGTGCCGGTGGTCTGGGTGCGCAGCACCGCGCTCGTGATCGCGCTCGCGCTCGGCTATCTGGCGGCCGGCGCCGCGGGCCGGCTCGACTTCACCGGCGCGCGCGAGGCCGCGCTGTTCCAGATCCCCACGCCGCTGCATTTCGGGCTCGGCTTCTCGTGGTCGCTGTTCGTGCCGATGCTGGTGATCTACCTCGTCACCTCGCTCGAGGCGATCGGCGACGTCACGGCCACCAGCAAGGTGTCGCGCGAGCCGGTGGAAGGGCCGCTGTGGATGCGCCGCATCAAGGGCGGGGTGCTCGTGAACGGCGCGAACTCGCTGCTGGCCGGCGCGTTCAATACGTTCCCGAGTTCGGTGTTCGCGCAGAACAACGGCGTGATCCAGCTGACCGGCATCGCGAGCCGGCACGTGGGCCTCTGGATCGCCGGCATGCTGGTGGTGCTCGGGCTGTTCCCGGCGGTGGCCGGCGTGCTGCAGGCGGTGCCCGAGCCCGTGCTCGGCGGCGCCGCGATGGTGATGTTCGGCGCGGTGGCGGCCTCGGGCATCAACATCCTGGCCGGCGTGAAGCTCGACCGCCGCGCGCTGCTGATCGTGGCCGTGTCGCTGGCGCTGGGGCTCGGCGTCTCGCAGGTGCCGGAGATCCTCACCCACCTGCCGAACGCGCTGAAGAACGTGCTGGCTTCGGGCGTCGCCACCGGCGGCATCTGCGCGCTCGTGATGAACTGGTTCCTGCCCGAGCAGAAGTAGGCGGCGGGTTTGCCGTCGCGCATCGGTGCGCGGCGGGCGCGATCGTGCCGATGCACGGGCGGTCGCGCGACGGGGCAATGGCGCCACGGCACGGCGAGCGGCCCGCCGCGCGCATCGGCCGGTCCGCGTGCTTCGTCGCCGCCTTCCTCGCCGTTTCATATGCGGTCTGGCATGCCCGCTCGCGCGCGATCCCCACGCCCTCCGGTCCCTCGCCAGGCGTTTCCCCTCGCTTCCCCGCCCCGCGCCACCGCGCGCGCAGGCCCGCCCCACGGGCCTCGGCGCCCGCCATTCTCGTTTCGAGAATAATCCATTCGGCTCGCGCGGGATTCTCCGGCGACGGCCGCGTCCCTAGACTCGGGCTCATCGTGATCCGGATGTCCGATCACACCGACCCGAGGAGAAATGCCATGAAGTTCTATCACCACCCGCTGTCCGGCCACTCGCATCGCGTGCGTCTGTTCCTGTCGCTGCTCGGCCTCGAGCACGACGCGATCGAGGTCGACCTGGCCGCCGCCGCGCACAAGTCGCCGCAGTTCCTGAAGCTCAATCCGTTCGGCCAGGTACCGGTGCTGGTCGACGGCGAGACCGTGATCGCCGATTCGAACGCGATCCTCGTCTACCTCGCGCGCAAGCACGGCGGCTCGCAGTGGCTGCCGCAAACGCCGGAAGCCGAGGCCGCCGTGCAGCGCTGGCTGTCGGTGGCCGCCGGCGAGATCGCGTTCGGCCCGGCCGCCGCGCGGCTCATCACCGTGTTCGGCTCGAAGCACAATGCCGAGGAAGTGATCGCGCGCGCCCACGGCATCCTCAAGCTGATCGACGCCGCGCTCGCGGGCCGCGACTACCTGGCCGACACGAAGCCGACGCTCGCCGACGTCGCGCTGTACGGCTATGTCGCGCGCGCGCCGGAAGGCAACGTCGACCTGTCGTTCTATCCGAACGTCAACGCCTGGCTGCGCCGCATCGAGGCGCTGCCCGGCTTCGTCGAATTCCGCAAGACGCCGGTCGGCCTGGCCGCCTGACCCTTCGGGGCGGCATCGCTGCATCATCAAGCCGGCCCGTTTCCACTGGAGCAGATCATGAACACGACTTCCCTCGTTGCATCGTCGCCGTGGCACGCGGGCGAGCTGGCGCTGCAGGAAAAGGCCGGCGTGGCGGCGCGGATGGACGACGTCGGCCGGCGCTTCGTGCGCGACCACCTGCCGGAGCAGCACCGCGCGTTCTACGCGCAGCTGCCGTTCATCGCGACCGGCAGCGTGGACGGCCGCGGCGACGTGTGGGCGAGCTTCCTCGCCGGCCAGCCGGGCTTCATGCAGGCGCCGGACGACCGGACCCTGCGGATCGAGGCCGGCAGCGACCCGCGCGACCCCGTCTCGGCCGGGCTGCGCGACGGCGCGGCGCTCGGCCTGCTCGGCATCGAGCTGCACACGCGGCGCCGCAACCGCGTGAACGGCCGGATCGAACGCCGCTCGGCGCGGGGCTTCGAGGTGGCGGTCGCGCAGTCGTTCGGCAACTGCCCGCAGTACATCCAGCTACGCGATTTCGCATTCGTCCGCGATCCTGGCATTTACACGGATCAGCCCGTGCAGGAACTCGACGGCCTGACCGGGCGCGCCCGCGCGATGATCGAAGCGGCCGACACGTTTTTCGTCGCCTCGTATGTGGGCGACGGCGGCGCGCGGCAGGTCGACGTCTCGCATCGCGGCGGCAAGGCCGGCTTCGTGCGGATCGGCGCGGACGGCCGCCTGACCGTGCCCGATTTCGCCGGCAACCTGTTCTTCGCCACGCTCGGCAACTTCCTCGTCAATCCGCGCGCGGGGCTGGTGTTCGTCGATTTCGCCACCGGCGACATGCTGCAGATGACGGGCGAGGCCGAGGTCGATCTCGACTCGGCCGAGATCGCCGCGTTCCAGGGCGCCGAGCGGCTCTGGCGCTTCACGCCGCGCCGCGTGCTGCTGCGGCCCGACGCGATGCCGCTGCGCTGGCGGTTTCGCGACGAGGGCTGGTCGCCGAACTCGCTGATGACGGGCAGTTGGGACGAGGCCGCCGCCCGCCTGAAGGCCGCCGAGCTGGCCGACGCCTGGCGGCCGTTCCGGGTCGCGCGCGTGGTGGACGAGAGCGCCACGATCCGCTCGTTCCATCTCGAGCCGCTCGACGGTGCCGGGCGCGTGCCGCATGCCGCCGGGCAGCACCTGCCGGTCCGCGTCACGCCGCCCGGCCAGGACCGGCCGCTGCTGCGCACCTATACGCTGTCGAGCGCGCCGTCCGACGACGTCTACCGGATCAGCGTGAAGCGCGACGGCCTGGTGTCGTCGCACCTGCACGACACGCTGCGCGCCGGCAGCGTGATCGAGGCGCGCGCGCCGGCCGGGCAGTTCACCATCGACGCGGCCCAGCGCCGGCCCGCCGTGCTGCTCGCGGTGGGCGTCGGCGTCACGCCGATGCTGGCGATGCTGCGGCACGTGGTGTACGAGGGCCTGCGCAAGCGGCGCGTGCGCCCGACCTGGTTCTTCCATTCGGCGCGTTCGCTGGCCGAGCGCGCGTTCGGCGACGAGATCGCGGCGCTGGCCGCCACCACCAGCGGCGCGGTCACGGTGGTGCGCGCGCTGACCGACACCGCGGGCGCGCGGCACGGCGCCGATTTCGACGTGAGCGGGCGCATCGACGTGGCGCTGCTGACCGAGGTGCTGCCGTTCAACGACTACGACTTCTACCTGTGCGGGCCGGCCGCGTTCATGCAATCGATGTACGACGGCCTGCGCGACCTGAACGTCGCCGACGACCGCATCCACGCGGAGGCGTTCGGCCCGTCCGGGCTCCAGCGCCGGCAGCCCGCGCCGGCGGCCGGCGCCGCCCCGGCGCGTGTGCCGGCCGACCGGCCGACGCCGGTGGCGTTCGTGAAGTCGGGCAAGGAGGCACGCTGGCAGCCGGGCGGCGGCTCGCTGCTGGAGCTGGCCGAGGCGCGCGGGCTCACGCCGGAATACGGCTGCCGCGGCGGCAGCTGCGGCAGCTGCCGCGCGCGCGTCGTCGAGGGCGCCGTCGCCTATGCCGAGCCGCCCGGCTTCCCGGTCCCCGACGGCGAGGCGCTGATCTGCTGCGCGGTGCCCGCGAGCCCCGCGTCGGGCGGCGGCGAACGGCTGCTGCTCGACCTTTGAGCGGGGCCGCCGGCGGCGCGCCGCGCGCCGATGCTGCTATGTTTACGGCCAGCCGGCCGCCACGGCCGCGCTCCTTCCGATTCCCTTCTTTCCCATCGCTATCCGGACATGGACAGGCATCAGGCAATGACCGTCTTCGTCGCCGTGGTCGAGACCGAGGGCTTCGCGTCCGCCGCGCGCAAGCTCAACGTCTCGCCCTCGGTGATCACGCGCGTGGTGACCGAACTCGAACGGCACCTCGGCGTGCGGCTGCTCACGCGCACCACGCGCGTGGTGCGCGTGACCGAGGCCGGCGCGCGGTTCTTCGAGGACAGCCGGCGGATCCTCGCCGAGATCGAGATCGCCGAGGCGTCGGCGGCCAGCGTCAACGCCACGCCGCGCGGCCAGCTGACGATCACCGCGCCGGTGCTGTTCGGCAAGAACTATCTGGTGCCGATCGTGCAGGACTATCTGGCGCGCTACCCGGCCGTGAATCTCGATTGCTGGTTCCTCGACCGGATCGTCAACCTCGTCGACGAGGGCGTGGACGTGGGCGTGCGGATCGGCGAGCTGCCGAACTCCTCGCTGCAGGCGATCCCGGTCGGCAGGGTGCGCTGCGTGGTGTGCGCCGCGCCCGACTATCTCGACGCGCACGGCGAGCCGCGCCGCCCCGAGGATCTCGCCGGGCACACGCTGGTCCATTCGACCGGGCTCACCTCGGCGCCGGAGTGGCGGTTTCGCCTCGGCGGCCGCACGCAGGCGTGGCCGGTGCAACCACGCCTGACCACCACCACCAACGACGCGGCCGTCGCCGCCGCGCTCGGCGGCCTCGGCATCGCGCAATTGCTCGCGTACCAGGTCGCGGAGGGGATCACGACGGGCCGGCTGCGCGTGCTGCTGGCCGACTACGAGGTGGAGGCGCTGCCGGTCCACGTCGTGCATCGCGAGGGCCGCTACGTGAACCAGAAGGTGCGCGCGTTCGTCGACCTGGCCGTGGAGACGCTGCGCGCCAGGGCGGCGGTCTGGAACGGCGCGTGAGCCGGCCGCGCCGCCGCGTCAGACCAGCTTCGCCACCAGGCCGACCACGACCGGCCCCATCAGCGGCAGCAACACGTTCGAGATCGCATAGGTGATCGTGTAGCCGATCACGGGCGTCGCGTTGCCGGTCACGCCCACCAGCGTGCTGATGGCCGGCGTGCTGCACTGCTGGCCCGCGATCGCGCCGAGCAGCATCGGCGTGTCGAGCTTGAGCCATTTGCGCCCGATCCACAGCGACAGCAGCCCCGGCACCAGCACCATCGCGATACCCACCAGCGGCAGCGCGAGCCCGAACTCGCGCACCAGCCGGATCGCGTCCGGGCCGGCCGACAGGCCCACCGCCGCGATGAACGTGGCGAGCCCGAAGTCCTTGAGGATCTGCGCGGCCGCCGACGGCAGCGCGCCGAAGCGCGGCGTGCGCGCGCGCAGCCAGCCGAACAGCAGGCCCGACAGCAGGCAGCCGCCGCCCGTGCCGAGCGCGATCGACACGTCGCCGAGCCGCACGCCGAGCCGCCCGATCGCCATGCCGGCGATCACGCCCAGCGCGAGATAGACGAAATCGGTCTTCTGGGTGGCGCGCACCACGTAGCCGAGCGCGCTGGCGCCGCGCGCCACGTCGGTGGGCGCGCCGATCAGCGTGAGCACGTCGCCGCGCCGCAGCTCTGTGCCGGGCAGCGCGGGAATCGTCGCGTCCATGCGCGACACCGCCTCCACGTACACGCCGCGCGCCTGATCCGGCTCGGCCCGCGCGCGCACTTCGCGCAGCGTGAGCCCGTCGGCCTCGCGGCGCGTGAGCACCACGTCCACGCGCTGCGAGTACAGCACGCCGAAGCCGTCGCCCGCCACTTCCTCGCCGATCAGCGGCGCCGCCGCCACCACCGCGTCGCGGCGCCCCGCCACCAGCACCACGTCGTCCGCCGCGAGCACGAAGCCGGGATGCGCGGCCAGCCGCTCGCCGCCGCGCAGCACCTGTTCGATGGTCAGGTTGCCGCCATGGCGCGCCTCCAGTTCCCCGACCGTCGCGCCCGCCACGCGGGCCTGCGCGCCTACCCGGAACGCGCGCCCGACCAGCCCCGGCGCGGCCGGCCACTGGCCGTCGGCGAGCGCGCCGTCGCCGCCGAGCTTGCGCCAGACGCGCAGCGCCTCGGCCCGCAGGTCGACGCGCAGCAGCAGCGGCGCGAGCTGGCTCGTGAACAGCACGATCGTGACGAGGCCGAACAGGTAGCTGACGCTGTAGGCCGTGGCGATGTTCGCCTGCAGGCGAGTGATGTCGGGCGCGGCCAGGCCGAGCCGCGAGATCGCTTCGGAGGCCGTACCGATCACCGCCGATTCGGTCGCTGCGCCGGCCAGCAGCCCGGCCGCCGTGCCGGCGTCGAGCCGCAGCCACCACGCCGCGCCGAGCACCAGCGCGAGCACCGTCAGCACCTCGATCAGCGACAGCGCCCCGTAGCGCCAGCCGCGGCCGACGTTGGCGAAGAACTGCGGGCCGCCCGTGAAGCCGAGCGCGAAGATGAACAGCGCGAACGCGATGTTCTTGAGGTCCGGCGTGAGCCGCGCGCCGGTCTGGCCGAGCAGCAGCGCGACGATCAGCGTGCCGCACACGCCGCCGAGCGAAAGCGGCCCGAGCCGCACCGAGCCGATCAGGTGGCCGAGCGCGAGGCTCGCGAACAGCGCGATTTCGGGGTGGGCGATCAGCAGATTGGAGAGATTGGCCATTCGTCGAGGTCCGTGTTGAGCATTTGTGTTTTTCGAATGGCCAGCGTGCCGGGCCGGCGCCTGCCCGGGCGGAACCATCGCGTCCATCACGAAGCCGGTTGGCGACACCGCGGATGCGGGTCGAGGTTCGCGGCCGTCATGCCGATGCCTCGGCCTGCCGCGCGTCGCCCGCCTTTTGCGGTGCCGGCGGTCCGGCGTGCCTTGTTCATTCCATAACAGCGGCAAGAGGCGTGTCAAGCCGGACGCGCCGGCCAGGCGAGGGCACGGCATTCGACTTTGGTTTGCAGTGCTGACTTGGAACAAAACCGGGGCGCCGGGCACCCGGCGGATCATGTCGAAATGCGGGGCAATGTCGGAGCGAGCCGGCGTTGGGCCATCGATTCGTGACGCCGCCTTCGCAATCGATAGCATTTGGCAATCGAACGAATCGTTCAATCGTGCAGGTCAACTCCTGCAAAAAAAGATCGGTTTTTTTGGCCTGTCGGCGATCCTCGGCAAGGAAACGCTGGAAGCGGGGCTCGATCACAAGCCGACATCACGGTCCGGCCTCATGGCCACAACTCTACGTCGCATCTCCTGCCGCTATGGTCCGACACCATAGCAGCCCGATTCGGACCATGGCTACCGCCCCCTCCACGAGGACCAGTACGCGATCAGTAACTGCGATAACTGTCGAAAGAGAACCGCGGCAATGAACGCACAGGACATCACACCCCTGTCTCCGCACAAGCACAAATGACCAGAGAATGAAATTCAATGGCAATGTGATACCGCAAGTGCAAAAAAGGAAAGCGCTTGAGCGGCGCTCCTGATATCACGCACAAACATCGACATCGTATCGATTGACTCAGGTATCATCCGCGCAGGAAGCGCGAATAAAATATATCAAGCAACGGCAAACTCATCCGCAGTTTTGCCACGGGGAATCACATGACGATGCTGGGCAATAGTCTGATCGGAATCGGTGCGCTCGCATCGTTGATCGGAATTAGCGGTTTTATGGACACGCGCAAGGTCGATCGGCGATTCAAGACCGGCTATAAGAATAACGCGCCCGACACCAGAAACTTCGGACGGGCGAGCAAGATTTTGTTGTGCGGAATTGGCATTTTCCTGGTTGGCCTGCTTGTCAACCGCCTGTTCAATTCAGACGTCGAACCGGTGCAATCCTCGCCAATTCGGAACGAGGCGAACAGCGAGGAGCGCGCCACCGCGCAAACGACTCCTGCTCCGACCGTATCGGAAAGCCGCGACACGCCGGCGCCCGAAGTTCAGACATCGGCGCCATCCGAGTCCCATATGGCAGACACGGACCACCGATCTCCTGAAATATCCACGACAAGTAATGACGCCCCCGAGGCGCCTGCTACCGGTGCTGTTCCAGATCCGACGTTCGCGACCAGTTTCGACTGTTCACGTGCATCACAGGGCGACGAGTCGGCTATCTGCCACGACCCCGGTCTGGCGGCAATGGACCGGAGGCTCGCTCAGTTATATTCGGCCGCGCTACGCACCATTTCCGATCCGGAAACGCTTCGTCAATCGGAATCGGACTGGGTCGCCGCACGACATCAATGCGGTCAGGATCTGAACTGCCTGCGCCACGCATATGGTGAGCGTATCGGCCAGTTCACGGATTCGCTCGGCTCCCAACCGTTAGTTCCGGAAAAGAGCAATTAAATCGCTCATTATCAAGGGTCCGGCGCGTGGTAACTATCACGGCCGGGCTACCTTTCCTTGCACCGATTCAATCCATCGCCCGGCTGGCTGACCCCGCGTCGTACCTGTCGTCCATATCGGCAACGACCTTGAGCGGCACTTCGCCGACGCCCATCGCGCGTTCGATCAACAGATCGTCGCCATGCTCTGCCAACAAAGCCTGCAATCGGCCAAACTCGCCGCACCAGAGTGTCTCCACGTCCTTGTCACGTGCAACGTCGCGATTCGCGGTCAAGGAGACCGCCCGGACCTGCAAGCGGCCAACTTGCGCTTGCCCCCCCACTTCAACGCCATAGCCGGGCAGCGAAGATTTCTTGACGACCACGCGGCCATCCTTCGCCCATGCGGTGCTCATACCGTCGTGGACTTCGTAGCCGAGTCGCGCGAGGCCGTTAAGAATTGCGTTACGCCGCGCAGCCGCGGCCTGCTGCTGTCGCATCCGCGCGATCAGATCCTGACCGGCTCCGGTCAGTTCGGCGATGACGTCGGGGGCAGTGGCTAGATCACACTGTCGAGCACGTTCGACAAAGGCTACTGCGTCCGCCGCATCGTGCGCGCGAATCTCCGCCGTCAGTTCCTCCAATACGGCCAGCGCCGCGCGCCGCGAGCGAGCCGCTTCGACAGCGCTCGACAGATCGAGGATCAGGCTGTCGAGCAACAGGCTTTTGCGCGCAACGTTCGCCTCATCCTCCAGGACGTCGAGCCGCGACGCAAAGCCCTCGACCGCGGACGCATCCAAAAACACCCGCGCCTCACCGATTTGCCGGTCGAGACGATCGATCGCCGGATCGCGGGCCTGCGCCAATTGTGCGGCTTTCCAGGCCTGAAAATCCGTCGCGGCCTCAGTTGGCATCAAGCGATCCGCCAGTGTCCGCTGTGCTTCGCTGAGCATCGGCGTCCGGCGGGGCACCAGTAGCGCAAACCCTTTTGCGAGCATGGCATCGGCATTGTCGAGCACCTCTCCCGAACGCAAGCGATCGAGTTGTCCGCGAACTTCGGCCGGGATCTCGATACCTTTCGCATCCATCGCATCGAGCAACGTCGCGGCACCATGCCGTCCCTGCCGCCGACGCTTCATTGCCTGTTCGGCCTGCTCCACCGCCGCCTGCTGGCGCCGCGCGAGATCTGCCTTAAGGAAACCTATCTCGTCGGGCACCTTCTTCTGCAAGTCCATGAATGCATCGGCGGCAAGCAATGCGGTCAGCGTCTTCTGGCGTGCCCGGGTCGCTGCGATCTCCTCGTCCGACAACATGCCGGTACGCCGCCCCTCGGCGATCCACATCGCAATGGCCTGATCAAGCCGTTGCAGATGTCCCTCGCAGATCGCGATGATTTCCTCACGCGTCACGATACGCACCACTTTCGGGCCGCTCATGCCGCATCCTCTTGGGTCAGGGCAAACTCCACGGCACTCTTCAGGCGGGCCTTCTCCGCATCGGGTTCGTGATACCAGGCTTGCGACGAGACACGATGCAGCTTCGGGATGGCCCGTCCCAGCACGGACGGACGCCAGATCTCCCGTGCTCGTGCATGTTCGAGCAAAGGATGGCGCGGCGCATCGCACTCGATGCCAATGGCGTACAGACCGGTCTCGGGGTTCGCGATTGCGAAATCAAGCCCGAAAGCGTCGCCTTCCTGCGCGGGTACCGGCGTCAAGCCGAGCCCTTCGAGATAGGTAAGCACCTCGCTCGCGAAGCCGTCGGAGGCATCCGTTTGTCTTAATTTCGCGTGCGCCCGTTCGCTGCTCATGCGGCCCAGCAAGGCCCGACCGGCCGGCAACTCGCCGTTCGACATGGCGCGGGCGTACTCCATATAGCCCTGAAGATAGTCACGCGGAATCGCCGGCTTGCGCTGCGTGGCGAGCATGTCGGAAATCTCACGGATCGGCATCGAGGTAACGAGCACGATCTTGTGGCGGGCGCGCGTGACGGCCACGTTCAGACGTCGCTCACCGCCACTCTGACCAAGTACGCCGAAGAAGCGACGGAACGTGCCCTGACCGTTACGGCCGAAGGTCGTGGAAAAGACGATCGTGTCACGCTCGTCACCCTGCACGTTCTCGACATTCTTCACGAATACGGCCATATCCTCGCCGCGATCGGTGCGATCCAGTTCTTCACGATAGGCGTCGCGAAACGCTTCATCGGTTTCCGCCCGCAACGCCAGGCGTTCGAGGATAAGGTCGGCCTGCTTGCGATTGAACGTCACCACGCCGACCGAAGGCCGCTGTGCGTAAGACTGTTGCCAGAGCTGCGCCAGATAGTCGACAACGCGATCCGCTTCGTCGCCGTTGGTCTGCTGTTCATAGAGACCATTTACCTGAATGAGCTCGAGCGGCTTGACCTCGCGCACCGTGGCATCGGGATGACGAACCGGCACGCTGAGGTTGTTCTCGTAGAACGCCGCGTTCGAATAACCGATCAGTTCGCGATACGCCGAACGATAGTGGATCTGCAGCGTCGATACCGGCAACGCGCTACGCGCCAGTTGCAGCAGATCGGGGCAATCCTTGATTTCACGTCGATTCCAGGTGTCCTCGAAGCGCTCGCGCTCGTCTTCGGTTGCCGTGTCGTCAGGCTGCTCGCCGTCGAAGATCTCCGTCTCGTCGCTATCTGTTCGGCTTGCAAAGAACGCCGTCGGAGGCATCTGCTTCTCGTCGCCGCTGACGACCGACAGATTGCCGCGAAACAGCGTCGGAATCGCATACTCGACGGGCATCTGGGAGGCTTCGTCATAGACGACGGAATCAAACAAGCCCGACTTCAGTGGCAGCACGCGGCTGGCCACATCGGGATTCATCAGCCAGACCGGACGCAATGTCATCAGGCCCAGCCCGCTGCCGAGCTCGATGAATTCGCGCAGACGCCGGGAGCGCCGCCCCGTCAAACGCGTGACGTCCTCCCAATCTCGTGCCGAACTCAACTTGCCGCGGTCGATGCCATTGCGCAGCATCTCGCGATTCAGGCGCCGCATTTCCTCGTCGGCCGCCGCCAGCGCATCGATTTTCGAGGTGGTCTCGCTTTGGTCGAGCAGCAACTCGGGGTTATCCTGCTCCATGCGCCGCTTCCAGCCGAGCCGAGCCTCGCGATTGATCAGCCGCCGCACCGCCTCGTCGAGATGATCAAGCGGCAGACGAGCAAGCGCATCCTCGCGGTCACGCAGGATGGCAAACACGCCTAGTGCTTCGGCCGTGACATGCCTCGCCCGAGTACGGAACTGCTGATAGGCGGCCAATGTCGGCAAGGCATCGCTAACCCGATTCAGCGGCGCCTGGTAGCTGACGTTGTCGCTGATCGCCTGACGACAGGCCGCGACGAGTTCTGCCGAGCACCACTCCTCGATCAGCCTCAGCGCCTGAAGACTGTGTTGGCGTGCGTTGTGGCGGATGAACGCCGCCTCGAAACCGTCGAGCAACTGCTCAACCGGTGCCCGATCCCCCGTCATCACAGCCGAATCGAATTCGTCGCCGCGTGGCGCGATCGCGAGATGCTGCGCGAGCTCGCGAATTTCCTCGAACTGGCGCAAGCGGGTAAGGCAGGCATCGGCAAGCGCCGGGCCACATGCAGGGTCGACCACATCGAGATGCAATGCCCGACTGATCGTGTTCAACGTTTGACGCAACGGGCGCCAGACCTGCTCGAGCCGCGCGGCAGCCAGCAGTTTGCGCAGCGTCTCGTCCGTCGCGGGTGCGCCGCAACCGGCGACGAATTTCATCAGGCGCCCGCGTCGCAGGTAGGTGGCGGGATTCAGACGACTCAACAAGGACGGCGCGCGCGTCGCGAGTGCCGCCTGGCTTTCGAGTCGGTCGAGCTCCGGATCTGACGTGCTCGCGACGGCATCTGACAGCGTGACGTCGAAACCGCGGGTATCGACCGCCAGCAGATCGCGATGGAGTCCACTGAGCGACGCATGATGCCGGTGGCCTTCCGCGTCGGCCTGATCGGCCGGACGAAATAACGGCAGCCATTGCGCAAGCCGCTTGCGTTGAACGTCGTCCAGCGCAACAAGACGGCCGGCATTGGTATCGAGCCACTTCCGATAAGGTGCGGGGTCGTCCACTTCGAAGCGGGCAGGGTGGGCAGCGAGTGTCTCGGTGCGCAGCCGCTCCGCCTCACAAAAATCCGCGAACCGCGAACGGAACGCCTCGATCGTATCCGCGTCCGTCGAGAACGAGGCCAATTGAGCCAAAGCGCTACCCTCGAATTTCGCCGGCAGCCAGTAACGCGCCAAGGGTGCGCAGTGTTCCTCCAGCGTCGTCAACGCAGATATATCGAGCGCGGCCAGCGACGTGCGCAGCTGCGGCACGCTGACAGGCGGCGTGCCGGCCTCAAGCCGAATCAGCTCGGCGAGCAATGCCCGATAGCTAAGGCCGGTCGACTCGTCGACGCGATGAAGCGCCATGTGCTGGCGATCCAGTTCCCCCTCCAGCATCTCGATCCTCGCGGCCATGCGTTCGCGCTGACGGATCACGCCATGATCGAGCGCCGTGCCGCGAAAAATCGCATCCAGTTGCTCGCGGACGGCCCGGATAGTCGGCTCGCGGTCCTTGTTGACGTCATTGACCATCACGATACGATCACCCAGCCCTTCCGCGACCAGGCGCTTGCGCACGACCTCCAGCGCCGCATGCTTCTGACACACGATCAACAGGCTGCGGCCCCGTCCGATCGCGTCGGCAACCATGTTGACGATCGTCTGGCTCTTGCCGGTACCAGGAGGCCCCTCAACCAGCAATCCCGGCCCCTGCCGCGCCTGCAGAATTGCCGTTTCCTGAGACGGATCGCTCGCCACCGTCAGGAATCGGTCGAGCTCCGTCGCGGCCGCTTCGGGCGCATCGTAGGCCGACTTGTCCTTGAGCCTCAACATCGATTCCAGCGCCGTACCCGAGGGCGACAATTGCTTGAGCTGACGCAGGTCTTCTCCAATGGCCTGCCCGGCGAAATCGACATGGAAGAGCACGCCGGCACAAGCAATGCGCATCGTGCCAACCGGCAGGTCGATGGTCGGCGGCGGCAACGCGCCAAGCTTGCGGCTCGCCACCTCGGCCAGCAGGCCAAAGGCATCGACGACATCGCCAGCCTTCAGCGCGGAACGGCCGAGTACTTCATCAGCCGCGACACGCCATGCCTTGACCGCTTCGCGTCCGAACAGGCCCTCGAGCGCCGGATTCAGGCGGACCTCCTCTCGCTCGCCGTCGAAGGCCATCGCAACCTGTCCACGGGTGCCGAGCTCCATCAGCAGCCTGACCGGCCACAACAGGACGGGAGCAATACGGGGACGCGTCGTGCTGCGGTGATCCTTGCAAAGCACGAACGGGAAACCCAGATAGAGCCCGTCGATTCCGGTATCGCGCTTGTAGAGCGAGGTCTGTCGATACAGCGTGTTCAGTCGACCTTCCAGCGTCCCGCTCGCGCCAAACACGGCCGGGTCTACCGACACCGTCTGCACGTTGCGCTGAAGCAGGTGATCGAGCAACGCGGCACTGGCGAATCGCTCGCCGTTCAATTCGTTGAGATCGATCCTGCCCGTGGTCTTGCCGATGGTCATGCGAACCAGTGGACCGCGCAAGACGGTGGTGGCAACCTTCTTCTCGAAGAAATCGAGAATCTGCGACACATACTGCTGCTTCTGTGGTTCCAGCCACTGCTCTGCAGGCACCGACAACAGTACGACTACTTCGTGCAGCGGCAGGCGGCGTTCGAGACGAAATTGCTCTGCCCATGCATCGACTGTCGAATTGCCCGTGCGCGCAAATCCGGCAATCCGGTCGTCAACGGAGCGAAACAGCTCGACGCGCGGCAGCGCGAGGGCGACCTGGGCCGCCTGGCGATCGAATGCCAGGATCTGCTCGCGTTCAGCGATGGTGGCGGCCTGTTCAAGGATTTCATCGACCGAGCGGAATTGGGAAATGGCCGCGCTCAGCAGGACGATAAGATCCTCCTCACTGAGGATGCGGCGTTCGGACAACGACAGCAGGCCATGATGATCCGAATCCGGCAATAACAGGCGCCGCGCCTCCCACTGTGCCGCCAATTGGGCACGCGAGGTGGACAGCAGCGCGATGCGCACCATGTCCTCGTCCAGTTCGACACCAAGATGGCCGGCCCGGTGTCGTACCTCCTCGGCCCGCGAGCGTAGTCGCGACAGCCAGCTTTCCGTCCCCAGCCGCTCGAGGAACGTGGGTATCGGCCCGGTAATCAGGTCATAGCCTTCCAGCGGGTTTTGCAGCAGCCAGCCGGGTGTGACGATGTCGCCGCGCAGAATGAGCGGCATGTCGGGATTCAACAGCTTGAGCGCGATCATTAGACGACAATCGTCGTCGATCCCGTCGAGCTGCATGATCTGGCGGAGGCCGGCTAGCGCTTTTGCCCCGATACCGGCCTGCTCCGTCCACGTCAGCACGACACCGCGATTCAAGTGATCGCGGGCCGCATCCCAGTTCTCGCGCTCCGCCGCAGCGAGCGCAAAGAGAGCCGGCCTGCGATATTGCCGCGCCCCTAACGCAATACTGGCCCCCTCGCCGTCGTCGGAATCGACGCCCGTCGCCACCGGTGCATCCACCGGCTTGCCGTCAAGCCACGCCTTGACTTGCGACCATTGCCAGCGTTGATGCCGGTCGCGTGCCAGCAGGCCACGCAGCAGCAGGTGAAGCGATGGATCCAGATCGTCCGGCAACGTGACGCCGTTGGCCAGCACATGAATCAGGAAGGCACGCGGGTTGATGCCCTCGAAGCAGCGACCGTCGGTAAGCTGTTCGAGCAGGATCATGCCGAGGCTCCACCAGTCGGACGCCGCGGCAACACCACCCGCGATGGCCTCGGGCGCCATGTAGCGTGTCGTTTCGAGCGGTGAGACGATGTCGAGATCGAATTCGGACAGCCGTGCCGAGCCGAAGCCGCTGATCACGAGGTCCAGCGGTTCATGGCTACGCACCAGCAACGTGCCCGGTCTCAGATCGCGATGCCGCAGGCCGACATCCGAAAACGCCTGCAGGGCTTGGCCGAGCTCGTCGACCACATGCCGGATCGTCGCGACGTCACGTACCGCCATGCCCAGATCCGCCAGCGTCCCGCCGCTCAGTTCTTCAGCGACTTCGTAGGCGCGTTGATCCCAGCGTCCAGTGGCGATGATTTCCGGTACATGCTCACGCGACAGGCGGCGTACCACGTCGTAAATTGCCGGGTCCGGTTCCGCCCCAGGCCGGTACAGCGTCAGAACCGCCTGCCGGCCGGTCTCGTCATGCTGCGCGATATAACGCTCACGCACACCGTCCGTACTCGAAATCTGACGTAGCAATCGCCAACCATCGATCCGCGTCTCCTCGGCCGGATCCGGGGGAGGCTCTGTCGCAGTGGAATGCCCCAAACCGTGGTTATCACCAACGCCGTTATCTGGCCGCCGCGCGTCGGTCTGCACGGTTAAATCCGCGCCGCATTCGAGGCAAATCAAGTCGCCGTCGTTCATTAGATGGCCATTCAGGCAGGACCGCTGCGCGCTGGCCGCGGCGCCGGATTCGCCAGGCGCCACCTGCTGGTTAACGACCTCGTCGGCCGTGATCACATCCTGCGGGCGCCATCCGGGCGCCCTGATCGGTAGGCTCGACAGATCCCAGCCGCAGGCGGCACCATCGACCGTGCCGCCGCAGAACCATTCGTTGACCGGCCGCTCGGTCCGGCAATTTGGACAAAAACGCATCATGGCTGACATTTCCTGTCTTATCTGTTTTTCGCCTTGTCGGCGCTGATCCGAACCTGATGGCCCTGATCGGTCAATAGGTCTCTCAAGCGTTCAAAGTCGCCCCGTTCCGGTATCCCCGCGAACCAGACGCTGCCATCCTCGTCGAACATCACATCCAGCACCTTGCCGCCGTTGCGTGAAGCGTGCTCGTACTGTGCAAAACGCGTGTGACCGAGAGGGGTCAGGCAATGCAAGCGTTGATTGTCGCTACCCCGCAATGGACGTGTCTGCGGGACGGCCATGTCGAACGGTTCGGAAATCAACGCATCGATCAGGCCGTCGGCTCGGGCCATGGTGGCAGACAGGGATTCGATCGCATAGCCGCTGTAGACGAGGACGTCGCAGGCCGATAGCTGCCGCAGGCCTTGCAGGAGCGCGAGCAGCGCCTCGGGTTGATCGAACGGCTCGCCGCCGGAAATCGTAATGCCATCGACATCGGGCAGCCACGTTCCAACTTGTGCCAGCACGGCACCGACCGTGGTATCGCCCCCGACGCTTGCCCAGGTATCCATCGAAATGCAACCCGGGCATCGAATCGAGCACCCCTGAAACCAAATTCCGACGCGCCGTCCCGGGCCGAGCGTCGTGACAGGAAAATGCAGGCGTGAAACGCGGATGTCCATGAACTAACGCTTCTGCAGTTGAAAAGTGCCCGAGTTGATGCCCGCGATGACGAACCGGTCGCCCGCGTTCGCGTCCTGATCGAACAGACCGCGCGCCAGCGGATTGAGCAGATGCGCCTCGATCTGGTTGCGGATACCGCGCCCGCCATTGGAGAGATCGCCTAGGCATAGCAACTGGAGCGCCATCCTCGACTCCACGTCCAGATCGACGCTGATGCCTTGGGCCGTGACGTCGTCGAGCACACCACGAATCATCTGCTCGAAGATATCGATCGCGACATCCTCGCGAATAAAATCGAAGACGATGACATTCTCGCCGATACGGTTCAGGATTTCCGGCCGATTCAGGACCAGCTTGAAATGTTGCTGAATCTCGCTGAGCACCTTTTTCTGGATCTCCGCAAAATCCTCACCCGGCTGGACATTCGGCACGCGCAGGCCCGATTCGTCCTGACGATAGATGCCGAGGTTCGAGGTGAAGATGATCAGTGCCTCGGAGAAATAGACTCGATCGCCGCGCCCCGATGTCAGCACACCGTCATCGAGAATCTGCAGGAACTTGTCGAGAATGCGCGGATGCGCTTTTTCGATTTCATCGAACAGCACCACACTGAATGGACGCTCGCGAATCGCATTCGTCAGTTCCCCACCAACGTCATAGCCGACATAGCCGGGCGGCGCGCCGATCAGCCGTTGGTCGGCATGCTCGGCGCTGAACTCCGACATGTCAAAACGGATGTAAGCGCTTTCATCACTGAACAACAGGCTTGTGATGGTCTTGGCAAGCTCCGTTTTCCCGACGCCGGTCGGGCCTGCCAGGAATGCCACCCCACGCGGCCGGTTACCTTTGCGCTGGGCTCCGACTCCCGTCATGGCGCGCTTGACGAGATCGAGCATGTGCGTGACCGCATGCGCCTGGCCTTTGACGCGCTGCCGAACGAAGGTCTCGGCATGACGAATCTTGTCGCGCTCGATCTGCTGCCAAGGATCCTCGGTCACGCCGACCTTGTAGCGCCGCACGGCATCGGCGATCTTTTCGACGGGAACCTGCTCGACTCGGGCAAGCGTCGCGATTGCATTCATGTCGGCCAACAGCAAACCCTCGGCGCCATCGACAAAAGCTTTCTCCGCCGCCGTCAAACTGTCCTGCGTAGCCACTTGCGCACCGGGTACGCCGCTCAGCAATGCGCCCGCCAACGCACGACGCGCAGCGCTGTCGGGTTTCGACACGGGAATATGCCGGATGCGCGGATTGTCGATCAGCAGCCAGTCAGGCAGATCTCCTTCCTTGTCGACGATCCATATCACGGTATTGAAAAACGGCCGTCGCAATTCGCCAGCAGGACGCGGCGCCGCCATGTGCGCCAAAACCAGCGCGCGCGTAAAAAGCGTGTGCTCAGCAGGGTTCAGCGTTTCGGCGCGAATTGCCAGGCGGGAGGCAAAATCGACGACAAGGGCGATTGGCCGACCCGGCAGCATGACCAGACGCTCGAGGCACGCGGTGAGCACATCGATGCCACCTGGCGCCACGCCGTCGATCGGCGTCAGCCCAAGGCGCCGCAACGTTTCATCGGCCGGCTCCATGGATGGCACCCGACTGTCCGGCACCGTGAAACCCGCAACCGGATTCCAGACGACCAACTGGGCATGACCCACCTCCCGCAAGGCGTCGCCGAGCGTACTGACCAACGACTGCGCCGTCACCACATCCGGCGCCACCTCGCATGCCTGCAGGTCACGCACATTCCCTGACAGGACGAACTGGCTCTTTAACGGAAGGAAACGTAACAGATCCCGTAACCATCTTGGTTTGACGTAGGCAGACATATTGTGACAGCGCGCTCGGAAAACGAGACGTTAGCATAGCCAGCCGATCGATATATGCTGGGTGAACGCCGATTTCGGAAAGAAGCCGGGCTTTTTCGAAAGCCGAGGTGTTTCCTTGGAGCCGCTGACGATGCGGTTATTGCTCTCGCCGAGTAGTCACGACGAACATCATCCGATGTTCTCTGATCCAATGACAATCTTCACACGATCCGTTCGAGGCACCACATGAAACCAAAGCGAATCCGATGAGCGCGATATTCACGAGATACCGCAGTGTGTCCAATAGACTCTGACCATCTCGGCGTCCGCATTTGTATTTATCGGCACATGTCACGGCACTGAAACAAATCAATACGGCTTCAATACCAGGCAGCAACGCTGCCACCTCTATGCGGTGTCCGTTCAATGATGAATCAAGTCCTTTCCATTATCGAGAGTCCGCGGTATCGGAAGACTTTGTGTGAACCATTCCGGGCCGTCCGAAGCGGCTGCATTAGATCACCTCACGTGACGACCGGCATGGCCAGCACCGCCTCGCCGTCGGGAATTTGCAAGCCAGCCACCATCCCGCCCCAAATTTTCCCCTTGATCTTATATCTTTAGATATATATCTTTCGATACATCTTAAGACATATCTCAAGGAGAACACGATGCGTCGCTCCCATCACCACGACATCTTCGGCGCCGTGCCCGGCCACGAAGGCCGCCACGAACACCGCGGCCATCACGGCCAGCGCCACCATCACGATCACCACGGCCACCATCAAGGCCACCACCCGCACCACCACGGCCTGTTCCGCCTCTGGGCGATGGTCGGCGGCCGGCGCGGCGGCGGTCGCCACGGCCACGGCTTCGGCGGCTTTTCCGAGGGCTTCGGCGGCCCCGGCGGCCCCGGCGGTTTCGACGATCCGCGCATGCCGCGCGGCCGCCAGTTCAATTCCGACGACCTGCAGCTGATGCTGCTCTCGCTGCTCGCCGAGCAGCCGAGCCACGGCTACGAGCTGATCAAGGCGCTCGACACGCGCTCGCAGGGCTTCTACGTGCCGAGCCCCGGCATGGTGTATCCGGCGCTCACGTATCTGGAGGAACTCGGCTACGTGACGGTGGAGGCCGACGGCAACCGCAAGCGCTACGCGCTCGCCGAAGCCGGCCGCACGCATCTGGACGCGCAGCGCGAACGCGTCGAGCTGCTGTTCGCGAAGCTCGCGCACCTCGGCCGCAAGATGGAGTTCATGCGCCGCGCGTTCGCGAACCAGACGGGTCAGGCCGGCGAGGGCGCCGACGAGACCCCGGAAGGCGGCTGGCTGCCCGAGTTCGTCGAGGCGCGCATGACGCTGCGGCAGGCACTGTTTCGCAAGAGCGCGGCGGCACCGGACGAACAGCGCCGCATCGCCGGGATCCTGCGCCGCGCCGCGGCCGAGATCGACGGCCCGCCGCCGCAAGCCTGAGCCCGCACGCCTCGCCCGTCCATTCCGCCTTCCCGCTTGCCTTCGGAGATCCGATCGATGCAGAACCCCACCGAACGCGCGGTCACGCGCGTGCGTCACCCCCTGAAACGCCGCGTGCTGACCGTCCGGCGCATCACCCATGTCACGCCTCACCTGCTGCGCGTCACGCTCGGCGGCGACGATCTCGACGACTTCGTCAGCGCGTCGTTCGACGATCACGTCAAGGTGTTCTTCCCGGCGCCCGGCGACACCGAACCGACGCTGCCGGAACTCGGCCCGAACGGCCTGGTGCTGCCCGACGGCGCGCCGAAGCCGATCATGCGCGATTTCACGCCGCGCCGTTACGACCGCGCCGCGCGCGAGCTGGACCTCGAGTTCGTGCTGCATCATCCGGGCCCGGCCTCGCAATGGGCCGGCCAGGCCGCAGTCGGCCAGACGCTCGCGATCGGCGGCCCGCGCGGATCGTTCGTGGTCCCGACCGATTTCGACTGGCACCTGCTGATCGGCGACGACAGTGCGCTGCCGGCGATCGCGCGGCGCCTCGCGGAACTGCCGGCCGGCACCCGCGCGGCGATCGTGATCGAGGTGGCGGACGAATCGGCGAAGCTCGAATTCGACACGGCGGCCGACGTCTACGCGATCTGGCGCTATCGCAACGATCCGGCCGCGGCCGCCGGCGACGGCGCGCAGCTGGTCGCCGCGCTGCGCGACCTGCCGCTGCCGTCCGGCGACGGCTACGTCTGGGCCGCCGGCGAAGCCGCCGCGATGCGCGCGGTGCGCCAGCACCTGTGCGACGCGCGCGGCGTCCACAAGTCACGCATCCGCGCCTCGGCGTACTGGAAGCGCGGCGCGACCGGCGTCCACGAGACGCTCGACGACTGAGACAAGGGCGCCGTCGCCATCGGTTCGGTAAGCTTGTGAACAATAGGCGAGCGGCGTTTGTATCGCCGCCGCGCGTGGTATATATCTCACTGAATGGCCCGCCGGTTCGCGACGCGATCGCGACCGGCGGGCCATCGGCATCGGCCGCCTCGCCTCGCGCAGCACGACGAAGCCAGCCGGCCGCGAACGACAGTGCAGCAGCCACGCGGTGTCCGCCGGTGCGGGCACATGCTCATCGCCACGGCGCACGACCATGACCTCCGATCACCACACGCACGCATCCCTGGCCCGGTCGCTCCGGATCTTCGGCTATTGCACGCTCGCGGCACTGGCGATCGCGCTGTTCGTGGCGATGTGCGCGATCCTGCGCGACAGCGCGCTCGATCGCGAAGCATCGCGGCACGCGCCGAACGACAGCCTTGAACTACACGGCAGCACGGGCTCGTCGCCGGACGTGGCGCCCGAGGCACCTGCCTCGCGCACGCCGGGCTGAGCGGCCGAGCGGCGCGCGCCGGCGGTCGCCGCGCCGCCTGAACGCTACGCAGCCCGGCCCTCGCCGCCCTCATTCCGTCGACAACCGGCAGTCCGCTCAACGACCGCGCAGATTGCCCGTCGCGATCATCCTCGCCACCTCCCCGGCCCGCTCGATCCGCGCCACCAGCGCACCGCCGTAACGCTGCACGAGCAGCGCGGCGACGCTGCCCGTCAGCGCGCCGCCCACCATGTCGAGCGGCCAGTGAACGCCCGCATACACGCGCGCCCACGCCACCAGCAGCGCGTCGATCGCGGTGGCCACGCCGAGCGCGCGCGTGGTGCGCGACAGCCAGAGCCGCGCCGCCACGCTCCAGATGAACGCCATGTGATGACTCGGAAACGCGCTGTCGGGCACGTGCGCGATCAGTTGCGTGCCGATGCCGAGCGCGAACGGGCGCGGCGAATACCAGCAGTTCGACACGAGCTGCGCGAGCAGTAGCGCGAGGCCGGCGCTCACGGCCGCCGCGATCGCCGCGCGCCGCACCGGACGCGTGCCGGCCAGCCAGAGCGCCGCCAGCAGCAGCGGCACCACGCCCACCAGCCAGTCGGCCGCGAACACGGCCAGATGCATGACCGCCGGCTGCGGATCGCGGCCGGCATTGAGCGCGGAGAACATCGCGAGATCGAGGTTTGGCATGGTGCAAGGGGCAGGCTCGCGCGGCATCGCGAGCGGGTCGCGCGAGGTGCAATGACAAGGAAAACGTAATGGCGCGCCACGATTGAAAGCCGCCTGAAACACATGCTGCGGCGCGGCACTTCGACGGCACCACACCGCGGAAGTTCAATGTCCCGCGCAACAATAAAGTCGTATCGCACGGAAATCGCATCCCGTATTCTCTCACCCTGACTCCCGAATTTCCTCACCGCAGCCCACACACGAACGTCACGTCGGCACGGGATGATCCAGGTATGGCCTCACCGATTTATCCGGTTTTGCGTGCCAATGCGCGGGCTTCACGGCATGGATGCTGCAAATTAAGCAATAAACTTTTCCGCTTGCGGCACCGCACAATCGATCTGCAACAGAATAGGATTACGACACCCGCCATCAGCAGCGATCCACAGGAGTCCGCATGAATCCGAGTCAAGTCCGGTCCAACGCGTTCGCAATGCCGCTCACGAATCCCGCCTTTCCGATGGGCCCCTACCGCTTCATCAATCGTGAGTTCCTGATCATCACCTATCGCACCGATCTGGACCGGCTGCGGGAAATCGTTCCCGAGCCGCTGAAGGTCACGCAGCCGCTCGTCAACTACGAGTTCATCCGCATGCCCGATTCCACCGGCTTCGGCGATTACACCGAGAGCGGCCAGGTGATTCCGGTGGAGTTCGACGGCAAGCCGGGCAGCTACACGCTCGCGATGTACCTGAACGATCACCCGCCGATCGCGGGTGGCCGCGAATTGTGGGGATTCCCGAAGAAGCTCGCGCAGCCGACGCTGGAAACCCATATCGACACGCTGCTCGGCACGCTCGACTACGGCCCGGTGCGCGTCGCGACGGGCACCATGGGCTACAAGCACAAGGAACTCGATCTCGTCGAACAGCAGCAGCGCCTGGCCGGCGCGAACTATCTGCTGAAGATCATTCCGCACGTGGACGGCAGCCCGCGCATCTGCGAGCTGGTGCGCTACTACCTGCAGGACATCCAGATGAAGGGCGCCTGGACCGGCCCGGCCTCGCTGCATCTGGCGCCGCACGCGCTCGCGCCGGTGGCCGACCTGCCGGTGCTGGAGATCGTCGAGGCGCGCCACATCATGGCCGACCTCACGCTCGGCCTCGGCGAAGTGGTCTACGATTACCTCGCGCAGTAAGCCCCTGCGGCTCCCTCTTCTTCCAACCATCACACGGGAACAACGATCATGAGCAATCTGAATGGCAAGACCGCGGTCGTGACGGGCGCCGCAAGCGGCATCGGCAAGGAAATCGCGCTGGAACTCGCCAGGGCCGGCGCGGCCGTGGTGATCGCCGACCTGAACCAGGACGGCGCGAACGCGGTGGCCGAGCAGATCAGGCAGGCGGGCGGCAAGGCGCTCGGCGTGGCGATGGACGTCACGAGCGAGGAAGCCGTGAACGCCGGCATCGACAAGGCCGCGCAGGAATTCGGCACGATCGACATCCTGGTGTCGAACGCCGGCATCCAGATCGTCAACCCGATCGAGAACTACTCGTTCGCCGACTGGAAGAAGATGCAGGCGATCCACGTGGACGGCGCGTTCCTGACCACCAAGGCCGCGCTCAAGCACATGTACAAGGACGACCGCGGCGGCGTGGTGATCTACATGGGCTCGGTGCATTCGCACGAGGCCTCGCCGCTGAAGTCGGCCTACGTGACGGCCAAGCACGGCCTGCTCGGCCTCGCGCGCGTGCTGGCCAAGGAAGGCGCGAAGCACAACGTGCGCTCGCACGTGGTCTGCCCGGGCTTCGTGCGCACGCCGCTGGTCGACAAGCAGATCCCCGAGCAGGCCAAGGAACTCGGCATCAGCGAAGAGGAAGTGGTCAAGAACGTGATGCTCGGCGACACGGTGGACGGCGTGTTCACGACCGTGGAAGACGTGGCGCAGACGGTGCTGTTCCTGTCGGCGTTCCCGAGCGCGGCGCTCACCGGCCAGTCGTTCGTCGTCAGCCACGGCTGGTTCATGCAATGAAGCCGCGCGCCCGCACCGAGAAGCAGGCCAGCGACCCCGACCTGCAGCCGCAGGCCGGCGCGCCGCCGGCAAGCACGCTGCCCTACGAAACGGTCGCGCTCGTGCTGCAGGGCGGCGGCGCGCTCGGCGCCTATCAGGCAGGCGTGTTCGAGGGGCTGCACGAGGCCGGCATCCCGCTGAACTGGATCGCCGGCATCTCGATCGGCGCGCTCAACACCGCGCTGATCGCCGGCAATCCGCCCGAGCGGCAGCTCGAGCGCCTGCGCGAGTTCTGGGACACGATCTGCCAGCCGGCGTTCTTCCCGGCCCTGCCGGCGGCGCTCGAGTTCGCGCTGTTCAACAGCGTCGAATCGGTGCGCCAGGCATTCACGGCCTCGCAGGCGGCCAGCGCGATCCTGCAGGGGCAGCGCGGCTTCTTCGTGCCGCGCTTCCCGCCGCCGCTGCCGGGCGTGCGCGACGATCCCGAGCGCGTCAGCTATTACGACACCTCGGCGCTGCGCGCCACGCTGCTCAAGCTCTGCGACTTCGACCGCATCAACTCGGGCGAGATCCGCGTGTCGGTGGGCGCGGTCAACGTCGCCACCGGCAACTTCACCTACTTCGACAACACCCGGATGACGCTGCGCCCCGAGCATTTCATGGCCTCGGGCGCGCTGCCGCCGGCGTTCCCGCCGGTCGAGATCGACGGCCAGTTCTACTGGGACGGCGGCGTGGTGTCGAACACGCCGCTGATGGAAGTGCTGCGCGCCTCGCCGCGACGCGACACGCTGGCGTTCCAGGTGGATCTCTGGAATGCGCGCGGGCCGCTGCCGGGCACGCTCGCCGACGTCACCGAGCGCATGAAGGACGTGCAGTATTCGAGCCGCACGCGTTTCGTCACCGACACGCTGCAGCGCGAGCAGCGCTTTCGCAACGTGCTGCGCCGCGTGCTCGAACTGGTGCCCGAGGACGTGCGCAACAGCGATCCGTGGGCGCAGCAGGCGGCCGTGCTGTCGACCGGCAAGCGCTACAACGTGCAGCATCTGATCTACCAGCAGAAGTCGTATGAGCACGACTACAAGGACTATCAGTTCGGCTTGTCGACGATGCGCGACCACTGGTCCGCGGGGCTCTCCGACATTCGCAGGACGCTCGCCGTGCACGACGCGCTGGCGCTGCCGGTCAACGACGCCGGCTTCGTCACGCACGACATCCACCGTCCCCGCTGACGGGGGTCCGCGCGGCCGGCGCGGCACGCGCCGGCCGCGTTTTCCTTTTCTCTCCCGCTGCCGTCTTTCGTCATGCCGATCCTGATCGTTCTCTTCGTGCTGGCCGCGCTCGCGTGGGGCGCGATCGTGGCGTTCCGCGACGCCGCCGCGCAGTTCGGCACCGGCATCGCGATCGCCCTGGCAGCCGTGGTGGCCGTGCTGCTGGCCGCCGCGCTGGCCGCCTGGATCCGGCGCCGCCGCGAGATCGCGCCGAACACGAAGGAAGGCGGCTGGACGCACGTGATGCGCCATGGGCCGGCCGCGCTGAAGCTGTCGTCGACGCAGGGGCTGCTGTGGCTGTCGCGCGAAGGCACCGAGGCGCATGTCACGCTCAGCGATGTCGGCGCCTGCGAGGCACGGCTCGTGGACGGGCAGTGGTGCCTGGTGGTCGGCTTTCGCGACGCGTCGCGCGCGGCGTGGACGCTGCCGATGCCGGACCGGCGCGCCGCCCGGCGCTGGGCGCGCGTGGTGACGCTGGGGCAGGCGGGCAAGCTGTGAGGTGACAAGCGCGCGCCCGTAGGCGCGTCAAAAACAAAACCCCTCGCTCCCGGGGGGAGACGAGGGGCGATCGCCAGCGCCTGCCGCGAGCCGGCCGATCCTCCAGCCAGCCCCGCAACGCCGCGTCTGGCTTACTGCGCGCCGAGCTGCTTGATCAGCGCGTCGAGCTGCGCCAGTTCTTCCTCGTTCAGGTCCGTCAGCGGCGCGCGCACCGGGCCGGCGTCGTGGCCGACCAGCTTCGCGCCGGCCTTCACGATGCTCACCGCGTAACCGGCGCGGCGGTTGCGGATCTTCAGGTACGGCAGGAAGAAGTCGTCGATCAGCTTGCCGACCGTTGCGTGGTCGTCGGCCGCGATCGCGCGGTAGAAGTCCATCGCCGTCTTCGGGATGAAGTTGAACACGGCCGACGAGTACACCGGCACGCCCAGCGCCTTGTAGGCCGCGGCATAGACTTCCGCGGTCGGCAGGCCGCCGAGGTACGCGAAGCGCTCGCCCAGGCGGCGGCGGATGGTGACCATCGCCTCGATCTCGCCCACGCCGTCCTTGAAGCCGATCAGGTTCGGGCAGCGCTCGGCCAGACGCTCGAGCATGTCGGCGTTGAGCTTCGAGTTGGCGCGGTTGTAGATGATCACGCCGATGTCGGGCACGGCCTTGCAGACTTCCTCGGCGTGCGCGGCGATGCCTTCCTGGGACGCTTCGGTCAGGTAGTGCGGCATCAGCAGGATGCCGTTGGCACCGAGGCGCTGGGCTTCCTTCGCGTATTCGATCGCCACGCGCGTGGGGCCGCCGGCGCCGGCCAGGATCGGCACCTTGCCCTTGCAGGTTTCGGCGGCGGTGCGCACCACGTTCGAGTAGTCGTCACGCGTGAGCGAGAAGAATTCGCCCGTGCCGCCGGCCACGAACAGGGCCGAGGCGCCGTAGGGGGCGAGCCATTCGAGGCGTTCGACGTAGGTGCCGGGGCGGAAGTTGCCTTCGGCGTCGAAGTCGGTGACGGGGAAGGACAGCAGCCCTTCCGAAATGATCTGCTTGAGTTCCTGAGGCGTGGTCATGGCGTTGCCGGGTTCTGAGTCGGTTGGATTCGGGTCGGTTTCGACCGGTTGCGGAGTTCGAGGCGGCGTTGGCCGGCGCGCGTCAGCGCACCAGGCACGGACGCTTGTTGTCGAACTTCCAGTTCGGGATCAGGTACTGCATGGCGATGCCGTCATCGCGCGCGCCCAGGCCATGCTGCTCGTACAGCGCGTTGGCGCGCTCCAGCGCGTCCATGTCGAGCTCGATGCCGAGGCCCGGCCTGGCGGGCACCTTCACCTTGCCGCCGACGATCTGCAGCGGATCCTGCGTCAGGAACTGGCCGTCCTGCCAGATCCAGTGCGTGTCGATCGCGGTGATCTTGCCCGGCGCGGCGGCGGCCACGTGCGTGAACATCGCCAGCGAGACGTCGAAGTGATTGTTCGAGTGCGAGCCCCAGGTCAGGCCCCAGTCGTTGCACATCTGCGCGACGCGCACCGAGCCCTGCATGGTCCAGAAGTGCGGATCGGCGAGCGGAATGTCCACCGACTGCAGCTGGATCGCGTGGCCCATCTGGCGCCAGTCGGTGGCGATCATGTTGGTGGCCGTCGGCAGGCCGGTGGCGCGGCGGAACTCGGCCATCACCTCGCGGCCCGAATAACCGTTCTCGGCGCCGCACGGATCTTCCGCGTAGGCGAGCACGCCGTGCATGTCGCGGCACAGACGCACCGCCTCGGCCAGCGACCAGGCGCCGTTCGGGTCGAGCGTCACGCGCGCGTTCGGGAACCGCTCGGCCAGCGCGCGCGCCGCCTCGATCTCCGCGTCGCCGGCCAGCACGCCGCCCTTGAGCTTGAAGTCGTTGAAGCCGTAGCGCGCCTGCGCGGCCTCGGCCAGCCGCACCACCGCCTCCGGCGTCATCGCTTCCTCGGTGCGCAGGCGTTCCCAGTCGTCGCGACCGTCGGCGCCGCTTGCGTAGGGCAGGTCGGTCCTGTTGCGGTCGCCGATGTAGAACAGGTAGCCGAGCATCTCCACCTCGTCGCGCTGCTGGCCCTCGCCGAGCAGCGCCGCGACCGGTACGTTCAGGTGCTGGCCGAGCAGGTCCAGCAGCGCCGCCTCGAGCGCCGTGACGGCGTGGATCGTGGTGCGCAGGTCGAAGGTCTGCAGGCCTCGGCCGCCGGCGTCGCGATCGGCGAACTGCGAGCGCACGCGGTTCAGCATCGCCTGCAGGTTGCCGATCGACTGGCCGACCACGATCTCGCGCGCGTCGTCGATGGTCTTGCGGATCGCCTCGCCGCCCGGCACTTCGCCGATGCCGGTGTGGCCGCTGCTGTCGCGCAGGATCACGATATTGCGCGTGAAGAACGGGCCGTGCGCGCCGCTCAGGTTCATCAGCATGCTGTCGCGGCCGGCCACCGGCACGACGCGCAGTTCGGTCACGACGGGGGTGGCGTTCGCCTGGACGGGGTTCGAGGTCATGGTGCGTTACCTGGAAAAGGCGCTGCGATCAGCGCCGGGAGTGAAGGAAAACAGCGGCGCCACGCGGGCGCCGCCCGGAATCGGATCGGGTGTTCAGCGCGGCCGGCTCGACAGCGCGCCGGCTTCCGGCTCCGCGTCGCCCTTCGGCCGGCTGCGCGCGAAGAAGCCCGCCACGGCCGCGATCAGCGAGGCGACGGCCAGGCCGTACAGCCCGCCCTTGATCGAGCCGGTGTGCTGCTGCAGGTAGCCGAACGCGGCCGGCGCGAAGAAGCCGCCGAGGTTGCCGAGCGAGTTGATCAGCGCGATCACGCCGGCCGCCACGCGTGCATCGAGGTAGCCCTGCGGGATCGGCCAGAACAGCGACGAGGCGGCCTTGAAGCCGATCGCGGCGAAGCAGATCGCGACGAACGACAGCAGCGCGTTGCCGGTGGTCGAGGCGAACAGGCCGCAGGCCGCGATCACGAGCGCCGTGGCGAGCCACGCGCGCTGGTGCTTCCAGCGCGCCGAGGCCAGCGCGAACGCATACATCGCCGCCATCGCGATCAGCCACGGAATCGCGTTGAGCAGGCCCACCTGGAAATCGGACAGGCCGCCGATCTTGCGGATGATGGTGGGCAGCCAGAAGGTGGCCGCGTAGATCGTCAGCTGGATCGCGAAATAGAGGAAGCAGAACAGCAGGATCTGCGGATCGCGCAGCAGCTTCGCGGTGGGGGCGTGGGCGTTGCCGCGCGCGTCGCGCTCGGCCTGCTCGGCCGCGATCGTCGCTTGCAGCGCGTGCTGCTCGTCGGCGGTCAGCCAGTGCGCGTCGCGGATCCGCGACTTCAGCAGCAGCCAGCTCACGCCGCACAGCACGATCGAGAAGCCGCCCTCGATCAGGAACATCCATTGCCGGCCCTTCAGGCCGAGCCCGCTGATCGACAGCAGGCCGCCCGTGATCGGCCCGGACAGCACCGAGGCGAACGCCGAGCCGCCGAGGAAGATCGCCACCGCCTTGCCGCGCGCCGATTGCGGCAGCCACTGCGTGAAGTAGAACACCACGCCGGGGAAGAAGCCGGCCTCGGCCACGCCGAGCAGGAAGCGCAGCACGTAGAACGAGGTGTCGTTCCAGACGAACGCCATCAGGCCCGCGACGATGCCCCAGGTGCCCATGATCCGCGTGAGCCAGGCGCGCGCGCCGAAGCGCTGCATCAGGATATTCGACGGCACCTCGAAGATCGCGTAGCCGACGAAGAACAGCCCGCTGCCGAACCCGTAGGCGGCCGCGCCGATGCCGAGGTCGGCGTGCATGTGCGCGTTGACGAAGCCGATGTTCACGCGGTCGATGTAGTTCGCGATGAACATGATCAGGAACAAGGGCATCACGTGCCGCATCACCTTCGTGACCGCCGAATCGAGCGGGGTCGCTGCCATGCCGAGAGCTGCTGTCAACGATGTCTCCTGAAACGGCCGCGCACGGCCGGATGAACCTCACGCACCAGCGAGCCGATTCGGGCGGCCATCGTCGTGATACGTTGTCTGACGACATTGTAGTCTGACGACCGGAAAGTCGGTTAGCCGCGTTAACCCTGTAGTGTTCCGAGCCTTTCTACAGGCTGTCACGGGCCGCCGCCAGGTTCGACACGCGGAATGTCATTCCAGATGCTAGGACGTCTGACAACAAGAAGAAATTGACAAATGGGCGCAGCGTGGTGGTCCGCCGCACAGTCTGTCGTCAGATGATCCGACGCGGTCTCCGGCCGCCGCGCGACAGGCGCGCAACGCCCGGCATTTCTCTGTGATTTCCCGATATTCAGGCCGCAAACGCGCCCGAATGTCGTCATCCGAAAAGTTTGCGGCTATGATGCCGCGTGCCGGGACATCGGATGACATCGCCGAGCGTCCCGCCGCCAAGCCCCCCCGATTCCCGCCCACCGCAAGCCATCCATGAGCAGCCTGTCCGAGAAGGTCGTCGCGTCCCTGTCCGAAGAAATCCGCCGCGGCACGCTGCGCCCCGGCGACCGGCTGCCCACCGAGGTCGCGATGATGAAGCAGCTGTCGGTCAGCCGCTCGGTGATCCGCGAGGCGATCTCGCGCCTGCAGGCCGCGCGCATCGTCGAGACGCGGCACGGCGTAGGTACGTTCGTGCTCGCGCCGCGCAACGACGCGACGATGCAACTGCCTACCGCCGACCTGTCGAACATGCTCGACGCGATGGCCGTGCTCGAATTCCGCATGGACGTGGAGGCCGCGTCGGCGGCGCTGGCCGCGAAACGGCGCACCGAGCCGAACCTGCGGCAGATGCAGGCCGCGCTCGAGCGCTTCGAGGCCGAGCTCGAACGCGGCAGCACCGACACGCTCGCGCACGACATCGAGTTCCACCAGCAGATCGCGCAGGCGAGCGGCAACCGCTATTTCGTCGACGTGCTGAGCCAGCTTGGCCATTCGGCCAGCCCGCGCACGCGGCTCGGCAGTGCCGAACTTGCCCAACTCGACCAGATCGACCGGCTGCGCCACGTGCTCGACGAACACCGCTGGATCTATCGCGCGATCGAGCGCCAGGACCCGGACGACGCGCGCGCGGCAATGCGCGTGCATCTCTCCAAAAGCCGCGAACGCCTGCAGCAGGCGCACGACACGAGCCATCCGCCAGGCTGAGGCGGCCCGCTGCCGCCGCCGTGAAACGTGAGGCGCCGGTCCAGCCGTGCCTCACTTTCGCAAACGGCGACGCGTTTTTCACGCCTTGGCCGATCTCCCGAAAATACTCACCTTTCGCACGCGAACGACGATTTGAGTGCATGTGCAACGGTGAGCGAACTCACCGGACTTACGGCACGCGTTGCTGTCGCACGGTGCGGCCGAAACGCGGAAACGCCCGCCGGGCAGGCTTCTCGGGGTTTTTGCGTGAACTGTCGCCCGAGTCGAGCGCCGTCCGCGAACGCTGGGGTGAGGCCATCGACGTGATCGGGCGCACTTCACGCGGGCGTCTGGCGGGGGCTCCCGAAAACCTTCACCGTTGGTGCCCGCGCCGGCCCAACGCGCGGCTCCACGCGGCTTCGCCGGCGCTCAGGCGGTGGCGCCGGGCCATTGCGCGAACGCCTGCGCGAGGAAATCGACGCAGACGCGCACCTTCGCCGACGCGGCGAGCCGCGCCGGATAGACGGCCCAGACGTTGGCAGGCTGCGTGACGTCGGGCAGCACGCGCCTGAGCGCGCCGCTCGCGAGCAGCGGCCCGGCCTCCCAGATCGAGCGCAGCACGATCCCGCGCCCGGCCAGCGCCCATTGCACGGCCACCTCGCCATGGTTGGTCGAGAGCGCGCCGCCGACCTTCACCGAAGTCGTCTCGCCGCGCTGCGTGAGCCGCCAGACGCCGAACGGGTGATCGCGCTCCTTGATCGCGAGGCACTGATGCGCGCCGAGATCGGCGATCTGGCGCGGCGCGCCGTGCTTCGCGAGATAGTCGGGCGAGGCGCACAGCACGCGATGATTCTCGGCGAGCCGCCGGGCGATCAGGTGCTCGGCGATCTCGTCGCCGATCCGCACGTCGAGATCGAAGCCCTCGCCGGCCACGTCCACCAGCCGGTCGAACAGATCGAGCCGCACGTCGATCTGCGCATAGCGTGCATTGAAGTCGAGCAGCGCCGGCGCGAGCACGTGACGCCCGAAGCCGAAGCTGCTCGAGATCCGCAGCGTGCCGCGCGGCACCGTGCGCGCGGTCGAGACGTCCTCCACCAGATGATCGACGTCGTCGAGGATCTTCTCGGCCCACGCCACCACGCGCTCGCCGGAATCGGTCACGGCCACGCGGCGCGTCGAGCGATGCAGCAGTCGCGTGCCCAGCTGCGTCTCCAGCAGCGCGACGCGCTTGCTGACGTAGGCGGGCGAGACGCCGAGCCGCTCGGCCGCGGCGCTGAAGCTCGCCAGCCGCACCACCGTGCTGAACACGCGCAGGTCGTCGAGATTCGGTGCTTTATTCACGATTCGTGGAAAGTCGTTTAACCGGATACCGATTCTAATCCGGCACGGAATCAATACACTAGGCGGATGCGGTGCGCGCCGGGGCTTGCCGGCGCGCACCTTCGATCATGACGACGACGAGGAGGCACGGCGATGAGCGAGAAGGTCTACAGGATTGCGGTGATTCCCGGCGACGGCATCGGCCGCGAGGTGATGCCGGAAGGCATGCGCGTGCTCGACGCGGTCACGCGGCGCTTCGGCATCCGCTTCGAGGCGACCCATATCGACTGGGCCAGCTGCGATTACTACGCGCAGCACGGCCAGATGATGCCCGACGACTGGAAAACGCAACTTTCGGGTATGGACGCGCTGCTGTTCGGCGCGGTCGGCTGGCCCGACGCGGTGCCCGATCACATCTCGCTGTGGGGCTCGCTGCTGAAGTTCCGCCGCGAGTTCGACCAGTACGTGAACCTGCGGCCGGCGCGGCTGTTCGAGGGCGTGCCGAGCCCGCTCGCGAACCGCAAGGCCGGCGACATCGATTTCATGATCGTGCGCGAGAACACCGAGGGCGAATATTCGTCGGTGGGCGGCGCGATGTTCGAAGGCACCGAGCGCGAGTTCGTGGTGCAGCAGGCCGTGTTCACGCGCATCGGCACCGAGCGCGTGATGAAGTTCGCGTTCGATCTCGCGCAGCGCCGCGCGAAGCAGCTGACCGTCGCGACCAAGAGCAACGGCATCGCGATCAGCATGCCGTGGTGGGACGCGCGCGCGGCCGAGATGGCGGCCCGCTATCCCGAGGTGAAGTGGGACAAGCAGCACATCGACATCCTGTGCGCGCGCTTCGTGCTGAACCCGGACCGCTTCGACGTGGTGGTGGCCTCGAACCTGTTCGGCGACATCCTCTCCGACCTGGGCCCCGCCTGCACCGGCACGATCGGCATCGCGCCGTCGGCGAACCTGAACCCGGACCGCAGGTTCCCGTCGCTGTTCGAGCCCGTGCATGGCTCGGCGCCCGACATCGCGGGGCGCGAGATCGCGAACCCGATCGCGATGATCTGGTCGGCCGCGATGATGGTGGACTTCCTCGGCCATGGCGAAGGCGTCGAGCGCGAGGCGCACGACGCGATCCTCGCCGCGATCGAGCACGTGCTGAAGCACGGCCCGCGCACGGGCGACCTGGGCGGCCAGGCCGGCACGCGGGAAGTGGGCGAGGCGGTGGCCGCGCAGTTGCTCGGCTGACGCAGACGCGCGACGCGTCACCAAAAAAACGAACGGTGCAGCCGCGCGGGGCGCCGGCCGCACCGTTCGTCAGGTCCCGAAAACTCTCACCTCGGCGCGTGTTCCGGTCCCGTATCGGCTCACCTTCCGGATAGCGTGATCAAGCAGTGAGTCGCAAGCTCGATCGCGTGCCGCGCCGCAAGCGTTACAGCCCGAGGTCCGACAGGCCCGGATGATCATCCGGCCGGCGGCCGAGCGGCCACTTGAACAGGCGGTCCTGCTCGCGGATCGGCAGATCGTTGATGCTCGCGTGGCGGTGCGCCATCAGGCCGTTCTCGTCGAACTCCCAGTTCTCGTTGCCATACGAACGGAACCAGTTGCCGGCGTCGTCGCGCCATTCATAGGCGAAGCGCACGGCGATGCGGTTGCCGTCGAACGCCCACAGCTCCTTGATCAGGCGATAGTCGAATTCGCGCGCCCACTTGCGCGTGAGCAGGCCGACGATCGCCTCGCGGCCGGTCACGAATTCGGCGCGGTTGCGCCACTTGCTGTCGCGCGTGTAGGCGAGCGACACGCGCTGCGGGTCGCGCGTGTTCCAGCCGTCTTCGGCGGCACGCACCTTCTGGATGGCGGTTTCGCGCGTGAACGGCGGCACCGGCGGACGGACTTCGCTGACTTCAGACATCGGATTCTCCTGGCTTCGTGAGGACTGCAAACAAGCTGTCGCGCCATCGCGCGGCAGGTTTCATGGTGCCGGCAACCGCGCCCGGCGTTTGGTCATCTCCGCACCCGCCGTGGCCCGCGGGCAGCGCGGCCGGGTGTCGTGACGCGCGCCGCGTGGCGCGCGCCTTCGTGTTTCCGTGGCGGCGCCGTCAGCCGGCGCGCGTCTCGAACGCGGCCAGCAGCACCTCGCCGGCGTCGCGCGCGTCGCGCGAGGCCGATGCGTCACCGCTGACGAGCGCCACCGCGATCGCGCCGTCCATCAGCACCAGCCACTGGCGCGCGAGCCGCACGGCATCGCGCTGCGGCGCGCCGCAGGCCAGCGCGAACGCCTCGCACTGCTCGCGCGCGAAGTCGAGCAGCCGCGCCTTGTGATAGCGCGCGACGCCGCGGATCGGATCGTTCACGTCGCCGATCTCGCCCGCCGCATTGATGAACGCGCAGCCGTGGAAGTCGGGCTGCTCGAACCACGTGTGCAGCACGTCGAACATTGCCAGCAGGCGGGCACGCGGCGTGCGCGCGCGCTCGAGCGTGCCGTCGATGAACCAGGCCATCCAGCGGTCGTCGCGCCGCGCGAGCGCGGCGGCCACCAGCGCCTCCTTCGATTCGAAGTGCGTGTAGAAGCTCTTGCGCGCGGCGCCCGAGCGCTTGACGATCGCGTCGACGCCGGTCGCATGGATGCCGCCCGCGTAGACGAGCGCCTCGGCCGCCTCCAGCAGCCGCTCGCGCGCGCCGCCGGCTTGCGGGTCCGGCGCCTCGGCGGCGCGTGGGGATCGTTGGGTCGTATCGTTCATGTCGCATAAGGTAGAACGATCATTCCACCTTGTCAATGCCCGTCGATGAAATCTGTCGAATCGATGACATCGCCGAACCACGGTCGCAGCCGCCGAACTTTGCCGGCGGCGATCCGGCCCGCCCGGCCCGGATGCGCTATCGTGCATGGACATGGACAGGAGACGAACATGATCAGACGGTTCGACGCGCGCTGGCGCGCGCTGGCAGGCAGCGTCGGTTTGGCGGTCGTGGTCGGCTGCACGCCGGTGGCGGTGCTCACGCACCACGTGAGCACGGCGACGGAAAACGTGCCGGCCGGCCGCTACACGCTCGATCCGCATCACTGGAGCGTCGGCTTCGACGTCTCGCACTTCGGCTATTCGCGCTTCACGATGCGCTTCGACCGCGCCAGCGCCGTGCTCGACTGGCGCGCCGGCGGCCCGGCCCTGAGCCAGGTCAGCGCGACGATCGACGCGACCAGCATCGACACCAACGTCCCCGTGCTCGACAGGATGATCGCGGGCAGCGACGCGCTCGACGCCACGCGCTACCCGTCGATCCGCTTCGACAGCACCGGCTGGACGCCGACCGGCGAGCACACCGGCAAGCTGGCCGGCAACCTGACGATCCGCGGCACGACGCAGCCGGTCACGCTGGCCGTCACGTTCAACGGCTACGGGCGCAATCCGCTGACGAAGCAGCCGACCGTCGGCTTCTCGGCGAACGGCACGTTCAGCCGCGCCGCGTTCGGCATTCCGACCTGGTATCCGGCCGTCGGCGACGACGTGCGCGTGCGGATCGAGGCCGAGTTCGAGATGGCGCCGCCGGGCGCGACCGACGGCGCCCAGAGCGCTGAAAGCCCCGCCCGATAAGGCTTGCCAAGGATTCACGCGTGCCGCGGGTCAGCCCGCAGCGCGCAGTGTTTACGAGATTTTTTCTTGATCGGCGCGACCGCGCGTTCCTACACTTCGGACAACCGAATCAGGTCCAGGGAACACCATGTCGACTCCGCGTCTCGCCCCCGCCCCGATCACCGCCTACCTGCCGAAGCCGCACGATCGCATCGTGCTGCGGCGCTTCGATCCCGCGAGCGACGCCTACGACACGCTGACCGACCTGCTGCACCGCGCGTTCGCGCGGCTCGGCGCGATGGGGCTCAACTGCCCCTGCGTCGACCAGCCGGCCGCCGCCACGCGCCAGCGCGCGCTGGCCGGCACCTGCTTCGTGGCGACCTGCCATGGCCATCTGATCGCGACCATGACGCTGCACGAGCGCGACGGCGCCGCCTCGAACGACCTCTATCGCAGCCGCGACGTCGCGAGCCTCCGGCAGTTCGGTGTCGACCCGGTCTGGCAGGGGCGCGGCGTGGGCCGCGCGCTGGTGGCCTACGCGCTGCGCTGGGCCGCCTCGCGCGGCTATGCGCGACTCGCGCTCGACACGCCGCAGCCGGCCACCCATCTGCTCGCGTTCTATCAGGGCCTCGGCTTCGAGATCGCCGACGTGGTGCGCTTCCCCGGGCGCGGCTACGACAGCGCGATGCTGTGCCGGCCGACCAACCGGCCCGTCGCGCTGGCCGAATCGGGGCCGCGCCTCGTCACGCTGGCCTCGTGCGGGCGCCGGAAATGACGGCGACAACGACGGCGGCACGCCCGCCCCGCGTTCATGAAAAATGCCGCCGCCGGCGCGGCGCGCCGACAGCGGCATCGAGGATTCGCCCGGATGCGGGCGCATCCGGCGGCAGGGCTCAGGCGGTGGCCGGCACGGCGCTCCAGTCGAGGATCACCTTGCCGCTCTCGCCCGAGAGCATCGACGCGAACGCCTGTTCGTAGTCGGCCACCGCGTAGCGGTGCGTGAGGATCGGCGAGAGGTCGAGGCCGCTTTGCAGCATCGCCACCATCTTGTACCAGGTTTCGAACATCTCGCGACCGTAGATGCCCTTGATCTCGAGCCCCTTGAAGATCACCTGGTTCCAGTCGATCGCGGTCTGCGCGGGCGGGATGCCGAGCAGCGCGACCTTGCCGCCGTGGTTCATCGCATCGAGCAGGCTCGTGAACGCGCTCGGCACGCCCGACATCTCCAGCCCCACGTCGAAACCTTCCGTCATGTGCAGCTCGTGCATCACGTCGCGCAGCGATTCGCGCGAGACGTTCACGGCACGCGTCGCGCCCATCTTGCGCGCGAGTTCGAGCCGGTAGTCGTTGACGTCGGTGATCACCACGTTGCGCGCGCCCACGTGCCGCGCGATCGCCACGGCCATGATGCCGATCGGCCCGGCGCCCGTGATCAGCACGTCCTCGCCGACCAGGTTGAACGACAGCGCGGTGTGCGTGGCGTTGCCGAACGGATCGAAGATCGCGGCCAGATCGTCGGAGATCTCGGGCGGGATCTTGAACGCGTTGAAGGCCGGAATCGCCAGGTATTCGGCGAACGCGCCCTCGCGGTTCACGCCCACGCCCACCGTGTTGCGGCACAGATGCCTGCGGCCCGCACGGCAGTTGCGGCAGAAGCCGCAGGTGATGTGGCCTTCGCCCGACACGCGGTCGCCGATCGCGAAGCCGCGCACTTCCTGCCCCATCTCGACGATCTCGCCCACGTATTCATGGCCGACGTGCATCGGCACCGGAATCGTCTTCTGCGCCCAGTCGTCCCACTTCCAGATATGGATGTCGGTGCCGCAGATCGCCGTGCGGCGAATCCTGATCAGCACGTCGTTATGGCCGACCTCGGGCATCTTCACGTCGGTCAGCGTGAGGCCGGGGCCCCGTTCGAGTTTTGCCAGCGCTTTCATCGTGCCGTCTCCTCAGATCACGCCGAGCGATTTGCCGACGCGCACGAACGCGTCCACGGCGCGGTCGATCTGCCCGGGCGTGTGCGCCGCGCTCATCTGCGTGCGGATCCGCGCGCGCCCGCGCGGCACCACCGGGAACGAGAAGCCGACCACGTAGACGCCCTCGGCCAGCAGCGCGTCGGCCATGCGCGTGGCCACCTGCGCGTCGCCGAGCATCACCGGGATGATCGGATGTTCGCCCGGCACCAGCGTGAAGCCGGCCGCGCTCATCTTCGCGCGAAACCGCGCGCCGTTCTCGCGCACCTGCGCGCGCAGCCGCGCGCCCTCGTCGCTCGCGAGCAGTTCGAGCACGGCGAGCGAGGCCTCGGCGATGCTCGGCGCGAGCGTGTTCGAGAACAGGTACGGGCGCGAGCGCTGGCGCAGCAGCTCGACGATTTCGCGGCGGGCCGCCACGTAGCCGCCCGAGGCGCCGCCGAGCGCCTTGCCGAGCGTGCCGGTGATGATGTCGACGCGATCGGCCACGCCGCAATGTTCGGGCGTGCCGCGGCCGTGTTCGCCGATGAAGCCGACCGCGTGCGAATCGTCGACCATTACCAGCGCGCCGTAGCGCTCGGCCACGTCGCAGATGCCCTTCAGGTCGGCGATGATGCCGTCCATCGAGAACACGCCGTCGGTAGCCACCAGCTTGAAGCGCGCGCCGGCCGCGTCGGCCTCCTGCAGCTTCGCCTCCAGATCCTGCAGGTCGTTGTTCTTGTAGCGGAACCGTTTGGCCTTCGACAGCCGCACGCCGTCGATGATGCTGGCGTGGTTCAGCTCGTCGCTGATGATCGCGTCTTCCTCGCCGAGCAGCGTCTCGAACAGGCCGCCGTTCGCGTCGAAGCAGCTCGAATAGAGGATCGTGTCGTCGGTGCCGAGGAACGCCGAGATCGCCGCCTCGAGCCGCTTGTGGACCGTCTGCGTGCCGCAGATGAAGCGCACCGACGCCATCCCGAAGCCGTCGCGCTCGAGGCCCGCGCGCGCGGCCGCGACGAGCCGCGTGTCGTTGGCGAGACCGAGATAGTTGTTCGCGCAGAAATTGAGCACGCCGGCGCCGTCGGCCAGCGTCACGTCCGCCGCCTGCGGGCTGGCGATCTCGCGCTCGGTCTTGTAGAAACCGTCGGCGCGGATCTGGTCGAGGGTCCCGCGCACGTGGGCGAGGAAGGCATCACGCATCTGTTTGCTCCTGGGTGGGCAATCGGCGCGCGGCCGGCTCGCTCGTGGCGGCCGCCGCACGGCCTGCTACTGTTATAGTCGCCCGTTAGGTTTACCGTATTTTTCCTGTATTTCGAACACGAGTTCGAGATATCGAACGACTCTAAGCGAACGGACCACAAATGGCAAGTTCTTCCGCCACGCGCCGCGGCGCCCCCGCGCCGGCCACGGATGCCGCCACGCCGCCGCGCGTCGGCGAGACGATCCAACGGCTGCGCAACGAACGCAAGCTGACGCTCGACGACCTCTCGCGCGCGGCCGGCGTGTCGAAATCGATGCTCTCGGAGATCGAGCGCGACAAGGCCAATCCGACCATCGCGGTGGCATGGCGGCTGACCAACGCGCTCGGCATCAGCCTCGACGAACTGTTTGCGCCGCCGAAATCGCCGGAGACGATTCGCGTGGACGGCCTGCACGACATCCCGACGCTGGCCGGCCACGACGGGCAATACCAGTTGCGCGTGTGGGGCCCGATCGAGCTGGCGGGCCGCTTCGAGTGGTATGAGCTGACGCTGCCGGCCGGCGGGGCGCTGGTCTCGAACGCGCACGAGCCCGGCACGCGCGAGCACCTGACGGTGCTGGCCGGCGCGATCGAGATCGAGGCCGGCACCACCTCGCGCCGCCTCAAGACGGGCGAAACCGCGCGCTATGCGGCCGACGCGCCGCACGCGATCCGCAACGCCGGGCGCGGCGAGGCCAAGGCGCTGCTGATCGTGATCCACCGCTGATCCGTCGCCGATTCCCCGCGATCCACGTCCGCCCCCGCCCTCCAGACGCCGCGCGGGCGCCGGCTTTCCGCGCCGGTCCTGTCGAATCCGCCAGTTGCGCAATCCACTGTATATTTGTACAGTACAGGCTCATGAGGAGCCCGCTATGACCGAACAGGACCTGGCCGCGCTCAGCTTCAAGGCTGCGGCGCAAGACATGGAGAAAATCGTTCGCCACATCGCCACCCGCTACATCCGTCAGCAGGTGCCGCTGACGTGGCGGCTGCTGCAGGCGATCGAGGCCGAGGCGCTGGCCGATCTCGGCTTCGCGGCGCGGCACGATCCGTTCGTCCGCTGCCTGTTCGAGCGGCCGGAGGATTTCCACTTCCCGGAAACCGACGATCCGATCGACGTCGCGCAATCGAACGCGCTGCCGGCCGTGCTCTCGTATGCCGTGTCGGCCTTCGAGGCCGCCTCGCGTCAGCCCGCGCTCGGGCCGGCGCAGCCCGTCGCCAGCAAGCGGCCGCGGCGCGTGCGGATCTGGGGCGGCTGAAGCCGGGCGCTCGCCGGTCAATCAGCCGCCGGCCGGCGCGATAGCGCCCGGTCAGCGAAGCACCGGCGCCGCCGACTGGCCGAACCGGCGCTCATGCACTACGCTCAAACAAGCAACTAACGGATTAATAGACATGTCCCTCCCAAGCTCCGGGGCCACCGGAACGCCAGAGGCCGCCGAACCCGATCTGTTCGACGGCACCGAGGCCGACTGGGTCGCCCAACCGAACGCGTCGTTCGACGCGTGGCTCGCTACCCAGGCGTTTCGGCGTTCGTCGGCCGACGTGTATCGCGCCCAATGGGGCGCGTTCCTCGCCTGGCTCGCCGAACGGCAGCAGACGCTCGCGACCGTCGACACCCAGTCGATCGCGAATTTCGTCGGCGAGTTGCCGATCAAAAAAACGCAGCGTGTGCGCTATCTGCGGCTGATCGAGCGCGTGCTCGATCACGTGCGCCGCAACGAATTCGGCTCGACGAATCCGGCCCGCTTCATTGCTCAGGATGGCGAAGCAAGCTGGCGCCGCGCGCGCGACAACGAACCCACCAGCTTCCTCTCGCCATCCGAGCGCGCGGCGCTGCTCGCCTATCTGTTTTCGCCCTTGCCGACCATTGGCATGTCGCAATGGAAGGAACGCCGCGACCGGGCGCTGGTGGCCGCGTTCCTCGGTGGTGGACTGAAAACGGGCGAAGCGCGCGCGCTCACCATTAGTTGCGTGAAACCGGGCGAGCCGGCGGTGCGGATTCCGTCGAACCATCCCGATTTCGAACGCGAAACGCACCTCGCCTCGTTCGCGATCGCGCTGTTCGACGCGTGGCTGGCCGAGCGGCGCCGCTGCGACATTCCCGGCGATCTCGTGTTTCCGTCATCGCTCGCGGGCCGGCCGATGCACAAGGCGACCATGCTGCGCGCGGTCGACGCGATCATCGAAGCGGCCGATATCACCGCGTCGCGCGTCGCGCGCGCGAGCCCGCAGACGCTGCGCAATACGTTCGCGGCCGAGCTGTTCGAGAACGGCGTCACGCCCGAGCGCGTCGGCCACTGGCTCGGCTTCATGCAGGCCGTGTCCGCGAACCGGCTGCATCGCGCGTGGCGAAGCTGGCGCGGCAACCTGGAAAAAACCGCCGCCGAAGACGAAGAGACCGTGGTGTCATCGGCCTCGGAGCCCGGCCTGGTCTGAAGGCGTGAGCTTTTCGTTCCCGCAGGCCCTCACCTTTCCCCTCCCGTTTTTCCTCACCTTTGGCACAATCGGCGCGCCGCCGATCGGCCGATCAACCGATCCGGCTGAACTGTGCGACGGCTTCGAGCCGCGAGGCACAGGCGCCGGACGCATGTTCGCATTCGGGACACAGCAGTTCGTAGCCGTCGGCCGCGTGTGACAGCTCGGGCTCGCCTTCATCGCATTTCGGGCAGCGCGCCGGCAGCGCGACGTGCGCATCGAGCGAGGTGCCGATCGCCTCGAACGCCGATGCATCGAGCTGGCCAGCGTTCGCGAGCCGCTGCAACAGCGCGGCCATTTCAGGCGGAATCCCCTGTGCGGCGCGCAGCGTCTCGATCTCGCGACTTGCGGCGGCTAACTCGTCGCCCTGGCCGCGCAGCTGCTCGTCAAGCCGGTCGGCCCGCGCCTTCGCGGCGCTGAGCTGCTGCAAGAACTCGAATTCCTTGCGGTTCACGTCGCGAAGGCCCGCCTGGTAGGTGCCGGCCATGCTTCTCAGCGAATCGAGCTCGACCAGCATCGGCTTGACGCGGCGCTCGGCCTCGGCGATCGCATCCTTGATCTGCTGCGCATAGTGCTCGGTGTTCTGGCGTGCCTCGACGTGCAGCGCGTCGATCCGCTCGCGCAGCGACGCGTTTTGCTGCTGCTCGGCCTCGAGCCGCCGGTTCAACAGTTCGTTTTCGTTTTCGAGCCGCTGGGTCAGCGCCTGCAGCGAGTCGTGATGCGCGCTGCCATGCAGCGACGCGGTGGCCAGCTGGATTTCGGCTTCGGTGAGCTTCGCCTGCAATTGTTCCGCACGGTTCTCGCTGCGCGCGAGCGCGGCTTCGAGCGTCTCGTGCCGGATACCGGCATCGCGGACCTGCTGCACCGCGGCGGCGATCTGGTCGTCGGCCAGTTGCCGTTCGGCCTCGAGCGCGGTTCGCGCTTCCTTCAATGCCTCGTCATAGAGCGCGCCGAGCAGTTCGCCGGCCTTGCCTTCGAGCGCCTTCGGCAGATGGCTGCCGTCGAGCCGAACTTTCGAGGCAGAGCGGATCCGTTCCCAGAAAAAGTCGATGTCTTTCGGAATGTCGCCGGCGCTGCCGGTCTGGGTCAGTTCGCGGACGTTGGCGGCCGATGGCCGGACGCCGAGATCGAAGAACAGACGCTTGCAGGCGTGCAGCGAGAGGTCCTGCCGGCGCGCGCCGGTGGCGCGCATCGCGTCGAGTTCTTCGCGAATGGTCTGGCGAAGCGGATGGTCGGGAGTCATGGTTCGATTGGCAGAAAAGCAAAACGTACCAATCATAACGAAATACGTAGCGAACAATACGCGTTTCTTGTGCTTGGCGAAAATTGTTCGCAGATGGCATGCCTGGGTGTGCCACAGCCGCCGCTACCGTGTCAGTTCGTCGAATGCCGTGAAACAAATCGAACTTTCTGTGCTAACCCCTTGTTTCTACAAGCAAAGCATCCTGCTTTCAAAAATATGGGGATGTTTCACAGGGACGGAGGGGGAAAGAAGCGATGTTTCAGGAAACTCGCGGGTGGCGCCTAGAGAGTAATAAAAGTAAACACCCTTGAACCCTTGTTAAAAACGTTAACGCCACCGCACAGCCTTACTGGGTAAGGGATTGCGGCCGACAAGGTGAAGCTTTGCGGGAAGCATGGTGATCTTTTGCAGGACCCGAAGTGATGGGGTTCGGGGATCAGCGTGAGCCGTTGCGGGAAAGATCGTGAGCGGATTCAGGATCACAGTCTCGCGCAGCCGGTGCGAAAGGTGAAGTTTTTCGGGAGGGCTGTGCCCGCGGCCCCCGCATGGTGCCTGAATCGCCCCGTTTCATGGCGTTTACCGAGAGGTGAGGGTTTGCGGGACCTTCGTTCGCCTCCGTTTTGGCGCGGATTTTGCCCACCGATTAGGCATAGGTGAGCGTTCTCGGGACTCGGGCCTGGGCTGACGTGAGCCTTTACGGGAAAAAATACCGTTTTAAGCAGCTTCACAGGCCTTGAAGCCCCTAAGGTGAGGCTTTTCGGGAGCCTTTGCCTGCAAATTCAGCGCCAGTCCCGGGATCGGTGAGCGATTTCAGGACCTCGGAAATCCAGGCCGAAAATGGTCTGAGGTGAGATTTTTCGGGAGCGTATCACAGTCAAAAAAATGCGAAAGGTGAGGCTTTTCGGGAACAGTGGGCGTCCACTTACCCGCAAACCCTCGCCGGGAGTGGGTGTCGAGGCGCATTTTTCATGGCCAATTTCGCAAGAGGTGAGGTTTTTCAGGACCGAATCGGAGCGGACCGGGCATCGAGGATTCGCCAAAGGTGAGGATTTCCGGGATCTTGTCCCGATCGTCGCGAGATTGCCGGACAATAGGTAACCTCATGAAATCATTGATGTTTTATACCTCGTTCCGCGTAAGGTGAGCGTTTTCGGGAGGATGGAAAACGCGATGGGTGCCCGAGCGGGAAAGCCAAAGGTGAGGGTTTTCGGGAGGCTTCGGGCTGTGGGGCCCCGTATGTCGGTGCTTTTCGTTTGCAGGAGGGTTTCACCGGTTTCGGCGGAAAGGTGAGGTTTTGCGGGAGGCGGGACGCGGATCAGGGAAAATGCCGTCGCGTCGGCCCGCTTCTCGCTGTGGACAACTGTATTTGTCGCGTGTAATGGCAGGCCCGCCGGGCGTGCTGGATAAAGGCCGGCTGTGGATATCTTTGTGGATCGATCGCGCGTTCGTGGCCACGGAGGGGCGATTCGGGATGCCGGTTGTCGTCGGCGGTGAGTCTGGCGCCTTGATTGATGCCACCTGACAGGGATTGGGGACCGGGCGCGGTGCACGCCGGGTTCGGTGAGGGGGAACTGGCGCTCGCCCGCACCTGGGCGTTCTCAAGGGCTTTTGACGGGCCTGACGGAGCGCCGGGACGGCAGGTTGGCTTGCCAAGGCCGCACAGGGGCGTCTGGCGGGCTCCAATGCGAGATGCGGCGTGGCGGGTGGTGCGGGTCGCGGGAATCGATCGGCGGCGGATGCTGCGGACACCGGTTTGCGGCGGTCGCGCGGTCATGGCCGGGGCCGCTGGAGATCGAACCGGCGAGATGGGGGCCGTGGCCAATCGAACCGCTGACGGGCCGGAAATACGCCGGAATGGGCGGTGCGCCGGGATGATGGCGGCACCGTCGTGGTTCGGGCGGCGCCGAGCCGGCCGTTCGGCGGCGTTTCAGATACCGATTCGGGGATGTCCGGTCTGGCGAGAGAGCACAGCCGATGCTTGGCGACCTGGCGGCCGGGGTTGCACGGGCCGCTCGCGATGCCTGTGTGCCGGCGAGGCGGGGGCGCCGAGCACCGGGGATTGCTGGATCTTGCCGATGGAGTCGTGCCGTACCGGCCGGCTCGCTGCCCGGCAATCCGCGGTCCCACAGCGGATGCGCATGATCGCGCAAGTGATTCCCGACAGCCACGCGACGATCACCGTGACGCGCCGGTGTCACCAGATCGCGATAAAAATTTTTGAGGTGAGCCGATACGGGAGACGACTCGACGAGTCGGGATCGGTGCGGATATCATGCGCGTCCGCGTCACCCGCGGCAGCCAAGGTGAGGCGCGAATCACCGGAATTTCCACCGGTGAGCTTTTCCGGGAAAAAGCCTGGGGTGAGGTGGCCAGAATCGTCCCGCTTCACCGCCTATGGTGAGGCCGCACTTATAGACGACCATCACCACAGCCGCTATCCTTGCGGGAAACTTTCCCTCTCCGACCCGACGCATGGCCACGAAGCGCGCGAAGAAAACCGATGTCGATGTGGTGAATGCCAGCTCCGCCGAATTGCGAAAGGCGGTCGAGGCGATCGCCATTCAGCCGAAGAGCGGCAAGATCACGCTGCTGACCCGCAAGCTCTTCAACGTCCTGCTCGCCGTGGCGCAGCAGGCCGACGATTCCGGCGACACCTATCGTGCGCTGCTGTCCGACATCGTCGCGAACTCCGCCTTCGATTCGAACGACACCGCGCTCGTCAAGGAACACCTGCGGCGCATGGTGTCGGTGCAGGTGGAGTGGAGTACCGGCACCTCGAGCCAGAAGCCGGGCCGAAAATGGGGCATCTCGACGCTGATCGCCGATGCCGAAATTCTCGAAGACCCGGCCACGCGCCGCGTCTGGGTCGAATTCTCGTTCGCGCCGAAGATCAAGAAGAAGCTGCTCGATCCGGTGCAGTACGCACGCCTGAGCCTGCAGTTCCAGAGCCAGCTGCGCAGCAGCGCGGGCCTCGCGCTCTACGAGATCTGCGTGCGCTACCTCACGAACCCGAGCCATCTGACGATGCGCGAGCCGTGGGAATGGTGGCGCCCGATCCTGTCGGGCACGCCCGACACCGAGGCCGGCGACGAAGCGAAGCGCGAGTACAAGTATTTCAAGCGCGATTATCTGCGCCCGGCGATCGCCGAGGTCAACGCCGTCACGAACATCTTCGTCGAGCTGATCGAGCACCGCGAAGGGCGCCGTGTGGCCGAGATCCAGTTCCGCGTGTCGGAGCGCAAGCAGCCGATGCTCGCGCTCGACGAACATCCGAACGTGTTCGACAGCACGCTTGTCGACCGGATGGTGAAGATCGGCATCCCGCTGAAGGAAGCGCAGACGCTCTATGCCGACAGCGAGGAAAACCGGATTCGCGCGGCGCTGCAGATGACCGAGCAGCGGATGCGCAGCACGACACTGCCGCCGGTGCGTAGCGCGGCGGCGCTGTTCAAGGATGCGCTGAAGAAGGGCTATGCGCCGCCGGTGGCCGATCCCGCCGACGCATTGCCGGGTAGCACCGCGGGCAAGCTGGCGGCGGTCGCGTCGGCGACCGGCGTGGCCGACGATCCGAAGGCGCGCCTGCGCGGCGAATACGATGCGTATCGCCGCAAGGAGGCGAAGGCGCTCTACGAGGAACAGGGCGAGGCCGAACGCGACCTTGCGCGCACCTCGTTCGAGAGCGACGTGCTGCCGGCGCTTGGTTCGCACCTGCGTGACGACTGGCGCCGGCGCGGCCTCGATTCGAAACTCGTTGAAACCGCGTTCTTCGACTGGCTCGCGCTGAAGACCTGGGGCGAGCCGACCGATGGCGATCTGCTCGCGTTCACGCTGAACCAGTCACGCGCGGCTTGAAAAATGTGAGGCGGTAGTTCGCGACGACGTTTGCTTTCGCGCTGAAGTTTTTTAAAAAGCCGAACCTGTTTTGAACGGGTTCGGTTTTTTTGCTTGGATTCGCGTGTGGAACGGGCGAAAGGCGAGGCGCTGATTGGGTGTGCGTGGTTGCCGTGTGCGATGGATGTGTGGTTCCTGCCTGGGGCGCTTTGGCGAGCCGACGCCGACTGTCGGGGATCGAGGCTGTCGGGTGCCCGTCGAGCGACACGAGCGGAGATGGCGGGAAACGGCGCATCGGCATCGTGATTGTCGGCGCTGGCGGAAGTCGTTTTCCCGGCCGAGGGAGATCGATTGCGTTGACGAGCGCCGTGTTGGCCGCCGAATGGAAACACCCCGAAGTCCGCGGTGCGGCCTTCGGGGTGTCTGGATCGCTTGGCGCGAGGCGGTGTGATCCGCGCACATTCGCCTGTTGGGCCTGCGCGGTCTGGCGTGCGTCCCGCGCTGTTCGCCATCGGTATCGCTGGCCGACTGGCGCGAGGCCACCGGCGACGTCAGTTCAACAGCATCTTTTCGAGTTGCTGCAGGATTTCATCGCGCTTCTCACGCGTCAGGCCGCGCAGCCGCAGCTCGAGTCGATCCTCGCCATAGGACTTCAGATCGCCGACCGTCGAGCCGTTCATCTTGATCTCGTGACGTTGCGCGTAGCGTTGGCGGCCAGCCGGCTTCGCGTTCTCCTGCGTGTTCGCCCTGCCCTTCACGATGTCGGCAACCTGGCGCGTGCTCAGATCGTCGGACAGAATCTTGTTGATCAGCCGCAGCGTGGCGTCGGTCCCGCGCGCCGTGTGATAGCGACCGACCTGGTACGCCATGTTCGAACCGAAACGATCGGTGCGCGTGACCATTTCCTGCATCACCGCTTCCGGCAGCTTGCCGATCGATAGCGCGACGGCGATCGTCGATTCGTCGATGCCGAGATGCTCGGCCAGCTCCTTCTGACTCTGGAAATAGTTTTCTTCCAGGAACCGGCGCCAAACGACGGCGTTGTCGAAGACCGTCTGCGAATCGCGCTGGACATTCAGATCGTAACCAAGCTTGTAGCTTTCGATGCCGATCGGGATATCGACCACGATCGCCTTCACCGATTCCTTGTTCGCTTCTTTCAGCGCACGCACGCGCCGGCCGCCATCGCTGACGAAAAAGGTGCCGGGATTCTCGTAGTCGGGAATCACGTGGATCGCTTGCTGCTGCCCTTGCTTAGCAAGGTTGACGGCAAGCTCGGCGATCGACGATTTCAGATAGAAATGCCGCGGATTGAACGGGCTGGCCTTGATCGCTTTCAGCGAGAGTTCGATGATCTGGCCCGGCTGATAACGGTTGGCGACGCGCCACGCGTGGTATTGCGTCGATTCGTCGGTCGGCTCGGCCGGCGGCGTCTCCACGATCGTGACGGGGATGTCCTTCTTCGACGATTTTGCCGGTGCCGATGCATCCGGCTTCACGAGGCCGTCGATCGCATTCAGGCGGTCGAGCGCCGTGCGCTTTTCGCTGGTCGTCGTATCGGGGCGCGCCTGGAAGCCTTTGGCGAATTGGGAGGGTTTCATTCAGGGTCCTTTATGCGCATAAAGTCAGGGCAGCATGGCGACGATCTCGTCGGCGCATGCGCGAATTTCCGCGGCGGCGAGCCGTGCGCCACGATCGTTCATTTGCAGGACGGTCTGGCCAAGTGCCATCGCCTGCTTGTAGGCCTCGCGCGTGGGGATCTGGGTTTTCAGCAGCGGGAAGCCCAGTTCCTCGATCGCACGCTTCAATTCCCGCGTCAGCATGCGCTTTTCTTCAGTCTTGTTCAGCAGGAACACGGCGCGCAGATCCTCGTTCATCACCTGGGCCTGCTGGATCAGCTTCACGAGGCCGACGCTCGACCAGTAATCGGCTGGCGACGACGACGTCGGCACCACGGCCACGGTGGCGGCTAGCAGCACGACGCCGGAGACCTTTTCGGTGATCGAGGGCGGGCAGTCGACGACGATGATGTCATAGTCGTTGATGAACTTCTTGATCTCGCGATGGATTTGGCCGCCGGCTTCGGCGAGGTTCACAACGGGAAACGGGATGCCGTTTTCGGCGTCGCCCGATGCGCTGGACCAGTGGATGAGCGTGTTTTGCCCGTCGGCGTCGACGACGAGGACGCGCTTTCCTTTTTCATGGAATGCCGCGCCGAGGTGCATGGCGATGGTGCTTTTTCCGACACCACCCTTCTGCTGCGTGACCGCAATGATTTCGGCTGCCAATTTTCGCTCCTGTTTTGATCGTTGAAATTTTACCCGATGAATTTCTTATTTCAATGGATATGTGACGAACAGGCTGAAGATTGGCCATTTGGCCGACGGG